>CAKVFI010000002.1 GCA_934746715.1 uncultured Clostridia bacterium
AAAATGTTACAGCTGATGTGATAACTACCTTTGTACTTTTCTTTGTCATTTTTATCATAATCGTCCCTCTCCAATTATTTTGTGAGTTAAATTTTTGTCATATAAAAATCTATAAAATTTATATATTAGTATTTTATACTATTTCGACAAAAAAACCAAATGTTTTTTAAAATGTTTGGCAATATTTTGTAAAGTTTTGTCTGCTTATTGTCAAAGCAAAAATAACCATGAAAAATTTAAATAAAAAATTAAAAATAAAATTTGCAAAAAATTATAAAAAATTTAAAAAATTATTATTTTTTTGTGTTTTTTACTGGTTTTTTATATATTTTTTGAAATTTTTTAAAATAAATTTACATTTTTAAAGTTTGAAAATAATTTCAGTTAAAATAACAGCAGAATAAAAATTGTTCAAAAAAGATTTAAACAAAAAAAGATGGCTTATCGCCACCTTTAATTTTTAACACATTATTTAATTAATCTCTTCTTCTATCTGGAATTGAAAGCACCAACAACAATGATACAACTCCAACGCCAATCATTGAATATTTGCCAATTGTGTTTTCAAATTTAACACTGCCGAGTGTACCGAATTCATAACCAATTTCGTACATATTTGAAACCGGCATACCATCACTTTCATCTTTATTTTTTAAATCATCTTTATTGTCTGCAAAATAGATTTTGCCCTTTTGAACTTTGTAATAGCCAGTTTGTTCAAGTTCGCCATCTTTAAGAGCATAAGAGCCATCAAATTTAAAACTCATGGTTGCTGTTTTTGTTTGGTCACCAACTTTGTAATTATATTTGTAATCACCAAAAGGAAGCACGAACATTGGATAACCATAGCAGAACACAACCAAAGCGATTGCCAAAGTTAAGAAAATTTTTCTAAAAATACTCATAATTCCCACCTCATTGATAAAATTATAGTGCAAAATCGCACAAAAGTCAACAAAGATTGACAAATATGCCTAATTTGTTTAAAAATTAATTTAAAAATTTTGCTTTTACTTTTGTTTGAAAAAATTTTTGTTTTGTATATAATATTCATATTAAAAGCAAATAGAACGTGTAAGGAGAGTGTATGAAAAAACGCAGTGAGATTGATGAAAAATACAAATGGGACATAGGTTGTTTTAAAACACAAAAAGAAATTGATGAAGCATTTGAAACATTTGAAAAATTAATTGATGAAAGCAAACAATATTATGGCAAATTGGGCGAAAAAGAAACATTTTTTAAATATCTTTTGTCCAACAAAAAAGAAACAATGCTACTGAACAAGTTTTCTCATTTCCTTGGAAACACATACAACACAGATAGTAGCAATGTTGAGATAATCAAACTTATGCAAAAATTTGAGATATTGGCTCAAAAGCATACACAAGCATCATCTTACATCGCCCCACAGTTGGCACGTTTAAGCGACAAATATTTAAAAGAACTTTTAGCCGATAAGCGCATTAAAGGATATGAAAATTCAATTAAGGAAATTATTAGAAACAAACCACACACATTGGACGAAAAATCATGTGCGTTGCTTGCAAAAATTTGTAACAGCTTTAACAATAGTTCACCAGTTTTTGATATCATAACTGACAGTGAAATGACTTTTAAAGACGCTTTGGACAGCAAGAACAAACCGCACAAACTTGACCAAGCAAGTTACTCTGTTATGTTGAGTGGCAAGGATAGAGTTTTAAGGAAAAATGCTTTTAAAAATTTCCTTGGTGGATATGGTCAATTTAACAAAACTTTTGCAGAACTTTTTGTGAGCAACCTAAAAGCCGACAACGACAATATGAAACTGCACAATTTTGACAATCTTTTGCAACAACAATTGTTTGACGAGCAAGTGCCGGAAATTGTGTTTAAAAACAACATCGCTGCAGTTAACAAACATTTAAATTTAAACCAAAAATATGTGCGTGAATTGGGCAAAAATCTCGGGCTTAAAGATATTGCATATTATGACCTATTTTTGGACGAAAAAATCAACGGCAAAGTTACCATTGAAAAGGCACACGAAATAATTAAACAAGCATTAAAGCCATTGGGTGAAGACTACCTAAAACGCGTTGAGCACAAGTTGAACGACAAATCAATTGACTATTTGCCAAACCAAAACAAAACAACTGGCGGATACTGCTCAAATTGCTATGGTGCAAAAACTTTAATTTTAATGAACTGGCACGATGATTTTAACAGCCTTGACACATTAATCCACGAAATGGGACATTGCATAAATGCAGAATATTTTAACGAGCGTCAATCTATTAACGATGCCGAAATCAGCATTTTTGCAGCAGAGATTGCCAGCACAGTTAATGAAATTTTGCTTAATCAATACATGCAAAGCATTTCCAACAAAAAACAAAAAAAGTATTATTTAAACCAATTTTTAAGTTCGGTTAGAAGCACAATTTTTAGGCAAACATTGTTTAGCGAATTTGAATTGTTTGCCCACACCACAATTGAAAACGAACAACCATTAACCTATAAAGAGTTGAATGAAAAATATTTTGAACTCAACAAAAAATATTATGGTTCGTCCTGCAAATTGCCAGAAGAATTAAAATATGAATGGTCGCGCATACCACACTTTTATCGCCCTTATTATGTTTATTCTTACTCAACAGGCATGCTCACTGGCATAACAATCGCTTCAAGGCTTTTAAAAGAAAGCGATTTTGCCAAAAAATACATTGAATTTTTATCAAACGGCACACATCGCCCAGCAGTTGAAGTATTGAAAGAAATTGGCATTGATTTGACAACCACTGAGCCTTTTGAACAAGCATTTGAATTTATAAAATCTCAACTTGACGAATACATTTCACAATAAAGTAAAATATTTAAAAAAGAATTGCAAAAACTAACTTGATTTGATATAATAAAGGAGTTATTATGCTTGACAAAAAGTCATTTTGCGTTTTAAAAGCACTCAACAAACTTGCCGACGGCACTGCCTACAAAGTTGCCACAAGTGATGAAATTATTGCAAGTTTAAACCAAAAATCTCAATACGATAATGACAGCATTAGGCAAATTATGGATTTTTTGGAAAAACAAGAGTACTTAAACATCAAATTTAGTGAAGAAAACACTTATTGTTACTCACTTTTGCCAAAAGCACGCATAGTTTTGGAACAAGAAAGCGGCAAACAACGCACCAAAAAGAACACTTTTACATTTTTACATTACGCTTTGATTGCTGTTGCATCTTTTGTTGGCACAATGATTGCTTTGTTAATCTTCTTTTACGCAACATTTAAATAAACTTTAAGGATTTTAAAATGTTAACTTTTAAAGAAAAATATGTTATGGAATATGTTTACCAAAAATGTCAGGGCAAAAAGTCCTGCCTTATTTCCCCACGTGAAATTATTTCATTTGTGGCAGACAAATATGTTTTATACCCAGATGAACTTGAAAAAATCATGACAAATTTAAGTTACGATAACTATATTGAACTTTTTAAAAGTGACAAAAAAGGTAGCCCAGTTTTTTGTGTTTCACTCAAACTTAAAGGCGAAGGCTTTCATCGTGAACTTACAAACAACAAGCGCAATTTGTGGTATCAAATCGCCACAAAAGTTGGTTTGGCACTGCTTGTTGGTGTGATTGGTTTGGTGTTTGCTTTAATCAAAATTAGATTTTAAATCAATCTTTTCCACATTTAATGCACTTTGTCAACATTGTTGTGAAACTTAAAAACAAATATTTAAAAACGCACATTTACAGTGCGTTTTTTACATATCTCAATTTATTCCTATTATTACAATTCCAAACCAGCCAAATAATCAATAGTTACTTCAAAAAATCTTGACAACGATACAAGTTTTGAGAGAGTTGGTTCACATCGATCCAATTCCCATTGGCTTATTATAGACTTTCCCACACCAATCATCTTTGCCAATTCAATTTGTCCTATTCCTTTTTCGATTCTTAATCTTTTTAATCTTTGTCCAAAAGTTTCCATTAACTTAATTATTCCAAAAAAATGGGAAAAATACTTGACTTCCCATTATTATGGGAGTATACTTATAATGTGGAGGTAAAAATGAAGTGTCCTATATGTGATAATGAAAATATGAGATATAAAAAAACTTCTAAAATCCCAGGTTGGGCTATCGCTCTTGCCATAATAGGATTTCCATTTGGATTGTTGTTTTTATTTGCAAGAAAAGAAGAACGAATTCTTATTTGTGATAAGTGTGGTTATGAAAAGGTTGATTAATATCTAATAAAAACTAACATAAGAGCAAGATGCCTTAAAAAATTTGAACTTAAATATGAATGTTTAAGTTCAGTTTTTTTAATATACTTGTTAATTTGAAAGAATTGGTGTATCATAGATGTATGGAATATAGAAAATTTGAACTTAAATCCAAGTATCAACCAACTGGCGACCAGCCACAAGCAATCAAATCATTGGTGGAAGGAATTAATGACGGACTAACAAGCCAAGTGCTTAAGGGCGTGACTGGCAGTGGCAAAACTTTTACTATGGCAAACATAATTGCACAAGTCAACCGCCCCACTTTGGTTTTGGCGCACAACAAAACTTTGGCAGCACAATTGTGCAATGAATTTAGAGAGTTTTTTCCAAACAATCGAGTGGAATTTTTTGTTAGTTATTACGATTATTATCAACCAGAAGCGTACATTGTTTCAAGCGACACTTACATTGAAAAAGACATGAGCGTTAACGATGAAATTGACAAACTCCGCCACAGTGCCACAAGCAGTTTGTTTGAGAGGAGTGACACAATTGTTGTTGCATCTGTTTCTTGCATTTATGGTTTGGGTGCGCCAAAAGAATATTACGATTTGCACATTTCCTTGCGAGTTGGCGACAAATTGACCCGTGAAGAGTTGATAAAAAGGCTCATTAACATTCAATATGAGCGCAACGATATTGATTTTCACCGCAGCACTTTCCGCGCGCATGGCGATATTGTGGATATTTTTCCAGCTGACAGCAGTGAGCGAGCAATTAAAGTTGAATTTTTTGATGATGAAATTGAATCAATTAGTGAATTTGAAGTGGTTTCTGGCCATGTTGTAAGCAAACTCAAACACGCGTTTATCTTCCCTGCCAGCCACTATGCAGTTGGAAGTGAAAAGTTGCACAAAGCACTTGAACAAATACGAAAAGATGCGATTGACCGTGAAAAATATTTTGCCGAACAAGGCAAATATATCGAAGCACAACGCATAAGAGAACGCACGAACTACGACCTTGAAATGATGCAGGAAATGGGCTATTGTTCGGGCATTGAAAACTACTCTCGCTATTTTGACGGACGTGAACCCGGCGAACCTCCTTACACTCTGTTGGACTATTTCCCAAAAGACTTTTTGTTGTTTGTGGACGAAAGCCACATAACTTTGCCACAAGTGCGTGGAATGTACAACGGCGACCGTGCACGCAAAACAAGCCTTGTGGAATATGGTTTTCGTTTGCCGAGCGCCTACGACAACCGTCCACTAAATTTTGAAGAGTTTAATCACAGAATTGGACAGGCAATTTATGTTTCTGCCACGCCAAATGAGTACGAATTGGGGCTTTCTGGCAATACTGTGGAGCAAATCATACGCCCAACTTATTTGCTTGACCCAGAAATTGAAGTGCGACCAAGCAATGGGCAAGTGGACAATTTGTATGACGAAATCAACAAAACAATTGCAAAAAAAGGCAAAATTTTGGTTACAACCCTAACCAAAAAAATGGCAGAAGACTTGTGCACATATTTTGGAGAAAATGGCATAAGAGTGAAATATTTGCACAGCGACATTGACACCTTGGAGCGCATTAAAATCATTAACGAGTTGCGTGCAGACGAGTTTGACGTGCTGGTTGGCATAAACCTGTTGCGAGAAGGTTTGGACTTGCCTGAAGTTACGCTTGTTGCCATACTTGATGCCGATAAAGAAGGGTTTTTGCGCAGTGCAACTTCACTTATTCAAATCATTGGTCGTGCTGCCCGCAACAGTGAAAGCAGGGTTATAATGTACGCAGATAACATTACCGACAGCATGCGCATTGCAATTGATGAAACAAATTATAGACGCGAAAAACAAATGGCTTACAACATTGAGCACAATGTTAAGCCAATGACAATTAAAAAAGCAATTGTTGACACACTCAAAAACAACATTGATGAAGACAACAAAAAACTTACAAAATCTGAAATCATGAAACAAATTGAAAGCCTTAAAGGTATGATGAACACCGCCGCCAGTCAATTGGATTTTGAAACAGCCATTAAACTGCGTGAAGAAATTGCAAAATTAAAGCGCAAATTGAAATAAAGATTATAAAAAAGATGCACCAAAACACAATGTGCATCTTTTTTTGTTTAAGCAATTGTTAACTTACCCATTGTGGGTGAAAAAGTTGATAAATCTTGCAAAACCCAAAGTGATACTTGTTGCATGAATAATTGCAACTTTTTTAAGCATTGCTTTGCCACCAATTGTAAAGCCGGCAATAATTGCAGCAACCAAACTTGAAACAAAGATTGACAAAAATGTGCCACTTGTTATTGCAATGTTTGCAAGCAACGCCGCACCAGCCGCACCAGACAAAATACCACACACATCACCGATTACATCATTGCAAACCGAACTAACTCTGTCTGCATTTTTAACAAGTGAAAGTGCCTGTTTGCTGCCTTTAACTTTGCGTGCCGCCATTGCGTGAAAATCTTCCACATTGCAACTTGCAACTGCCAAACCCAGCATATCAAAAATTATGCTAATCACCACAAACACAACAATAACAATCACCGCCACAACAATGCCAGCATTTGAAAGTGCCCATTCACTCAACATGCTAAACACAAGTGAAATTGAAATTGCCATAATAAATGCAATTAATGGCCACAACCAAAATTTGTTTTTTTGTTTTTTTTCTTTTTTCATATATTCCTTTTTAAAAAATCTAAAAAAATATTTAAAATTTAATTAAAAAATGCAAAAAATGCTATTTTTAAGTGTTTTTTAACAAATTTATATTTTTTTATTTATTATTTTAATTTGTTTTAAAATAATATTTGTTGCCAATTTTATCAAATTTAATTTAATTTGTCAATATTAAAATATTTTAATTAATTTTTGATTAATTTATGACTATACAAATTTAATTTATTCAACAAAAAATGTGGAGCACAAAGCCCCACATTTTTATTAATTTTGCAAAGGCAATACTTTGAGTAAACCTTGCGGCATAAGGTTCGGTTGGGTTTCCCAATTTTGCTCTTTGCCGTTACCAGCAAAGCGGTTTCCCTTTACGCAAAACTTGCACCGAATCGCCACTGAGACCACACTATAATCCCCAAAATATTTCTTAACGAACAGCCTAGAAGATTTCCTTAACAACATCAACGAAACTTATCTTTATTTTGCGGTCTAGATTTCAAAAGCAACTTAAAAATCCACGTGTACTTTATGGTAAATTTAAGTTGTCGCCTTATCCCAAGTTGACCACTCAAAGCAAGCTACACTGCACGCAACTTTCGCCGTATGCAGGTTCCTAATCCAAGCGATGAATTGAGTTTTTATACCACGTCACTTCACCCACTTGGGTCTCCACGATAATTGGGCGTAAATATGTATGCCGTTACATACAACCCAAAAATCTTAACTCCCAGCACCAGCCCCGATTTGGGCAATCAAAGCCAGCACCACGAACTTCATAGTTGTGCTATTAATGCTTGTTTCAGCATCCTTGTTCCGTCTAGTTGACTAGAATACTGCACCTTCGCTATGATTATATATTACCACACTTTGTTAAAAATGTCAAATCTGTATTTTTACCAATTGCTTTTTAAGCGTTTTCAACAAAAGTTTTTTGTTTTTCACTTTATCACTCAACAAAAAAAACAGCACCAACACTGTTCTTTTATCAATATCAAAATTAAATTACATCAAGCCCCAACAAATAATCTGCACTCACATTAAAATACTTTGCTAATTTAACAATATAATATGCGTCTGGGCAACTTTTGTTAAGTTCCCAAAGTGAAATTGTATCTTGCGTGGTATTGATTGCTGCTGCCAGTTGCTCTTGGGTTATGCGATGTTCCTTCCTTAAATCTCTAATTACTTTTCCCATCTTCATAGAAACATTTTAAGATAATCTATAATTTGTTCAATTGTTTACGAAGAAATATCGTATTTTGTCGAATTATGTCGACAAATTAATATCAGCAACTAAACAAAAGACATATTTTTTGTTATTCAAACAAAGTTAGAAACTAAATTTTACAACAAAAATACAATCAGCAAACTTAACAAAATCAAATAAAAACTGAAATAAATCAACCTGTTTTTTGAAACTAGCTTTAACATGATTTTTATGGACAAAATGCCAAATATAAACGATGTTATCATCACAACAATTATGCCAACCCAATTAACTGTTATTTGGCATGAAAATAATTTGACACTTTCATACACCGCACTTGCCAAAATAACTGGTATGCTCATAAGAAAAGAAAAATCCAACGCTTGTTGTTTTTCCACCCCAACAAGCAAACCGCACACCAAAGTTGAACCGCTGCGAGAAATCCCCGGCAAAAGCGCCAATCCTTGCGAAATGCCCATATAGAGCGCGTTGCGTTTGTTGATTGGTTTGTTGCCCGGCTTTTTAAAGTCTGCAATGGCAAGCAAAACTGCGGAAATTAAAAAACCCCAAACCAAAACATGAGAAGAAAAGTTCTTTTCCAAAAACTTGTTAAAAAGCAAAACTATAACCACAGTTGGAACAGTTGCAATAATTAAACAAAGATTGGTTGGATTAAATGGCTTTTTAATCAACTCCTTTAATTTGTTGCGATAGCAGAACACAACAGCAAACAATGTGCCAATGTGTGCAACAACGCTTAAAAGCAAAAGGTTGTCCAACTCAAAAAACGAGCCAAACAAAACAATGTGTCCACTGCTGGAAACAGGCAAAAATTCTGTCAACCCCTGCACAATGCCAATTAAAATATATTTAAAGATATTTTTCACTTGAAATTTTCCTTTAAATATAGTATTATTGTGTTACAAAAATATTCTTAAACATCATTATGTTTGATGTTGAAACTGATTTTAAATAGGATAAAATTAAATCGAGGTATAAAAATGAAATTAGGTGTTGTTGGATTGCCAAATGTGGGCAAAAGCACTTTGTTTAACGCAATAACAAAGGCAGGAGCGGAAAGTGCAAACTATCCTTTTTGCACAATTGAGCCAAATGTAGGTGTTGTTGACGTTGCTGATGACAGGCTCAACAGACTGGCAGAAATGTATCACACAACAAAAATTATCCCTGCGCAAATTGAATTTGTGGATATTGCTGGCCTTGTTAAAGGTGCAAGCGAAGGTGCTGGGCTTGGCAACAAATTTTTGAGTCATATCCGTGAAGTTGATGCAATAGTGCATGTTGTGCGCGTGTTTAAAAATGATAAAATTATCCATGTTGACGGCAGCATTGACCCAGTTAGAGATATTGAAACAATCAATTTGGAACTTATTTTGAGCGATATTGATGCTGTTACAAAGCGCATTGACAGGATTAAAAAGATTGTGCATGGTGGGCAAGCCGACCAACAAACAACAAAAGAGTTTGAGTTGCTTAACGAAATTTTGGAACTTTTAAAATATCAAAAACCAGCGCGCATGTTGCACCTTAATGCAGAAGAACAAAAAATTGTTGATGGATTTTTCCTTATAACAAGCAAACCTATCATTTATGTTGCAAACACAAGCGACGAACTTGATGATTTCCAACGCGAAAATATTGAAAAAATCAAAAAGATTGCAGAAGCAGAAAAAGCGGAAGTTGTGTCTTTGTGTGCAAGAACTGAAGAAGAACTTATCAATATGCCGGCAGAAGACCGTGAAATGTTTAAACAAGAATTGGGCATTGAATCATCTGGCTTGGAAAAATTGATTGTTGCAAGCTATCATTTGCTTGGGCTTATTAGTTTTATCACAGCGGGCGAAAAAGAAGTGCGTGCATGGACAATCCACCGCGGCACACTTGCCCCACAAGCAGCTGGCAAAATTCACACCGACTTTGAACGCGGTTTTATTCGCGCCGATGTTGTTAAATATGAAGATTTGATTTCTCTTGGCGACTACAACCTTTGCCGTGAAAAAGGCAAAATTATTAGTGCCGGCAAAGATTATGTTGTGCAAGATGGCGATATAATTGTGTTTAAATTTAATGTGTAGGTGATTATGGCAGAAAATGAACAAAAGAATTTGATTCAAAAAGCAATTGAAAAATCTACCAAAGCCAACGCGAACACAAAAGTGGAAAGCAACAAAAAAGAAGGTGTGAAAATGTCAAAATTAAAAATAAGCAATCAAAACAAAAAAACAAAGCAAAAAAAGGAAAAATTTTTGCCAGGTGAAAAAATAAAAGACATTGGAATAGACTTAAAAAGTTACAAACAATTTTCACTGATTGTTTTGTTGATTTCAGACATAATGCTGTTTGCTGTTTTGTTGGTTATGCTTTGCCTTGTTCACAATTGGTGGATATGTTTGATTTTTGTTCTTCTTTTTGGATTGTGTGTTTGGTGGAGTGTTGATCAACTTTGCAGAGCAAAATATCAAAAGGTTTATGCTTTGCATGATAACTGCATTGTTGTTAAATCAATTGTTGTGTATGCAATAATCAAGCTTGAAGACATTTGTGATGTTGAACCATGTCACTCCTTGCGCGACAAACTTCACAAAACAGACGCCCATGCTCTTGCGTTTTACCTTTCTCCAAAGCACAAAAACAAAATTGTTATTGGTTTTATCAATGAAGATTTGAACGCTTTAACTGAACAAATTAAAGAGCTAATAAAACAAGCAAAACAAAAAAAACTTGAAAAGTTGGAGCAAACAAAAACAACTCAAAATTAAGTAAATTAAAATTTATTACTCAATCTTTCAATATACAAACAAAGTATTTCTTTTAGTTTGAATTGAAAGATTTTTTATATTATTAAAATTTCAACTTGCCAACATTTTTGCAAAGTGATAATAGATGTAAAAAATAAAAAAAATACACCACATAATATGGTGTAATTTGGTAGTCCCAAGGGGACTCGAACCCCTGATACCGCCGTGAAAGGGCGGTGTCTTAACCACTTGACCATGGGACCATGTCGCAACTCAACCCATTGTTAGGTTGCTTCATTAATTTTGCAACCTTAACTTTTTGTTTGGTTGCTCCTTTTCCCCTAAAACATTCTGTTTTTGGGGACCCCGAAACTTTCGCTCCGTCTGCATCGTTTGCCAATGCTTTAGCAAGCAAATTGCAAAGCGACTGAAATTGATTTGGGCAATTGCCCACCTTTTTCGCAAACAAATAGTTTGTTTGGCGTGGTGGCGGTGGGTAGACTTGAACTACCGATCTATCGGGTATGAACCGATTGCTTTAACCGCTGAGCCACACCGCCGTTACTATGTGATTATATCTAAATTGAATTTTGTTGTCAAGACATTTTTAAAATATTTTGTAAAAATATGAATTTAATTTTTAAACAATAATGTTTTGCTTGCCTAAAAATTTTAACTATGTTAAACTAATAACACTAATCAAAACAGCAAAAATCTATTTAATTAGTAAACTTTTGTGCGGGTGTAGTACATCGGTAGTACGTGGGCTTCCCAAGCCTAGGAGGAGGGTTCGACTCCCTTCACCCGCTCCAAATCTAAAATAATTTTAAAAGCACAGAACCAACTGTGTTTTTTGTTGCACAAATTTTGATGTGTTGATTTAGTGCGTTTTTTATATTTGAGTTTTTAACAAATATTAAAACAATATTTTGTTTTATGCTTGCAAATTAATAACACAATCATGATATAATAAAGTTATGAAAAAAATAAATGTACTATTATTAATCATTGGTTTTGCGTGTTGCATTTGTGCAAACGCTTTTTGTGTGCATTCAACCTCTTTTGCCAGCACAACAACGCAAAGTGAAAGTTTGTTTAGCACAAAAAACAAGCCGGTGTTTTATGGTGCAACAAACATTACTATTGATAAAAATGTTGTTAGTAGTTTTGACATTTTGGACAGTCGTTTTAGAATTTTTGCAAAAGATTTTGAAGATGGCGACTTGTCATCAAAAATTGAATGCGTTTCAAACAATGTTAACCCAACCATTGCTGGTGAATATAGCATAAGATATAAAGTTGCTGACAGCCACAACAACACAACAGACATAACTGTGCCTGTTAAAGTTTTGAACGAAGAAAACGGAGTTTGCACCATTGAAAGAACACTTTACACTTTGCCAAATGTGGACAATTTGAAAGCAATAGGCGTTAATCGTTGCCACACTGGTGATAGGCAGATTTTGGGTGTGTTTATGCCAGCAGGAAGTGAAATTAAAGTTAAAGCAACCACGACCGACATCAATTTGGACTTGCAAATGCTTTCCAATTACAACAACAAAATTAGTTTTGCCAACTTAAAAAAAGACAATACGGACTTTGCAACCATCAAAAATGTTGCAACAGACGGCGAATGTGATAGCGTGCCTTTTGCAACCAGTGTTATTCAATCAAAAGGTGTTGAAATAAACAAGACCTACAAAATTATTGTAAGTTATAACAAATCAGTTTTGCCTTTAGATTACTATCTTTACAAAGACGATGAATCAAAGTTTTTTGAAAACTGGCAAACAAGCCAAAATTCGCTTGGAGTTGTGGACTGTGAAGCCATGACAGTGCTTGTTCCACTCATAGACAAAAATAAAATTTCTAAACTCGTTGCCCCAAACAATAATGCCTTGATTGGGAATTTAGATGACAGTTTGACTTATTTTATCAAAGTAACCAACAAAATGGACGAAATGATTGGTCTTTCACTCAATCCAAACAAGGCAACCGACCAAAATGTTAAAGTTAAATATTTTGCAAAGTCAAACGGCAATGCTTCTGGCAATGCTTATTATGCAGGCAATCACATTGGCGTTTGTGGTGCTTCAATTGCTGCAATTTTCAGTTACGGTTGGGGCACGCTGCACGAAATTGGGCATGGCTACCAAGGTTATCTTGGGCAAGGCAGCGGTGCTGGATTTAACATGTGTTTGAACGAAACTGGCAACAATATTTTGGCACATTATGTGCAAATTGACAAATCAATTTACAAAGCATCTGGCGACTGGATGGGCACAAAACAAAACATAGAAGAAAGCCGAAACAACACACGCAAATCTGGCAAACAAATTTTTAACAACGCAGAAGGAACATACACCAATGTTGGTGAAAAATTGTATTGCCTTGTTAACTTGTTTGACGCGTTTGAAGGTTCAACAACTTACGCCAAATTGTTCAGTTTTTATCGCAGTTTTGTTGAAGCAAACGGCACAAACAAAAACAATGTGCCAGAAATCTACGCAAAGTTTTTTGCCCAAACTTACAATGCAAACATAATACCTTATTTAACCGCTTGGGGCCTGCCAATTGGAGATGGGGTCAAACAAGAAATTTATGCAAAAAATTTAAACTCATTTTCTATTTTGAAAGATAGCGTAACCGATGAAAAACTAACCGAAATTAAACAAGGCGAAAATTTGGATTTAAATTACGCGCCAGTTGATGAAAATCTGTTTGAAAAATATAAAGTTGAAAGCAATTTAAATGTTACAATTGAAATTGATGATTTTAACAAAATTGCCAACAAAAACATGGCAATTGTACGCAACGGAAAAACAATAAAAATTGTTAAAATAACTTCCAAAAATTTGAAAATTACCAACTTAACTGCTGGCAATATTTGGCTTAAATTTCCAACCAATTTTGACTACTCCACTAAAACTTGTTGCGTTGGTTTGGCTGAAGGTGAAAACAACGTAACCTATACCTACAAAAATTTGGATTACTCTTTTTATCACCCAAGCAAAATTTGGATTCATGGTTATTTTAAAACAGCCGGATATGTTTTGACGTTGAGCGAAAACAATTTGAAAGCGACAATTGTTTATGGCGGGTCAAACCTTGGCAACCAAAGCGACTATTGGAAAAACAATCCAAATGAAGTGTTTTGTTCGGTTACCATTTTCAACGCCGACAAAACGCAAGAAATTGACAAAGCAGAAGTTAAAGGCAACCAATACTTTTCCAACCTAACGCGTGAGAATGCCGAAGTTGAATTGCAGTATGGTTACAAAATTGTGATTTACACAAATGCTCCACAATATGTTGATGTTGACAGTGTGCTTACTGGCAAAACAATTGCCGCATATAAAACCACCAACAAAACCATTGAGTTTGAAGTGTGTGAGCAGGGTTTAAAATTAATTAATGTGGCAGATTTTGATACAGAAACTGTTATGTATGATGCTGCTGTTGACAACCTAAAACAAACTATATCCAACTATCTTGAAGGCAAAACACTTTTGGACTTGACAAACAGAAATAGCGACACTGAAACCAAACAAAACATTGTTAAAGCGTATAAAAATTTAAAACCAGCCGACCGCCAAGAATTTGACGAAAGTATTGCCACAATTTTGAAGGGTTCTGCCCCACAAATCAAAGCAAAACAAGGCAAAGTTGAAATTTTTGAAAAAGAACAAATCGATTTGTTAAGTTTGATTGAAGTAACCGACGATGAAGATTTTGAAATTGAACCGACGGCAGAAAATGTTAATATTAACACAAACTTAAACACAAACCAAAAAGGCGAATATATTGTTAAATATATTGTTGTTGACAGTGACGGCAACACTTCCTCTCTTGAACTGACAATCAAAGTTAAACACAAAATCAACAAAAAAGAAATTTTAATCACAACAATATTTGTTTTGTCAACCTGTGCAATATTGGGATTGGGCGTTTGTGTTGCAAAGTTAAAACAAAGAAAAATTAAATAATTGGTTATATTTTTTGACATTTGAGTGCAATTTAATATAAAATTAAGATATCAAAGGGAGAAACTATGAAACATATTGCAGTTATAACCGGTGCATCTTCCGGCATGGGCAGAGAATTTGTGCGTCAATTAGACGGCAAGTTTGATGAAATTTGGGGTATTGCCCTTGAAAAAGATGGACTTGAAAAAGTTAAAGAAGAAATCAAAACTCCATTTAGAGTTTGTGCTTTTGATTTGACAAAAGACGAAAGTTTTGACGAGTACACCGCCATGCTTAAAGCAGAAGATGTTGTTATTGACTTGCTTGTTAACGCTTCTGGCTTTGGTAAATTTGGCAGATACGATGAAATCGATGTGCACGCATCTGCAAATATGGTTGACTTGAACTGTAAAGCACTTTTAAAAATGACTGAATTAAGTTTGCCTTATATGCAAAAAGGCAGCAAAATTGCCAACATTGCGTCCGTTGCAGGTTTTCAACCTATTCCATACATTGCAACATACGGTGCAACAAAAGCATTTGTAATCAGTTACTCTCGCGCACTTAACCAAGAGTTGAAATCTCGCGGAATAAGCATTACAACAATCTGCCCATTCTGGACAAAAACCGCCTTTTTTGACCGCGCAAAACAAACAAAAGCAAAAAGCGAAGTTGTTTCAAAATATGTTGTTATGTATGACCCTAAAAAAGTTATTGCAAAAGCAATTAAGGACACTTATAAAGGCAAAGAAATGTCTATTTATGGCTTTATTGCCCGCAGCCAAGTGCGTTTAGTTCACTTGTTGCCTAAAAAAGCAGTTATGAACATTTGGATTAAACAACAAAAGCTCGACAAAAAGTACAAAGAAAAGGACAAAGCCAACAAAAAATAAGCCTAAAAAAAGCCACCTTGTTTGGTGGTTTTTTGTTGCTCTATTTTGTTTTTAAAAAGCGTTTGGTGGTTGGTTTTGTTTTTGTCTCTTGCTTTGCCCCATTAAAATATATGTTGATAACGTCAAAACCTTCCAAAAGAGTTGGCATGCTTTGTTTTAAACGCTTTAAATACAAATCCACAGATTTTTCTTTTTCCAAAATTTTGTGAGAACTTAAATTTTCCGTTTCACGTTTTTTAAGTTGATTGATTAATGTTTGCTTATCCACCAAAAGCAATTCACACACAATTTGTGCGTTGTGCCTTTTTGCCAAAGTTAAAAATTTTTTGCGCCTTTTTGTTGGCATGTTTGTGTAATCAACAACACAATCTTTGTGTGTTTTTAAATTTTGCTCCAGTTCCTTGCAAATTGAATTTAAAATAATATTCCTAATTTTAAAATCGTATGGCTTTGTTGAAATCTTTTTAACTGGCAGAGTTTTGTAAATTTCGTCTGCAGAAATAATTTTTGCACCATGTTGCTTGTTCAATTTTGTTGCCATTGTGGATTTGCCAGCACCAACTGAACCAATTAAAATGTAAACTTTGCTCATAATTTAATTATATTTGCCAAAGCACAAAAAAGTCAACTTTTTTTAAAAAAAATGGTGCACCACACACGATTTGAACGCGTAACCCTCGGTTCCGAAGACCGATGCTCTATCCAATTGAGCTAGTGGTGCAAAATATTTTTGGTTATTGTTTTAATAGTGGGCAAATACCAAATAAAAAACACTTGATAATATTTTAACAAATTGATGTTAATTTAACAAGTGTTTTAAAAATTCAATTTTGCGCTTTTTGGCGTAGAAGCAAAAATTGTGTTATGTTTCTTTTAAATTAGGTTCATCATCTTCATCTTGTTCAACCAAATCTGTTTTTGGTTGTTTTTTGTTGGCAATTTTTTCGCCTATTTTATACACACCGTAAACTGCCCAAAACAAGCCGACTGATTGTGCAAGATACACCATTAAACCATAAAGGAACGGAGAAATGTTATAAACTGTGTAGAAGAACGCCACACCAAAAGGTCTGCTGATAAGCATCAAGTTTGAGCCAGTAAAGTTGTTAACAATCAACGCAAGCAAGGTGAAAATGGTTGTAAATGAAAGGTAGTAAACAAAATCCTTTGCTTTTGGGTGATAAAGCCCACGCATTGCAACAAGCACACCAATGTAAAACATGAACCAGTGATAAACAAAACCATGAATTGATGATGGGTGCCAAATTGGATACAGCAACAATGCAGTGCTTGGATAAATTGTGTAACAAACACTTGCCACAATGCCGCCACAAACCAAAAAGCAATATCCCATGTTTTTGATAAATTCGTTTTTGCAAAGTGCAAAACATATTGCGTACAAAAACAAACTGCAAAAATATAGCGGAACCCAGCCGTCTGGGCTTGAATGTTTGATGAGCCTTAATGTGATTTTAACAATCTCCATAACAACCACAGTTATTGCCACAATTTTCATAAGTTTAACAACAGTTTGCTTTTTCATGTTGCGGGAAAGCACCAAAGCAATTGTTGCAGTAACAGCAAAAATAACAATTGCCACAATGTGCCAAAATGAAAATATTCCACAAATTTGGTCTGGTGTAAAATTGTCGTAAAACATTTTGCTCTCCTTAAAATTATTTTACACTATTTGTTGTATTTTGTCAAAAAACTAAAAATATATTTGATATATTTTTTAAATTGATTGCCCAAATGTCAAAATAAATGTTTGCCAAATTGTTTGGTTAAATTTTTGCAACAAAAAAGGCAATTGCTTGCCTTTAATTTAACTGGTTTATTAAACCAAAATTTTGATTTTATTGTTTGTTGGTTTTTAACAAATAATCGTCCAAACTCAAACTTGGGTTTGGTGCAAGGGTCATATCTGCAATGCCGATGCCAGCAACATAAGCATAATAACCAGCCGAGCCAATCATTGCGGCATTGTCCGTGCAATAGTCCATTTTTGGCATATAAAATTTTATGCCGTTTTGTTCTGCTTTCAAACTCATTTGCTCACGTAAATAGCGATTGGCACTAACACCGCCAGCAATCGCCAATTGGTTTATGCCATATTGTTTGCACGCCTTGATTGCTTTTTCAACCAACTCGTCCACTGCCCAATGCTCAAAACTTGCACAAATGTCTGCTTTTGGAATTTCTTTGCCTGCTTGTTCAAGTTTGTGAATATAGTTGATAACTGCTGTTTTTTTGCCGCTAAAACTAAAATTATACCCCAAACTATCGTTAGGCTTTGCAAACTGAATGTTTGGTTTGCCACTTTCCGCCAACTTGCTAACTTTTGGCCCACCTGGGTAACCCAAACCAAGCACGCGGGCAACCTTGTCAAAACACTCACCAACAGCATCGTCCAAAGTTGTGCCAATCAATGTGTGATGATTGTAATCTTCCACTTTTACAATTGCAGTGTGCCCACCACTTACTATCAAGCAAACAAAAGGTGGAACTAACTCCGCACTGGACAAATAATTGCCCGCAATGTGCCCATAAATATGATTAACTGCCACAAGCGGTTTTTTTGTTGCATATGCAAGCGCTTTTGCGTAACTAACACCAACCAAAAGCGAGCCAATCAGCCCCGCCCCATATGTTACAGCAATCACATCAATATCTGCCATTGTGCAGTTTGCTTTAACTAGCGCAAGTTTAACAACATTATCAATTGCCGTGATATGATTGCGGCTTGCAACTTCTGGCACGACGCCACCAAACAATGTGTGAATGTCAATTTGGCTGGAAACAATGTTGGAAAGACAAGTTCTGCCGTCAACAACAACAGCACAACTTGTTTCATCACAACTTGATTCGATTGCCAAAACCTTTAAATCTTTTTTCATATGGGTATTATAGCACATTTGTGGATTTTGTGTATATATAGTTGGAATTTTTCTTAAACAAATTAAAAACAAATTTAAAATTAGATTGCCTAAATGTAATGTTTTTTGTATCATAACAATATGAAAAATTTAAGTTTTAACAAAGCAAAGGAATTAAGAAAAGACGTTTTGGCAAACAACAAAACAAAAGATTTTGTGTTTTTTGCTGGAGAAAACAATATTTTAATTTCTGTTCCGCATGGTGTGAGTCAAACAAGATTGGGCAAACAAAAAGTTGCAGAAATTGGCACAATTCCGCTTGGAATTGCTCTTGCAAAAGAAACAGGTTCTAATTTGCTTGTTAAAACAAAAAACAATTTTGACGATGCCAACTTTGATGAAAACTGCAATTATAGAAAATTTATTTGCAAACTTGCAGAAAGCGGCAAAATAAAATATATAATAGATTTACATGGTCTTGCTAGTTGGCGCAATTATGACATAAACTTGGGCATAAATTTTGGCAACAATATTAAGCAAAACACTATTTTGTTTGACAAAATCACTAGACGCTTAAAACAACATTTTAATTTAAGCGTTGATGTTCCATTTAAGGCTTCCACAAAAACAATTAGCGGCTATTTTGCTGAAAATTTTGATATTTGGACAATTCAAATAGAAACTAATTGCAGCATAACAAACAGCAGCAAAAACATTGACAAATTTAATTTGCTTTTAAAAACGCTTGCAGATTGGTTAAAAGAGATTAGATAAACTAAACCCTGCCAAAATTTTGCAATTAAAAAACCCACGCAAAATATTTTTAAAAAACTTTTTTGTATGGTATAATAAAATTATGAATATCGAAAACATTGGCGATGAATTGTCCGCTTTGGTGGACAAATTTGAACTTACAAAAAGTTGTTTGCATTTGGACGAATTGAGTGCAAGATTGACAACTCTTATGAAAGAGCGTGAATCACTCACATTTTGGAACAATCTTGACTACGCAATGCAAACCAATAAAGAAATTAAATCGTTGCAGGACTTGTTTGGTGAAGTCCAATTTTTGCAAGACCAAATTACTGGGCTGATTAAAACTGTTAAAGAACTTGAAACAGAAACCGACCTTGAAATGCTAAATTTGGCGTTTAGTGAATTGCTTGAAATCCGCGACAAGGTGGACGAACTTAATGTGCGCACACTTTTGGACGAAAAGTACGACAACAATGACGCTATTTTGACCATTCACTCCGGTGCTGGCGGCACAGAAGCGCAAGACTGGGTTGTTATGCTTGCCCGCATGTACAAAATGTACTCTGCAAAAAATGGTTTTGACTTTTCGGTTGTGGACAAAGTGGAAGGCAACGACGCAGGGCTTAAAACCATTGTGATTTGGATTAAAGGTGAATATGCTTACGGCAAACTTAAAGGCGAAATGGGCGTGCACAGACTTGTGCGCATAAGTCCATTTGACAGCAACAAACGCCGCCACACAAGTTTTGCTTCGGTTGAAGTTGTGCCAGCAATAACCAAGGAAACCGAAGTTAAAATCAAAAATGAAGATTTGCGCATAGACACCTACCGCAGCAGTGGCGCTGGTGGGCAAAATGTTAACAAAGTGGAAACTGCAATAAGAATCACTCACATTCCAACTGGCATTGTTGTTACTTGCCAAAATGAACGCAGTCAATTGCAAAACCGTGAAAATGCAATGAAAATTTTAACCAGCAAATTGGTGGCTTTGGAAGAAGAAAAACACCGCCAAAATATGAACGAAATCAAGGGCGACTTAAAGCGCATTGAATGGGGCAGCCAAATCCGCAGTTATGTGTTCCAGCCATACACAATGGTTAAGGACCACCGCACTGACTACGAAACCAGCGATGTTGCCAGCGTGATGGACGGCAACCTTACACCTTTCATCAACGAATACTTGCGCAAATCCCACTCCACCGCCCAAAACTAACCCTTAGCAACTCAAATTTGCTTAAATTTGACACATTCGGAAACTTTTTGACAATTTATATATTAATATATCTTTATAATTAAATTAGGTTATTCACATTTGTTGTGAGTAACCTTTTTATTTAAGAATTTTTGAGGTTTACATGAATAAGTTGGAAAAAGAAATATTCGAAAATAATAAGCTTGCAAAAATTGAAACTGAAAAGAATAATAACAAAATTCTTCAAGTTCCAATTTTTTTAAATCAAGAAGAAAAAGAGATATATGAATCAATAGTAAAAACATTGAAAGAAAGTATAAAATACCGCCTTACTCAAACTGATGCTGAACTTGTTTGGCAATATTGTCAAACAAAAATAATGCGAGATAGGGCTTGGCGAGAATACAACAAAAATCCAGATAGATATATAAGAATTGTTACTGGAATTTGCAACGACGGAAAAACGCCAAAAGTAATGGTTAAAGAAAATGAACATTATAAAACTTTGATAGATTGCAACAAGCAACTAGAAAAAATTTTAAAAGATTTAAGGCTTACTCCAGAAGCAAGGAATAAGAAAAAATATTAATATTTGTCGTTTATAAGGGAGAAATAATTGATGGAATTAAAAATCGAATATCTGAATATTGCTGATTTGAAACATTATGCAAATAATTCAAAAATACATACACATGAACAAATTGAACATATTGCAAATTCAATTAAAGAATTTGGATTCAACGACCCTGTTGGCATTGCTGGCAAAGAAAATATAGTTTTGGAAGGTAATGGAAGAATTGAAGCCGCAAAAATGTTAGGCATAAACAAGCTGCCATGCGTAAGGCTCGACCATATGACAAAAAAAGAACAACAAGCTTATGTGATTGCTCACAACTCAACTAATTTGGAAACTGGTTTTAATGATAAAGTTTTGTTGCAAGAATTAAAAGATTTACAAAATTGTTATGACTTTTCTAAATTGGGTCTAGACCAAAATGAAATATTAAAGTTACAAAATATAAATGATGACTTTTATAAACAATTAATTTGCAATCAAACTAAAAAATTGGTTCGAAACGAATTTGATGTCGTAGGAAAATATGAGATACCAATAATACAAAAATCAAATATTGATTTAAAAAATATTAAATTGTTTAGTTATAGCAATGCCAAGTATAATGATAACAGAAACAAACATAAAACAATACACTTTTTTATTCACGATTACAAATTTGATTGTGTTTATGAAAATGCCGAATACTCATTGGAAAAATTGAAACAGTATTATGCCCTATGCTCTCCGGATTTTAGTTTGTACACTGATATGCCTATATTGCTGCAAATGTACAGCACTTTTAAAAATCGCTGGTGTGGAGCTTATTGGCAAAGCCAAGGATTAAATGTAGTACCAACAATAAGTTGGAGTGATAAAAGAAGTTTTGATTTCTGTTTTGATGGCGTTGAAAAAGGTGGCATCGTTGCAATTTCAACTCATGGAAATAGGAAATGCAAGGAAGAATTTATGTTAGGTTATAACAAAATGTTGGAAATTTTAGAGCCAAGTGCTATAATCTGTTATGGAAAACCATTTTCAGAAATGAAGGGCAACATAATTGTATTTCCATACAACCGACACGAGCATAGTGAGGCAAATTATGGAAATTAACATACAATTTTTTGGCGGGCGTGGCACTGCAAGCGGTGGTTATTTTAAAATAGTTGGGCACAAATTACCAGATAAATATAAGCCTAATTCTGTTGTCGCAAGATATGATTATCAAGGTATCAAAAGAGAATATCGAAAATTTGACAATAATGGTGATAAATATTATGATGATCATTTGGTTGGTCCTCCAAACCACATTTATCCACATAGACACTATTGGTTTAAAGATGAATTTGGAAACTGGCACAGAACAACATACACTGACTGGTTGAAAGGAGTAAAAAAGTGAAAGTAACAAAAATATGTGATGTTTGCAACCTCCCAATTAAAGTTAATAAATATGGGGTTGGCTCATGTAAAAATTGTGGTTGGAATAATGATGATAATGCCACGAAATACCCAAACGCAATCAATCCCCCAAATTTTGTATCACTTAACGAAGCAAAAATTAATTATAAAAACAAAATAAAATATAAACCTACTTTTGAAAGAATTATCGAATTAATAGATAGGGGTCTTGATATTATAATTAAATATAAAAAAAATCTATACCAATTAAGTAAACACGATGATTTTACAATATGGAAGATTGATACTAAAATTTATCAATCATACAAAAATTTAGAAGAATTTAAAAATAAAGTCAATATAGATAATATTCCTTTAAAAGAATTATGGAAAAATATTAAATTCATTAAATATGATTGTTAACTGATATGATTTTTAATATTGAATGGCATTGTTTTGAATAATAAGATTTTTATAATACATTTTAAATATTGTTGATAAAGCAGAATTGAAAGTTGTTAAGGAACAATACATTTACTACCACAAAGGGAAATATTATGAAATTAGATGAAAACAAACAATGGGTTAATGACAATGGAGAAAAAATCAAATGGCTCAACAACAAAGAGGGGGCTGTTATAGGCAATTATATTGCATTTTTAGGCAGTAAAATTTTTGAAAAAACTCTCCAAAAACTGTATTTTGCTGATGGCACTATTGTTGTTGGCGAGTTGAATGGATATGGAGAGGCTGACAACGATAAAGAATATTTAGCCCCAGATTATGAAGAATTTTGCGAGTTTTATTTTACCATAAAAAAAGTTGTCCAAAAAGCAAAGGATTGTAAATGGAAACGCAACCAATTGATATATTTTAATTACAAAAACTTCCCTATCAAATGGGAAATGGTGGAAAAAAATTAAAAAACTTTGCCTACAAACAAATTTATAAACAAAGATTACGACAAGGCGGAATTGGAACTGATACATTATTTTTAAGGATAAAAAATGATTATTAATCAAAAATTAAGCAACTATTTTGTGCACGAAACAATATTAGAAAATTTTACTTACAACAAACAAAATCACATTATTATAATAAAGTTAAAATATAATGAATGGCAAAAAGAAGAATGTAAAAACAAAATTGAAGGAATCTCGCTGGAGTTCAAAAATGTCTCTAATGAGAAGTTAAACAATGTGCTTTTAAGATTAAATGATTACATATTAGATATCAATATGCACAAAAATTCAGTTATGATTATATTTGATAATGATGAATATGACCATATCAGTTTTGATACAACAGAATTGACAATCGTTGAAAATTGTTGATTATTCTAAAAAATAGTTTTTTAAATCTATTGAATGATAAAATTTTCAATCCTTATTTAACAAAAAAACGCATTTGATAACTACCTTTGGGTGGAAAAATGAGGAAGTCTTAAATGTAAAATAAAAGCAATCTTAAAAGATATGTTTTAAAGCAATAAAAAAGCACACTTAAATGTGTGCTTTTTTGTTTATATTAGTCACCGCTGAATGGTAACAAAGCCATGTTGCGAGCACGTTTGATTGCAACGGTCAATTCACGTTGGTGGCGTGCGCAAGTGCCAGTTTGGCGGCTTGGCAAGATTTTGCCTTTTTCAGTAACGAATTTACGAAGACGGTTAACATCTTTGTAATCGATGAATTTTAAGTTTTTGTCATCGCAGAAAACACAAACGCGTTTTTTAGGTTTGTTGTGTGGTTTGAAAACTTTTTTCTTTTGTTCAGGTTTAACTTCTGCTTGAACTTCTTTAACTTCTACTTCTTCTGACATATTTACTCCTTTTGTAGATTTTTAAATTAATTTTGTGTGATTAAAATGGCAAATCGTCATCGCTGATTGGTTGAAGGTCGCTAACTGGACCTGTGCTGCCAACGCCCATGCCACCTTCAGTTGAGCCAGATTCACTGTTGTCGTTGCGAGATGTTAAAAATTCAACTTCGTCTGCAATGATGTCAACTGATGTGCCTTTTGAGCCGTCTTGACGTTCAAAGTTCCTAACTTGGATTGAACCAGAAACAGCCACTTTGTTGCCTTTTTTCAAAAACTTTGCGCAGTTTTCTGCATTGCCACGCCAAGCGGTAACGTTGAAGAAATCAGTTTCTCTTCCGCCCTCTGCGTTGCTAAATCTACGGCCAACAGCAATAGAAATACGGCAAACTGAAACGCCAGTTGGTGTTTGGCTGAGCTCTGGATCGCGAGTTAAATTGCCAATTAAAAATACTTTATTCATAATTACTCCTTAAAATTTGTTTGAGTAATGCTTGCTTTAACAAGCAAATTTGGTGTGTTGCAAACAGCAAAACTATTTTGCAACGATGATATATCTCATGATTCCTGTTGTGATAGAAAGCAATGAACCAAGTTTGTTTGGAGCTTCGGCATTTGAGCTGAAGTTAACAAGCACGTAATAACCTTCACGTTTTTTGTCGATTGCATAAGCAAGTTTTTTGTTGCCAACGCGTTCAACTGATTCAACTTTGCCACCATCTTTTTCAATCATACCATTAACAGAAGCAATAAGGGCTTCCTTTTCTTCATCGGTTGATTGGCTAGGAATGATGTACATTAATTCGTAGTTCTTCATAAAACCTCCTTTTGGACTTAAGACCCTAAACGGGTAAGGACACAAACTCAATTAATTCGACAATCAAATTTGCGTGTTAAGAAAATTTAAAACCAATTTTAAAAGCAAAAGCATATTGCCATAAAAAAGCGCTGTTTAACTTAACAACGCCATTTTAACACATTATAAAATAAATTGCAAGTACCTTAATATAATTTATAGGCAATAAATATTTAAACTTATTTGATTATATCTTTAAAATAATCCCAAACTGAAGCTTCGCTGATTGTTTCATTGGAAACGAGGTTAATAGTGTCCACCACCACGCCATCAACAACAATTTCCACATTGCCAACAACATCGCCTTGATTTACACTTTTAAGTGAGTTTGGCAAATTGAAGTTGAGCAAATAATTTGGTTGCTCGCCTTTGTTGGTTACGATTGTGTATTCCCTTTCTGCCGACAGAGTGCAGTTTTGATTTTTGCCTTTGATGGCAATTTGTTTTTGCGCCAAATCGCTGTTGCTGAAAATTGTTTTGCTTTCAAAATTGTTAAAACCATAATTCAACAAATCGCTTGCAATTTTAAATCTGTTTGGGCTTGTGTCTGCCCCCAACACGCAAGAAACAAGCTCCATATCCCCACGCTTTGCGCCTACTGACAAGCAATATTTTGCCTCATTTGTTGAGCCAGTTTTGCCACCCAAACAGCCCTCGTAAAAACGAGATAATTTGTTTGTGTTTGTCATTTGTGTGGTGCGCCCACTTGGGTGAACAAACTCTTCATTCCAAATTGAAGAATATGTGTGATAAATTTCATAATCCAACACATGAGTTAACAAAATTGCTTGGTCATAAGCGCTGGAATATGCTTGTGGTGCTGGAAGCCCTGTGCAATTAACATAGTTTGTGTCTGCCATGTTCAACCGCTTTGCTTTGTTGTTCATCTCCTTAACAAAATTGGATTCGCTGCCCGCAATGAACTCGGCAAGTGCCACGCTGCTGTCGTTTGCGCTGCACACAATAACCGATTTAAGCAACTCGCCAAGTTTGTAATCGGTGTTTGCGTCCAAAAAAATTTGACTGCCGCCCATTCCGCTTGCATTTTCGCTTACGGTTACATTGTCTTCCAAACTAATGTTGTGATTTTCCAAATTTTCCAAAGTTAGCAACACTGTCATAAGTTTGGTTACACTTGCAATTGGATATTTTTGATGCGCACTATGCTCTGCCAAAACCTTTTTGCTGTGTTTTTCAATCAACACGCAAGACCTGCAATTTTCTTCCCCTGGCGTTGTGTTTAAAACTGCAGATATTGTTGTGGCAACATTGCTTGCAAAAACTGAATTTAATGGCTTGATTGTGGCAACAGAAGTTAACACTCCCAAAGCCAAAACGGAACTGATGATTTTTGTTTTTAATTTCATATTTCCCCTACCTTTTTGGTAGTTTTTGCACTTAAAAAAAATTTATACAAACCGATTTGTATAAATCTTTGCAAAAATAGAGATTTTTAATTTTTGTTTTTTGTTTATATTCAAAACTAAATATAATTAAACTTTAAAAAGAATTTGAACAATGATTTTGCAAACTTCAAAAACTTTGTTGCTTTTAGCGTCGATTATCCAATCAACAGTGCCCACAATGTCTGCTTTTTTAACTGGGCCAAATGTCATGCAATCAACCATTGCATCTGACCAATTATCCCCAACCAAAAAATATTCATCATCATTAAGAACAATGCAAGGCTTGCCATCAAACTCGCCAATGTTGGCGGAGTGGTTAATGTTATTTCCATCAAAAGTTGTTGTGTTGTTGATAAATGCCAAATATTTGCGTTGATAATAATTTCTAACACTCAAATTAAGATTGTTAGCATCATCGTACTTTTGTTTGGAGTAAACAAGTTTGCCATTAACTTTTAATTCGTAAGTGTTGCCAGTGTCTTCAATTTGCACACAATCGCCCGGCAAGGCAACCAACCTTTTGATTATGCTGCCTGCTTTCCACCAATCAACATCAGCAACCACAATTGTGTTTTGCTTTAATGGTTCACGCGTGTTGATGTAAACAACATCTCCGTCCACATTTGGACTTTTCACATTTTGGTTGATTGTTGGAAGCATGCTGTAACCACGCACTCTTGTTTTGACATAACTCAAATTGAAAGTTAAAAAACAAATTGAAAACAGAAAAAGAAAAACACACAACAGCGTTGCTATTGCTGAAACAATGTTGATGAGTATTGTTTTTCTTTTATTTTGCATAAATTTATTATACCAAAAACAATTTTAAAAACAAATTATTAAGCGTTTATTTGACAAAATTAGTTATATGATATAATCTAGAAATGAAGATAAAAACAACAGCAAAACGCAAAGAAAGTTAAGCACAAAAATGTTTTGCTTGGTTAAAAGGAGAAATTTATGCCTTCAGGTTCACATTCTAACGGCGGTGGTGGAAGCCACTTTGGTGGAGGTTCATCAGGCGGCAGCCATTTTGGTGGTTTTAATTCTGGTTCATCTAGGAATATAAACATGGCACCACGTGTTTATGTATTTGGTGGCAGAAGATATGTTGTTTCTGGCACACGCAGAACAGGTATTTACGCACTCAATTTTGTAATTTTGTTTATGGTGTTTGTTGTGTTTGCAGGGGCTCTTATGTTGAGTGGAGGGAACAAATCAATCAAAACAATTAAAGCCGATTACAACAGATATCAACAAATGATAACTTACGCCAACCAAAACAGCGAATACAAAATTAATGGCGTTATTACTGACCAATTTAAAAATGATGATTGCGACAAATATTACATAACTTACGCTTTTCCTATCAGTTATATAGACGATGAAACTGCCTTGCTTGAAAAATACCGCCAAGATGTGAGCAACGGAGATTTTGAAGATGACTGGGTGCAAGGTTATAGTTTTTCTGTTTATAGTTTAGATGAAGTTAGCGCAACAAAATTTCAAAAAGGGCAACTTGTTGAACTTGCAATCAACAACAAAAAATCAGAGATTGACAGTTCAACCGATTCAATCCCAACCGATTACCTTAACATGCCATTAAGCCAAGATGGTGAATATAATGTTGCAAAACGAAACACTGTTGTTGGCCCTATCATGATTTGTGTTGCTGCCCTTGTGATTGTTGGTTGTGTCGCTGGGCAAATTGCAGTTATCAAAACTTCCAAGCAAGAAGAGGCTGAAACCGAAACAACACAAACTTCCAGTGAAGTCAGCACACCACAAGCAAAAATTAACAAATGTGCATATTGTGGGGCTGTGCTTAAAGATGGCGAAACAAAATGCCCTAACTGTGGCGGCAGCCAACTTTAAAAAATTTTAAAAAAATTGTTAAATAAATAATTTAAAAAATTAAATTAAAATCAATAAAATTAATAAAAATAATGCAAAAAATACAATATTTTATTAATTTTTGAAATAAAAAATTAATTTTTTTAAAAATAAATTAATTCAAGGTATATTTTTATTCAATATTAAAAAACACTTTAAAATACTATTTTTAAGGTGTTTTTTGTTGTTATAATATATTAATTAATTTTTTACATAATCATTATTTTTTAAAAAATAATAAAGTTAAACAATAAAAACATTGAAAAATTTTATCAACAAAATTTTTAATTTTTCCATTTACATTTTAATTTTGTTATGATATTATATTGCTGCATCAACCCACGGTAAATTTTATTTAATTTAATAAGCCGATGGTAATTTTTTTAAGGGAGGTGATTTTATGAAAAAATCCAGCAAAGATTTAAAAGTTAAATCACACCAAGATTTAACAAAAACTTCAAAACAAGATTTGCCAAAACAAAAAGTTAAAAGCAAGTCAGCAGCCATTGTTTTGAATGAACACGATGAAGCTCCGCAAACAAAAAAATTCAGCATAAAGCCTTATTTAAAGCAACACAAGTGGGGAGTTTTTGGTTATGTTATGTTTACGTTGATTGACATACTTGTAACAATCCCATTTGCAATATTGCCAGCGGAAACGCTTGTTGCGGTAACCGAAGCAAATTACACTCTTGCCTTGACTTATGTTGCTATTATGGGTGGGCTTTATTGTTGGATAACAATTTCCAATTACTTTTGGCCAAAGCTGATGACCAAACTTTCAACAGAAATCACTATGTCAATGAGTTTGGATATTGCAGAACAAGCATTTAAAATTTCTTCAAGTGCTTACGCAAATCATCAAACAAGCAACTTCTTGCAACGCATACGCTCCGACCCAGACACAATTTTTAACAGATTAACTGGCATTGTTGAAAATATTGGTCAATTGATTAATGTGGTTGTAGTAATAGTTTATATGTTAACCATAAATGCGTGGACATCTTTGATTTTGGTTGTTTACTTAATTGCCATGATGACAATCACTTATTTCCGCAAAAAGGCAAGGATAAAAAACCAACGCAAAGTTTACAAAGCAAATGAAACTGTTTCCAGCTTGCTCAACGAAGTTGTTAGAAGTGAGCGCGACATAAAATCTCTTAACCTAGAAACAAAGCTTAAAGACATAACAAAATCAAACTTTGACGAATTTAAAGATGTTACATTAAAAGCACAAAACAACAATCTTAAATATCGCCTTTTTGATTGGATAACCTTTACAATTTTCTTTGTAACAATAATGTCTGCTGGTATTATCTTGCTTGATAAAGGATTTTTAACACTTGCAACATTCTTAATTATCTACAATAATAGATACAAAATGGACAATTTTTCCAACCTTGTTGCCAACATCATCAACAATTACGCCGATATAAAAGTTTCATATGAACGCATTAATGAGTTGTACGCTGATGATGACTACGCCCTTGAAAAATTTGGAACTGTTCACCGCAAAAATTTGGGCAGTGATATTGAATTTAAAAATGTTAGCTTTGCTTACACTGAATATAAAGTTTTTTCTCAAGATGAAATTGAAGCCAAACGTAAGTACAACAAAAAGCATAAAATAAAAGGAAAAGTGCCAAAGCGTGAAATAATTGGCAAAAAGCAAGTTTTTGAAGATTTGTCATTTAAAATTGAACCAAATACAACAGTTGCTTTTGTTGGTAAATCTGGTTGCGGCAAATCAACGGTGCTTAACTTAATTTCCAAAATCTACACTGTGGACAGTGGCAAAGTTTTAATTGGTGGCATCGACATCAACAAACTGGATAAATCAACATTGCGCTCATCAATTTCACTTGTTAACCAATTCCCTTACATATTTGACATGACAATTAAGGAAAACTTGTTGCTTGCAAAACCAGACGCGACTGATGAAGAAATTGCGCAAGTTATTAAAGATGCTGCTTTGGAAGAATTTATTGCCGGGTTAACCTCTGGACTTAACACAAAAGTTGGCGAAAGCGGAATGAAACTTTCTGGCGGACAAAAACAGCGTCTGGCAATTGCTCGTGCATTGCTTAAAAAATCAAATGTGATAATTTTGGATGAAAGCACCAGTAGTTTGGACAATCTTGCACAAAACACAATCAAAGAAAGTATCGACCGCATAAAAGGCAAAAGTACAATTATTATTGTTGCTCACAGACTTTCTACAATCAAAAATGTTGACAAAATTTTCTTTATGGAAAACGGAAAGATTGTTGACACTGGCACATTTGCGGAACTTAACAAAAACAACAAAGCATTCAAAAAAATGTACAACGCAGAGAGTGTTGACCAATAGTTTGATTTTATTTGACTTGTTGCAACAAAAAATCACCATTTATTTGGTGATTTTTTATTAACGAATAACATAAACTTAATTTATTTGTTGTTGATGGTTGCTTTGATTCTGCGCACGCCAGCAGAAACTGCTTCTTGCTTGGCAATTTTAAAGTTAACAAGTTCACTTGTGTTTTTGGCGTGTGGGCCACCACAGATTTGGAAGTCAACATCGCCAATGCGATAAATTGAAACTATTTCATCATCACCCGCTTTGTGCACACCATAAGCACCTTGTGCAATTGCTTGTTTGTTTGGCATTTCAACACGTTCAACTGGGATTGCCTTGTTGATTGCGGAGTTAACAAAATCTTCAATTTCCTTAACTTCTTCGTCGGTCAATTTGCGGTCAAAATTAAAGTCAAAACGCAAGCGTTCGCTTGTGATGTTGCTGCCTTTTTGCTCAATTTGATTGCCAAATTTGTGCCTTAATGCCGCCAAAAGCAAATGGCAAGCGGTGTGCAAACGGGTTGTCCAAACGCTGTCGTCTGCCAAGCCACCTTTAAACACACCTGCGTTGGTTGTGCGTGCAAGTTCCTGATGTTCGCGGAATGCTGCGTTAAAGCCTTCCACATCAACATCAAGCCCGCGCTCTTTTGCCATTTCAACAGTAAGTTCAATAGGAAAGCCAAAAGTATCATACAAACGGAAAGCGGATTTGCCGTTGATTTGTGTTTCTGGTTTGAAATCTGGTTTGCCAGCCATAAATTGATTTTTGCGCTCGATACCATTAACAACTTTTTCAAATTCCTTGTTGCCAAGTTCAAGAGTTTTCAAAAACTTTTCTTCTTCCTTGTTGAGTTCGTCCTTAACTTTGTTGCGATTTGCGTCCAATTCTGGATAATCAATTTTAAAGTAATCAATATAAATATCTGCAATTTCACCAAGATGACCAGCTTCAATGCCAAGCTCTTTCATGTGCCTAATTGCACGGCGGATAAGGCGACGCAAAACATAACCTTGCCCAATGTTGCTTGGCACAATGCCTTTTTCGTCCCCCAACATAATAGTTGAAGTGCGCACATGGTCGGCAACAATCCTAAATGATGGTTTAAATTTGTCATCAGCGTAACTTTTGCCACTCAAACCTTCAAGCAACTTGATTGTTGGTTGAAAAATTTCTGTGTCAAACACACTTTTCACGCCATTAAGCACGCAAAGAGAACGCTCCAAACCCATGCCTGTGTCCACATTTTTTTGTTTTAATGGTTCAACAGTTTTGTCTGCATTGGCTTTGTATTCCATAAACACATCATTCCAAATTTCCAAAAACTTGCCGCAATCGCAACTTGGGTTACATTCTGGAGAACATTTTGGTTTGCCTGTGTCGATAAACATTTCAGTATCCGCACCGCAAGGGCCAACACCACTGCCCAAAATCCACCAGTTGTCTGGCAAAAAGTAAATATTTTCTTTGGCAATGCCTGCTTTTTGCCACAATGAAGCGGTTAAATCGTCGCGTGGAACAAGGTCGTTGCCAGCAAATGTAGTTACTGCAAGTTTGTTTTTATTTAGCCCCAAAAATTTAGGACTTGTTAAAAATTCATAACTCCAGCCAACCATTTCTTGCTTGAAATAATCGCCCAAGCTCCAGTTGCCCAACATTTCAAAAAATGTTAAATGGGAGTTATCTCCCACTTCATCAATGTCGCCTGTTCTAATACATTTTTGCACATCGCAAAGACGTTTGCCCTTTGGGTGTGGTTGACCAAGCAAATATGGCACAAGTGGGTGCATACCTGCGGTTGTAAAAAGCACTGTTGGGTCGTTTTCTGGAATAACGCTGGCACTTGGGATAATAACATGCCCCTTTTCAGTGTAAAATTTCATCCATTTGTCAATTAATTCTCTTCTAGTAAACATTTTTCTTCCTTTAATTTTTTGATTTTAGCACAAAACCAAATTTAAAACAATTAAATACCTATGGCTTTCAAAATTTTGTTGTGTATTTCCTCAACTGTCAAAACTTTGTTTCCTTTGCAACAATCAATGATGTTCCAATCATATTTTTTTGCCACATATTTTGCACAATCATAGGCGTGGTGCATATATGATTGATTGTTTTCGTGTATATCTTGCTTTTGTCCATTTTTAAGTGTTTTCCTGCCAGCGGCAAGTTTTAAACTCACATCAATTGGCATGTTTAAAAACACAACTTTGTCTGGTTTTGGCAGTTCAAGCTTATTATATTCAAAATCAAAAAGCCAGTTCAAACATTTGTCGCGTTCAGTGCTGTTTTCAATTTTGCATGCTTGGTGAATCATATTGCTTGGAGTGTACCTATCCAGTATGATGTAATCAAATTCAGCCACATTAATTTTTTTCATTGCAAACAAACGGTCAACTGCAAAAATAGAACTTGCTTGATATGCATTCAAGCAATTTGCATCTAAACCAAACTCTCCACCCAAATACATTTGCACCAATCTGCCTGCTTCACTGCCATAGTTTGGAAAACTCATCAACTTGCACTTTTTGCCAAGGCTTGTTAAATATTCAAAAAGCCTTTTTGATTGAGTTGCTTTGCCACTGCCATCTGTGCCTTCAATAGTAATAATCATTTTTTACCTCACCAAAATTATATCACTCACAAAGGCAAAAATCAACATTTATTGGTATAGCAAAAATTAATGCTTGTTATAATATTTTGTTTGTTTTTTGCTTTAAAAACACAACAAAAACAAAAGCTTTGTCAGTTAAAAGCATCTGCTTGTTTGCTAATTATTTTGTGCACCATAAATTTGCAATTCTATTGACAAAACAGCCAATAAAAGGTAAAATTAAAATATGAAAACATTTTTTAGTAAGTTTGGAAAATATTTTGCAATTGTGCTTTTGTCATTAATTGGCTTGTGCGCAGTTGGTGTTTTGTATTTGTTTTTTGTGCCAAACAGCAACATCTTTGGCATATGCTACATTAGTTACAACAAAAATTTTGATTCTTCAACTTACAGTGTTGATGAAAATGCAATAAACAGCATAGCATTAAACACTCGCGATTACGACATTGAAGTTAAAACCAGCCCAACATCAAGCAAAGATGTTTATGTTAGGGTTTACTCTAACTCGTTTGGTTTTGTGCTTAAAAAACACAGCCAAGTTAACATCGACGCAAAACTTTTAACTGGTGATTTAACTTTTAATATAAGTGAGCCATATGGTGCTTGTTTTAAAAATAGGTCAAAAATCACATTATTTGTGCCAGAAAATTTTGATGTTGATTTAAAACTAAACAACAAAAACGCAACAACCAATATTGATGGCGAAAAACTTAAAATCAAAAATTTGTCCGCAACAACAAACAATGGTGAGTTTAATCTTAACCAATGTTCAATTGCAGAAAACATTTCTGTTACATTAAACCGCGGCAACTTCACTTTTGGAGAAAAGGTTGCAACAAATCGAAACGCAGTTGAACTAAACACAAACACAGGCAACTTTTATGCTCAAAATGTAGAACTTGGCAATGTGGAAATAAAATCAAACTTCCGTGCAATGATTAAAATTAAAAAATGTGTTAGATTTAACCTTTCAAACAAATCAGCAGGCGGCAGCTTGGAAATTGGCGAAGTTGATGAATTGGTTGCTTCTTCAAGCGACACAAATATTAGTGTAAACAAAATCAATGCTGGTGCGGTTGTAAATTTATCTACATCTGGCAAAATCAGTGTTAATGAAATTTGTGCCAACACAACAATTTCAACTCACGATGGCGACATTTATGTTGGCAAAGTTGATGCAAACACTATTTGGCTTAAAACAACTGGCAATGGCAACATCAATTTAAACAACGCAAATGCTTCCGTTATGGCAGACACTAAATACGGTAACATCAATGTTAAATTTGACACAAATTCAAGCAGTTATTCAACAAGCACAAATTCAAGAAAATTGCAAGCATCCACAACAAACGGAAAAGTTTACGCAACCGATGTTGAAAATATTGATGTGAACATTTCTGGCAACGGCAGTGCAGAAATTTACATGAGCAACGTGCTGGGAGAAAACAAAATTGAAACAAAATCTGGCAACGTTTATGTTCAATTTGCAGATGCTTCATCATTTGTTTTAAACACAAAGTCAGACAACAATGTTGCAAACATAAACTGTCTTCAATTTACTCAAATTGGTGAGCAAAATCACATCTTTTCTGGCAACAAAACTTTTAACATTAACACCCCTAGCGAAAACGGCAATTCACTCACAATCTTAAGTTCTTCAGGTTACCTTAAAGTTAGAGATTTCTCCACACGCGAAACTGCTTAACTCAAATTAAAAACAAAAAACACCAGTAATTCTGGTGCTTTTTTTTAAAACAATTTTGTTAACTTTGCGTCGGTTTTGCTTAAAACATTTTCAAATTCTTTAAGCAAATATTTTTCAATATCCTCAAGTTTTTGTGTGGACATATATGCCGCAGCGCCGTCATGCCCACCGCCTCCATTTTGTTTTGCGATGTTGCCAACATTTGCTCCTGCTCTGCCACGCATGCTAACATAATATTCGTCCCCTTTTGGATAAATAAACGCAATCAATCTTGCTCCGTTTATGGTTGACAATCGGTTGATTATGCCAATATAACTATCTTGTGTGGCGTTTATTGCTTCTGCCTGTTCTTTTGAAAAGTGAGAAATCAAAATTTTGTTTTGATTGTAACATTTGCAATTTAAAATAACATTTGCCAAAATCTGCATGTTTTGAAGAGTGTTGTTTAGCATAAAGTTTTCATAAATTGGATAAAATTCCACATTTTGAACACAATCACCAACTATTTCAAAAGTATGTTGGTTAAGCGCTCCAACAGTCAAATTGTTTGTGTCTGTTATAATGCCAGCGTAAATCATTCCAAAATCCGCTTTGGAAAAATTGTAATCATTTTCCTTTAAAATTTTGTACACAATTTCACAAGTGGAACTAACAACTTCCACAATGTTTTGCCTTTTGTCAAATTCGTTGGTGGAATGGTGGTCAACAACAAGTTGGTTTATGCAATTTTTAAACAAACTTTCATACTTGCCAAGCCTTTCACTTTTTGGAGCGTCCAACATCACTGCAAAATCATAATCGTCTGGCTCTGGATTTAGGTTTTGATTTTCAGTTAAGCAATCATAACTGTGTGGCAGATGTTCAAACTCTGCAAAAATGTCAACTTTGGCGTTAAATTTTGCCAACAAAAAATTTCTAAAAACTATCATGCTGCACAAAGCGTCCGCGTCTGGCTCAAGGTGAGAGATTAAACAAATCTTTTTTGCGTCTTTAATTTTTTCTATTTGTGTGTATTCCATATTTTTATTATAACATATTTTATGTTTAATTCAAAATCAAATTTAAGTAGTGGCAAAATTGGGTTTCATATCTCACAACAAACGTTAATAAAATACATATGTCAAAATTTAAATCAGTGTTTAAATGGATAGGTTCAAAAATTGCAAACAACAAATTTTTTGTTGCAGTGCTGGCAATATTACTGATTCTATCAATAGGATTTTCTGGCATTGTGGCTTACTCTGCCAGCAAGTTTAACGGCATAACAATTGTGTTAGATGCTGGGCATGGCGGGCGTGATGGTGGCAGTATTGGAGCAAATGGCACTATTGAAAAAGAAATAAATTTGGAGTACACTCTTCTTTTAAAGGAAAAACTAACAAAAGCTGGATATCATGTTGAATTGACGCGAAAAACTGATGACGGGTTGTACAACAAACTTGCCAACAACAAAAAATTGAGTGACATGAAAGCTCGCTGCGACATAATAAAAAAAGCCAACCCAAATTTGGTTGTCAGCATACATATGAACAGTTTTAGCAACAAATCTGCCCGCGGGGCAAACACCTACTTCCGTGCAGACGACAAGGCAAGCCAAACGATTGGTGATTTGATTCAAAAAAGTTTGCACACACAATGCAACGCAACTTCCACAAAAAGCAAAGTGGGCGATTATTACATTTTAAATTGCAGTTATTACACTGCTGTGCTGATTGAATGTGGCTTTATTTCCAATCCAGAAGAAGAAAATTTGTTAAACTCAAATCAGTACAAAGAAAAATTTACAGACGCTGTTTGCGATGGAATTTTGCTTTATTTTGGCAATAAATCTATTTAATGATATGAATGTATAAGTTATTTCCGCAAGTTTTTGTATATTTTTGTACAAAATTAAAGATTTTTGTACAAAACTCTTGACTTTTATCTTTACAATGTATAAAATTAAAGAAATCGTATTTTTAAATTTTTAGCAAAATAGATAATTTGGTGTTAACTAAACAATAAATTCAGTTAACTTAAAAGGATTGTTGTGCACACGAATTGTGAACTGACATTTGACCAATTTATGCTTTTATATGTAAACAAAAAGAAGTCATTTAAATTTAATTTTTTGGGGTTAACTCTGCAATTTTTTCACAAAAACAATCAGCCTGCTTTGTTGATTGATGACGGAATTTACACAAAAGAATATAAGTTTAAATCGGAATTTGAAATTTGCCGTTTATATTTTAACGGTGTGCCTTTTTCTGCCTTGTTTAAAAAGTTAACTTTGATTGATTAAACTGTTAACTTTTGAGAATGTTATTTATGAGATTTTAACCTTGCTAAGCAAAAATTTGATATTCAACAAACAATATTTGATGTTAAAGTTTTTGTTTCGATAGATAAAAAAACGCCACGTGTTAGGCGTTTTTTTTGTGCAATTAAAACAATCCTGTGATATTGCCAGCATCGTCAATATGCATGTTTGTGTAATTTGAGTTTTTGCCAAGCGCTGGCATAAGCAACATGTTGCCGGCAATTGCAACAATCATTTTTGCTCCGCTTCTAATTTCTATATCTGTGATTGTAAAATCAAAATCGGTTGGTGCGCCTAACAAGTTTTTGTCGTCACTAAAAGAAAATTGTGTTTTAGCAATGTTAACAAAATAGTTGTTAAACCCAAGCCTTTTAACTAATTCCAGTTTTTGTTTTGCACAATCTGTGTACACAACATTTTTTGCGCCATAAATATTTTTTGCAATTTTTTCAATTTTTGTTTGAGTGTCATCATCTATCTCATAAGTGTAATGTAATGGTTTTTTAACTTCACTTAAGCGCAAAACTTGTTTTGCCAAATCAACACAACCTTTTCCACCGCAAGCAAACCCGCAAGCAAATTCAACTGGCACATTTTCGTTTTGGCAAAGTTTTAAAAGTGTGTTTTTGTCTTGCTCGCTGTCATCATCATGCACATTTATTGCAACAACTGTGTTAAGGTTAAATTGACTGCGCAAATTGTTAATATGGCGTTTAACATTTTCAAAGCCTTTTGTCAAATCACCATTTCCATGCTCTTTGATAACTTTTATTACAACAACCAGCACGCAAACATCTGGGGTTTTGTTTAATATTCTTGTTTTGATATCCAAAAATTTTTCAGCACCCAAATCACTGCCAAAACCTGCTTCTGTTATGCAAAAATCTGCGTGAGAAAGTGCAAAATCTGTTGCAACAACGCTGTTACACCCATGCGCGATGTTTGCAAAAGGCCCAAGATGAATTAATGTTGGAGTGCCTTCGCGCGATTGAACCAAATTTGGTTTTATTGCTTGGCGCAAAAGGATTGTCATGGCGTCTTCAGCATGCAAATCACGTGCAAAAACTGGCTGCCCATTTTTGTTTAATGCAACAAGAATGTTTCCCAAATTTTGCTTTAAATCTGCCAAATTTTTGCTCAAACAAAGCACCGCCATTGTTTCGCTTGCCGCAGTGATAACAAAATTTGACTTTATAGTTTTGTCCTTAATTTGATAACTATAATCTCGTAAACTACGTTCGTTTAAGTCCAAACAACGCTTTACAAAAATTTGATTTTCGTCCAAATTTAATTCGTTACCTTGAAAAATATGATTGTCTACAATGCTAGCCAGCAAATTGTTTGCTTGAGCAATTGCATGAAAATCCCCTGTGAAATGCAAATTTATTTCATCGCTTGGTTCAATGCGAGATTTGCCACCACCAGTTGCTCCACCTTTTATGCCAAAAACTGGACCCATGCTAGGTTCACGCAATGCCAACATCGCGTTTTTTCCCATCAAATTTAATGCATCAGCAAGCCCGATTGAAACGGTTGTTTTGCCAATGCCAGTTTTGTTTGATGTCATGGCTGTAACCAAAACCAATTTCCCTTTGTGTTGCCCCGCCACATTTTCAACCTTTGCAATTTGATTGCCATAGCAAAACAAATTTTTATCATCAATATTAATCTTTTTTGCAATTTGTTTTATATCCATTAACTTTCTCCCAAAAAAATTATACAAAAAAACTGTCAGTTTTCAAATTGATTTTCCATATATATTGCTTATCGTCTTGATAAAAAAACTTTACAACAAGTTTGGTTTTTTCTCTAATTAAAACGCAACTTGACATAATTTTAATTTTTTTTAAAAAAAATGTTGCAAAAACTTTCGCAATATGTTATTATATTAAACGTTCAAATGAGCAAGGTTTGTTAACAAATCCTATCTTAATATTATGCGTTCATAGCTCAGCTGGATAGAGCGTTGGTCTACGGAACCAAAGGTCGGGGGTTCGAATCCCTCTGGACGCACCACAACTCGAAAGCACAAGTTTTTAGCGACTTGTGTTTTTTTTGTTTGGGTATTGAAATTTGTAAAAACATGTATTATAATACTCAAAGGAGAAGCTTATGAAAAATGTGGATGATAAATTGGAATTTGGTGCAGGCTTTGCTATTGCTGGAGCAATGTTTGTGAACAACAAAACTAAATTAACCTATGATGAAATTTACAATTTTATTGATGATTTTAATGCATTTGTAAACGACAAGGGTTATGGTTGTTCGATTTTGTTCACAGCACAAGAACTTGAAAAAGTTGCATATGCTTACAGCTATGCACTCTATGTTGGAGATAAGTTTGTTGCATTAAAAAATGGCTTTGATATAGAATATTTAATGCAAAATTTTTTGGTTACAACTCCACCAGTTGTTGTTGATTTCCTTTGCAAAAAGAAAAACTCACAAACCAACAACACATATTTTTGGTTTTAAAAGGAGAGATTATGAAAACTATTGTTGTATGTTCAAAAAACAAATCTAAAAACAAAGCGGTTGAAGAAGTTGTTGCAAAGTTCTTTAACGATTACAAAATCATTTCAGTTGAAACAAATTCTGGAGTGTCGGAAACACCTATTGGGGACGAAGAAGGCTTGCTAGGTTGCAAAAACAGAATTTTGGACGCACAAAAACAAATTGAAGATGCAGATATTTACATCTCTATGGAAGGGATTTTAACCGAATGTTCTTTTGGCAGTTATCTTTGTGGCTGGACTATGGTCTTTGACAAATCTAAAAATGAATATTTCACCGGTTGCAGCGCAAAAGTTAAAGTAAAGGATGAAATAATAAAAAATGTAACCAAAGATCAACGCCTTTCAAAAGTTGTTGCAGATTACACTGGCAGCACTGATGAAAAAATTAGTTTGCTTGGCACAAATGGAATGCTAACAAATGGAGTTTACACTCGCACAGACGAATTTATTGATTCTGTTAAATGTGCCCTTTCCGTTGCTTTTGAACCTTTAAACAATCATTTTGGAGTTTAACATGTACACAATAAAAATTGAAGAAAAAATCCAATTTGCCTATGGTTTTAAAGTTGTTAAAGATTATGGCACATTTGATATTCCTGGGCATATTGTAGTTAAAGGACATGTTTATTATTACAATCCAGAAACACAATGTTACACCACAAAAGACAACTCTTTGTCTATTGATGCAAAAAAGTATACATTAAATCTTTTTAAGCAAAGCAGATATTACAAACAATGCATTGAAAAACAAGAAGAACTTAACTTTTAAACGATAAAAATTTTTAAAATGGTATTGAAAAGCCATTAAATGTAGTGTATAATAAAAGCATTGTAAGGAGTTGTTATGTGTATTGAAGAAACTATAGAAAATTTAGAAGGCGATTTTTGTGAATTAGCCTATGCTGAAGGAGACAAACAAGCCATAAGAAAGTTGGGAAAATTGATTGATAAATGCAAAGACTCAATCAATCGTTTGAAAAGCGTGGAAACAAATAATCGCCTTTCAGCTGAATATGTTGATGATTGCAAATCTCGTCTTAATTTGGTTATCATTGCATCTAAAAATCGCATTAGCGAGTTAAGAGCAATTGATGCAGAAATTGTTAGTTTTATTCGTTAAACAAAAAAATGGCTTTTTAATTTAAGCCATTTTTTTATTGTTATTTTTGCTTTGTTTTATCATTTCTTGGTTTTATGTTTTCATCTTTTGATTTTTTGTTTTTAAACAATACCAATTTTTTTGAAATATAGTTGTACACCAACACAACCAAAATCATGATTATTTTAACCAACCATTGATTGAGCTTTAACAAATCAAAGCCGATGTATGTGCCCAAAATGTTTATACCCAAACCAATAACACTTAAAGCTGTAAACACAACAAAACCTTTTGCAGATTTGCTGTTGCCCTTTTCGTTAAACACAAAGGCAATTGACAAAATGTAATTAACCACAAGCCCAACCAAAAAGCCAACCGAAGTGCCAACAATTGTTGCCAAAGTTGAAGGTGTTGGTGCACCAATAAACACATTCAAAAAGCCTGTGTATATGCTTTTTTGCATTAAATACATCACAACGCCCATAGTAAACATATCAATCAATGTTGCAATGCCACCTACTATAATAAATCTTAAAATTTCGCCAACATTTTTATGCGTTTTGAAAAACTCTGTTGTTTTGTTTGCCAAGTTTGCAAATTTTTGCCTTGGTACAATCAAACAAACAATCATTGTGATTGCAAACAACACCAAACCAATAATGCTTAAAACATTTGCAAATGTAACATATCCCGGAGCAAATTCAACATGCAATGTTCCGCCTTGAGTGAGTGTAACTTCAACAAAACCATTGTCGTTTAAAACTGGATTTATTGTTTCCGTTCCATTAACATTGGTTAAAGTTATTTTGTAACCTTTGTAATATAATGTTGGCAATTCAACAACTGCTTTGTTTGTTACATTAACTTCAACTGAATAACTTGATGAATTGTTTTTGTTGAAGTTTGTAAAAGTTGCTTCGCCTTCACGCACAACGAATTCAAATGGATTAGCTTTTAAATATCTGTCAAAAGCAGAATTCTCTTCATAGCGAATGATTACCTTTGATTCTCCAACGCGTTGCAAATTAAGTTGCAACATTTCCTGTCCGTCAACCATAACTCTCACGGCTTCTATTTGAACAACTTCGCGCGGATAATCTGTTTGTTTTTGTTCAATTTTTATGTTGTCGCAAACTGAATAAGGAATGTTTAAAACAACAGTTTCTTCATTTTCACAATCCATAACAAAAGACATCATATTAACCGTTTGATAATTTGCCAATTCTTCAACTTTTGATGTGGAGTTAAGCACCATTTTGTCGTTTGCTCTAACAAAAATATAATCGTTGTTTGCATTAACCGGATGATAATCTCCACCAAAAGCCCCTTGCCCAACTGAATAAGGCAAATATGTGTCCGTTGCAACCATGTTGTTAATTGTGTCTTTGCTGTGATCCCAAAAATTGCTCATCATGGATTCATAATGTGCAACAAAGCACAAACTAACACAGACAGCAAGCCCAATTAAACAAGATTTAAGTTTGATGTTTTTGATTAAATATGCCAGCATTAGTGCATCAATCAACGCAACAATTGAAAACAATCTCCACGCAAATTGAAGCATTGAAAATGGCCCCCACATCAAAAACCATGGGTAAAATGGAGTAATCAAGCTTACACTAATCAAACTTAAAATCAAAAAAGATTTTTCTTGTTTTGTTCTCAAAGTTTTGTCTTTTGCAAAATATGTTATAACAAATGATGTTGTGATTATCATGGTTACAACTGCAGCCAACACCAAATATGATTGGCTTAAAACGTGAGCCGCTGACTCCCAAAGTGAAAATCCGCCGTAATTCATTTTGTCAGTTTGAACCATGCCAAAATTTATCAAAATTGGAATATACAAAACAGCAGTCAAACACAAAATAATAAAGCAAGAGATTAAGAAAGGAACAAATTTGTAATTGCTAATGAATTTTTTCCAATTCAAAATCAAATAAATCAACACAACAACGCCAATATAGATTGTTGTTGCCAAATGTGTTAATATTGCCAAGGCAACGCCAACAGTAAAAAAGAACATAAATGATTTGTAATTTGCATTTTCAATTAAGTCATAAATCCCCAATGCGATCATTGGTATTGCCAACATCAAGAAAATCTCACTCAAAGACATTCTTACATATATGTCTGACATAAAATAAGGAAACACAATGTAAAACAACGCACAAATCGCTGCAATTAAATTTGACTTAAACACCTTTTTAACAAAAGCGAGCACAACCATGCCAGAAAGCGCAGAAATAATAATCAACATCAAGCAGATTGCCCAGCTTGCACTCATATGAAACAAGTTCATAAAAACAACAATCATTCCAACAGGAAGCATTGTATAAAATAGTCCGTTGCCATAGCCATAATCTTGGCAAATCAAACCATAGATTCGTGTGCCAAAATTGCCGTTTTTCCAAGCATCGTTAACTGCATCAATTGTTGCAGAATGATACCAAATATCATGCCCGGCTTGAGAGCATGACAAACCAAAAGGTAAAATTGAAATTAAAGAAACAAATAACAACACACAAACCGAAATCCAAAAAAATTTTTTTGTGTTAAAAAAATTTTGGTCAACCTTGTTTGTTATCTCAACATTTTCTTTATTGTTCATTGTTATTTGATTGTTCGATTCCATTTTTTTCTTTCCTTTTCTTTACGATATGCCTTATAATCTCCACAACGATCACAAGCAACACAATACCTATAAATATATAGAACAGCCAGCTGTTTAACCATGGGAAAAATTGCAACATAAGTGCCAAAATAACACCGGCAACGATGTTACCCAAAATCACTATTACACAAGTTGTAAAATAATCAAGGCCAATAAAAACTGCGATACAAGTGCCTGTCCACACCCCTGTGAAAGGCAAAGGTATTGAAACAAAAGCAAACACAGCAATCACCTTTTTCCACCACACTCGAGTGAAAGGCTTGCTTTTTTCGTCTGCACCCTCAATGTCTTTTGACTTTCCTCTAATTCTGTTTTCAATTCCTATTGCCAGTTTGTGAAAAAATTTTGTCTTTTTCAGCAAATTCATCAGTGGCAAAAACACAAGAGCGATGATTGGCACAATTGCACAATCACCCAACAAACTCCAGCCCATTGCCTCCCAATTATTCATGGCAAGTTCACCCCAAAATCCTGGGTTTGTTGCAAAAGCAATTGCACCTTTAATTTCCATGATAGGGATCATTGCAATCAAAACAGTTGCAAGAATGATATTGTCGCCAAATATATTTGAAAATAAATTGCTTAAAAATTCCGTCATAAATTTCCTTCCTTGTAAACATTTCTGTTTTTATATTTTTAAAGATATGTTTACCAGCACGGAAACTTACCTTTTGCGTTTTGTAATGCTAAACTGTTTAAACGTTAATCAAGGGTGCAAAAATTTGCACCCTCCTTAATTTTTTTTATTCTTTATCAATATTGATTTTTTCTGCAATTATGTAACGTGGTCTATTTTGAACTTCTTCATAAGTTCTTCTCAAATAAATGTTTGAAATTCCATTAAACACCAACATTGTTGATGCACAAATTGTTATTGTTGGAAACAACCAAGCAGACAACGGCAAAACAATTTTGCAGCAAGCTAAAATTATAAACACCAAATAACAAACAAAACTTAAAAATCCGCCAAATAGCCCAGTTTTCATTGAAAGAGAAAGTGGCCAAGTTGTCATAGAAATCACACTGCGCCCTGCTAATTTAAACAATTTTTTAACAGAATATTTTGTTTCTCCAACACTGCGCTCATTACGCACAAATTCTACCTCTGTTTGCTTAAAACCAACCCAAGCTGTAACGCCACGAATGTATCTGTCATGCTCTGGCATTGCCAACATAGTGTCAATAACTTTGCGGTCAAAAAGTTTAAATTCTCCTACATTTGCTGGAATATTCAAACCACTAATTTTTTTCAAAAATCTGAGATACATTTTTGAAGTAATCTTTTTAAAAAATGATTCACCTTTTCTTTTTGACCTTTTGCCATGAACAACATCGTAACCTTGTTTCCACTTTTCAATCATCAAAGGGATAGCTTCAACTGGGTCTTGCAAGTCCACGTCGATATCAACAATTGCATTACCCTGCGCATTTTCAAAGCCCGCATAGATTGCCGCTTGTTGACCAAAATTGCGTGAAAAATTAACAACTTTAACACGTGTGTCCTTTTCTGCCAATTCTTTTAAAACATTTAAGGTATTATCCCTGCTTCCATCGTTAACAAAAATTAACTCGTATGGTTCATTTAATTTATCCATCACAGGCACAACAGCTTTGTAAAACAATGGGATTGCTTCTTGTTCATTAAAAACAGGCACAACAATTGAATATTTTGCTTTCATATTTTTTCCTTTTAAAAAATTTAAAACACTTGGTTTTAATAATCTATTTCATAATATCACATTCGCCCAACAATGTCAAACAACAATTTGTCCACATTACAACATTTCAATCATGAATTCAAAATGTATAAAATGGCATAAAATTTTAAATTTTTTATAAAAAAATCGCGTTTTTGCAACATTTTTTAATATTTTTATTCACTTTTATTTGCAAATTTTAAATTTTTAGTTTATTATTTTATTAGGAGAATATTGCATGACAAAAATTATTGCTGTTACTAATCAAAAAGGCGGCGTTGGAAAAACCACAACTTGTGTAAATTTGGCCGCATATGTTGCCGATACTGGCAAAAAAGTTTTATTAATAGACATGGACCCACAAGGAAATGCTTGTGCAAGTCTTGGCGTTGAAATTGAAAAGGGTAAAAACTCTGTTTATGAAGTTTTGCTTGGAGAAATTAACATAAAGGATGCAATTTATCATTCAGTTGTAAAAACTTTAGATGTTTTGCCTTCCACTGTTGATTTATCAGGCGCAGAAGTTGATTTGGTATATGTTGAAAATAGAGAAAAAGTTTTAAAGGAAGCGCTTGAACAAATCAAATCAAACTATGACTACATATTTATCGACTGTCCACCATCTTTAGGTTTGCTTACTGTAAACGCGCTCACTGCTACAAATTCTATCATTATTCCAATTCAGTGCGAATATTTTGCGCTCGTTGGTTTAGGGCAACTTATGAACACAGTGCGCTTAATCAAAAAGCACCTCAATCCCGATGTTGAAATCGAAGGCGTCTTATTAACAATGAAAGACAATCGAAGCAATTTAGTTTCTCAAGTTGCAGATGAAATACGCAAATATTTCAACACCAAAGTTTATAACACAACCATTCCAAGAAACATTCGTTTAGCCGAAAGCCCAAGTCACGGAAAACCTATTATGCTATACGACAACAAAAGCCGTGGAGCTTTGGCATACAAGGAATTGTGTGACGAGTTCTTGTCAAAACAATAATAAAATAATTTAACTGTTTATTATATTGATTATCAACAAAAAATCACCATTTTAATCGGTGGTTTTTTTATTATCTTTTTAATTTAGTTTATATAAAACAATATTTAAATATTGTCGATTATTATACCTGTTCTATCATCAATCCTGTATCACGTTTGATTATTTTTTTATAAACCCTGTTTTTATGTTATTATTTTTTGATTTTCAATTAAATGAGATTGTTAATTTATCTCTAAATTAATTTTACAATTTCACACAGTCCAAAATATAAAATTTTTTTACTTATTCTTTAATATGCCAAATAATTATTTGTGTTTTTTTAAATAATTGTATCAATTGTTCCACGTGGAACTTTTTTTGTTTGTATTTACATTGATTACAAATGTTTAAAATAAATTTATGTCTACATAATTAATCTAGTACTAAAAACATAAAATTTTTAATTATTCGACAAACAACCAGTTGACATTGTTCCACGTGGAACATTTTGTAAAACAATATTAGCTGTTTCTACATTGTTTAAAATTGACTTATTAAAATCATCAACATATACATTACTTGATCAATTATGATTAAGATAATAAATCGTAGGAATGTTCCACATGGAACAATTTGAATTTAAATATAAAAATAATTTGACACGCAACTAATAATTTGATAAAATTATAATAGTTTATAGGAGGAATTATATGAAAATGGGATTAGGTAGAGGTCTGGACAGTCTTTTAAAAGCATATGACGACGAAAACGATGAAAAAATTCAAAAAACTGAAAGTTCTGTTTCAAATTATGAAATGCGACAGGGCGATATTGAAAAAATTGATATAAATAAAGTGTATCCAAACCCAAATCAACCAAGAAAAACTTTTGATAAAGAAAGTTTGAACGAATTGGCTGAAAGTATTAGAATACATGGTTTAATCCAACCAATTATTGTTAACAAGATGGATGATGGTTACATGGTTATTGCAGGTGAAAGAAGATATAGAGCTTGCAAGATATGTGGATTAAATCAAATAGACGCTATTGTAAAAAATTATACAAATAAACAAATTAGTGAAATTTCAATAATTGAAAACCTTCAAAGAGAAGATTTAAACCCGGTAGAAGTTGCTAAAGGTATTAAAAAACTTATGGACGAATATGGCTTAACTCAAGAAAAAGTAGCAGAAAGGCTTGGTAAGGCACGTTCTGCTATTGCAAACTCTGTGCGTATTTTAACATTATATCCAGAAGTGTTGGATTTGGTTGAAAAAGGAAAGGTTTCATTTGGTCATGCAAAAATTCTTGTAGCTGTTGAAGATTATGCAACTCAATTACTATTGGCTAAAAAAGTTGCAAAAGACAAATTAACAGTTAGGGACTTGGAAAAAGAAGTAAATTTATTATTAGGCGGAAAAAAGAAAAAACCAACAGCTAAAACAATTGGTGAAGATTTGCAAGAATTTGTATCAGATATGCAACGAAAGTTGGGTACAAAAGTATCAATTATAGGTAACAACAAGAAAGGCAGAATATATATAGATTATTATTCACAAGATGATTTGGATAGAATTTACGACACATTCTTAAGATAATAAATAAACTTTGTTAAAAATATTTAAAAATCTCGAAAAAATCGGGATTTTTTTAAAAAAATATGACAAAATGTAATATTTATACAAAATAATGTAAATAAAAACTAGCAAAATGTAATATAATAAAAATCTTTAATAATAATCTTGTTGAAAATTTGTTTAAACTGTGATATAATTATTATATGGAAACAATAGTAGCTTTAGCAACTCCAGCAGGAAACAGTGGTGTTGCCGTTATAAGAATTAGTGGTGAAAAATCAAAGGAAATCTTGCAAAATGTTATAAAAGAAGATTTGGATTTTAAGCCGAGATATATGTATTTGAAAGAAATCTACTGTAAGGGTATTGTTGATAATGCGCTTGTTGTGTTTTTTAAGGCGCCTAATAGTTTTACTGGGGAAGATATTGCAGAGATTCAATCTCATGGTGGTTATTATCTGGCGCAAAAAATAATTGAACAATGCATTGAATATGGCGCAAAAATGGCTACACCGGGAGAATTTAGCAAACGAGCATTTATAAACGGAAAATTAAGTATTGACCAAGCGGAAGGGATAATGGACATAATTAATGCTGAAAGTGAATTGCAGGCAAAACAGGCAAGTAATTTGCTGCAAGGTTCTTTAAAAGAAAAAATAGTTAATTATCAAAACATTTTAACAGATGTAATTGCTGAACTTGAAGCAAAAATAGATTATCCTGAGTATGAATACACTGCTGAAGAAACAAAAGACTTAAAAACAAAGTTGACAAACTTGCAATTAAACTTGAAAAATTTAATCAAAGATAGCAAAACCGGACTTAAAATAAAGAATGGCGTAAATGTGGCAATTGTTGGGGCGCCAAATGTTGGAAAATCTAGTATTTTGAATGCGCTAACAAATTCTGACAAAGCTATTGTTACTAATATTGCAGGGACAACAAGAGATGTGGTTGAAGCAAGTTATGAATTTAATGGCATTATTTTTAAACTATTTGACACGGCAGGAATTCATGAAAGTAATGACATAGTTGAACAAATTGGCATATCAAGAGCAAAACAAATTTTGGAAGATGCTGATATTGTATTGCTTGTAAGCGATAAGGACAACATCAACTCTTTGGTTACAAATAAACCAAATATCAAAATCTTTAACAAAAGTGATTTATTTGTGCCATCAAACAAAGAAGAATATTTGTGTGTAAGTGCCCAAACTGGAGAAAACATTCAAACACTTAAAGAAAAGATTTTTGAACTAGCTTTGGGGGATAAAACTGTCGGTTATGGCTTTTGTTTAACAAATATAAGACATATTGATTGTATTAACAAAGCATTAACTCACATAAATAACGTTATCAATATCTTTGATCTTACTACAGTTGATATAATTAGCTCTGAACTAAAATCTGCATGGCTCGATTTGGGAGAAGTTAGCGGGACAACAAGCAGTGAAGCTATTATAGACAAAATATTTAGTAAATTCTGTTTGGGTAAATAAAAAGTGCTGAAAAACAATAATTTTGCAGTTAAAATTAAAAAAAATTATTGAAAAAGTGTCATTTTGTGATATAATACACAGGTTATATATGATAGAAAATTTTGTAAACGAATATGATGCAGTTGTTATTGGAAGTGGACATGCTGGAAGTGAAGCATGTCTTGCTCTTTCACGCCTTGGCAAAAAGACACTTTTAACAACTTTAAATTTGGATAGCATTGCTTTTTTGGCATGCAATCCTAGTGTTGGAGGCACAGCAAAAGGTCAATTGGCTGGCGAAATTGATGCTCTTGGTGGAGAAATGGGTAAAAATGCAGACAAATCCATGCTTCAATTGCGTATGTTGAACTCTGGAAAAGGTCCAGCTGTGCAATCATTACGTGCTCAAGTTGACAAAGTTGTTTATCACACCGAAATGAAAAGAACTATTGAACATCAAAAAAATCTTGATGTTTTGCAATGTGAAGTGGCAGAAATTATAGTTGAAAATAACAAAGTGGTTGGAGTTAAAACCAGCATGGGAGAAGTTTTTAAATGTTCTGCTGTGGTTGTTGCAACAGGTGTTTATTTGAATAGCAGAATAATCATTGGTGATTTTACAAAATTTACTGGACCAAATGGATTTGAACCAAGCACAATGCTTACAAAATCTTTAATGGATTTAGGCATTGAAATTAGACGTTTCAAAACTGGAACACCTGCGCGTGTGGACAAAAAAAGTATCGATTTCTCAAAATTTGAGATACAACCAGGCGATGAACTAGACGTTAGCTTTAGTTCTACTGGGAAGAGAGTTAAAAATAAAATACCTTGTTACCTTGGTTATACTTCAAAAGAAATGCATGATTGTATACGCGCAAATATTGATCGTGCACCACTATATTCTGGAAAAATTCATGGTATTGGACCAAGATATTGCCCTAGCATTGAAGATAAAATTATGCGCTTTGCAGATAAGGAACGTCATCAATTGTTTTTGGAACCAGAAAGTGCAAGCACTGATGAAATATATGTTCAAGGTATATCTAGCAGCATGCCCGCCGATGTTCAAAGAAAAATGTATAGTTTAATCCCTGGCTTTGAAAAAGTTAAAATAATGCGCTTTGCTTATGCTATAGAATATGATTGCATAAACGCAACCGAACTTAAAAACAATTTGGAAAGCAAAAAAGTGAGTGGACTTTTCTTTGCTGGGCAAATTAATGGAACAAGTGGTTATGAAGAAGCAGGTGCACAGGGCTTGATTGCTGGAATAAACGCAAAAAAATATATAGACAACGAACCAGCCTTTGTTTTGGGACGAGATCAAGCTTATATCGGGGTTTTGATTGATGATTTGGTTACCAAAGACATTGTTGAACCTTATAGAATGATGACCAGCCGAGCCGAATATAGGCTAATTTTAAGGCAAGACAACTGTGATATCCGCCTAACTGAATTGGGACACCAATTAGGCTTGGTGAACAATAAACAGTACAAAATATTTACTGAAAAATTAAATCAAATTAAGCAAGTTGAAAAAGAACTTAACACTATGTGTAATCCTGAAAAACTTAAAGTTTTGTTTGAAAGTAAAAATGAAAATTTGCCAAAGTCTGGGTTAACATTAAAGGATGTTATTAAACGCAACAATATAACAATTTTTGATGTTAAAAATGAGTTCAATTTATTTAAGGATATCCCTCATAATGTTTTGGAATATATTAACACTGAAATCAAATATGAAGGGTATATTAAACAGGAAAAGGAATTAATTGAAAAGCAAAAGAAAACTGAAAACTTACCTTTGCCAAAAATTGATTATGGTGAAATTGCCGGCCTACGTTTGGAGGCAAGGCAAAAATTAAATAAATTTAGCCCAGCAACACTTGGTCAAGCAAAAAGAATCGATGGTGTTAGTCCTGCAGATATTAATGTTTTATTGGTTTATTTAAAATTAAAAAATTATATTTAAATTTTAAAAAAAATTAATTAAAACAAATATTAAAATATTTAAATAAAAATTAAATAAATAATTAAAATATATGGATAAAATACTTAAAAATAGGCATTTTTTAAGAATTTTTAAGCAAAAAAATAAAAAAATATTATAACAAATTATGGAAATAAATAATCAAATTAATTTAATAAAAAATAATGAAAAAACTTTTCAAAAATATTTTGAAAAACTTGTTTCATATAATGAAAAAGTTAACCTAACTGCAATAACGGAAAGAGAACAAGTTTTTAATAAACACTTTTTGGATAGCATTTTGCCAGTTTATGAAATTAAACAAAACTCTAAAATCGTTGATGTTGGAACAGGTGCTGGCTTCCCTAGTTTGCCAATAAAAATTGTTAGACCAGATGTAAATTTAACTATGGTTGACAGCCTTAATAAGAGAATAAATTTTTTGAATGAGTTGACTCAAGAATTAAAAATTGAATCAACAAATATTCATGCCAGAGCAGAAGATTTTGCAAAAACAAATAGAGAAAAATTTGATGTTGCCGTGGCGCGCGCAGTTGCAAAATTAAACACTCTTTTGGAATATCTTATGCCACTTGTAAAAATTGGTGGAATTGTGTTGGCTTTTAAAGGCAGCAATTTTAAAGAAGAAATTGACGAGGCAAAAAACGCAATGACAGTTTTGGGTGGAGAATATGTTAAAACATTACATTTTGATTTGCCAAACAATGAAGGTGAAAGAAACATAATTGTTGTTAAAAAAATTAAATCAACACCAAAACAATATCCAAGAGATAAAAATTTGCCAAAATTAAAACCTATTTTATAAAAAAGGAAAATTAATTTCCTTTTTTTTAACTTTTCATATCATTAAAAACATCAAAAACTCAATTTAATTTTTTGAGTTTTCTTTCATTATATATACGCGTACGCGCGTATGCGCGCGCGTGCGCGCGAGAGCAACACTTTTAATACGTTTAAAATTTAAACAATTAAAATATTGATGTTGCTAAAAAATAAATTAATTTTTAAATTTACGTGCAATATTCTATAAAACACAATGAAACAAATTCAATTTTTTAAAAATATTGACAAATTTAATTCAAATATATATAATTTTTAAAATGAAAATAAACAAACTTGAATTGGTCAACTTTAGAAATTATTCTTCTGCCAGCATTGAATTTGATGATGGTGTTAATTTTGTTGTTGGCAAAAATGCACAGGGCAAAACAAACATGTTGGAAAGTTTGTATTTGTTGAGTGTGGGTAAAAGTCCAAAAAACAGCAAAGAAAAACAGTTAATAAAGTTTGAACAAGAGCGAGCAAAAATTGAAGTTGATTTTGTAACAAACGCCGGAAACAAAAACATAAAAATGTATTTGGATAAATCAAACAAAAAAGCAATCAAAATCAACAATCTTAACATTTTAAAATTAACAGAACTTGTTGGTATATTATCGGTTGTTTACTTTAGCCCAGACGAAATGAAATTGGTAAAGGAAGTGCCAGAAGATAGGCGTAATTTTTTGGATGTTTCAATAAGTCAATTTGACAAAACATATTTATACAATTTGTTAAGGTATGATAAGGTTTTAAAACAACGCAATGCAATACTTAAAAGTTTAAATTCTGCACAAACAAAAATTGAGCAATTAAAATTATTTACTCCACAATTAATTGAAATAGCTGAAAAAATAATTGAAAAACGCATTCAATTTATAGAAAAATTAAAAATTTTTGCAAAAAATATACACAAAATAATAACAATTGATGAAAATTTGGATATTGAATACAGTTACAAAAAATCAGAGGGCATGACAATAAAACAAGACTTGCAAAATCAATTTGACAAAAGTTTGAACAAGGAATTGGAATTGGGTTACACTTGTGTTGGACCACACCGTGATGATATGATTTTTAAAATTAATGATTTGGATTGTCGTCAATTTGCCAGCCAAGGTCAACAACGAACTGTTGCTCTGGTTATTAAACTTTCCCTTATGGAAGTTATTAAACAAGAGATTGGTGAATATCCAGTGCTTTTGCTTGATGATGTTTTGAGTGAACTTGATGATGAAAGGCAAAACAGATTGTTGAATTTAACAAAGCAATATCAAACACTAATTACTTGTACGGCTTTGCCAAGGATAAACTTTAAGGCAAATATTATTGAAATTAAAAATGGAACAAAAGTGTAATTAATTACAAATTTTGTTTAAAGGCTGAATGAATTTTTTTGAAAAATAAAAAAACTTTAAAAAATTGTGAGATGATAAAATAAAAATTAAATTAAAAAAATTAAAAGAAACAAAAAAAACAGGCTTAATTGCCTGCTTTTTTATGCTTTTTATGTAAATTTAAATTAATTTTTGGATTTTAATATTTCAAAAGTCTGCTACGAATATCATTAACCAATGTTTTAACATGTGGATTAACTTTAATTTGATTGCTAATTTTATCCCTTGCATGCATGATTGTTGTGTGATCTCTGCCACCAAACAAATCTCCAATTGCAGTGAGCGGAATGTTTAACATGTCGTTAATAAGATAAATGCAAAGTTGCCTTGGTTCAACAATTTCTTTATTTTTCTTTTTGCCAATCAAATCTTCTTTGCTTATTTTAAAGAAGTCACAACAAGTGTTCATAATTTTGTCTGCGTTCAAATTTGTTTTTTCTTCTTCAACATAATCTTTAAGTGCTTCCTTGGCGTCTTCCATGCTTGCATGAGTTTTGCCAATGAGCCCGCTATAGAAAACAACTTTACTCAAGATGCCTTCCATCTCACGAATATTTGTGCCAGTTTTTAATGCAATAAAATCTACAACATCTTCGTCAACAAGATAACCTTCCTGACTGCATTTCTTTTTTATGATTGCAACTTTGGTTTCGTAATCTGGTTCTTGAATATCTTGAATCAAACCAGAACTAAAACGGCTGCGCAATCTTTCTTCCAACGCAGTCATCTCTTTTGGAGAACGGTCGGAAGCAATAATAATTTGTTTGTTGTTTTGATATAAATCATTGAATGTATGGAAGAATTCTTCCTGAATACCCATTTTGTTGCTGATAAACTGAATGTCATCAATCATCAAAACGTCTACGTTACGATACTTTTCTCTAAAATCGTTGTTGGAATTGTCTTTGCCTTTGCGAATTGAATCTACATAATCATTTGTAAACTTTTCACAAGTAACATACAAAACGTTAAGGTCTGGCCTATGTTCGTTGAGATAATTGCCAACAGCGTGGAGAAGGTGAGTTTTGCCAAGCCCAACTCCACCATAAATAAACAGAGGATTAAATTTTTCACTTGGGTGTTCTGCAACATTTTGCATTGCTGCACACACCACTTGGTTTGACTTGCCCACAACAAATGCATCAAAAGTGTATTTTGGATTAAACTTTGATTTTAAGTTTGTTACATTGGACATAATCTTTTCAAGTTCTTGTTCTTGTTTTCTTATGTTCTCTTCATATTCTTGCTTTTCTGTAACACGAACAAAAGTGTATGAATTAAATTCTTCCCTAACACATTTTGTGATTTTGTCAAATATTCCCGGTTGATTAACTTGATTTTTTGCGGTTACACTTGGAGCCATCAATATAAGTTCATCATTTGCATATTGGATTGGAGTTAAAGTGTTTATCCACAAGTCAAATGTGACTGCTGTTACTTCTGTTTCCAATCGATTTAAAACTTTTTTCCATTGGTCTAGCAAAAACATAATTTTTCTCCTATGCTTTTATTATACTATATATTAATTAAAAAGTCAATCATCAAGTTTTATTTGATTTGTTATTTGAGTTGCTGTTTTTTTGTTATTTTAATTAGAACTGCGCCAAAAGTTAAAAATCAACATGTCAAGTTTTTTATTTAAATCTGCCAAATAAATTCAATTTCTTTATTTAATATTTGTTTTATAGTTGCGAGCGATATAAAAATTAAATTAAAAGTTAAACTTAAAATATTAAGTTAAAATTAAACTTTAGGTTTGTATTATTAATTTTAAAGTTAACTTAAAAATATGTTCGCGCGCGTACTCGTATATATAATAAGATAAAACTTTGTTTAAGTTTGCGCGCGTATACTTTTTTTATAATAAACTTAAAATTTAATATTTGTTTAAGATAAGTAACAAATAAAAAGAGTTTGCGCGTTTTTGATTTAAAGTCAACTTTAAAGAAAATAAAAGCGACTATTGATTGGAAGAATAAAAAAGCGTTTAGTTTCTACTTTTCGTTTTGTTTGATTTTTTGAAAATGTTGGATTTTTGCTATTTATTATTTAAATTAAACTTGCTTTTAGTTCCCGCTCGCCTGTGAATTTGATTTAAAGTCAACTTAAAAGAAAATAGCTCAAAATGCCGATTTTCCCCGAAAAAATAGGGGTTTTTAAGGGTTGTCCACATAGGTTTTTTTGTTATACACATCTTTCTTCACATAGTTGTGCACACAAATTGTGGAAAAAAATTGTGGAATATTTTGTTGTTTCTTGTCGAAACGCACTAAATGTTGTGGTAGGGCAAAGTTATCCACATTTACACATCGCCTAATAAAAAAATCACTACCAAAAAACTTAAAAATTTTTATAAAAAACAGCGTCTGTGCGTGAGTGTGTGATACTCTAAAAATTAAGTTAATTATAAGTAAATATAGCAAAAAATTTTCGACATTTAATGACATTTTTGGTTGACATATTTGCTTTTGTTTGCTAATATGTTGGTATTGAAATTACGGCTTAAAACTCGCAACAAATTTGAGTTTAAGGGGTTATATCTTTAGATATAAAAACTTGAATTTCAAACGGTTTTGGCACGATAAAAGGAGAATTTATGCAGTTTAGATGTGATGGGCTTGAATTAAGCGAAGCTATTAGTGTTGTGTCTAAAGCTATCAGTGGCAAAACAACAAGTCAAATTTTGGAAGGTATCAAAATGGTGTGCGAAGATAACAAACTTGTGTTATCAGCAACCGACCTTGAAATTAGTATTGAAAAAACAATCCGTGCAGAAGTTGCGAGTGCAGGTGAAACTGTTGTTCCTGGCAGATTGTTTGGTGAATACATCAAAAAGTTAACAAACGAACAAATTGAATGCGAACTTAATGAACGCAATCAACTTAAAATTTCTTATACAGATAGTGAAGGCGTTTTGCAATGCATGGACGTTAACGAATTTCCTAGTTTGAAAGAAGTTGAAAAGAAAAATTATTTTGAAATCAACAAAGAAGATTTCCGCACTCTTATAAACAACGTTTATTACGCTGTTGCACAAGATGACAGCCGCCCAATTTTGAAGGGTATTTTGATTGAAACAACTGGCACAAATATTCGCGCCGTTGCAGTTGATGGTTGCCGCCTTTCTATTGCCAACAAACAATTGGTTGCTTCAACTGATGAGTTTAAAATCATCATTCCTGGCAAAAATTTGTATGAAATTATCCGCATGCTTGACAGTGAAGGCACTGTTAAAGTTTATGTTCACTCAAACAATATTATGGTTGATTTGGGAGATACAATTATCATCAATCACTTGATTGACGGTCAATTTATTAACTACAAACAAATTGTTCCAAAAGATTTTGGCACTGTTGTTACAATCAACAAATCTCAACTTGAAGACGCTATTGACCGCGCCAGTGTTTTGAGCCGAATTGACAAAAACAATTTGGTTAAATTTGACATCAAGGAAAAGAATTTGATGCTCACTTCAAACAGTGAAATTGGCAACACAAAAGAGAATATTACAGTTGGGGTGAAGGGTAATGACCTTAACATCTCTTTCAACTCAAAATATTTCAGCGATTGCTTGCGTGTGATTGACAATCCTTATGTTAAAATCAAACTGAACAGCGCAATCCAACCTTGCATTATCACACCATGCGAAGGTGAAGATTTCACATTCCTTATTTTGCCAGTAAAATCAAGATAATTAAGGCAAATAAGGCAATAATTTTTCAACAAAAAAAACAAAAAAATTCCACGGATTTTGTCCGTAGTTTTTTATGCAAATTTAGGAAAATTGGCAAATAAAAATATCTTGTTTTAAACTAAAAATCGCAAATATTTAAATGCTTTTATGTTTTACAAACAATCAAATTTTGTTTGTTCTTTTTAACTAAAATAAAAGGCAAACTTTGCATTAAATTAATGCTTATTTTTAAATAATAGTTATCCACAAAAATTGTTGTTTTATGTGGAAAACTTTAAATTGTTTTGAGTGTGTTACAAACAAATAGGGGTGAACAAAAATGCTTACTTTTGGTTTAGAGATCCTTCGGCTCACTTTGCTCGCTCAGGATGACAAAAACGTGGGTTAAAACAAAGGTAAACACACTTCCATTAATAGTGAGACGAAAAAGCCAAATAAAAGTGCAACACTTTGTTTTTCTAATAAAAACACAAGTTGCTAAAACTTGCGCTTTGTAATAAAAAAGGGCTCACGCTGCTACTTGTTGCAGTGGGATTAAGGAAAAATCGAGCAACAAGCGAGCATTTGCGAATAGCAAATCCGCAAAAGCGAGAGTTTTGACGCTGGCGCAGAGAGGGGGATTTGAACCCCCGAAGGCTTTCACCTTATCGCTTTTCGAGAGCGACACGTTCAACCACTCCGACATCTCTGCATAAGACTGATAAAAGTAAGTTTAAACCAAACCTAAACATCTAAAATGTTTTAACACATTTAATTTAAACCAAATCAATTATAATTTAAATTTTTTTGTTTGTAAAGTGAAAGGTGATGTTTTGTGTGTATTTGCTCTTTTCGTTTTTATGAGCAAATTTGGGTGTGTTTGGCAAAGACAATTACTATTGACTTTTAGATTTAAAAATGTTACATTAGATGTGTAAAGGTGGATTTAATATGCTTAAAATTAACAAAAACTGTTGGATTGTTTACAACAAAAATGGTGCATTGGTAACAATTGAAGTTCGCAATCGAGACATTGATAAAAATTTCAACAAATTGAAAGGATATAACAGAATTTCTATTCTTGATGATGAATTTGATAATTCTGATTATGTTTTACTTTGGGATGTGTGGGACAACAAATCACATATGACAAATAGCCAAATAAAACAAAATATTGATAAAAAACTTAGTGTGAAAGATTATCTAACTTTAAAACAAAAAACAAGCATTTTTAACCGAGAAGTTAAGGCGTTTGTTGTTGTGGGTGGTCAATTGTTGGAACATAGCGACAATGAAGAAATTATTAATTTATCATATAAAACAATTTGTTCACATTTTGACAAAAATTCAAAGTGTTGGCAATTTTGTTACCAACCATCTGGGTTGACATATTGCACAAGAGAACAAGCAAAACAAGTTTTGAAAACCTTTGAACAAATGGAAAATTCTCAAAATATTGAAGACGAAAACAGTTTGTAAAATAAAAAATTTTTGTTAATTTTGTTTTTGATAAAAAGCGCTTTCAAAATAAAGTTGCTAACAACAAATAAATGCAAACAATTTTTATAGTATACTTTTATTTGACATAGTATTGCAAAATTTTAAGTTGTTTAATTAAAGAGTGATATGTATAATATTTTGGTCAAACAATACACACTCAATTTTGATGAATAATAAAATCGACAAAACATTAAAAAATGTAAAATATCTATTTTTGAAAACATTAATTTTTGCTTGACTTTAAAGATAAAAAACCAGTAACATAAAAAAAGAAAAGGAGAGGAAAAATGGCAAAGAAAAAATCAAAAAAGAATATGCTTAACCTTGTGTTGGCTATTGTTGTGATTGTGTTGGCTGTTGTTACAGTTTGCACATTGTTTATGCCTGTGTTCACATCTAAAACTACAGTTTTGGGTAGCACAAGCGCAAGCCACATTAAAGGTGTTGATGTTATAACAGCAGCTTTTAAAGGTGAAACTTCAACAGATTTGTCTAATGGTGCAAATTCACTCATTTATTTGAAAAATAGTGATGATGCGGGTTTTGTTACTGGGCTTTTCTGCTGGATGTATTTCTTGGCAGTTGTTGTAAGTGCAGCAATTATTGTTTTTGCAGTTTTGAGAATGTTTGGCTTTAGATTTAAACTTGTTAACACAATATTAAGCATTGCACTCGTTGCTCTTGCTATCGTTGCATTTATTTGCGGTTTTGTTGTTGCTGGCAAATTCACATCCGTTGCGTTTGGTGGAGTTGTTGAGGGCAAAACTATCGCAAGCGCTGGCAACTATCTTATGTTGTTGGCTGTTGCTTGCGGCGGTGCAGACGCTTATTTGGCAAGACAAAAATAAAATCCTTGTAAAAAAAGGCTAACTTTTGTTAGCCTTTTTTGTTGCACTTTATTAAATGAAAAACTTTTTAAACAATAAAAATTTAGTGGGCATAAAACAAAACTTGTCCAAACAGAGTAAAATTTTAAATTAAAAAATTTGCTTATTCTATTTTCAATAATCAAAAAATATGGTATAATAAATTTACACGGCAAGTTTGTTGATTAACTAGCGCTGACAATTGTTGAATTAGTTTATCTCTTATCTTAATATTTTTTATATGCGGTTATGGCGGAATGGCAGACGCTCGTCGCAATTGTTGCAATTGCTAGTTTGTTATTCACAAACATAAGCCTTTTGCTCCATTGCTCCTTAATCCCTTCAAAGGCACTGCGTTAACCTTTGTGGGAGCCCTAAAAAAACTAGCGCTGACAACTGTTGAACTAGTTTATTTCTTATCTTAATATTATTTATATGCGGTTATGGCGGAATGGCAGACGCGCTAGTTTCAGGTACTAGTGAGAGCAATCTCTTGCAGGTTCAAATCCTGTTAACCGCACCACTACTCGAAAGCGCAAGCTTATGCAACTTGTGTTTTTAACAAAAAACACAAAGTGTTGCACTTTTGCTTGGCTTTCTCGTTTCCCCTTTAAAACATTCGTTTTATGGGGGCCCCTATATTTTAAATTTACAAGATTTAAAGATTTGAACCCACGGTTAAATTTGAATGTATTAAATTTTAAGAAAGTTGAGTTTTGGGGTATTGACAATAAATTGAATATAAACACAATAAAAAAGCCAGCATAATGTGCTGACTTTTTTGTTCACTTTTTGTTAAATTTTAAGAAGGTTTTTTATAAATTAATCTAATTGGTCTTGCCAAATATCGTCATTAACAAAACTTGTTAATGCCATGGTGAATGCTTGATAGTTTAAATCAATGCGGGTGATATTTTCGTGGGTTAACAAGCCAATTCCGCCAGTGCTGCTGCGCAAGTCTGTTTTTTCAAAAATGCCGTCCATAACTGTGCCCAAAGTTAAACTGATGATATCATTAACATATTTTTTAGGGACAGGGAAACTTGCACTTGTGCCAACACTTTTGTGTCCACACGCGTCAGCCACAACAGCAATATTTGTGATTAACCAACTGCCTAGTTCGTTTGTTATTCCAGATTCTACAGCCATAAAAAGGTCTGCTTTTAAGTTGTTTTGTTTTGCGTATTCAATAAGATTTTTAACGCGATTGTCCGCACCTAAAAAAGTGTCGCGATTAACAGGTTGGTCTGCCACTTGTGAAGGCACTTTTACACCAACAATTTCAACATCATCAAAAAATTGAGTTAAGGCACGGCGAGCCCCTTCAATTTTGCCTGGATTTTGTGTTCCAATAATAACTTTCATTTAAATTCTCCTTTTTTGTTGCTGTTTTGTTCTATGCAAGCAATGGTTAACAAAAAAACCTTCTTAAATTTGCACATTGAGTGCACAGGCAATAATAACACAGCAAAATTTTATTGCATTATTAATGCCATTCATAAGAAGATTTTTCAATATTCCCATATAAACAAATCCGGAATGGTCGAAAGGGATTCTGTTAATATAATAACACACTTTGGTTGACTTGTCAAGAGTTGCGAGTTTTCACTTTAAATATAATAATATTATATTTATTTTTTTTAAATTATTAGTTATTTATTGTTTAATAGGGTGTTTTTTTGTCTTAAATATTGACAAACAAATGTTAAAATATTATAATTTTTTTATGAGTAAAGTGGTTGAAAACTTTTTTAACAAAAACAAATATAATCCAAACATAAAGTTTAAAATTAAAACAAAGGAAGAAATTAATCCAATCCTTTATTTTTGCTGCATAACAGGAGAAAGAGAGATTAAAAAAGTTTCTGTTGCCAACATTTTGGGGTTTGATTACATGTGTTATAACCTTGAAAACGACCTTTGCAAAAACATGAATTACTTTTTTGATGAACAAGGCACTGGATATCAAAGAAGATCAATTGGCATGCTTGAAATGGACAAAGATGAATTTTTGGCCAAAATGAAAAGAGTTTGCAAAGAAGACACAATGTGTTTGATTCAATGTGACAACAAAAAGTTTGTTGTTTCTTCAAACGGGTTGCACAGGTTTAATGTTTTAAAAATGCATTATTTAAATGACCTTAACAATATTGACCATTTAAGTTTTGATGCAATTAAAGATTTGAAAAAGAAATATGAGTTTGATATGGAAGTTACCAGAGTGGACTATGTTAAAACTTATTCCTACTTTATTTTACACAATTTAAACGCTGATTTTACTGTAAAACCTATTTGGGACAAAGATTGGAATTCAACCAACCAAAGTGAAGTGATTTTTAAAGACAAAAGCAGAATTTTTAGTGATGATGAACTTGTTGTGCTTGTGCAAAAAGTGGTTGAAACGTGCAAAAACAATGGGTTAATTAATATGGACTTTTTTAACGAATATTACAACAAAGTTGAGTCGTTTAGAGAATTTGTTGACAACAACAATTTGCATTTGGTTGACAAGGGGGAGAAGTATGAATTTTAAAATAGTTAGAAAGCAAACTGGCGAAAAGCAAATTGAAACTTACCTTTTGCAAAACGATGTTGACCAATTGGGCTACGCAACAGTTGATTTTAATGCAAAGGATAACAATATTTATGTTTTTATCAATCCAGAGCACCGCAGCAACGGATATGGCTCATATTTGTTTGCAGAGATGGTTAAAATATTTAAACAAAAAAATGTGCAATATTTGAAGTTTAACATTGAAAAAAACAACACAAATGCAATAAATATTATTGTTAAAAACAATGGCAAACTTTTGTTGGAAGATAGGCTTGCCCATCTTGTGTTAAAAATAAGTTAAGGCGCAAAACGCTTTACTTTTTTTTTACTTTATTTCATAATAAAAGCATAAAAATGTTTTTTAGGAGTTTTTTATGATCGAATTTAGATATGATACACAACTTTTAATTTCTGGCGAAAATTTGGAAGAAGAAAAAATTAGAGATTATTTTTTGAAAAATTTCAAAGGTGATTGCCTTATCGCAGTTGGCGATGGTTTGGGCAAATATAGTGAAACAATCAAAATTCACTTCCACACCAACGAACCTTGGGACGTGCTTAAATATTGCCGCACTCTTGGTGAAATTTACGACATCGTTGTTGAAGATATGGATAGACAATCACGCGGCTTGAAAGGTTAACAAAAAAAATACATAAGTTAATTTAAGAGTAATAAATCTTCAACAACGCAGGGCTCCCGCAAAAGCGTGAGATTTTGTGGGATGAGGAGCGATGGAGCAAAAGGCTTATGTTTGCGAATAGCAAACTAGCAATAGCGACAATTGCGACGAGAAGATATGGATAGACAATCACGTGGCTTGAAAGGTTAACAAAAAAAAATACATAAGTTAATTTAAGAGCAAGAAATCTTCAACAACGCAGGGTTCCCACCACAACTTGTTTGTGGAAGGGAAAGAGGAAAAACCGAGCAAAAGGCGAGAGTTTGCGATAAGCAAATCCGCAAAAGCGAGAGTTTTGACGAGAAGATATGGATAGACAATCACGCGGCTTGAAAGGTTAAACAGACTTAACACAAAAATGTTTAAATATTAAAAACAAACAATTGAAAGAATTAATTTCTTGACATTGGTTGTTTTTTTTGTTATATTGGGTTCAATAGGATTTTCCGTTTTAGATGTTATCTAAAAACAAACTGCTTTTTTATTTTGTTTAAAAATGTGGTTTAATTTGTTCTGAAAGGCGTTTTGCCTGGACTTTAACCTATTAAAAACGCTTGATTTTTTGCTGTCGAACTGGCAAAAATGTTGAGCGAAACAAATTTGCATTTTAATGCAAACTTAAAATTTTAAGGAGGACGATATGAAACAAACTTTCCAACCTAAGAAAAAACAACGCAGCAAGGTGCACGGTTTTAGAGCTAGAATGAAATCTTTGTCAGGACGCAAAGTTTTGAAAAGACGCAGAAACAAAGGCAAAAAAGAATTAACAAAATAATGCCTTAAAGTTTGCAAAATGTTTTTGATTAAACAAAGTTGCAAAATAAAAATTTAAATTTGATTTGCCTTGCTTTTTGCTGGGCAAGATAGGGGCATTTTATGCTACAAAAAGAAAATAGGCTTAAAAAGCGAAAAGAGTTCAACTATGTTTACAAAAAGGGAGAAATTGCTCACAGCACAAGTTTTTATGTTCACAGCACAAAATCTTGGCGCAAAATGCCCAAGATTGGTATCTCGGTTAGCAAACAAGTTGGCAACAGTGTGGTGCGCAGTCGTGTTAAGCGCATCATAAGTGAAGCGTGCAGGCTAAATATTAACAAATTTGCAAACAGAAATTATGTTATCACTGCTAAAGAAGCAGCAAAGGACAAATCAAGTTTGGAAATTGAAACTGAACTTTTGTATTTGCTTAAAAAGATGAACCAAACAAGCACAAAACCACAAACGGAAGATAAAAATGCTTAACTTTTTGTTTTGGGTTTACTATATTGTTTGTTTTCCGTTAACTGCCATATTTTTGGCGTTGATTGGGGTTTATCGTGCACTCATTCGCCACGCAACAACTGGCGGAAAGTGCAATTATATTCCAACTTGCAGCAAGTATGGTTGGGATAGTATTTTAAATTTTGGTGCAATCTGGGGTGGAATTTTAACCATCAAAAGATTGGCTAGATGCACGCCAAACCACAAGGCAGGGTTGGACTTGCCTAAATTAAATTTAATGGGAAATTATAAATGGAAATGTTAAATAACACAATGTTTTTAAAAGCAGACATGTGGACAAACATAATTGACTTTTTTGCCAAATGGCTGGTTAATTATGGCTGGACAATTGTTGTGTTTACAATTTGCTTAAAACTCATTTTGTCGCCGCTGGACATTATGCAACGTGTGGCATCAAGCAAACAACAACGCAGTATGGCTGCAATGCAACCAGAAATTGATGCAATCAATAAAAAATACGCTGGCGATAGAGAAAAAATCAACCAAGAAACTGCCAAACTTTACAAAAAATACAACTTGAATGTTGGGGGCATGTGCTTGAGTTTGCTTTTGCCACTTGTTTTGACATTGGTTGTGTTCTTTAGTTTGTATGGCAGCATTCGTTCATATGGTAACGAAAAGATCAACACCACTTACAAACAATTGGACAGTGCTTATGTTCAAGCAGTTGAAGACTGGAACACCGACACAGAACTTGACAAGGCTTTGTACAATAACGACGAAAATGTTTACATCAAAGCACAAGTTGAAAAGGAATATGAGTCGTTTAAAGACAAAAACAATTGGTTTTGGGTTAAAAATGTTTGGAAGGCAGACACCAACACCAGCCAGTTTGTAGACTTTGAAGATTATGCAAAACATCAAGGGCTTGAAGGAAGCGCAAAAGAACAAGCAAAAGCACGTTATGATGTTATTACTGCAACAATTTTGGACGGCAAAAAGGACAACAACGGTTGTTATGTTTTGATTGTTATTGCTGTTGCTGTATCATTTTTAACACAATTTTTAAGTGCAAAAATCCTTGCGCCAAAGGGTCAAAAACTCAACACTATGAACAAAGTTATGATGGCAGTTATCCCACTTTCGATGATTGCGTTTGTGCTTTCTTCAAACGTGGTGTTCACATTGTACATCATCACAAACTCAATTGTTTCTTCAATCATCACAACAATCTTAACGTTGATTTTTAGAAGAAAAAGCAAAAAAGGCGAAGATATTTTGATACCAAAAAAACATATCGAAGTTGTTGAATACAGCAGAAATTACAAAAAATAACCAACATTTTAATGGTGTTGAAAAAGATTTGTGTTTTTGCTTCAACGCTTTAAAATGGAAATCAAAAAATATTACAAAAACCTAACGGGTTAAGGAGGAAATATGCAAATTGAAGCAACTGGCAAAAGTGTGGAAATTGCTATTCAAAACGGACTGCTTGAATGTGGAATGAAACGCGAAGATGTTAGCGTTAAAGTTGTGGAAGAAGGCGGTCTTTTCAAAAAAGCAAAAGTTATTCTTTCTTGGGGAGAACCAAAGGAAGAACCAAAGGTTGAACAAGTTCAAACAACTGAAATTGAACAACCAAAACAAGAAGAAAGCGCGGAACAAGTTGAAGTTGCAGAACCTGTGCAAGAAAAAAAGCGCAAGATTGTTGATTCAACTCGCTTGCAAGCACGTGGCGTTGAGTTTTTAACTGGGCTTGCACGCTTGGTGGACGAAAACGCAACTGTTGAGTGCACTGCTGGCGAAAATGAAGTAAGTTTTAGCATTAAAGGCGAAAAACTTGGCAAACTCATTGGCTATCATGGCGAAAACATGCAAGCAATTCAAATGTTGCTTTCTGGCATCAAAACCAAAGGCGAAGGCGCTGTGCGTTTGTATGTTGACATTGATGGATACAAACAAAATCGCAATCAATCTATCATCGATTTGGCAAACAAAATTGCGGAACAAGCAATCAAAATTGAACGAAACATTCACATGGATCCAATGAATGCTTACGATAGACGCATTGTTCACACAACTTTGCAAGGCCGCGATGATGTTACAACTGAATCAACTGGCGAAGGCGAAAAACGCCATGTTGTAATCAAACCTATCTTTAAAAAGTAATTTTAAAGATAAGTAATTAATAAAAAATAGACATTAGAGTGTCTATTTTTTTGTTAAACAATCATTTGCTTGATTTTAAAATTTTTAAATCTAAAAATATATTAATTGACAATTTGAGCTGTGGAGTGTATAATCAAAACATAAATTTAGGAGAAAATATGGACAATAACAACATCAATCAAATGAGTGAATTTGACATTAAGGTGGAAAAGGTTAAAAAACTTGAAAGTATGGGCGAAAAAGCTTACAAAGCAAAATTTGAAAAAACCCACGAAATTCACGATTTGGAAAAATATGAACTTGGCACAAAAGTTAGCATTGCTGGGCGTATGATTTTTAAGCGCACATTTGGCAAGTTGATTTTTGCGCGTTTGTATGCTATTGGCGACAATCACGACATCGACGCAACAAAACCTCTTCGCACAAGCGTGCAAATCAGCCTTAACTTTAACATTGTTGGGGCAGAAGCTCTTGCAAAGTTTAAAGAATTTTGCGACATTGGCGACTTTGTTGGCGTGCATGGCGAACTTATCCGCACACAAACAGGAGAGTTAACTGTTCAAGTTGAAAGTTTTGAGTTGCTTTCAAAAGCGCTTCGTGGCCTTCCAGAAAAATTCCACGGCCTTGTTGACATGGAATCACGCTATCGCCAAAGATATTTGGATATTATTTCCAACGAACAATCTCGCCAAGTGTTTATCACACGCAGCAAAGCAGTTTCTTTTGTTAGAAATTACCTTGAAAAGAACGGCTTTTTTGAAGTTGAAACACCAGTTTTACAAGTGAATGTTAGTGGGGCAAGTGCAAAACCATTTTTCACACATCACAACGCTCTTGATTTGGACTGCAATTTGCGCATTGCAACTGAAACATGGCTTAAAATGGTTAACTGTGCTGGTTTTGACAAAGTGTTTGAATTGGGCAAGGACTTCCGCAACGAAGGCATGGATCCAACCCACTTGCAAGAATTTACACAAGTTGAATGGTACGCATCATACTGGGATTTTGAAGATAATGTTAAATTTTTTAAACAATTCATTAAAGAATTAATGTTGAACGTTTTAGGCACAACAAAAATCACAGTTGCTGGCAACGAACTTGAATTTGACGGCGAATGGGAGCGCATTAATTATGTTGAAAAAATGCGTGAATTGCTTGGCTTTGACTTTTTGGCAATTGAAGACCCAGAAGTTTTGCGTGCAAAAATCGTGAGCAGCAAAAAACTAACTGCAACTGACCTTGAAGGTTACAAATCTTGCCGTGCTATCATTGACTTTGCATATAAAAAACTTATCAGACAAAACATTGTTGGGCCAACAATCCTTTACAATTATCCAGCATTTTTAAAAACTTTGGCACGCCGCAACGACAATGATAACCGCATTACAGACGTTTTCCAAGTGGTTGTTAATGGTGCAGAAATTTTGAACGCATATAGTGAACTTGTAAACCCACTTGAACAACGCAAAGCACTTGAAGACCAACTTAAAGACAAAGCAAAAGGCGATGACGAAACAATGGATTTGGACGAAGACTTTTTGCTTGCAATGGAACACGGCATGCCACCAATGTCAGGTTTAGGCTTTGGCATTGACCGCTTTATTATGATGATTTACGATTTGCCAAACATTCGTGACACAATTTTGTTCCCTATGACAAAACCAGTGGACAACAATATCACCACAGAAAAAGAATAATTTTTAGGTGCAGCATATAGACAAAATGACGATAGAGCCCAAAACAACACTTGAACATATCAAGGCAAGAGGGGTATTATCCGCAAATCCACATTCAATAGAATTTTATTAAAAAAAGTGCTATTTAGTTAGCACTTTTTTTGATTGTGGATTGTAACAAAATTGTTAAAAATTGAAGTGTTTTTATCTTTTAACAATAACCTTTTCACCGCCAGTCATCACAAGTGGAAGGTTTGGATTGTATTTGCCAATTTCATCTGGGTTGATTTTTATGCGTTTGCACAAATCCCACATTGTTTCGTCTGGTTTGGCAATAAAAATTTGGTAATCAAACATGCCAAAATCCAACGCTTTGCCAATGCTTAAGTTGTCAACCATTTTAAATGAACCTTTTTGATAACAGCAAATGCACACAGATATGCCATATTCAAGTTCAATAATCGTGCCACGCTTTGCTTTTGCTTTGCTATCGGTAACAGAAATGTCCAAATGGTGGCAATCAAGCACAGAACAATGAATTTTTGTGTTGGCAACAAAAGGAAGTTCGGTTTGCTTGGATTTGAGTTCTCGGTTTTCGTCCAAATAAATCAGTTGAGAACTTATTATGCCTTCTATGTAAATTGTTTCGTCCTTAACATAAGTGTTTGTAATCTCTGGCACAATGTTTAAGTTTGCAACAATCTCGTCGATTGCTGTTTCGTTTTCGTTGATTGTAACTTCACCTGTTATATTGCCAGTGTAATGCTCACAATTGCCCATTTTGTTGTATTCACGCGTGGCAAAAGTTGGGTTAATCTCGTTGTCGGTGCTGTAAAGGTCATCAACAACATCAATTGCAATTGATTTGCACGCAACGCCATAAACTTCTATATCGTGTGTTATTGTGAGTGTGGTGTTGTTTTCTTCAATTTCTGTTTGAATGTTGTCCACGCCAGAGGAACTGAAAAAACTTAAATCCAAGCTGTTTTCATGGTTAAGGTTTGCAATTGGCAATTCGGTTTTAACGGCAAAACTGTCAGTTAATTCTTTAACCGCAATATTGTCGCCAACGCTTGTTTCGTAAAGCAGTTTGCTAAAAATTTTGCCTTCAACAATGGCATAATCGTCGCAAGCAGTAATGCTTGTTGGAGCAAAGTAACTGTTGTAGCAAAGCAATTTGTTAACCATATCTTTTGTTTCCATGTTAACAACATAGTCAAATTTGGTGTTTACAACATCAGTTATTGTGCATGCGTCAACAACATTTTTTTTAACAACCATGTTTTCGTAATTGGCAACATTGTTTGACATATTTAAGTTTAAATACACAATTGATTCAACACTAACATCACAATTAACTTTTAAACTGCCCACATTGGAAACAACAGAATCAACAACTTTTACACTTGTTATTGTAACAAAACTTTCGGCAGTGATTGCAGGGTCGGTGATTGTTTCACTAAACGCTTGCGTTTCGGATATTGTGTTGGTCATATTGTCGGTGTCAACATACAAAATGTTAAGTAAAATTTTGCCGCTAAAATTCACCTTGCCAGAACCTGGCTCAACCTTTTTGTTGATAAGTTTGCTGTCCATGTTCAAGATTGTTTTTATATTTACATTTGTATCAATAGGAACACTGATTAAAGTGCTAAAATTAAACTTGTTAATATTTTTTGCAAAAGATAATTTGATTGCTTCGTTGTTTTCCATACAACCTCCTGTCCTAATAATGTATAACCGCAAACAAAAATTTATGCCTTTTAAAACATAAAAACTCAATATTTGTAAAAACTTAAAAAATTAGAATATATATGTGGTAAAATAAAATTTTACAAACAAATTTAAATTAACCCAAAATTCCAAACGATAAGAAAAAATATTATTTTTTAGTGTTTTTTAAGCAGAAAATTAAACGATAATTTAATTTTAAAAAATGCCTTAATTCACAAAAACGGCTATTATCCTTTAAAATTTATGCAAATATTATGTTTTAATTTTTTGTTTTCGACATTTTTGTTTTAGTAATTGGTTAAATTGGCAAAATTAAGCAAAATAAAGCAGTTTTTTTATCGTCAAAATCGGTTGTTTTTTGTTAGCATAAAGTCAAGTCAAACGGACTAAAGGGGAATTATATGAAAAAATTTACATTAGTACTCGCAGATGAAGACAAAAATGTTTTAAACACATTAAAGGAAAAATTTAACGAAAATGATTTTGAAGTTTTGGCAACAACTTCAAGCGGCACAGAGTTGATTGAACTTGTTAAAAACAATCAACCAAACGTTGTGGTTATGGACATCGTTTTGGAAAATTGCGATGGTTTTAAAGTGCTTGAAAATATTGACAAACAAAACACAAAAGTTGTTATTCAATCATCACTTTCCATTGATGGGTTTATCAACAAAGCAATAACAATGGGGGCGAGCTATTATTGTATCAAACCTTTTGACGAAGCAACTCTTGTTGAGCGCACTTTGGATATTGTTTCCAACACAAATCAAACAACAAACATTGCAATCAAACCAAGCAATCATATAGAAGAAAAGATTACAAATATATTTATCACAGTGGGAATCCCAGCGCATATTAAAGGCTATCAATTTTTGCGTGAAGCAATCAAACTTGCAATTGCCAATCCAGAAATTATTAATAGTATCACCAAAAAACTTTATCCAACAATTGCAGAGAAGTATGACACAAGTGCTTCAAAAGTTGAACGTGCAATTCGCCACGCAATTGAAGTTGCATGGAACAGGGGCAAAATTGAGAATATAAACAATTTGTTTGGCATAAAAGTTTATTCTTCCAATGAAAAGCCAACAAACGGAGAGTTTATTGCTCTTGTTGCGGACAAAATGTTGATTGAAGGTGCTTAAAATTAAACCATTTTGTTAAACACTTATTTTTTTTACGCTCCTCATTGGGCTTGGAACACAAAAATCAATTAAAAACTTTTTATTGTTTGAAAAAAATATTAATAATTTAGTGGACAAATCCAAATAATCTAACTATACTATTAAAAGCAAAACAGCAATCAGCATTTTGCAAAAGTTTGTGTATTAAACACAAGCAATAGGAAGGAGTTTTATGGCAAAATCTACTAAACCTGTTTGGATTTTATGTCCAAGATGTGAATTAAATTACATTAAAAAATCAGATCAATATTGCGATGTTTGCAAAAAGGAAATGAAGTTGATTAAATCAACCGATGATGATATTGGAGATTTGGAACTTTGCCCAATTTGCAAAATTAATTTTGTGCAAAACAACCAAGAAATTTGCGATAGTTGCAGGCAAGAACTTGGGTTAAACAATGATGAAGATGCAGAAAACAAAGAAATTTCTGACTGGCACAAATACATTGCTGACGATGATGACGACGAAGACGATGACGACGATGAAGAAAGCGGCAATGATTTAACCGATAATGTTTACGATCAAGACGAGTTGGAAGACACTTCTGGTTTGGTTGATGATTTTGACTTTGCTGACGACACAGACAAAGATGACGATGACGACGATGAAGACGAGGACGAAGACCTTGATCTTGATATGATTGAAGATGATGACGATGAAGACGATGACGATGATGATGACGATGATGACGACGATGATGGCAAAAAGTCCGGCTCTTCTGATGACGACGATTTTTAAAAATTTATTAATTTTTTGGGCGGCTTTTGCTGCCTTTTTTTTGTTGTGAGATGCAATGGATAACTGTTAAAATTAAATATTGACAAACCCAAACTTTGTGTTATAATTTTAATATGAAAGATGAAGTTTACAAAGACTATGTTTACAATTTTAAAATAGATATTGGCGACAATGAAATTTGCGGACAACAAAAAATTTTGGATATTGACTTGTTTGACAACATGTTGTATGTTGAACCAACTGACATCTATGTGCCAATAATTGGCGTGGTGCATGACACAACAAACATCTGTTTTGGTGTTAGATGTTGTGAAGATACAATGTATTTTAAAATATTTGACAAAGAAGCACAAAAAATCTATGTTGTTTTTCTTGTTGGGGAAATTGCAACAATAATAAAAACATATTCTGCAAAATATAAAATTACAAGCACAAAATTAAACCATTTTAAAATTGTGGAAAAGGAAGAGTGTTTGTGTCAAATCAGCACAAAAGTGCTTAAAGAAATACTCAACTCATATAATATTGAATATCCACAAAATGGGTTGGAAACTCGCCTTGCTTACGAAATTGCAAACAATGAATATAGCCTTCCAAGTTATGCAATGAATTTGACTGGTATGGCACAAGCAATATATTACAATCTTGTTATTAATTTTTTGGTTAAAAACAATGTTAACGATGTTTCTGTTTTGACCGATAACAAAAAAACAATCAAATTGTTTGAAAAATGTAAAGATAAAAATGGTTCTATTGATGTTGATCAAACAACCAAATTAATTGCAAAGATTGACATTACTGAATGGTTTGATATGTCGGAAAAGGTTAAAAGTTTGTTGCCAAAATATCAAGTGTTTGAAGAATTTGAAGAATCATCTTTTGACTTATTTAAATTTGGAATACCAGAAGATGAAAATTGTGTAAATGTTACATTTTAACAAAAAGAGAGAATTTCTCTCTTTTTTTAACAATAAAAAGTTTTAAAATCCTTAAATCTGTTTTCAAACACAACCGCAAAAAGGCAAATAATGTTGAGTTTTGTCGGCACTGATTAAAATTTTGTTTGATGAACACAATTGTTTGGGGTGAATTATGAAAAAAATGCCAACCACTGTGGATATAATCAAACAAAAGATACTTTTGCTAAAAGGCAAGGAAGTTAAGTTGGACATTAATCGCGGCAGGCGCAAAGTAAGTTCTTATCGCGCGGTTATTGAAGATGTTTACAACAGCGTGTTTACAGTTAAATCTTTGATTGACATTAACACAATTTTTACTTATTCTTACAACGACATTCTTTGCGGAGAAGTTAAAATTTCAAATGAATAAACCAATTTGTTTTGTTTAGGTTTTTGATGTTTAAAAGGGGCAATATCGCCCTTTTTTTGTTTAACAAATTTAAGTTTAGCCATTTAAAAGTTGACTTAAAAATTTGATAGAGTTAACATAAAAATGTTATGAGTGAAAAATTATTGTATAGTGAAAAAATCAAATTATCTCCCAGCCAGTTTGATTTGAATGACAATCTTTTGCCTTCGGCAATTTTTCAAATTTTTCAAGATGTTGCAAGTGTGCATGGCGAAATGATTGGCGTTGGATTTGAAGCAATGCTCAACAAAGGGCTTTACTGGGTTACTGTGCGCACAAAATATGATGTTTATGTTCAACCAAAACCATATCAACAAGTGGTTGTAACAACTTGGCCACACCAAAAGGGGCGTGTTGATTTTGACCGTGACTATTTGGTTGAAGATTTGTTTGGCAACACGCTTATCAAAGGCACAAGCAAATGGTGCGTTATTTCAACATCAACTCGCAAACTGGTTTTGCCAAGTGCAGTGGAGTACCCTGCGGGGGCGGAATTTGAAAGTAAAGTGAATTATGATTTTAAGTTTGAAAAAACGCCAACAGTAACAGCAAAACAAACTCCAGACTTTGTGCATAAAGTAAGTTTAAGTGAAATTGACCACAACAAACATTTGAACAATGTGCATTATGCTCAATATGTTTTTGACAGTTTGAAAAATGAACATCTAACACACATGCAAATCAATTTTATTGCAGAGTGCAAGTTGGGTGATGTTGTTGATGTTTATTTTGAAAAAGTTGGCGAAGATTATCTTGTTTCTGGCTATGTTGATGGGCAACTTAAATTTTCAGCTTTGGCAAAATAAAGTTTGATGGTTAATTTTAAATCAATCTTAATCAAAAATGTTTAAAAAATTAACAAATTTTTGCGGTGGCAAATAGCAAGCAAACAAAGCATTTGTTTGACAAATGTCGCCGTATTTTTTATAATTCAAGTGTTAGGAGTTAAAAATGAAAAATTTCAATCCAATCAGGGGGACAAACGATTACATGCCAAGAGATGCCAAAGTGCGTGAATTGGTTAAGGAAAAGATTTTAAACAGTTATCAAAGCAACGGGTATAACCTTATTCAAACGCCAATTTTGGAAAGTTTGGATTTTTTGGACAGCAGCGATGGTGGGGATAACTTAAAACTTATTTTTAGAACCATCAAACGTGGCGACAAATTGGATTTGACAAAACCAAATTTAACAGTTAAAGACATTGCAGAAGAAGGATTGAGATATGATTTAACTGTTCCGCTTGCAAGGTTTTACGCCAACAATCGTGAAAAATTACCAACACCTTTCAAAGCAATTCAAATTGATTATTCTTTCCGTGCCGAGCGTCCACAACGCGGGCGTGATCGTCAATTTATTCAATGTGATATTGATGTGTTTGGCGACAAAACCATTATGGCAGAACTTGAACTTATGAAAACCACAATTGACACATACAACACAATTGGTTTTGATGATTTGACTGTTAAAGTTAATGATAGGCGCATTTTAAACGCAATTGTTCTTAATGCAGGGTTTGAACAGGACCAAGTTAACACTATTTGTGTGTCGCTTGACAAAATTGACAAAATTTCATTAAACGGCGTTATGATGGAGTTGATTGAAAAAGGTTTTGATATTGCAAAAATCAACACTTTGGTGGACAGCCTTAACGATGTGCTTGAAAATGGCATTGATGCAAGCATAAAATATGGCGCGCCACAAGCAATAATTGATGACATCAAATATTTGATTAACAATTTGAGCGCGATGGTAAAGCCAACTGTTAAAATTGTGTTTGACATTTCCATTGTTCGTGGTCAAGGATATTACACTGGCACTGTTTTTGAATATTATACAAACGGATTTGGTGGAGCAATCGGCGGCGGTGGCAGATATGACACAATGATTGGCAAAATCACAGGTCAAGATGTGCCAGCAGTTGGCGGCAGCATTGGTTTTGAACCGGTTACGATGCTAATTAAAGAGCGCGGCTTAACATTTGACATGAAGCAAAATTTGGCATTGATTTACGATGTTGATGACAATATTGTTGATGTTTACAATTTAAAAAAGGAACTTACAAACAAATATAATGTGTCATTGTTTGTGCGCCCTAAAAACATGAAAAACTTTTATGACAAAGTTGTGGAAGTTGCCGATTTGATTACAACATTCAAAGATGTTAAACAAGGCAACGAAATTAAAGTTTTAAACAAATAAAAAACAAAAGATAAGGAGAAAATTTTGGACAAGTTTGCTGAAATTCGTGTGCCAATTGCACACAACAATCCCAGCATAAAACGCAAAGAAAGCAAGTGTGTGCTTTGTGGCAAATGCAAAGATGTTTGCGCTAAACTTATGGGTGTTGCCGGTTTTTGGAAATATGACAAAGAAGATGTTGTTTGCATTAACTGTGGGCAATGTGCAAATTTTTGCCCAGTTGGTGCAATCACAGAGTTTGACAATACAAACGAGTTTTTGGCAGCAGTAAACGACCCAAGCAAAAAGATGGCAGTTGTTGTAGCTCCTGCAACAAGGGTCAGTTTGGGGGAAGAGTTTGGCTTGCCGGCGGGAGAATTTGTTGTTGGCAAATTGGCTGGGGCAGTTAAAGCGCTTGGCGCGGATTTTGTTTTTGATGTTGCCTTTGGTGCGGATTTGACAGTTATGGAAGAAGCTACCGAATTTATTGCAAGGTTAAACAGCAATTCAAATTTGCCACTTTTCACAAGTTGTTGCCCAGCGTGGGTTAAGTTTGTGCAAACATTTTATCCACAAAACGCACAAAATCTTTCAACATGCAAAAGTCCAATTGCCATGCAAGCGGCTGTGTTAAAAAATTATTATGCACATGAGTTTGGCGTTGAACCAAAAAATTTGGTTGTTGTTGCCATAACACCGTGCACTGCAAAAAAGATGGAAGCAAAGCGAGAAGATTTAAAGTCAATTTATGGGCAGGAAACTGACATTGTGCTCACAGTGCGTGAACTTGCAAGATTGATAAAAACAAAAAATATAGATTTTGACACTTTGCAAAATTCTCAATTTGACAAACCTTTTGATTGTTCATCTGGCACTGGGGTTATGTTTGGTGCAAGTGGTGGTGTAACACAAGCGGTTGTAAGAACTGCTTACTATTTAACAACAGGCAAAAATCCACCAGAAGAGTTGCTTAATTTTAAACAAGTTCGTGGTGTTAAAGGCATAAAAACTGCAACAATAAAATTGCTCAACAAAGATGTTAATCTGTGTGTGGTTAGTGGCACAAGCAACGCCAGAGATGTTTTGAACAAATTGCAAGCAAGGCATTATGATTTTGTGGAAGTTATGGCTTGCCCAAATGGCTGTGTTGGTGGTGGTGGGCAACCAAGGCAGGAAAACAACAAAAAAGCAGTTAGAACTCGTGGAGAAAAACTTTTTGGATTTGACAAACTTGCAAAAACAAAATCAAGCTATCAAAATGAGGAAATTGCAAAAATTTATGGCGAATATTTGGGCGAACCAATGAGTGAAAAAGCAATAAAATTGTTGCACACAACTTACAATAAATAATTTTAACATTTAAAGGAGAGAGCTATGGACAAAAGCGTAGAGCAAATAAAAAAGGAATACATCAACATCTTTAATGCAAATATCAAACGCGAAGGAGCGGACAAACTTTTGGATTATTTGCAAAATGGGTGTGACTTTTTTGTGTCGCCCGCTTCTGGTAGAAGACACTCCAACTTTGATGGTGGTTTGGCATATCATTCAATCATGGTTTACAATCGTTTTAAAAAGAATATTCAAAATGAATATGGCGCAAATTATGCTGATTTTTTGAGTGATGAAAGCATTGCACTCATCGCATTGTTGCATGATATTTGCAAGGTTGGCAGTTATGTTAAGGATTTAAAAAATCAAAAAGTTAACGGGCAATGGGTTCAAGTACCATACTATGCATATAATCAAAACAATAGTTTGCCTTTTGGCCATGGTGAAAAATCTGTGTATATGATTAGCAGTTTTGTTCATTTAACACGCGAAGAAGCAGTTTGCATCAATTGGCACATGGGTGGGTTTGACCCTCGCGCACAACAAGGCGACGATTTAACACAAGCATATTTGCAATATCCAAATGCACTTTTGTTCCATATTTCGGACTACGAAGCAACATATATTGATGAAGAAATAATAAAATAATTTAATACATTTAAATCACTTGATTTGTTCTGCTTTAACAATTTTTTGTGGCAGGTCATAAAAACTATAGAGGTTTGTATGGCAAATGCAAGTGATTTTTTAATAGGTGCAAATGATGAACATGGCTTAAATCCGCCAACTGTTGGCAAGCGAACTCCAATTTTACCATATATTAACAGAAGTTTTTACGAAAACGAGTTTAACAAACAAGCAAAAATTGCTTTTATATTGGCGTGTTTAAGATGCGGTTTTAGAGTTTTTGATGTTCACCCAGAAGTGCAAGATGTGAGCATTTCAACCAGAGTGGTGCGCACAAATCGTGCTGGGGTAAGTTTGGTTGTAACTTTTGCATATAACGCGTCCGGCTCTGGCACAACTTTTAACAATGCGCAAGGCATCGAGGTGTATTACAGTCCTTACAACAGTTATTCAAATCAAAGCAAAATTTTAAGCCAAGATGTGTTTAGCAAAGTGGTGGAATTTACTGGCAGGGCAGGCAGAAAAGTTGGCACGCTGTCTGTTGGTATGCTTTCAAATGTGCGTTGCCCAGCAACTTTAATTGAGGCAGGATTTATGACAAATTTTGTGGAAGCAAAATTGATGATTAACCCAACCTTTGTGCTTAATGTTGGGGAAGGTGCGTGCGCTGGAGTGTGTGATTATTTGAATGTGCCTTATGTGGAAAGAAATTTGTCAAACTATCCAACAATCCGTCAAGGCAGCCGTGGAAGTTTTGTTGTGGCTTTGCAATATTTGCTTAATATGTATGGCTTTAATTTGTCAGCTGACGGAATATTTGGTTCTGGCACAACAAATGCAGTAAAACAATTTCAAACAAACAACAATTTAACGGCGGACGGAATCGTTGGCGTAAACACTTGGCGAGAGTTGTTAAATTTAAACCCTTCAAACCAAGTTTTGAGGCGTGGCAGCAAAACAAGTGCGGTGTTGTATCTGCAAAAATTGTTGCTTTCCTATCTTTATCCAATAACAAATTTGGATGGCATTTTTGGTGGAGAAACGGAGCGTGCAGTTAAAGCATTTCAAGCTGAAAATGGGCTGACGGCAGATGGTGTTGTTGGAGCAAATACGTGGAGAAAGTTGTTTTCTTCTTCTGGCAGGCCTCAAACTTAAAAACACAATTTTGGTTTGTGGTGCGTTAACAGGTTGATAAACTCAAAACAAATTGGATTAAAAACTGATTTAGCATTATTTTTTAAAAAATTGCAAAATAGGTGCTTGTTTTGCAGTTTTTTTAATTACTTTGGTCAACAATTTTGACATGAAAAAAGTTTTGTGTTGCCTTTTCCTTTTAATGTTGATTGCATTTGTTGCGCTTGTTTTGCCTCAAAAACAAGAGTATGATTATTTGCGTGTGCATATTCGGGCACACAGCAACAGTCAAATCGACCAGGCTGTTAAATATAAGGTTAAAGATTGCGTTGTTGAGTATTTAACACCAAAACTTTGCAAAATTAAAACCAAGCAGCAGGCGATTGATGTTGTAAACAAAGAAAAATCCAACATCGAACTTATTGGCAAAAACTTGTTGAGAGCAAATGGTCTTGATTACAGTGTAAATGTTAAAATCGACAATGAATATTTTCCAACAAGGACATACAACAACACCACTTTGGAGTCAGGTTATTACGATGCTGTGATTGTTGAACTTGGCGATGCAGTTGGGGATAATTGGTGGTGTGTGATGTATCCACCTTTGTGCTTTGTTGGAGAAGATAGCGGAAGTAACATAAAATTTGTTTCTAGGATAAAAAATTTTTTTGAAAAATTGTTTAATTAAAATCATTTTAAACCAACAAACATTAAAAATTTAATTGTTTTTTTAAAAATATTAATATTTTGAGATATTTTTTAATTTTTTTGGCAATAAATCTATTGTTTAACAAAACAAATTTAAATTTTGGGGAAATTATGAAAAAAATATTGATTATTATTTTGGGCTTTTTGTCTTTAACTTTTGGTGTGGTTGGCACAATTTTGGTTAACACTGCACCAAAGCAAGAGCAGGCAATAAAAACATCTGTTGATGTTGAAACTGCTTATGCTGCCACTGCGGATACAAAGGAGGTGCAAACTCGTTTGAAAAAGTGGGGGTATTACACGGGAGCGATTGATGGAATAAATGGAACTCAAACAAAACTTGCTGTTAAAAAATTTCAAAAAAGATATGGGCTAACTCAAGATGGAATTGTAGGTCCATTAACTGCAAAAAAAATGGGTATATCATTAAGCAAAAAATCAAGCAGTTCTTCAACTTACAACAGCAATGATAGATATTTGCTTGCAAAGGTTGTTTACGCCGAAGCGCGCGGAGAAGTTTACACTGGACAAGTTGCAATTGCTGCCGTGGTTTTAAATAGGGTTAAAGATAGCCGATTTCCAAACACTGTAGCTGGGGTTATTTATCAACCATGGGCGTTTACTGCGGTGAATGACGGTCAAATCAATTTGGAGCCAAACCAAAAAGCATATCAGGCCGCTGATGACGCGTTGAATGGTTGGGACCCAACCTATGGTTCAGTTTATTATTACAATCCAGCAACTGCCACAAGCAAATGGATTTACACAACAAAAAAAGTTACTCAAATTGGCAAACATGTTTTTGCTGTTTAATTTAAATCAATAAAAATTAAAAGTAAAAGTTTATTTAATTTGATATTAAATATAAAAATAAAAAATTAATAAAAATAAAATTAATTATTAAAAAACACAAAAAAAACACTTAAAATAAGCATTTTTTAATTAATTTTAATTTATTTTATAATTATTTTTTAAAAATAAAATAGAGGTTTATATATGTCAAACAAAAAAATTAAAAGTGAAAATTTTGAACAAAACTCAAATGTGCAAACTGACAAACAAACAAAACAAAAAAGCAACGCACAAAAAGCAGTGCCGTGGTTTATTGTTGCAATTGTTGCGTTGCTTGTGATTTTAACTTGCACTCTTATTGCATATTATCAAGTTTACAAATCAAGCAAAAAAAATGCTAACATTCTTGAAGGAGTGTATGCGTCAAGCTATTATTCAATGGTGGATAATGTTAACAATTTGGCGGTGGATATTTCCAAATATTCCACACTCTCAACAAGGCAGTCAAAAATTTCAACATTGCAAGACATGATGGTGGATTGCAATTATGTTTTGGCGGGATTGAGTGTGCTTCCAATTAATGAAGAAAATGTGGTTGCCACCACAAAATTTTTTAATCAAATAAACGGCTTGTGTGAAGCATATTTGAAAGTGTTAAACAACAACAAAGATTTGACGCAAGAACAAGAATTGATGTTTGACAAAATTGCCATTGTGTTGGCGCAGTTAAAGGCAAATTTTAACAAGCAAAATTATGGCATGTACGACTCAAATTTCAACTTTGTTGATGCTGGTGTTTTTGATGCAAAAGGCATGAATGAATTGAGTTCAAGCATGGGAGATATGACCAGTGAAGAAGTTGAATATCCTGCTATGATATTTGACGGACCTTTTTCAACTGCACTTGAAACAAAAGAAATCAAGGGGTTGCCAACAAGTGAAATTACACAAAATGAAGCACAAAAATATTTAAAAGACACTGTATTTGGTGGTCAAAAAACAAACATAGAATTTGATCATTTGACAGAAGGAAACATAACAACCTACGATTATACAATCAAAACAGACACAAACACATTTTTTGCACAGGTCAGCAAACGTGGAGGTTTGCTTATTAGCCTTGCCTCATATGCTGAAGGAGGTGACCCAATTTTGAGTGCGGAACAGGCACAAGAAATTGCCAAAAATTTTGTTAACAATATAGGCTTTGAAAACATGCAACCAGTTTGGCGAGAAGAAAAACAAAATGTGCTTTATGTAAACCTTGTGCCGGTTAAAAATGATGTGGTTTATTATCCAGATTTGGTTAAAGTTAAAGTTGATTTAACAAGCCAAAATATTATAGGTTTGGAAGCACAAAATTATGCGTTTAACCACACTGAGAGGACTCTTCAATTTAACACAACAATTGACCAGGCTGAAACTTTGTTGGGTTTTGATTACGAAATTTTGTCCACCCGCAAAGCGTTGATAAGAATGGATAGCGGAAAAGAAATTGCGTGCTACGAATTTTATGTGGAAAGGATTGATGGAATGTTTTTTTATTATGTTGATGCTGCAACAAATGAGATTGCAAAAGTGCTTAAATTGGTTGAGATTAAAGGAAGCCAAAAATTAATTTAAAAGTTTAAAAGATTACAGAAATTGTTTTGTTAAAAATATAAAATTATGTTTAAAACAAAAAATATAAAAAATAAAATTAAAATACGCAAAAAACTCATAAATTTGCGTATTTTTTAATATTTTTAATTATTTTTTTGATTTTTTAATTGATTAATTTAAGGTTGATAAATTAAAATTAAAAATTTTTTATTTAAATAATTTAAATTCCTATTTTTTATTTATAAATATAATTATTTTATTTATTTGTTTTTTGAATTTTTTTGTGATATAATTTTATTGTAAACAATAAAAGGGGTCTTAAGCAAATTTAAAGTTAAAATATTTTGGGGTTTTAAAACAAATATTTTTTGGCTTATTGCGGAAGATAAAAAGGGGAAGCATTTTGAAAGGGAAAGTAAAGTTTTTTAGTAGATTTATTGTTTGTGCAATGTCTGTTGTGTTGGCAACGGGTTTGTTGTTTGCTGGCATTGTGCTTAACAAAACAAAATATGCAAACGCGGCGGTGACTGCGGGTGAAAAATATAGCCAAAAAGATGAAGGCGATATTGTTCTTTCGGTTGAAAAAGTTGGGGTGATTTCAACTGGTGATGATTATATGTCGGGAGTGTCTGACACGGATATTACAAATTACAACAATGTGCTTGAAAAATATAATTCCGCGGACTATCCTTTTAAAACTGAACTTTTTGAAAATGCATATGTAGCAGGCACTGAAAACAAAACAATAAATCAATTGTATGTTGACAATGTTAAAGCTGGTGGCAATTGGACAAAAGAAACTTTCCCTAGTTTGTATTTTAAAGATATAGCCGTTGACGCAAGCAACAGCAAAACAGTTTATCATTCTGGCGATTACATCATGTTGGAAAATAATGTAAAGTCAAAAACTGTTAATGGCAAAAATCACACATATTATTACAATCCAACAATCAAAGCCTACAACCAAACTGGTGAAGTTGACATGGCAGAAGCTGTGCTTTTTAGTTTTGGAAGTTACAGGCTTGGCAGCAGAACAGACGCAGACAACAACACTTTAACTGACCTTGTTAGAAACACTCAAACAGAAGCAGCAAATTACACTTATGCCAAAAACATTCAACAAATCAGTGTAAAAGCAATGCGCAATGGCAGCACCATTGTTTTGCCGGTTGTTAGACAATATGGCAGCAACAATTATCAAGATTTTAGCTACATAATTCCACAAAAGGCTGGATTTGACGGACATTATGAGTTTGTGGTTGAATATCGCCATAACGAAGAGTTTAAGCGTCAAACTTTTTCTTTTGACTTGGTGTTTAAATCAACTTACACAGAACCAGAAACATTTGAAAATGGCTCTGGTTATGCCTACGCAACCATGCCAAAATTGGAGTTGCCAACAACTGGCACAACAAATTATATTCTTGGCAGCAATGTTCAATATCCAACTTTAACTTACGATTTTTCAAAATACACTTTGGATTACACTCACACATTGAATGGGGTTACAACAACTTATTCATATAGGCGCGTTAAAGAGTTGAGTTTGGTTGGTGTTAATTACAAATTGGTTTGCACAGTTTCATCTCCAAACGGGGTTGAAACAAAGGCTATTGGTTTAACCGATGAAACAAAAGCTGTGTTGTTGTTTACTGAAATTGGTGATTACAAATTTGACTATAACTATATCTATAACGACGAACAAAATGACATGGGTTTTAGTTTGAACAGCGACAATTTGACAATAACTGGTTTTGAACTTAAATACGCAAAAGTTGGTTTTGATGAAGCTCAAATGAGATATCTTAAAATCAACAAGCACAAAAACGACAAAGTTGTTTTGCTTGTGCCAAATGGATATGAGTTGAACAAAGAATACACATCTTCAACTTTGGGCGTGGCATACAGTGTTGAATTAACCACTGGTTCAACAAAAACTGGTGTGGTTAACAACAATCAAGACGCTTTGATTAATGCAAGTTTTACTGCTGAAAACATGCAATCAATTGTGGACGATGCACAAGAAAACCTTTCAACAAGTTTGATAACATCAGACAAATTTCAAACCACAAACCAAGGGGGTGTTTGGTTAAGTTCAAACATCAATTATGTTGAAAATGACAGTTTTTACTATTACAGCAGACAATATTTTGGCGGACTTACAGCTGACGGCATCAAAACAAGGTTGCAAAAAACTAGCGAAGAATCTGACAGAATATTTAAAAATCAAATAACCAATACAACAACATTCAATCAAATTGGTTATTACTTGGTGTTTGTTAAAGCAACAAATGCAGGCGAAAACTTTTATCAGGTGTTTGCATTTAGATATTCCAACGAAACAACCAACATCGAAGTTAATGCTTTAACTGTTGATGAAAATGGCAACCCAGTTTTGGTTGACGGCGAAAAGCAATACACAACACCAATTGGCTCTGGCAAATTTACAAGGCAAAATGTTAAAATCAGTTGGGTGGAGCCAGGCGTGTTTGAGCGTAATGTGGTTGTTAAATATTACTCAAACAAAAATGTTTATTTAACAAAATATGATGAAAAAGCAAATGGAACAAATCTTTTGACATCAAGCCAAATGATAAGTTCATACACCGCGCGTGAAATTGCAAACGGAACAGTTTTGGGCTCTGATTTGACAGAGAAACAAGGTGCAAGTTTTTTGATTGAAGCAACCAACGAAGGGCAAGCAAAAACTTATCGCTCTTTCACTGTTGATAGAACAGAAATTTTGGGCGTGTCAATGTATGCTGTTAAAACTGCAACTGGTGCAACTGGCAGTTTGGTTTACTCAATTCAAACTGATGAACAAGGCGAATATGCTCAAATATCAGCAATAACAGACGGATTGGCAACAATTGCTTGGGACGATAAGTTGAGCGGGGCGAATGTTAGGGCAAATTATTACTTTACTCCAATTATCAAAGATGATAGCCAAAGAATTGAAGCATTAAACAACACTTCTTCATCAATTTGGTTTACAAACAAATATAAATTGGGCAACCAAACTGGACCATTTTATATTGATAAACCAGAAAATTTGGACTACACTTTGGACGCTTCCAACATTGTTAAAAACAATGGTGTTTACTTGTTTGTTTTGACCGATGAGGCTGGCAATAGTTGCAAATTTATGTTTGTTTGCGACAGCACAGAACAGTACTTTTTGATTAATGAAGAATATTATTCTCAAGAGAGTGTTGTGTTTGCGTCTGACATTGATGTTGAATTTGGCACACATAAAGCAATTAAGTTGTTTGATGAAAACAAATTAAATAAAACTGAAACAGAAAAAATTGTTGAATTGTTTGTTGAAAATTCTGCTGACAACAGATTGAAAGAAAATGGCTATTATATCAACAACAAAAACAACATTTATGATTTGCAAGGGTTGTTTAGCAAAAACGGAAAAGTAAATTATTTAACTGTTAAAAATGAATTGTTAACTGCCTATGAACATGAAGATAAAAAGGCAGAAATTAAAATTTCCAAAACCGATGTTTCAGCAAATCCAAGTTATCGAGTTAACAAAAATGACAAAAATCAAAACGCAACATCTTATAATGTAAAAATAAATATATACAGCCAAAATCAATATGGTTACAGCAACAACAAAGTTAAAAATGATTCAAATTCTTTTGTTTGGATTGAAATTAATGATGACCATTCGCTTGGCAAGGTTTATTTTGCAGCTGATCAAAGTTTGTTTGGTGATGAAAACATTGCAAGAAGATTGTATACTGGCAGCGACAATAAAAATGATTTGTCCACTCGTGGTATTGAAGGGGCTCATGCAACAAGCGACAATTTGGTTGCATTCTACTTTAATCAGGGAACTGGCGAATATGAAATTGAATCAATTACTTATGATTATTATCCAATAACAAATAGCTGGAATAGTGAAAATGGGAACATGTATTTTTACAATTCCAAAACCAGTTATGATTTATTCAAAAAGGGTGAAGACCTTGACCAAGCACCTTTTGGCAAGATTTCTGCTTCAAGATATTATAGGGCAATTAACATTGTTGACAATCAAACTCAAGAAGGGCTTTATGTTGTAACGCGCACATTTGTTGGTGGCAGCAAACAAGATTACTGGTTTATTGTTGACAGAAAGAGTGTTATAGAAAACACAACCGAAGGTGAAGTTGGCAAATTTATTAATGTAAAATTGCTTGAAGAAACTGAGTTTAACACTTTTGACAAATTTGGTTTGGCAGTTAATGATTTGGTTTATTACGCTGCAAATGGGCAGGTTAAAGAAAGAATCAATTACACATTAAGTTTGGAAACGAACAAAGTTCCAGCAGAAGTTAAAGTGCCAGTTGGCAAATATTTTGACTCATACAACGCTTCAACTTACGAAGCGGGCAGACTTAATTTAACAATCTATTATTTTGACCGCTATGGTCAAGTTGGCGCAAGAAATGACACAAAAACACCGATTGTTTTGTTCAGCTCAAAAGATTATGTTAACGGATTGAGTGTTGCAGCTAAAAAGGATTATTACACAAAAATTTCTCAAAATGGTGGCTACTTGACGGTTAACCTTGATGAGTATCTTACTGGCACAATCCATGATAAATATATTTTGAAAGACGGCAATGGCAAAGTTAATTGGTTGTGGTTGCCTGGCGATTATGTTGTTGTGGTGGAAGACAATGTTGTAAGTTCATCTTCAACTGCACACAAAACTGCTTTTGGCTTTAAAATTGTTAACAACACACCAGCAACCGATGTTTATTCAGTTGTTGACCAAAACAATGGTTTTGACAATGCAAATGCAAAGGCTGACAGCAACTTTAAACTTACAACCGGCGATGAATTTGTTAAAGTGGAACTTCCAAAATATGAAACAGTTTTAAACAATCAAAATGCAGACAAAGTTGAAAACGCGCAAATTGACCCAGACTATTTGGTTGTTAAACGTAGCGTTGATGGTGGCGCGGAAGAAACATATCTTGATTTTAAATATAGCTACTTGGGCGGCAAAGTGCCAATGCCAGATAAAGATGCATCAACTGGAACAAGAACTTTGAGTTTGGACACTGGTTTGGTGCGCAACAACGGCGTGATTGATTTTGAAAATAGTGCAAAAAACATTGTTTACACAATATTTGTTAGATTTAAAATTTCGCAAGGCGAATCAAATTATAATGAAAAATACAAACATTGTTACCAATATTATGAAGACGGAAAGTTAACTTCATATTACGAAACAAAATATGTTGTAACAATCGACCGTGTTCCACCAACAGCAAACACTTTGGCACTTGAAAAATCAGACAAATTAGCAACATATTACAATCAAGAAGATGAAGTTGAAAGTATGTTTAAATTGTCTGTACATGAAACAACTTCTGGTTTGTACTTTGTGAATGAATTGGCAAAATATTATCAAACAAATGATGCAAAAGATTTGTATGCTTTTGTTGTAAACCCAAACACAAGGTTTGACAATACAGACATCTCAAAAATGTATTACAAAGAAATTTCAAATTTGTCTGGCGCAAGCTTGAATGCACCTATCATCAACTTTACAAGTTATGAAGTTGCACAAAGATTAACCACAGCCGAAAGGTATGGCAACATCTTTGAAATCAGTTCATATAAAGGTTATTACGAAATTGTTGAAATTGATGCAGCGGGCAACCAAAATCAATACATAATTTTGTACAACACTAAAACTGAAGATTTGAGTTTTAGTTTTAATGCAATTTATATGAAAAATGGTGAAATTGCAAACGGCACAAATGGCACTGGTGAAAAAGTTACATTAAATTCTTTAAACACAAGCATAACATTGTTTGAATTAAACAGCATTGCAGATTCTGCCGAAACTGAACCTATTGACAAATTTTATAGAGTTGAATTGGTTAACTTGTCCACATTAAGCAGAACAATTATCAACACAAATGCAACAACAAAGTTCACAAACTCTGGTTTAACAGCGCAAATTGTTGACGCAATCAAAACCGCTGGTCGTGGCAACTATAGTTTAAAAATCAGTTCAAGAGCAAATGAGCAAATTTTCTCAATTGATTATTATGACCAAAACAATAGGGTTGAGTTGAATGCAAGAAATTTGGTTGAAAAAGTTGGCAATGGTTACAACATCAATTTGCAAGGCGCAAATGTTAAACAAGATGGCATTTTGTACTACGCAAAAGAAATTAAAGTAACTCAAACAATCGGAACAAAGGAATCAACAAACATCTATTATGGACAAAATGTTGATGGCGAGTTCAATTATTATTCAAAAGACACAAACAAACTTGTTGATGATATTATTCATTGTGATGATTCTTCAACTTATCAAATTGTTATGACAGACGCATTTGGCAGTGTTTCAACTTGCAGATTTGACACAGAAAAAGGGTTTGACAATTTCCATAACATTCAATTTGAAGGCAACACAGAAAGCAACAACAAATACTTTGAAAGTGCAAATCACTATTATGGTTACACCGCATCAACAATTAATTTCAACACAGCATTGTACAAAAAATTGATTGTAAGTTATCAATTTGACAATCAAAACAAAGTTGATTATTTGATTGACATTGTTAATGGCAAAATTGAGTTAAAACAAAACGGCACAAAATTGAATGACAACGACGCACAAGCAACAGTTGTGTACACATATTCTTCAACTGTAAGTCAAAAAATTATTGACATAACATTGGGTAGAGTTGTGTTGTATCCATTTGTGTCAACAGCAAATGGTGCTGTTGTGAATTATTCTGTTGAGTTGTGGTATAACGACGCAGTGGAATTTACTTACAATGTTTGTTTGGATAGCGCAACAAAAACTGTCACGCTTAAAAACACAGATAATGTTGAAACAAAAATGGCTTATCAGTACAATGCTTCTTTCCAAGAAGTGTCTTATGAAACAATCAGTTCTGGTGTTATGAATTTGATGTGGACTCCTATGGAAAGTGAGCACTTTACATATCAATACATTTTGCATGAAAAAATGGCAGACGACAGTGTTGTGGATTACGATTTGACAAAAAGTTCAAGCAGAGTTATCAACACTTTGGCAGAAAGCAAAGGTGTTTATTGGTTTGAAATCAAAGTTTACACAATTGACGGCAAATATTTGGGCAACAAAGTTTATGCGTTCTCGGTTGTTGCAATTTTAACAGATTTGTATTATGTGCAAACTGAAGATATGGTTGCAATCAAAGCAAATTCATATTTCACTTTCACTGAAAACAATTTGGGATTTGACTCTACCTTAACAAGTCAACTCAAACTTAACACTGAAACAGAATTAGCGTTGCCAATAACAAATATTCCGCTTTTCATCAGCAACAAAAAACTTACAGTTATTGTGTCGGAAGAACAAGGCGCAAATTTTGTTAAAACTCAATCAGTTGAGTATGATAATATATCAGGCAAAAGAGTTGGATATTTAACTTTGTATCGCGTTTACACAAAATCTTACAGCAGATATTTTGCGTTGCTTGAAATTGACCAACCAGCAGATGAAAGCATTGCTTCTGCCTTTGAATTTGTTTATGATTCAACAACTGACGGCAATACAAGCAAAAACACAGTGGCAATCAACAACTTTGTAAATTCAATTTATATTGAAAACAACAAAAATCTCACATTAAGTTTTGGTCAAACTAGTGCAATGGGCAGCAACATTACACGCAAAAACTCAATTGTGTTAAAAGTTTACCACAACGGAAAACTGCTTGAAAACAAACAGGTCAACAACAATGGCGGGCAAGTAAACTATCAAGTTAAAGGTGCGGGCAAGTATTCGTTTGAAATCTGCGACCTTGCAGGCAACACTCACAAATTTAATTTTGATGACGAACAAGGCACGCTTATCACTGTAAATGTGATGAAAAATGTGTATTTCACAATGAATGGAAATGCGCCAATTGAAAATGCTGTTTTCAACGAACAAGTTGAGTTGGCTATCTATGAACCATTTAATTATGATTCAATCAACACAAAGCCAGTTGAAATTAAAGCATACAAAAATGGCAAAGAATGTGGTTTTGAACAGAAAAATTACACTTACATTTTCTCTGAATATGGCAATTACAAAGTGATTTTAACAGCAAAATATAATGGACAAGAATTGACAAGCACAATCAACTTTTCAATCATCAACAAAAACGAAGCTCGTGCAAGTTATGACTTAACAAATGTAACTCGTTACAATATTTTGAACGTAAGCAACCAAAATGGCAAAGATGTAACAGAAGAATTTTTGGATCTCATCAACCCACAAACAGGCAATGGCAGATTGTTAACATATCAAACTGTTATCAGCAATGCAGAAGCACTTGATATCACAGCAGGCAAGCAATCATTTAAAATTGTTTATGAAGTGAACGATGGAATCTATCCAAGCCGTCAAGCAGAGTTTATGTTTACATTGAATGACGAAATTCCAACTATTGAATGTTCGGTTGAACTTGGCAAAACAACAAAAAAAGGTTTTGACATAACATTCAATCCTGGCATTATTTACGAGCAGGTTGGCGATTCATATTTGTATATTAATGACACTTTGGTTTGTGCAGTAAACGAAAATTCAAGTTTGGAACAAAAAACTTATTCGATTACAGAAAAAGAAAACGGTGCTGGTGATTATTATGTTAAACTTGTTGGCAGCTCTGGTTCAGTTATAACCAGCTTTAAAGTTGTGGTTAAAGAACCATTGAACGTTTGGGCAATCATCATTATCGTTGTTGTTGTGGCAATCGTGTTGGGTGTTACAATAACCATTATCGTTTTACGCAACAAGATGAGAATAAGATAACAAAAAAATGTTTAGCGTTTGCTAAACATTTTTTATGCCCAATTTTATGTTGATTGTTCTTCTTTTGCTTTATCATCTTTGCTTTCTGTATTAATGATTTCTACTTTTGTTTCGTTAGCCGAATCTTCTTTTTTTAGATTATCTTTTTTTTGCTCTTCTTTTTTAATTTCTTCCTTTTTTGTTTCTTTTGGTTTGCTTGGTTGCTTTAATGCTTGGAAGAAAACTTCACCTTCGTGGCTTTGGAAGTAAACACCAACAATACCTTTGCGCTTTGTGCTTAAAATGTGGTAAGCGGCACGTTTTCTTGCTCCACCAACTATGTAGCCAACTTTTTTGCTGTTTGGTTCAACAAACACATTGTAAGCACGCAGTCTGCCAAGATTGTCAATAATCGTTATGCCGTCAAAGTTTAACATGTTGATGAAAAGGTCAGCGTGTGCTTGCAATTTTTCTTCGCTGTAACTTTTGCTTTGTGTGAACAATTTGGTAAAATTGATTGGTTCTTTAAGCCAAATCCCATCTTCAAAAAGGCCATTGTCAACATAATCCTTGTCCACAATCACACAAAGTGCGCCATGAACATCGTTCAAAACATTGGTAAAAATGTTTAAATACATGTTTTTCATGTCTTGCAATTTGCGTTGTGTGGTGCGCAATTTGCCAAATGTTGCGTCAACAAGTTCTCTAATTTCTTTGGTAAAAACATTGTTTTTGGATTTGTCCAACGAAAAGTTTACTGTTAAAGTTTCTCCACTAATAGAGTGAAGAAGCATTGAATAAGAGTTGAGTGGTCGAGCAATAATACAATTTGTTTTTGCAAGGCGCTCTTTAGAAAAAGTTGCTTCTTCCAACACTTGCAAAAAGTTTTTGTCCTTTATGCTTCTAAAACTCATCACCAAACCGTAGGAAATTTTGTCTTCCTTCAAATCAATAAACAAGCACCAGTCTTGCCTAGATAATGCCAAAATTGATTTCAATCTTGAGTTGAACATTGTTGCTTCACTATCTTCAAAAATGGTTAAAGCCATTGTTTTTGGCACAGATTTTACAATTGCATCAATATTGTCTGTAAAAATAATTTTTGGTTTAATTTTTAAATCTTCTTCTGCATAATCCAGCATGTCATTAAACCTGTTTAAAAAATGCGACATAAGCAAAGGTGGAAAATTTTCAAATTCTTGTTCAAAGAATTTTGTTACACTTTCCTTGGCGTTGTCAAAAAAAATTGTTTCATTCATATTTATAAAAAGAATATAGCAGTTTAAAAATAAATATGCAAATGAATTTAAAAAAAATGTTAAAATTTCTTGACAAATTTTAATTTTTATGTTTTTTTGATGTTTTTTGGTGTAATTTGACAAAAATAATTAAATTTTTTTGATTATTGTAAAAACAAAATAAATTTTGCAAAATTGTTATTTTAAAAAAATTTTTAAAAAATATTGTTTTTTGTCAACAAAGATTTTAAATGGATAATTTCATTTTTCAATCGGTTACATTCGGCAGTTTTTGCTTTTAATTCTGCCAAAACTTTTTCAAAATTGGAAGTTGTGTTGATGATTTCAGCTTTTGTTTCCAATTCAATTTTGCGGCGCATGATGTTAATTATTCCTGCAAAAAGAGCATTGATGTCGTCATCAGTTATTTGTGGGGGCATCACATGAACATTGCAATTTTCAGTTTGAGAGTTTTGATTTTTAATTTCATCTTTTATCATAAATTTATTTTCCCCCAATTCCAATTTATTATTGTAGAAAATTTTTGTTTATATTGTTATATTTTGATTAAAAAATTTGATTTAGAAATTTTTTTGTTTTGATTTCATAAATATTTATATGAATTATTTGGTAAGCAGTGTTGATTGTGAATTAAATTTTTTTGAAGTTCAAAACAAAAGCAATTGTTGTGGAGAACAAGCCAATTTTGCTCCTTCAAAAATAATATTGAGCAAAATATTGTTAAAATCCTATGTACCATATTCCGTGCAAGAAATTGACAATCAAATTGCAATATGTGTTGCAAAAAACAAAAATACGTTTTACATAAATTTTTATGAAGCATTTAATGGATTTGCCACAGCAAAAAATTTTGCACGTGTTAAATTTGGGTGTGACAATTTTTTGTTTTTGTTTTTTCAAAATGAGATTGAACCTGATTTTAGAACTTTTAAATTTTCAACCAAACAAGTGTTGATAAGTTTGCAAAAAGAATTGACTATTTGCATTGATGAAAAACAAGTTGTGCACAAAAATGTGGAAAACATCAAATTTTCACATTACGAAATTGAGGGGCAAATTTGCTACATATTTTTTGAAGGCAAAAAGAACTTTTTGGTGTGCTTAAAAAATGATGAACTTGTGTGGGCAGACTATTTTGACGAATATAACTGCGAAAAGGACGAAAGGCAAATTTTAAAACACCTAAACGACGGGCTCAATCATGGGCGAGTGTTGAGTGTAAAGCAAAATGAAGTGGAAAAATATTTGGTTTATCTTGATGATTATGAGATGAATTTAAAACCGGAATTTTTGGCGCTTGTTTTTATGGATTGTTTGAAAGCGGAAAACTACAAATATTGTTTAAATCTTGTGGACAAATCGAGCGGTTTTAACAAAGATAACATAAAAGAGTTCTTTCCAGAGTTTGATGAGTATTTTCCATTCAACGCAACAACAATCGCCTTGTTTAAAAAAAATGCCCTAGTGGGCATTTGTGAATTTGAAATTGTTGATGACAAAATTGTCAACATCATTCTTGATTAGATTGAGATTGTTTGCCAGGCAATTCTGCCAACTTGTTGAGCACAAGGTATATTGGATATGATGTTTGGCAAACAATGATTAAGAACAACACATCTTGGTATGGGAGTGGTACATATTTAAACAAATCGTACAACACAACCACGGCGGTGATTGTTAAGCCTAAACATGCAAAATACATTAAAGTTTTAAACCAGTTGAAAGGTTTGCACATTTTAAACAAAACCATAAAGCCAATAACCAGCAACGCCAAAGATGAAAGGGTAACCAACACTTCGGTTGAAATGCCTGTGAACATTTGATAGATGTACATTGTTATTGTGCTTGCAACCAAACATACGCCTGCTGGCAATGTGCTTTTTGCAATGTTGACCAAAAATCTGCCTTGAATTTTGTTTGTGTTTGGCTGCAATGCCAAGAAGAATGACGGTAGACCAATAACAAACAATTCAAGCAAAGTAAACTGGATTGGGCTGAAAGGATAAGTTTTGTTAAGGCAAAGCACAAACACGGAAATGCAAATTGCAAAGAATGTTTTCATAAGGAACAATGATGATGATTTTTGAACATTGTTAACAACGCGTCTACCTTCCGCCACAACACTTGGCATAGAACTGAAATTGCTGTCCAAAAGCACCAATTGACTTACACTGCGCGCAGCGTCGCTGCCTGCCGCAATTGCAACTGAACAATCTGCTTCTTTAAGTGCCAAAATGTCGTTTACGCCGTCGCCAGTCATTGCAACTGTTTTGCCTTGTGCTTTCAATGCTTTAACCAATATCGCTTTTTGTTCTGGGCTTACCCTGCCAAAAATAGAATATTTGTTTGCAGCTTCCATAACTTCGGTGTTGCTTAAACCATAAAGACTGATGTATTTGTCCCAATTGTCAACGCCAACGCGTTTTGCAACTTCACTTACGGTGATAGGATTGTCGCCAGAAATGATTTTGATGTCAACACCATTGTCTTTAAACCATTGAATTGTTTTTGGTGCGTCTTTGCGGATATTGTCTTGCAACAAAATCAAAGCAACAGGTTTTGCGCTTGCTGCTGTAAAGTTTGCGTCGCATTCAGCGAGCAATAGCACGCGGTAGCCGTTCATGGAATAATTTTCTGCCAATTTTTTAAGTTCGGCACTTGGTTTGTCCATAACAAATTCATATGCGCCAAGTTTGTAAGCGCCAATAGACCTAAATTTGCAACCCATAAATTTTCGCTCGCTTGAAAATGGGATTGATTTGTCTGCCGAATAGCAAGGTTTGCCAAAATATGATTTTAATGCAAGGGCAGTGTGGTTGGCATCATGAAAAGCATTGACCATTGATGAAACAATTTTGTCCACATCTTTTTCTGTTTGTTTTGAAAGGAGCACAACATCTTTGACGCTCATTGAACCATTTGTGAGTGTGCCAGTTTTGTCCAAACACAAAACATCGGTGCGGGCAAGCATTTCGATGCAGTACAAATCTTGAACCAAAGTGCGTTTTTTTGCAAGGCGCACAACACTTACTGCCAATGCAACAGATGTTAAAAGGAACATACCTGCTGGAATCATTGCAATAATACAACCAGCGGTTTTTGTGATTGTCATGTAAAGCAAACTGTAATCTTTTGCAGGGTTGGCAAGATAGTATTTGTAGTTGTTGTATGCCATCAAAATTGCAATAGGCACCATAAAGATGCTGATGATTTTGATGAGAGCTCGCAAAGAAGTTAACAATTCACTTTTTGCTTGTTTAAATTTTTTTGCTTTTTGGCTTAATTCCGAAATATAGTTGTCATCGCCAATTTTGTTAACTTTGGCAACGCATGTGCCACTGGAAATAAAACTGCCACCAAGCAACGAACTGCCTTTTTCCTTTTTAACTGGTTGGCTTTCGCCAGTAAGCAAACTTTCGTTAACTTCAACATTGCCGTCCACAACAATGCTGTCACAAGCAATTTGCATGCCTGGGTTTAGCACCAACAAGTCGTCAAGCACAACTTCGGTTTTGTAAATTTCTTGCTCCTCGCCATCACGAATAACTTTTGTAAAATTTGAGTTGGTTAGCGACAACTTGTCCATGGTTTTTTTAGCTCTGATTTCTTGAACAATACCAATGGTTGTGTTGACCACAACAATAACCATAAACATCATGTCGCTGTAAGCACCAACGATTGTTAAACAAATGGCAACCAAAACGCAAGTGAGATTGAAAAAAGTAAAAACATTTTTTGCAATAATACTCCAAATGCTTTTTGACGTTTTTGTGCTTGTTACATTGACCAAATTTTGTTCAGTGCGTTTTTGCACTTGGTCGCTTGTTAACCCCACGTCAGCTTTTGGATTAAATCTTGTTATGTTTTTTGTTAATTTTGTTTTTTGTTTTGGATTTTTTTGCTTTGACATTTATCCCTCTAATTTTTTTATATTATTTATTTTAACATATAAAAAAGATTTTAACAAATAAAAACACAAAAATTTAAATTAATTAAATTTAAAATTTTAACATATAATTTTTTATTTATTTTTATTAAAACATAATTTTAAATTAATAATTTTATTGTTTTTCTATTTTTTTAATATTTTTTAATAATTTTTTTATTTTTTTGTTGTTTGCTTTTGTTTGTTAAATACTGGTTTTAAAAATTTGGTTTTTAAATTAACAATTGTTTTTGGTTTTTCATATTTATCATTAGGAGTGAATATGAATTTTGAAGATATTGAAGTTAGGATAAACAAACCATATCCAGAAATTGAAAATGCAACAACAGACATGAAAACTGTTGCCGTTTTAAAAAATTTGGCGTCTTCTTCCGTGGGGGAATTGGAAGCAGTTTTAACCTATATTTATCAATCTGTTATTGCAAACAAAACGCATAGAGATATTGCAGATTTGTTTGAAGAAATTGCCATTGTTGAAATGGAGCATTTGGATATGTTGATGAATGCGATAACTGTGTTTGGGGGCGTGCCAAAATATGAGGATTGCAATGGAACAATGTACTCAACCAAATTTGTTAACTACACTCAAAAATTGGGTGAGATGTTAAACAACAATATTGCGGCAGAAACTGCTACGATAAAAGATTACACTCAAGCAATAAATTTTGTTTCAAACGAGAGTTTGATTAAATTGTTTGAGCGAATAATTTTGGATGAAAAACGCCATCTTGAAATTTTTAAAACCTTGAAGGATAGTGTTCAATTTTTGTCAATCTAAAATTTTAAAAAAAATTTGAGCAACAATCCAAAAATCATTCAACAAAAATTAAGTAAAATTAAAAAAAATAAAATAAAACATCAAAAAACTGCAAAAAATCGTTAAAAAACCAATATTTTTGCAATTTTTTGTTTAATTAAAATATTTTTATTTACAATACAACATTAGTTCACGCAACTTGCCAAATTTGTTGATTTCCTTTAAATTTTTTTGCGTTACAACAGTGTGTGCTTTTATCAATAGTTCGTTGTTAAAATTGAAAATATCTTTAACACAAATTTTGCCAATAAGGAAATCGGAATTTTGCATATTTTTTGCGGTGGATTCAATTTGGATAGGAGCGGTTGGTGATTCAACATCTTGAATTGGCAAAATATTGGCTTGACTAACTTGTTTTGATTTGAAAATTTTTGGCACTTTGTTTGGCACAAATTTGTTGATGTCAACCTTGCTTAATTTGTCGTAAAATATGATTGTGTTTTTGCCGCAAGAAGCAATCATGTTTGCGTCTATAACATTCTCGTTTTCAAAAGACAATTTTTCACACAAAAACTTATCGTTTAAAATAACTTCCTTAATTATTCCCAAAAATTCACCTTTGATGTTAAATGCCTTGGAAGAAATTGGGCAAGCAACAAATCCATCGTTGTCAATTTTCAAACTTACGGCGGTGTTGTTTTTTATTGTTATTGCGTTTTTGCCAATATTGTAAATATTTTTTGTGGAAAGCAAAAAGTGATTGTCATTTTCTCCAACGAGTTCCAAAAACAAAAGGCGTTTTAACTTTTTGTCAAACAACAATTTTGAAACATTTCCAATCAACTCGCCTTCATAAAGTGAAAGCACGGGGCGAGCAATTAAATCAGTGCAATAATACATATTTACCTCTAAATTATTTTATTATTTTTTGCGCCCAGTATGATTTTTTTGAGTTAAATAATATTATTTAATTTTGTCTAATTTAATTGCTTTATGGCGAAAATTTAGATATACTTAAAATAAATATAATTATATTTTTTATTTTAAATTGGATTAATTATATTAATGCAAAATGTTAATTTAATAATAAAATTAAAATTGAAAGCAAAACTAATTTAAAAGATTTTTAGGGGTAAAATGAAAAAACGCTTTTTAGTATTAATTTTGTGCTTGTTTATGCTACTAGGCTTTGTTGGTTGTGGCAATCCAAACAAAGACCTTCTTTCAACGCCAAAAAATGTTAGCATACAAGCAGATGGTATTGTGAGTTTTGAACGCATAAATAATGATGAATATTATGTTATCAAAATCAATGACCTTGAACAAAATGTTTTTGTTGGCAACAAAAATCCTTATATGGAACTTTACAACAAAAATGGCGTAAATTATCTGCAATATGACATTTCACGTATGTTGAGCCTTGGCGAAAGTTACACAATCCAAGTTAAGGCTTGTGCAAACAAAAAAAAGGACAGTGAATTTACCACTCCAATCAGCTATGTGCACCAAGTTCACATTGACACCCCAAAAACAATCATCACAGGCACTACTTTGAGTTGGGACAGTGTTTACAACGCAAATAGTTATATCGTTAAAGTTGTTACACCAAGCACGGTTGTTGCAGCAGACGACCCAGAAACGATTGCAAATGCAACAAATGTTTTTACTTCACAATATAGTTTGAACAAATTTGATTTTTCTGCAATGTTAACAGAAGCAGGAGAATACAAATTTTATGTTAGTGCTATCAGCCGTGACAACAATTATTTGCAAAGTGGTTTTAGCACAAAAGTTGTTTACGAAAATTATATTGATTTAACCACACCAGCAAACCTAACTTTGCACAAAGTTGATGGTGATTGGATTTTGGCATGTGTTATTGACAACAACACAAACAACTTGAAAGTTGAGTTTAATGGAGAAAATGAAACAATTGATGTTAATGCAAGTTGCGTTGAAAGAGATAGTGAATGCGAAAATCTTATTTATATCAATTTAAATCAAGCATTAAAAAGCAAAGACATTGAATTTAACACCAGTTACGCAAAAGCAAGTTGCCAGGCTGTGTTTGAAACAACAAGCAAAAATTATTATATTAGTTCCGCTTGGGGCGAGGCAGCTGAACTTAAACTTGCAAACAAACTTGCCACACCAACTGTTGCGCTGGACAGCAAAACAAACATTATGTCTTGGAATGTAACTCAAGCGGTTGCTGGGTTTAAAGTGTTTGTTTGCACAGATAGCGAGGTTCAAACATGTGTGTTGTCATCAAACAATTTTGCAATTGAATTGCCTACGGATTTTGTTTCTGCCGCTGTTCAAGCTTTGGGCACAGGGGAATATGCAAACAGCCAATTGAGCCAGTTTGTGCACAATTCTATTAACCAAACAGAAAGTTTGGCAATTTCCTTAAACGGCAACAATTTTGAGTGGAAAGAATTGGAAAACCATTACTACATCGTTGAAATTGATGAAGAAATTTTGTTGCTTAACACAAACAAATTGAATGCTCTTTCAGTTGATTATCAAATTAAAGAAATCAAAGTTACAGCAATTGCTGCTGGCAAAAATTCAAACACAGCACAATTAAAACCAAATTATACAGTCAAATTGTCAACCCCAACAAATGCGGGATTTGTTAGCAGCAACAAATATTTGTTAACTTTTGACAAGGTTGAAAAAGCAATTGGTTACAAAGTGTTTGTTACAGATTTAAGCGATGAAAACAATCAACCAATTAGCATAACAACAATCTTTGCAAACAATGCAATAGATTTGTCTAGTTTTGTTTCTCCAGGCAAAGAGTATCGCATTCAAATCCAAGCCATTGCAGATAAATATAGTCATTATTCCAACAGCGATTTAACAAGCAAAGATTTGATTTTAACTTATCAACAAGTTTTGGACACTCCAACATTGGTTAAAGATAACCTTGGCAGTCCAATTACCATAAAAAATAATGGTGGGCAAAAATCATATGCAATCAACTTTAATGGTGTAACTGGGGCTGCAAAATATGAAATCAAAATAGATTTTCAAACAAAAACAGTTTTGGACGACAATCGCACATCAACGTATTCAATTGATATTAGTGAATATTTGACTGAAATCAATGGCGAAACAAAAGCAGGCGTTCACAACATCGCAGTGCGAGCGCTTCCACAGGAATCGGACAAAATCACCCAAGCCAGCAAGGAAGCAAAATATGAATTGACTTTGCGCAACCAATTAAAACAAGTTACAAACATTCAAGTGAGCGATCCAAACAAAACTGATGGGCAATTTATCCTTTCATTTGATTTGCAGGACAACGCAAAAAGTTACAGTGTTGAAATTCAAAAATTGAACGATACAGAATATATAACTCACCTTGCTTCGCTCAATTTAACATTGCCAATAACAGACGTGATTGGGGCAATCAACATCACAGATTACTTGCTTCAAGCAGGCGAATATTATATTTATATGACCGCACATCCAGCGGACAAGGATTATTATGAATCATCAGATAGGTCAAGCGAGTTTGCAGTGGTTAGCAAATTGCAAAGTTTGGCAACCCCTTCAAATTACGCTTACCAAAATCAATCAAACAAAGAGTTTTTTATTTCTTGGGCGGGCGACGAAAATGCAGATATTTACACAATCAAAATTTCAACTCCACAAAACAAGGAATTTGTGTTTAAAACCACTCAAACAAGTTACAACATCAGTGATCTGTTAACTGTTGAAGGCAACTATTCTGTTACAGTTAAGTCAGTTGTTTCATCAGGAAGTGAAAGTTCAAAAACATACATTTCAAGCCCATTTAGTGAAGCATTTAACTTTGTTTATCGCAAAACGATGTTGCAGGATTTTGAGCGTTATGGCGTTTGCTTGTTTGATGACAAAACCAAATATGATTATGCCGTTAACAATGTAACAAACTTAACAAATTTGTTGTGGTATCATTTGCTTTATGGTGTGGACAAAAACTACAAATTGCCAATTTACATTCAACCAAACGATGATGAAAACATAAAACAAGCAATTGTAAGGTTTGCTCAAGAATCATCTAACTATGTTTTGGCAACTGGCAACACAAGTTTGTATAATTTTGAAACAGACACAAATTGGCAGGCTTTGATTGCAAATAAAAATGCCACAAACGCAAATTTGTTTGGATATTTGTGCGCGCGTTTGCTTGAACAATATCCAGAAATGGCAATTGTTGATGCATTTAGTTGTGAAATGACAAACAACAACATTTTTACATTAAACTACTCAAACTTGCTTGACACAGACAAAATAAAGAACACAACTAATGTTGCTTTGGCTTTGGATTTTGCAAATGATTACTCATATATTGACAAATCATTAAGACGCAACACAAACAGTGTGTTTGCAATCGACAACCGCAAATCTATGGATATAACCACAACAGAACAATTGTTTATGGCTGTTCAATATGGCTTTAAACCTAACTTTGTTGGGGAAAGTGAAATTGCACAAAAAGTTTATGAAAACGCAAAACTTGTTTTAACTGCAATTGTTACATCAAATATGACGGAAGTTGAAAAAGCAACAGCAATCTTTGATTGGCTTGAATTTGCTTTTAACATAAACATGAACTCAAAAATCATTACAGAAAACGGTGTTGTAAAAACTGGCGAACTTAAAGATTGGGGTTTGAGAGAAGAATTTTATCTTGAAGGGTTGCTTTACAATATTGGGCAAAACGCAAATGGAGATATAATTGTTTCATCAAAACAGGCAACAAGTGAAGCAATTTCAAAAGCGTTTGTTTTGCTTTGCAACATTGAGGGCATTGAAACAAGAAAAGTTAACGGAAATTTAACTTACAAATCATCTTCAAATTTAACCACAACAATGGCACATAGTTGGAACAAAATTTTGCTTTCAACCGACGAGCAAGCCGAACAATGGTACAATGTTGATTTAACTTACAGCGACTTGCGCTTTGATGCATTGAATCACTCAAATTCTTACAACATGGCAAGCCATTTATTCTTCTTGGTTTCGGATGCTTATTTGCAATCAAACTTGAATTTTGGCGACAAAACCAACGCACTTAAAATGACAAGTGTAACAGAAAAGCAAATTGTTACAATGCCAAGTTCAAAAATTATTGGCAAGTTGGAAGCAAATTATGATTATTATGCCAACACAATCAAAAATGTTTCGTTTGAAGAATTGCAAACAATTTTCAATCCAAATTTCTTAACTCCAGATGCAAGCAAAATGAGCGAAGGCCTGACACAAGCCGACGACGCACCTTTGAGTTTGAGTTTAAAATATATGGCAGATTGGAACTACAGGCAATATTTGTTGAGTGAATATGAAACATCAATTTCTCGCTTGCAATCATTTGCATTAAATGTTCTTGTTTACGGCAAAAGCCTTATGTTTAAAAATCAATCAAAATGTGCAAGCTTTGAATTGCGCGTTGACGAAAACAATAACCTTGATGTTGGCAGTTTGGTTGTGGAAGAAATTGGCAGCAACAATGCTGGTAGGGCACTTTACAAAATGAACAACAATTATATCACAGAACAAGAAAGGTCAAATGGACAATATTTGAATGTAAAAACATTCAGTTGTTACGACAAAGCAACCAACACAACCACAATTGTTGTTACAATGCAATATGAACAATAATTGCAAATTTTAAAGAATATTTTTGTTTTAACTATTCAAACTAAAGTATGAAAATCAATGCAGTTAAAACATTAAATAAAATAAAAAAAACACTGCACGATAGTGGCGACTTTAAATCTCGCTCCGTGCAGTTTTTTGACACAGAAATTGTTATTTGCTATATTGCGGACTTGACAGACAACTGTTTGTTAAATCAGTTTTTGATTAATCCAATTTGTGAGTTTGATGGCAAAAAAAGCGATGATTTAATTGAACTTTTGCAAAATCAAGTTTTGGCAAACAGTGAAATCAGTGAGTGCGCAAGTGTGGAGCAAGCGATTGAAAAAATGCTTTCTGGCAACAGTTTGGTGCTTGTGGACGGAAGCAATAAAATATTGGCATGTAATACAGAAAAAATTGTTGTTAGGGCAATTGCAGAACCTCCAACAAGTGTGGTTATCAAAGGGCCTAGGGAAGGGTTTAATGAAAGTTTGAAATACAACTTAAATTTGGTGCGCAGACGAGTTAAAACTGATGAACTTGTGGTTAAAACTATTGAAATTGGCAAACTGACAAAAACGCAAGTGGCAGTGGTTTACTTAAATTCGGTTGCCGACAAACAAGTGGTTAAGCATATTTTAAAACGCCTTAACAACATTGAAATTGACGGCGTGGTTGACAGCCATTATTTGGTGAGTTATTTGCAAAAAAATCCAAAGTCACTTTTTAAACAAGTTGGCGACACTGAAAAGCCAGACATCTTGGTTGGCAAAATGTTGGAAGGCAGAGTTGGGATTTTGGTGGACGGAAGCCCGATTGCACTAACGTTGCCATTTATTTTGTTGGAAGATTTGCAAAACAGCGATGACTATTACAGCCAACCAATCCGCGTAGTGTTTGTGCGGGTGTTGCGCTTTGTGGGCGTTATTTTGGCGGTTTTATTGCCGGGAATGTATGTTGCGCTTGAAAAATTTCATTACAAAATTTTGCCAATTGAGTTTTTGGTAACAATTATGAACACCACGCAAGGCATACCATTTTCACCTTTTATGGAAGTGATATTTATTGTGTTGTTGTTTGAAATTTTGTATGAAGCAAATTTGAGAATGCCACAATATTTTGGCATGGCAATGAGCATTGTTGGTGCATTGGTTTTGGGCGATACTGCAGTCAACGCAGGTTTGGTTAGCCCGCCAGCTGTGATGATTGTTGCACTTTCGGGCATAACATTTTACATTGTGCCAAGCCAGGCGGCACAATTTAGCATTTTGCGTTTGATTGTGCTTGTTGTTGGGGCAAGTTTGGGGCTTTATGGTGTGATTGCTTGTTGTGTTTTGATTGTAAGTTACTTGTGCAGTTTTGACAGTTACAAGTCTGCTTACCTTGCGCCAACAGCACCATTTATTTCTGCCGACCAAAAAGATATGTTTAAGCGCACAACAATAAAGGAAATGATAAAACGTCCAAAATCAATAGCCAACAACAAACACAATTTGGACAGGAGGCACGACAATGAAAATTAATTATCGCCAAACCAGTTTGCTGATAATGATGAGTTTTTTGGCGGTCAAACTTATGGCTTTGCCAAGCTTGCTTGCGTTTGATGCGGAAAATATGGGCTGGGTTGTGCCGGCAGTGATGATGTCTGTTGATTTTGTTTACGCTTTGCTGCTTGTTGATTTGATGAAAAAAAATCAATCAAAAAATTTTTTGGAGTTTGCAAAACAAACTTTGGGCATATTTTTTGCAAAAATTGTGTTGGCAATTTTGGCGTGTCATTACGCAATTGTGCTGGGCATAATCGGCAAAGGGTTGGAATTGTTTATTATTCAAAACCTTTATGAAGATATGTCTTGGTTTTTGTTTGGCGTACCACTTATGGCTGTGGTTGGGTTTATTGTTTACAAGGGAGTGCGAAACATTGCCAGATTGAGTGAATGTTTTTGGATACCAATTGTTATTGCTTGTGTTTATATTGCTGTTAAAGCATTTAAAGGCGTTGAACCAACAAGTTTTTTGCCAATGTTTGAGCATGGCATTCAACCAATTGCTCAAACTGGGTTTAAATATATTGCTTGGTTTGGCTCGTCCACTTTTTTGCTTATGTTGTTTGGAGATGTTGAATTTAACAATGCAAAAGCACGCCACTTGATTTTGTTTTTTTTGATTGCCTACTTTGTTGTTCAATTGCTGAATTTTGTTTTTTATGGCATGTTTAGTGTAACAAGCCCAACTCATCAATTTTGCATTAGTGATGTGGCTCAGTTTAGCGGATATAAATCAAGCATTGGGGAATTGGGTTGGCTTGTTGTTAGTTTGTGGGTTGTGGCTCAAATGATTCAATTTTCACTTTACGCCTATTGTTTTGTTAAGGCAATTATGTTTTTGTTTTGCATCAAGTCACCAACCATTGGCATTTTGTTTTTATACGCATATATCATCTTTTGGGGGATTTGGGGCACAAAGACAATGAAACCAGAAGCAATATTTTATCACCCAATTGTAAGTTGGCTTACGATTGTTGCGGCTTACATTTTGCCAATTGTTTTGATTGTTGGCAACGCAATAAATGTGCACAAGCATAAATTTAACACAAACAAAAAAAATTACAATAGTTCGCCTGAAGTTGAAACAAAACCAGCAAAAGCAAAACAGCAGCAAGCAAAAGGAGGGCAAAATGAAAAAGTTTAAATCAATTTTTGGCCCAAGGAAATTGCTGATTTGGCTATTTGTGTTGTTGATGATTGTAACCATACCTGAAATTACAAAACCAGCAATGAGCCAAACAGAAGCGATTGTAACATTGTTGTGCGTGGACAAAACAGACGAAAATTTTGAAGTTGCAGCAAGTGTGCTAACTCCAGCAGATGGCAAAAAACCAAATTACGTATTTTATTATGCAAACGGGCAAACCTTGGGGGAAGCAATGGACAATGTTTCCTTATCCATTGGCAAGGAAATGGGTTTTTCGCAATGTGAGGTTATGGCATTTGGCGACAATTTGAGTGAACAAGGTGTGATTAGTGCATTGGATTTTATGGTTAGATTAAAAAAAATCAGCAACAATGCAGTGCTGATTAATTTTGGTGGAACAACAAAAGATTTTAGCAAGGCTATTTACAAATTGTTTATTGAAAAACAACTTAAAATAGAACAGATTATCAACTCGGACAAAAAGTATATCCTTTCAAACGACACAAGCATAGACAATTTTTATCGTGGTTATTTCAGCCCAATTTCGGTTGCTGTTTTGCCAAAATTGACAGTTAAAACTGAAGAAACTGACAATGCAATTCAAGTTGCTTCGTCTGGAGAAAATAGTGAACAAGCAAGTGACACAAAAGGCTCTGAAATGCAACAAAAAGAAGAACTTTATCTGCTAAACGATGGCACAATGGGAGTGTTTAAAAAGGGTAAAAAACAATTTGAGTTGGATTTTGCAACAGTGCAAAAAATCAACTTGTTTGTAAACAAAGATTATCAAGGATTGTTGAACATTTTGGATGTTACAGACAACGTTTATAACCACGCAACAGTTGTGATGAATATAACTAAAACCAGACCCAAAATTAAAGTTGATTTTAAAAATGGCAAGCCTAGTTACACACTTGATTTAAATTTGGAGATGTATATTGAAGAAATTGTGCAAAAAGAGCAATCTTCAACTTTTATGCGCCGCAATAAAGAGTTTTACACTTCCACCTTGCTTGAAAAAATAAAGCAAAAAGTGAATGATCAACTAAACGATGCTGCACAATTTTGCAAAACAAACAATGTGGATTTAATCAACGTTTATCAAAACTTTAACTGCTTTAAAAACAAACAATTTAAGGAATATTTAAATAAAGTTGGCAAACAAAACTATTTGCAAGATGTTGACTTTAATTTTAATGTAACAATAGAAAGCGCGTATTAATCTTTTAAAATTCAAATTATGATAGTGCCTTAAAAACCTTAAAACATTATTTTAAACATTTCAATATTGTGTTGTTTTAAAATAAAAAATACACCATATTTGGTGTATTTTTTGTGGATAACTTATGCACGCAAAGTTGCATTTAATGTGGAAATTTCTGCTTGCAAAACTTTGTCTACAATTGGAGCAATTTCATTTTCTGCCAATGGTTTTTCGCCTTGACGGATGGACAAAGTGAACGCAACACTCTTTTTGTGCTCGCCAACACTGTCGGAAACATAAACATCAAACACTTTTGCATTTACAATGTTTTGCTTGTCTGCTTTTAAGGCAACTTTGATAATTTCGCTTGCTGGGGTGTCGCGGTCAACAACGATGGCAAGGTCACGAGTGATATATGGCAATTTGTCTGGTGCGTTGCCTGTGTGGCGGTCATTCAAACGGCAAATCACATTGCTCAAATTGATTTCTGCCATCAAAACCTTTTGGTTGATATCAAAATTCCTTAATATTGTTGGGTGAATTTCTCCAATTTCACCAATCTTGCGGTTATATAAATAAATGTCTGCGCAAATGCCAGGGTGGAACATTGTGTTTTGTGCTTGGCGATATTCAAGAGCAACACCAATGCTTGCCATAATTTTGTTAAGACGATTTTTGAGATTGTAAAAATCATAATTTCCTGTCATGCTCAAGCACAAATTGTTGTGTTCGTCAGGCAGTTCGGTTAAAGGCAATTGTTTTGCAATAAACACACGTGCCAGTTCAAATAATTTAAGGTCTTTGTTGCCTTGCTTTAAGTTGAAACTGATTGTGTTGAGCATGCCCGGCATAAGGCTGCGACGCACAACGCTGTAATCTTGACCAATAGGGTTGGCAATAACAATATGCTCTGCCAAGTTGAGCCCTGCGTTTTGAATAACTTTTGGGCTGCCAAATTGCCAAGTGAGAGTTTCATCAAAGCCAAACAATGCACTGTTAACTTTAAGTTTGTTGATGTTTTTTTGTTCCACTGTCAACTCGCCAACAGTGTGGAAATCTGTTGAAGTGTTGCTGTCAATGCCGATTTTGTCCAAGCCATAAATTCTGCCAACTTCCTCACAAATGTCGCACTCGCGTTCAATGTCTGTGCGTTCGCAAGGGATTTTGGACAAAAGTTTGTTGCCGTCAGATGTTGTTTTTATGTCAAGTTTGTTTAAAATGCGCACCATTTCCTCTGCTGGAATTTCAAGCCCAAGGCGTTCATTAATGCGGCGCACACTGCTTTCAACTGTGCGTTGAGCGGGCAGAGTGGTGTGAATATCAATAATTTGGTTGGAAATTGTGCCTGCGTTAAGTTTTGTGATGATGTTTAATGCGCGTTTTAAGCCAATTTCTGTGTTTTCAATGTTGACGCCTTTGCTGTAACGAATACAACTATCACTCAACATGCCAAGCGCGTGGGCAGACCTACGAATATTTGCAAAATGGAAGTTTGCACTTTCAAGCATAACATTTTGTGTTGTTTCATATGTGCCAGACTCCGTTCCGCCCATAATGCCTGCAATAACCATCGGTTCGCTTGCGTTGGCAATAACAAGGTTTTCTGGGTTGAGTTCGTGCTCTTTTTCGTCCAATGTTAAAAGTTTTTCGCCGTTGTTGGCGCGTCTAACAATAATCTGGTTGCCTTTGATTTTGCTCAAATCAAACGCGTGCATAGGTTGGCCAACTTCCAACAAAACATAGTTTGTGATGTCCACAAAAAGTGAGTGAGGGGTGTGGTCAAGCAAGGTTAAACGCTTTTGCATCCACGCTGGGCTGACACCGTTTTTAACATTTTCAACAACAACACTTTCATATCTTGGGCACAAATCTGTTGCTTCAACTTTTACATCAACTTTTTTGTTGCCGGTTGCAGTGTAACTTAAATCAAGTGGTTTAACTGGTAAATCAAAAATTGCGCCAATTTCTTTTGCAATGCCATAAATAGAGTTGCAGTCCGCACGGTTTGGCAAAACGTTTACGTCCAAAACAACTTCATTCAATCCAAGTACTTCCGCAATTGGTGTGCCCGGCACGCAGTCTGGTGCTAAAATTAACAAGCCGTCAACACTTGCTCCTGGGTAGATGCTGTCGTTAATGCCCAACTCGTCGCCGCCGCAAAACATTCCATTGCTGGCAACTCCACGAAGTTCGCCATTTTTTATGCTTACGCCACAAGGCAAATTTGCACCTTCAAGTGCCAAAGCAACATTGTCGCCAACTTTCATGTTTGTGGCGTGTGTTACAATTTGAGTTTGACCAAAACCATAAGTGCATTGGCAAACCACCAATTTGTCCGCATTGGGGTGGCGAGCAATTTCTGTTATTTTTGCAACAACAACATGGTTAAGCCCTTTAGATTTGTCAATAACTTCTTCAACTTCAAAACCAGCGTCTGTCAAACCTTTAACAAGCGTTTTTAATTCTATTTTGCTGGTGTCAACATAATCATTAATCCATGATAATAATACTTTCATTTTCTTCTCCTTTAATGTGCTTACTTAAACTGCTCTATAAACCTAACATCGTTATTTAAATTGTTCAATAAATCTCACATCGTTTGATTGTGAATAAATCACAATGAAACTTCTGTTCGCTTTTTTAAAAATTTAAATTAAATAAATTTATTTAAATTGTTCAATAAATCTCACATCGTTTTCAAACATAACTTTTGCGTTAGGGATTTTGTAACGCATTTTTGGGAAACGGTCAAAACCAAAACCAAATGCATATCCGCTGTATTCATTTGGGTCAATGCCGTTCATTTCCAAAACATGTGGGTGAATCATGCCTGCGCCCAAAATTTCATATTGACCTGCGCCTTTGCATGCTGGGCAACCTTTGCCTTTGCACACATTGCATTCTGCATCAACTTCAACACTAGGTTCAGTGAAAGGGAAGAAACTTGCCCTAAATTTTGTTTTTGTGGCTTCACCAAGATATTTTTTCAAAATAAGGCTAAGGTCGTGTTTTAAATCAGCCAAAGAAACTTTTTTGTCGATGTAAATACCTTCAAGTTGATGGAAGGCTGGGGTGTGAGTTGCGTCAATTTCGTCTTTACGGAAAACTCTGCCAAAACTAAACACTTTGAAAGGTGGCTTGATTTTTTCCATTGCTCTTGGTTGAGTGTTGCTGGTTTGCGTGCGCATCAAAATTTCTGGAGTGATGTAAAGGCTGTCTTGCATGTCGCGGCTTGGATGGTCCTTTGGCACATTAACCAATTCAAAGTTATATTTATCCAATTCAATTTCTGGCCCGTCAATTTGGCTAAATCCCATGCCAGTTAAAATTTCGCCCATACGGATAAAGTCAAGTGTAACAGGGTGGAGAGCTCCAATTTCGTCTGCGTTGGTGTCAAGCGTTACATCAATTTTTTCGTTCATCAATTTTTGGTTGAGTTCAGCATCAGCAAGCAAAGTTTCCTTGGCGTCAATCAAATTTTCTGCTTCGGTTTTTGCTTTGTTTAAAAGTTGACCCATTTCTTGCTTTTGTTCTTTTGGAACATCTTTCATAAAGCGGAAAAGTTCGGTCAACTTGCCAGATTTACCTAAAACTTCAACGCGCAATGCTTGGCATTTTACGCTGGTTTTAATTTCTTCAACTTTTTCTTTAACATAACTTAAAATTTCTTTTATTTTATTTTGCATAATTTCTCCTTATATTTCCAATTCATTGTTGTTTGTGTGGTTTGAATTAATAGGTATTGATTTTAAATCAAACTCTTTGTCGATATATTCAATTTGATTGTAATTGTCAAAGTCTTTAATATTTTTGGTTAAAAATTTGTCAATTTTCATCTTGCTTGTGTTGTAAGTTACTGTTGCTTCTGCCAAAACCCTTGCGTCCTTATAATTGTTCTTTTTGCCTGTGCGGTCTTTTATTGCACTATCTTCACCAGTTAAGTAACCAATGGTCAATTGATTTGCCAATTTTTCTTCTTCATCGGTTAAATAGTGAAAATAACAATAATTTTGCACAAATCGCATGGCAAGTCCACCATCTTTTTTTTCACCAGCTTTAAGCTCATCGTAAACGGTTGATGTAATCATCAATTGTAACTTTCGTTTTGCAATCAGTTTTGCCAAAGCATAAATGTTTTTGTTTGTTTTTTTGTTTAGGCTGTTTGAATTAATCGCATTAACAATTTCAATAATTATATTTGTGTCCGCTAGATATGTTTTCAAAACAATTCTCCTTTTAAAATAAAAAACTCGCCCAATACATGGACGAGCAAAAGTCGTGGTACCACCAAGTTTTGCCACAAATAATTGTGACCTCATTTCATTTTTACAGTTTTGTCTGGCTTTCCTTAACAACCTTGCGGCCTTTACCAAAAAGCAACTCGAGTGCCGAAATTCGCGTGTTTGCTTAACATAATTGCCTTTCAGCCAAGAGCAATCTCTCTAAAATGGAACAAACAAACTACTAAAACACCGTCTTTGTTTTTATTAAGATGCATTGCAAAAAATTGCAACCTAATTATATTGTAAATCAAAAAAAACATTTCGTCAAGAAAAATCTTCAACTTTGTTTGACAAGTTTTGTTGAGATTTGTTTTTTAACTTAAAAATTTTTTTATGCCGTTTGGTTTGTCTTTTAATCTATTGATTTTTGTTGTGTTTTGTGTTACAATCAACTTGTAAGTAATTGTAAAACAATTAAAAAGAGGGTTTTATGTCAGTTATTTTAACAAACGATTTGTCGGTTGATTTTAAAGATTTAAAAGGTAAGTCATTTGAAAATATTTATGCACATGTTGGCTTGCAAAATGGCAAAACTCAAACGGTTAAGCTAACCGAAATTTTTGATGTTTACAATAGACCATATTTTGTGGATAATGAAATTGCAGACCCACAAAAAAATTTTGATGACATTGTTTTTAACCCAAGCAGATATCATTTGAAAAATGGTGTTCGCTTAACTTTTGTTGATGACAAACCAATTGTTGTTGCTCAAACAAAAGCGACCAAATTAACAACAGCAAACGATAGGCGTGTGTTTGGCTTAAATCAAACAATTGGTGTGGCGCAATCGGAAAGACAAAGATACACAAGCATCACAAAAGTTTTTGTAAAACTTAAAGGCGATAAAAATTACATTTTGGTTGATGCAAAAGATGTTTTTGTGTTGCACAATGGTGTTAGCACAAAATTATCTGATTTAACCGACCAAACAATTTTGGATCAAATTAACAATGAAGATGTTTTGAACGATATTGAGCTTGTTGTGTTTGGCAGATCTGTTGATGAGATGGACAAAACCAAATTTGAGCAATTATCGGTTGTGGAACAAGAAGATTTTAAATTGGACGACCAAAACGGCAAAACCATGCTTTTGCACAAAAATTTGGGAGAAGATTACAAAGCCGTTAATGATGGAGTTGTTAAAAAGTCTTTTGCAGAAAATGACGGCACAAAGGTTGTTCGCTCTTCATTGTTCTCAATTGTGGCAGAAAGAGAAGGCGACCATGTTTATGTTGAAAACATGCAAGGGCAAAAAATGTTTGTTAACCTTGCAGATTTGTTTGTTGAACAAGATGGCAAAAAACAACAAATTGATTTAAAAGCTTTTGCAACCATTCCAGATGAAAGCAATTTGGGATATCTTGATTTTGTTGGCAAAAATTTGTTTTTAAAGCAAGGTGAAAATTTTATTGAATTACAACCATTGTCTGCAGAAAATGCAACAAAAGTGTTTGCAAACAAAACAATTTCATTCACGCCAACAACAAAAGCAGAAGATATTGCACAGCCAGGTGTTTATCGCCAAGCAAAAGACGGCAGATATTTTGAAGAATCAAAAATTCAACCTTTTTGCTATGACTATACCGAAGGTAAAGATGATTTTTCTCATTATTTGTTTGTTGTTAACACAAATGCTGGCGAACGCACAATTATTGTGCCAAAAACAGAATTTGCAAACAATAGGCGTTCGTTTAAAATTAACCTTGAAAACACTGCTGTGGAATTAAATTTGGACGGATACAACAAACCACGCACATTAAAAAGAGTTAACAAATCAGTTAACAAATGTGCAGTTGTGCAAACAACAAATGTTGTTGGTGCAAAATTTAGCAGCGCGGCAGTTATCAAATTGGCAAACAGTGATGAGCTTGTTGACAATGAAACAACTACTGCAATTTACAACCAATTTTTAAAAGATTATGGAGTTGGAGAATATCCTGTTGACAAAGTGTTTAACGACGCTGACGAATTGGTTGAATTAAGTGGCTCGTTAACCAGATACAAATTGACAGATTACGTTGAAGAAAATGACTCAACAGCACAAAACACTTTTTATGACAACTTTACACCAGCAACCTTAACATTGGTTAATGGCAAATTTAGGGGTAGACCAACTTTTAGCAGAAAAAAAGCAAACAAAAAGTATACAAAAAAAGCATTAAACTTGGCAAAATCCAGCATAACACTCGCTGGAACACCAATTGGAATTTTAACATTGTTTGCGGCACCTGTTTTGCCAGTTGTCGCAGCGGGGGCAGTGCTTTCAATCCCTGTTGCCAGAGTTGTTAATGCTGTTAGGGCAGCAGCCTCAAAGCGCAGTGTTAGCAATTCAATCAAAAACCCGGTTGAGGTTAACAGAGAACATGAACAAGACAAAGTTACTTTGGAATTGCAAAATTACATCAAACAAATTGAAAGACAATGGCATATTGGTCAAAACAAAGCATTAAAACAACAAGGCAAAAATGCCTACTACACATTAACACCAAATGAAATGGGCACCATGCTTGAAAAATTCCGTTTGTTGCAAGAAAAAGTTGAATTAAGTTTTTCTGCCGAACTTGCAACTGGTGGCTTACATGTGGTTGATGGTGTGGCACAAATTAATGGTCAAAATGCATACCTTGCAAAAGAATATGAAAAATTGTTAAAAGACAAAAACAAAAGCATAAGCAAACTTAAAAGGCAAATTTTGTTGGCAAAAGGCAATGTAAAAATCAGTTTGCAAAACCAACTTGAAGATTTGATTGTTGAACGCGATGTTATGCTAAAAGATTTTACAATTTCTCACCCAGAGTTAACAGCCAACCAAAAGGCAAAAGACAATTGTTTGAATTTGATTAACCTTGCAAGGGGCATGATGATTGCAAAATATAATGATTACCCAATCTTGAGCGATGAAGAACAAAGAATTGTAAATTCAATTAAAGTTGACTTTGTTTCTGGCAAAGTTAAGTTTGAAAAGAAGTTGTATAAATCTGTTGATGAATTGATTAAAGCAAGGCCAGAAGTTAAGCAACATATTGACAGTTTGATTGAACAAGGCAAAGCGTTTGCTGGTGCCGGACATTTGGATATCAACAACAGAGAAATAGTGATTGAAAAGCCAAAAACTGAACCAAATTTGGTTGAAAAACGCGCGGAAGAATTGCAAAAAGAAAAGAGTTCTGTTGTTGAAGCTGAACAAAACAAAGAAGCAACAATAATTCAAAAATTAATCAAAAAACTTGAAGCTGCAAAACAAAATCAATCATTGCTTGAAAGTGATGTTGACAAAAAGCTTGAGCAAGTTAAATCATCTCTTAAGAAAACAGATTTATCGCAAGACGATGAAAGTTTGGTTACAAGCACATTGCAACAATTTGAAGACGGAACAAAAAAGGTTAATGCCGACCTTGATGATTTTGACAAACAACTTGCAGGCTTGAATGAAACGGAAATAGTTTCAGCCGAAGAAATTGATGATATGGTTAAAATGGTTGATATGTTTTGTTCAAACATAGAAAGTTGCAAGCAAAATTTGAACAAAATTTCAACTATGTTTGAAGGCGACATTTCTGCCACACAGGCAAGAAAATTGGAAAAACAAATCAAAACTTTGCAAGATATTTTGAAGGAAAATCAAACAAGCGTGAATGGTTTGGTTGAAAAGCTGGAGCAAAAATTGAATGTTGCAAAATCAACTGCAAGTGTTGATAAAACTCAAATTGAAAAAATTGAAACTGTTTTAAACCGCCTTAAAAATTTGTCAGTGGAAATTAAAACAGAAGATTTGGCAGCTGCAAAAGATAGTTGGAAAACACGTTTTATTGCAAGCCAAAAAAAGATTTTGGACAATGCGGATATTTCAATTAATGTTGCCAGCAAATTTGAGCAAAACTTGAAAGTTAGTGGTGAAAAGTTAAAAGAACTTAACCAAAAAACTTTAACAAATTCAATTTATGGCGTTAAAACAGCAGTTGACAAAAATGTTAAAGGGCTTAATGACTTAAACAATGAAATCAAAACACAAATTGCTTTGGTTGAAAAACGCATGACAGCGTTAACAAATTTGAAAGACGATTTGAAAAACGACACAGACCAAGATTTGGTTGCAGTTTGTGCTCAAGCGCAAGCAAAAGTTGACGAGTTAAACAAAAAGAAAGCATTTATTTTGGCAGCGCAAATCAAGGTTGAAGAACTTTTGGAAGAATACAAAAACTTAAAATTGTTAGTAACTGTTACCGACATCAAACTTGAAGTGCAAAAAATTACATCAAGCACAATGTTTGCAACAAAGTTAACTGGCAAGGCGGAAGATATCAAATTTTTGGCTTTGGTTATTGCAAATGTTAAAGCGGTTGACAAATTGCAAAAAACACTTGAAACAAACGATATTGTGGTTGAAGAATCTACAAAAGAGCAACTTGAAAAATTTAAAACCGATTTGCCAGATTATTTGAGCAAAATGATGCAATTTGTTAAAGATAATTACAATTGCTTTAACACTTGCACTGACGAAAAGATAAAAGAAAAATATTATTCAAAAATTGCAGATTATGCCAATATTGACCATTCAGTTGTTTTTACAATGCCGGAAGGATTGATGGGTGCAGATGAGCAAACCGAAACAACAACAAATATTTAGTTTGCAATAAAATTTAAAATTTGTTGACTTTTAAAATTAATGATTTATAATATTATTAATCCAATAAGCAAAGTGGCGATTTGCTTGGAAGTGCTAAAATGGCACTCGTTTAACTTACGAAACAAGTTTTAAGAGGGTTTTAAACCAATTAGGGTGGAACCGCGGTATGAATTATATCGTCCCTATGCAAAATTTTTGCGTAGGGATTTTTCTTATTCCTGCCAAAACAAAAGGAGATTTTTATGGGAGATTTTAACAAAATAGTTAATTTATGCAAATCTAGGGGGCTGGTTTTCCCTGGCAGCGACATTTATGATGGGCTTGCAAACACATGGGACTACGGCCCAGTTGGTGTTGAACTTAAAAACAACATCAAACGCGCTTGGTGGAAAAAGTTTGTGCAGGAAAGCCACAACAGTTTTGGCATTGATGCCGATATCTTTATGAATAGCCGTGTTTGGGAGGCAAGTGGACACACCGCAAGTTTTTCTGACCCAAAAATGGATTGTAAATCATGCAAAACACGCCATCGTGCAGACAATTTGATTGAAGCACACAGCAAGGGCACTGTCAACCCAGACCTTATGAGCAATGAAGAAATGGAAAAATATATTGCCGAACATCATGTATGTTGCCCAAAATGTGGCAAGTGTGATTGGACAAGTATTCGCAACTTCAACTTGATGTTTTCAACTTCTCGTGGCGTAACTGATGATAGCCAAAATTTGATTTATCTTCGCCCAGAAACTGCACAAGGTGAATTTGTAAACTTCCTTAATGTGCAACGCAGCATGCGTGCAAAAGTGCCTTTTGGCATTGCTCAAATTGGCAAAGCGTTCCGCAATGAAGTAACCCCTGGCAACTTTACTTTCCGCACAATCGAGTTTGAACAAATGGAACATCAATGGTTTTGCAAGCCAGAAGATAGCATGAAGTTTTACGCAGATTACAAACAAAAAGCAATGGACTTTTTGTTGAGCCTTGGTTTTAACAAAGACCATTTGCGTTACCATGACCATGACAAACTTGCTCACTACGCAAAAGCTGCTTGTGACATTCAATATTTGTATCCAATTGGGTGGGAAGAACTTAACGGCATTCATCATCGTGGTGATTGGGATTTGTCGCGTCATCAAGAATTTAGTGGCAAATCAATGCAATATCTTGACCCATACACAAATGAAAAATACATTCCAAATGTTGTGGAATATTCAATTGGTGCAGACCGTTTAACTTTGGCAGTTATGTGTGAAGCATATGACGAACAAAAATTGGAAGATGGTGAAACACGTGTTGTTATGCACTTCCACCCAGCGCTTGCCCCTTACAAGGTTGCAGTGCTTCCTTTGCAAAAAAATTTGGGCGAAAAGGCAGAAGAAATTTATCGTGAACTTTCAAAGCACTTTATGGTTAGTTATGACGAAGCGGGTTCAATTGGTAAACGTTATCGCCGCCAAGACGAAATTGGCACACCTATGTGCGTAACCATTGACTTTGACACTTTGGAAAACAACACTGTTACAGTGCGTGACAGAGATACAATGCAACAAATCCGTTTAAGTGTGGATGAACTTGTGCCATACATTGAAAAACAAATTGCTTATTGCTAAAAATAAAAATCTCATCACAAGGTTGGTGAGATTTTTTTATTTAATATTGGTTTTGCAAAATTGCATTTTAAAAGATAGTTGTGTTTTTAACAGTGATTTGAAGATGTTTGAGTTTTTGCTCTATTGACAGAACCATGTTCATGTGCTAGTATAATTGCAGTTGGGAGTGTTTTATGAAAATTTTAAACAAAGATAAACTTATTGAAAAAACAGGCAAAAGATTGGAAAAATTGAATGAAGAAATGGCAAAATCACACACAGAAAAATGCAAATGCTGTGGTGCAAAATTCTCTTTTAATGGATATGAAATTCAATATGATGAAACAGATTATGAATTTGATTACAGCAGTCCATATTATGTTGAGTGTCCATTTTGTAACACAAGGATTGGTTTAAGCATCAAATTTGGCAAATTATATGGCACCAAGTATGAAATCAACAATTGTGAAAGCATTTTAAACAAATAATTTTGTAACAAAAAATCCACATTTTTGTGGATTTTTTTGTTTGATTAAATTATGATTGAAAGTTTATTTACGTTTTGAAGTAAAACTTGCGCCGCAGGAAGAGCATTTTGTTGCGCCACTTGTGTTTGCGCTGCCACAAAATTCACAATATTTTGTTTTGCTTTTTTCATTTGATGATGTTTTAAAATCTTTTTGCAATTTTTTCACCCTTGGGTAAGGGCTTTCTAAATTGTCAAAATCAAAATCCTCATCTTCATCGGCCTCAACATCTTCTTCTGCGTCTGCATCATCATAGTTATATTTTGCAGCAGCTTCTTCGCCAGCAAGTTCTTTTAGTTTTTGTTTGTAGCGTTTGTTTTTGTTTATTTCTTTTGCGGTTTCTTCTGCTTCTTCTTCAGGAGTGGTGGTTGCGTGTTTAACACCAACACCCACAGCCAAAGCAATAACAGGCAAAAACAAAAAGCCGCCAGCGGCCATGGCAAAGCCGGCCATTTTTATGTCTGATTGTTCACTTGATGCGTCAAACCAACCTTCTTCGCCCATTTCAGGCACATACATTTTGTTTGCTTGGTTGATTTTTGCAATGCCAGCAATACCCAAAAATATTCCGCCAATAAGTGGAATTAACCACAAACATCTCAAAATTTTTCTTTTCATAATCTACCTATTTTATGTTAACGCTTGCAACGATGTCTACGCTAACTTCCTTGATTAATTGCAAAGTGATTTTGTAATCTCCAACACCTTTGATTGTTGGAAAATCTTTAATTTGATTTTTTTCTATTTTAATTCCGTCCGCATTAAGTGCAGTTAAAATTTCTTGCTTTGTTATTGAGCCAAAAGCTTTGCCATTTGCACCAACATTCAAAGTGAAAGGGTAAACTTTGTTTTTGATTTTTGCTGCCAATGCTTGATATTCTTTAACCAATTCGCCATGATGAAATGCTTTTGCTTCAACTTGACCTTTATGGTCATTCAAGGCACTTGCAGTTGCTTCCTTTGCGATGCCTTGGCGGATAAGCACATTGCTTGCGTAATTTGGGTTGACATCAATAATTTCCCCTGCTTTGCCTTTGCCTTTAAGGTCTTTAATTAAAATTACTTTCATTAATTTGTCCTTTTATTGCTTTTTCTTCATAAACTGCTTTAAGATTTTTAATTGAAGTGCTAAACCAAATGCGCATGTTTTTAATTATAACTTCAATCTGTTCCTCCCAACATTTGCCAGTGGAAGTTAATCTTACTGATGTGATAAATTTATTGAAATAATTAACACAATTTTTACATTCAGTTTCAAATTTTGTGTCCCCTTTTTGTGCTAAATTGTACAAACTGTTAAAAGAATCGTAAAAATCTCTTTTATTTGATAAGTTTGAAAGTTGGTTGTAATGTTTTAATGTTTCTATATATGCTGTGTGATTTATGTTCATGTTTTTATGATATCAAATAAAACATGCTTTGTCAAACTTAAAACAAGTATAAACCCACTTAATTTTGTCAAAAATCATTTTGGGAGAAAACTATGGATATAATGTGCCGCAAATATAGTTGTGTTTTTAATGAAAAAGCAAAATGCAGCCGCAAAAATTTGGAAGTTGGCAAAAACGCTGATTGCTTAAATTTAAAAGCGGACAACACAAAAATTGTGCCAGACATTTCACGCGATATGTTTGTCCACGAGCCTGATGTTGCACCATATCATCATTGCAAAACAATGAACATCATGTGCTTAACAAAAAATTGCATTTTTAACAAAAATGGGGAGTGTTTTTCCAACGGGATTTTTGTTGGAAGCGAAAAATCTCAAGCACCATGCAATTCTTTTGTGCCTAGATAATGCTTTGTTTTAAAATTAAAGATTTTCATTTTGTTTAATTTTGTTTGACAGAATTGAGTTTTAAAGGGTATACTAACATTATATGTTAGGGGCAAAAGTTGTTAAATATAAAAAGATAGTAAGCATTCTCTTGCTTGCTTTTTGTTTTGCTTTGGCAGTGGTTACAAGTTTGGGATTGATTTCAGAGTTTGCCCCAGGCAATGTGGCAGCAATTCGCACAACTTCTGGAGTTGTTAAATTTCAATTGACAGAAAAAGTTACAACAGAAGATAACACTGCAGAAAAGTTATCTAAAAAAATAAAGATTACTTCAACTGGAAAAACTGGCAAATTTGGCATGATTAAAATTGCATCAAACAATGTTATGTTTGATTATACGATTGGTGAACAAGTTTACTATTTGTCTGCTGCTGGCAAATCAATCAACACAACCAGCGAGCACACTTTTACAGCCACCGCCAGCATAGCATATTTAAGTAATTCCACAGCGCTAACAAGCTTTAGAAACAGCGTGAACGACGGAACAACATATAGTGGTCAAACAGTACGCTTAAGCAAAGATATTAATTTGGGTGGAGTTGAATGGACACCGATTGGACATACATTAAACAAAAATTTTCAAGGTACGTTTGATGGTTGGGATCACACAATCTCTAATTTTGTGATAACAAAGGCGTGCGTTATTGACAAAAGAATTATATCTGGTGTGGGCTTATTTGGTTTTATGGAAAAAACAGCCACAATAGAGAATTTAAAAATTTCAAATGCAAGAATAACCATATCAAACAATGCAGACAATTGCACACCTTATGGCTATGGCATTTTGGTTGGTCATTTTGGCAATTCACTTGTTAGCAACGAAAAGAAATATGAAACCGGCAATTTGGCTGAAGCTTTGTATATATATAATTGTGTAATTGAAAATTCAAGTATCACAATACCAAATGGGTATAATGCCAAAGATAGATTTTGGTCAATGGGTGTTGGTGGATTGATTGGCTCTGCAAAATTGGCAACAAGCATAAAAAATTGTTCTGTATCCACAGATATATCATTTAGCGGCAGTTTTATGGGTAAAAGCAATAGCTCAAAGGCTAGAAACTATATCGGAGGCATAATGGGTGGTCAAATAAGAAATTATTTGGAAAGTTGGCCAAGTGGCGTAGTTTCAATTACTAATTGTTTGTTTACTGGCAGCATTAAAAATAACACTACAACATTTCCATGGGGGCAAGTTGCTGGAATCCTTGGAGGTGCTGATACTCAAGCTGGTTACAATAACAACTATTGGGGAACGGTTATTATTAAAAATTGCTATGCTTATATGACATTTGTTGCAGGAAAAGGGCTGCAACATCACCCAATTTGCTGTGGCAATTATGGTGAATGGAATAGTGGTTACACTAACAATTTTTACACAAATGCAACAGACTCATATTATCAGCACTTTAAACCTTATTACCGCGTGAATATGGAAAATAATTATTTTGCTTTAAAATCAAACAACACAAAAGCAAATGCAAATACAATATTTAGAACAAATGCAATATTCCACACAAGCACAAATAAAAACGGAAAGTATTACTCATATTCATTTGATGGTGAACATTATTATGAATATAATTCAAGTGTTGCAAAAAGTTCGACATATTTATATTCTCAACCAAATTATGGTGGTGTAACTTGTGAAGTACCAATTCAGGTTAATCCATCAACATTTAATAGAATTAGTTAACAATTTTGAACAAAACCAATCAAACAATTTTAGTTGACTAAATTTTGAGTTGTTGATATAATACCTTTATCCAAAAAAAGGTATGGATTGGGTTGTTTTGATAATTAAAAATTGATTTTAAATCCTTATCTTGTTTGATAAGGATTTTTTATTAAAACAAGCGCAAAACATATATTTTAATTAAAAAATATTTTCTTTTGTTTGCGGCACGCTCATTTATTTTAAAAGGATTTTTATGGCAGAGTACAATCACATTGAAGTGGAAAAAAAGTGGAAAAAATATTGGGAAGAACATCAAACTTTTAAAACAGATGCTTGGGATTTTTCTCGCCCTAAATTTTATGCTTTGGACATGTTTCCATATCCATCTGGTGCTGGTTTGCATGTTGGGCACCCAGAAGGTTACACGGCAACCGATATTGTAAGCCGCATGAAACGCATGCAAGGTTACAACGTGCTTCACCCAATGGGCTATGACAGTTTTGGTTTGCCAGCCGAGCAATATGCAATTGACACTGGCAACAACCCTGTTATTTTTACTGAAAAAAACATAAAAATTTTTACTGAACAACTTAAAAATATCGGTCTTTCTTATGACTGGGATAGGGAAATCCGCACAAGCGACCCTAAATTTTACAAATGGACGCAATGGATTTTTAAGCAAATGTATCTTGACGGGCTTGCAAAATGTGTTGATATGCCTGTCAATTGGTGTGAAGAACTTGGCTGCGTGCTTGCCAACGACGAAATTGTGGACGGAAAAAGTGAGCGTGGCGGATATCCAGTTGTTAAAAAGAACATGAAACAATGGGTTATCGACATGCCAAAGTATGCAGAAAAATTGCTTGCTGGGTTGGACACAATTGATTGGCCAGAATCAACAAAAGCAATGCAACGCAATCGTATCGGCAAATCAACTGGTGTTGAAGTGGATTTCACTCTTGTTGGCGGTGGCAAATTTTCTATTTTCACCACTTGCATTGAAACAATTTATGGCATAACTTTTATGGTTGTTGCACCAGACAGTAAATTGGTGGACGAACTTAAACCGCGCATAAAAAATTGGGCGGAAGTTGAAGAATATCGCCGCCAAACAGAAAAATTGAGCGATTTGGAGCGCACCGAACTCAACAAAGGCAAAACTGGTGTTAAATTGGAAGGCATTTTTGCAATCAATCCAGTTAATGGCAAACAAGTGCCAGTGTTTGCGGGCGATTTTGTGCTTGCAAGTTACGGCACAGGCGCAGTTATGGCTGTGCCAACCCATGATCAGCGCGATTTTGAATATGCTGTTGCTCACAATATTCCAATGATTCAAGTGATTGATGGCGCAGACGTGTCAAAACATGCGTTTGAAAAACAAGATTATTTGGGTAAGGGCTGTAAGTTGATTAACAGTGAAGAGTTTACTGGTTTGACGGTGGAACAAGCAAAAGATGCCATTACAGACAAACTTGTAAAAATGGGCGTTGCACGCAAAACTGTCAACTACAAATTGCGTGAATGGATTTTTGCACGTCAACGCTATTGGGGTGAACCTGTGCCAATTGTGCATTTTGCTGACGGCTCAACAAAAGCACTTGAAGACAGTGAGCTACCTTTGGTTTTGCCGGAATTGGACGATTACAAACCAGCAAAAGACGGCAACAGTCCACTTGCAAAAGCAGATTGGTGGGTTAATGTTAACGTTGACGGAAAACCAGCCAAGCGCGAAACAAACACAATGCCGGGCAGTGCTGGTTCAAGTTGGTATTTTTTGAGATATATTGACCCACACAACGACAAAGAGTTTGCAAATCAAGAATTGCTTAAACACTGGCTTCCTGTTGACCTTTATGTGGGAGGGCCGGAGCATGCTGTTGGGCATTTGATGTATTCTCGTATGTGGACAAATTATCTGTTTGACAAAGGGCTTGTTCCTGTTAAAGAACCTTTTAAAAAACTTGTGCATCAAGGTATGATTTTGGGTGCAAATGGCATAAAAATGGGCAAGCGTTATCCACAATTTGTGGTTGACCCAAATGTTATTGTTGCAAAATATGGTGCGGACACTTTGCGCCTTTATGAAATGTTTATGGGGCCACTTCAAGAAAGCAAACCTTGGGACGACAATGGAGTGAATGGTTCTCGCAAATTTTTGGATAGAGTTTGGCGTTTGATTCATGAAAAACAAATCATTGATGACGAAAACAAAAATCTTGATGCTCTTTACAACGCAACAGTAAAAAAAGTTACAGAAGATTACGAAACTCTCAACTTTAACACAGCTATCAGCCAAATGATGATTTTTGTAAACGCTATGGCAAAAGAAGAAACTTTGCCAAAAGATATGGCAGAAGGTTTTGTTAAACTTCTCAACCCAATTTGCCCTTGCATAACTGAAGAATTGTGGCAATTTTTGGGGCACAACAACACCATTGCATATGAATCTTGGCCAACTTTTGATGAAAACAAAATGGTTGTTGACACTGTTGAAATTCCAATTCAAGTTAACGGCAAATTTCGTGGCAAAATCACAGTATTAAAATCAGCCACAGAAGAAGAAATTAAAACAAAAGCATTGGCAGAAGTGCAAACCTATGTTGCTGCTGGTTACAAAAAAATAATATATGTGCCAGGCAGAATATTTAACATTGTTGTTTAACTTGACAAATTGTAAAAATTTAATATAATTAACTTTGTTTTAAGCTAAACATATTTAAAATTAAATAAAAAAATAAGTTGCTTTTTAATTAAAGCAACCAACTATGCAGAGACGAAAGTAGTCGAACGTCAAAGCACAAGTTTTAAATTATTTGCTAAGCGCAAATTTCAGCAAAAACTTGGCTTTTCCTTATTCCCAAAAACTAAACATTTTTGGGAGCCCTAAAACTCGTTCGCCCACTTTAAGTCAATAAATCTTTTTAGTTGTTTCTTGATTAAAACAACTATTTATGCAGAGATGTCGGAGTGGTCGAACGAGCACGATTGGAAATCGTGTGATGTTAACAGCATCCATGGGTTCAAATCCCATTCTCTGCGCCAAAATAAGCACAAGTTTGAGCAACTTGTGTTTTTTGTTGGAGAAATTGTTGGTTGTGTGATATAATTAAAAAAAATTATTGGGGTGAAGCATGGATGTGATTAAAGAAATTAAAAACACTGCAAAGTTTAAACCAGTTTTGTGCTTGTTTGATATGGATGGAACATGTGTTGAATATGGCTCGGGTGAAAAAGCACAAATAATGGCAAACAAAAAAGATTTTTTTAAATTTAAACGTCCATTAAAATCCATTTTGAAAAAGATGAAAATTTTAAGCAAAACAAAAAATATTAGGGTTGGCATACTTTCAAATTGTTATTTTGAAGAGCAGCGCCAAGACAAGATTTTTTGGCTTAAAAACAATGCGCCTTTTATTTGTCAAAATGATATCCACATTGTGGTTTTAAACAATGAAACTTACACAGCCGACACAAAGGATTTTATCAAAGCTAACTACATCAAACAAATGGCCAAGCAAAATGAAAAAGTGTTTTTCTTTGAAGATTCTCACAATATTATAAAAGCAACCAGCAAAGCATTGCCAGATGTTAAAGTTTGCCATGTAAGTGAATTAATTGATTAGGGGGATTTAAATGCAACAAACAAATTTAAACATTGTTTTGGATAGGATATTTGAAAAAATTAAAGTTTTGTTTAAAGATGAAGACACAGGGCATGATATTGGGCACTTAAAAAGGGTTTTGAACAATGCTTTGACCATTCAAGAAAAAGAAGGTGGGGATAAATATGTTATTTCAGTTTCTGCTCTTGTACATGATGTTCACAGATTAATGGCGCATTCTTTGGGAAGATTTGTTTCACCAAAAGAAAGTATCCCAGAAGTTGAAAAAATTTTATGGGAGTGTGATGTTGATTCCGATAAAATATACCAAATTTTAGAAACTGTTAAGTATCATGAAAATAAAAAGGCAAAAAATATTCCAATTGAGTGGCAGGTTTTGCAAGACGCAGACGCTTTGGACGCATTAGGGACAATTGGTTTGAAACGTACTTTAAAATATTGCAAAACAAAAAATATTCCAATTGTTAATAAAAATTATAGTTTGGATTGCAAACAATACGTGCCAGATATCAATCCAATTTCCACATGTCATTATATTTCCAGGACTATGATTCCAAACGGAGAAAATATGCACACACCAACTGGTCAAAAAATGGCGAACAGAAGAATTAAAATTTTAAAAGATTTTGTTGATTCAAAATTGGCTGAATAGTGAAAACTTAAACATTCTAAATTTAAAATTTTGATATACTATTGATTTTTTAACATTAAAGTGATATAATTATTTGTAATAAACAAACTTACTTTTTATAAGGAGTGATTATGGCAAATTTAAATTTATATAAATTCTTTTGCGCAGTGGCAGAAGAAAAAAATATTTCCAAAGCAAGTGAAAAATTGTTTGTTTCTCAACCGGCGGTTTCGTTTTCAATTAGAGAATTGGAAAAAGAGTTAAATCAACAATTGTTTGTGAGAAAAAGCAAAGGGGTGGAACTTACTGCTTTTGGCAAAATTTTGTATTCTCAAATTAAAGATTGCGTTGATAAATTTGACAAAATTGAACAGATGGCATTTAGGTTTAGCAAACTTGACCAAGGCATTTTGCGTATTGGCGCATGCACATCAAATGTTAATCAAATTTTGATGGAATATTTAACTGAATTTGCAAAAAAATATCCTAATGTTCAAATTGTTATGGAACGTGATAATGACGACAGATTGTTGCAGCGTTTAACCGAAAATAGTTTGGATATGATTTTTGTTGACAAATCGGATAAAATTGATGATTTTAAAACTGTTAAAACTTTTGATGTTGACTACCAATTGTTGGGCAACAAAAAGTTTAAAGAAAAGTATGTTGAAGACGATGTTGATTTAAAAAATTTTCCTGTCAGCGACCTGATTGTGCCAAGTGTTAACAATGGCTCTCGCACAACAATCAACAAATTTTTTGCAAACAACTCAATCAAGTTTGAACCAAAGTATGAATTGGATAGTTACATTTTGCTTTATGATTTTGTTAAAAAGGGTTTTGGCATTGCATTTGCAAATGTTGATTATTACAAGCAAGCAATTTCAAATGAAGAAGTGTATGTAATATTTCCACAATTCAAAATCAAAGCAAGGCAAATTGTTTGTTTAACAAATTTTGATGTGAGCAATCCTGCATTAAATTCATTTGTTCAAATCATCAACAAAAATTAAAAAAACGCCATTAATTTTAATGGCATTTTTTATTGCAGTTGTTCAAGGCGTAAATATGTATTATTAATATTGTTCAAAACATATTTTAATGTTTTTTGCCAAATTTACAAATCAAAATTGTTGTCTGCTTTTGTTGTGTTTTCATTTATGCAATTAAACAAAAAGTTTGTGTATTTTGCATTTTGTGGTTTTGTAAGATTAAGATAGTTTTCTTTAAGTGCTTGCTCATATTTTTTAACTTTTTCCACAAGGCGAGAGTAGTCGGTTTCATGAAAATAACTGTCCAAATAGGTGTGGTAGTAAAAGTGGTGTGTTCCGCCATAAAAGCACATGTCTTCAAGCACACCAGAATTGTAAACAGTTGCGTTGATGTCCGATATCACTGCTTCCATTTCGTTTAAATCATATTCCAAAGCTTCAAGCAAAATTTCACCATTGTTATCAACAAACATTATGTGAATGTTGTGATTGATTTTGCTTGTAAGCAATGCACCAGTTGGATAGATGTTCACTGCATCATCTGCGGAAAGGACAAAATTAACATTTTGCCATTCGCCATTCTTTTTGATTTTCAAACATTGGTTGCCAACACAGTCGCATAAAAGCTTAAAATTTTCGTTTTTTGTTTCGTTTAAAGTTTTCATTTATTTTCTCCTTTTTGTTGTTTTGATTATAAAAGGAGTTATTTGCTTTGTAAATAATAAGATTCTTATACATTCCATAAAAAACATTTATGAGTTTTAAAAACAACTAATAAAAATATTAAATAAAATTTACTCTTAAATCTTTGATAAAAATTATTTAAAAAATTCAAAAATATCAAAAAATAATACAGAAACAGCGTAAAAAATCAATTTTTTATTTAATTTTATTTATTTTTTTAATGTTATTATTTTAATATGGAAAATACTAAAATAAAAAAAATTAATTTAAAATCTTTAATCGGCTATGTTGCATTGTTGTTTGTTTGTTTAAGTTTGGCAAATGCAAAGGTGTGTGGAATAAGCCCATTTTTGTTTGCATTTTTGTTTGCTTGCGTTTTTGTTGGAGTGAATGAAAAAGTAATGGCAGGTTTTTGCCTTGCGGCTGCCGTTGTGGTGGATTTGTCGCTTGAATCATTTTTGATTGCGCTAACTTCGGTTGCTGTTTGTTTGATTAATTATTACATACATCGTTTGATTAAACGCAAAATCAATTTGGCAACAAACATTTGTGTTTACCTGCTTTCACTTTGCACTTACATTTATTACAACTTTCACAATGTGTGGAATTTGTGTGCGTATCTTGTTTTGGGGCTAATTTCGCTTTGGGTGTTCACATGTGTGTGCCAAGTTATGATTTTAAGGCGCAATTGTTTTAAACTAACTTTGGACGAAACAATTTGTTTTTTATTTGCAATTGCTGTTTTGGGGTTGGGGGTTGCAACAGTTGATATTTTTGGATTTGAAGTTTACAAACTTGTTTTGATGTTGACAATTTTTGTTTCGGTTAGTGTTGGAAATGCAACATTAACTTTTGCTTTGACCTTGGCGTTTGGCTCTGGCGTGGCAATTGGATTAAACTCACTTTTGCCAATTGCCGAATTTGCAATTATTAGTTTGCTTTGCAGTATGTTTAGCATGCCAAACAAAGTTAAAATCTGCATTTCAGCTTTGTTGGGTGCGTCGTTTGTGGAACTATATTTTGTGGGGGTAAATTATGATATACTCTACTCATTGCTGCCGATTGTTAGCGCGTGCATTGTGTTTTTGCTTATCCCAAACAAGGGATTAAACAATTTGGCAGATCTCATATATGTTAAAAAAAGTGAACTTACAAGCAGAAATTTAATTAATACAACCAGACGAAATATTCACAAACGTATGAGTGAATTGAGCAATATATTTTTGGAGATGAAACAAATACATTTAAATATGGTTAAAAAAGATTTAACGCATGCTGAACTTGTTGCGATGTTAACAAGAGAAATTATGGCAAACTGCTGCAAAGACTGTTTGGAAAAAAATCGTTGCACTCGTTCAATTGGAATTGACAACCAAAGCAATATGGAAAGTTTGATTGAAATTGTGCTTAAAAAGGGCAAGGTTAGTTTGTTGGATATTCCAGCGGGGCTTACAAACAGATGTGGAAAAATCAACAATTTGATTGGGCAAGTAAATCGATTGGCGGACGAGTATAAACAATACAAAGGCATGGTGCAAGATGTTAACAATGTTAAATATTTGTTGGCTGACCAAATGGGGGCAGTTTCGCATCTTTTGCTGGATATTGGTGATGAGATTGACACAAATGTTACATTTGACATTGCGCGAGAAAACAAAATAATTTCACGATTATTAAACCATAATGTTGAATGCAAAGAAGTGCTTTTGTACACAGAAAAAAATCATGATATGAATGCTATGTTGGTGATTAAGAATGGGGAAAAGGACATGGATTTGATTGAAAAAGTTTTAACCGAAGTGATAAAAGAACCAATGCAAATCGCATCAATCAAACCGATGGAAGAAACAGGGTTTAATTCCATCACTTTGCGCAAAAAAAGCAAATATGACTGCGCTTTTGGTTTGGCAAGTTGTTGCAAGGCCGGCAATACTGAGTGTGGAGATTGCCACAGCATAATAAGGCTAAATAGAGATAAATTTTTGCTTGCACTTTGTGATGGAATGGGGGCTGGCAAATCAGCTCACCAAATGAGTGCAATGACTTTGAGTTTGATTGAAAATTTTTACAAGGTTGGTTTTGACAACGACATAGTTTTGGAAAGTGTTAACAAATTGCTGGCAATAAACAATCAAGAAAATTATTCAACACTTGATGTGTGTTTGCTTGACCTTCAAAATGAATATGCAGATTTTATTAAAGTTGGCGCGCCTTTTGGTTTGATTAAACATAACACAAATTTGGAAGTGGTTGAGGGCGGCGCATTGCCAATTGGGGCGTTGGACAATATCAACCCATCAATTTACAAAACAACCATAACAACAAAAGACATTGTTATTTTGGCAACAGATGGAATTACCGATGCGTTTGAAACTGTGGATAATTTAAAAGATTTTGTTTCACATTTGGTTAGCACAAATCCACAAGTGTTGGCAGAAACAATTTTAAATGAGGCATTGCGCCTGAACAACAATTCCGCCAAGGACGACATGACTGTGCTTGTGGCGAGAACATATTTGAAAAGTTAAAAAAATTAATCGTTTGGTGATTTTGAATTTAAAACAAGTTTGCAAATTTGAGTAAACAAAAATATAACAAATATAAATCTATAAAATTTTTTAAATAGTATTGCAAAACGGGTTAAAATGATGTATAATTGCGGTGTTTTAAAATAATTTTTAAAATTTTTGACATAAAAAGACATTAAAAGATTTTAAAAAATTGCAAAAAAAGGAAAGTTTTATGGAAAATGTGCTTGAATTTATCAAAAAAAATAATATGATTAAACCTGGCGAAATTATAGGCGTTGCTTGCTCTGGTGGGCGTGATAGCATTGCATTGTTGCACTATTTAAATTCAGTTAAAGCAGAACTTGATTGTGATGTTGTTGCGGTCAATGTTGACCATGGCATTCGCGCAAACAGTGCTTTGGACACAGAATTTGTTATGAATTTTTGCAAGAGTAATAACATAAGGGCGTACAAATTTAAAGTTGAAGCGCTTAAAGTTGCCAAGGACGAAAAATTGACAATCGAACAAGCAGCACGCAAGGTTAGATATGGCGTGTTTGAAACTGTTATTAGTCGTGGTCTTGTGGACAAAATCGCTTTGGCTCATCATGCAAATGACCAAGCAGAAACAATTTTGCTCAACATTATTCGAGGTTCTGGGCTTGCTGGCGCGCGTGGCATGGAACCTGTGCGTGATGGCATTTACATTCGTCCACTTTTGGAAACTCCGCGTGAAGAAATTATGGCATATTTGGACGAAAACAATTTGGAATATGTTGACGACGAAACAAACAAAGACAATGAATTTAGCCGCAACTATATCCGCAACATTGTTATGCCAGATTTGAGAAAACGCTTTAAAGGTGTGGACAAAAACATCATCAATTTTAGCAAAATTTGTGCACAAGATGATGACTATATCAACAGTCAAATTGATTATGGCACCATCATAGAAACACCAGATGTAACAAAAATTCCTTTTGCATATTTCTATCAAGATGTTGCAATTGTTAATCGTATTTTGAAAAAAGTTATTGGCAAATATGCAAAGCAAGACATTGAAAGCAGACATATTAATATGGTGCGTGAATTTGCTTTGGAAGCAAACAACGGGTCAATCATCAATTTGCCTTTTAAAATTAAAGTTAGCAAGGAATATGACTACATTGTTATTGGCAACATCAAAAAGCGCGATATTGTGATTGGTGAATATCCTTTTAGGAGTGGGAAACTTAAAGTTGATGGCTATGGCACAATCCGCACAACTTCAAGCAAGGTTAAAAACGAACAAAAAATGCATCAACACATTATTGATGCGGACAAACTTCCAAAAGACGCTGTTTGGCGTTATAGAAGAGAAGGCGACACATTTGCACCTCTTGGCTTGGGTGGAACAAAAAAGTTGAAAGAGTATTTTATTGACAAAAAGATTCCACAACGCATGCGTGATGAAATTCCAGTTTTGGCAACAGGTAATCAAATTTTGGCAGTTGCTGACATTGAAATTGCTGATTGTTTGAAAGTTACAGATGAAACCAAACAACTTTATAAAATCAATTATGAAAAAGATTTAGTTTAAGATTAAAAAAAAGAGCACCATATATTGAGTGCTCTTTTTGTTTTTGCAACAAAATAATGTAAATTTATTATTAAAAAATCATTTTTTAACAATAAAACAACTTTTTTTGCAGATTCAATCACATTTTTCAAACAAATTTAATACATGTGGTGTATTATTTAGTTAAACAACACTAATTAAGGCGTTTATCGCTACCGGTAAGTTGAATGTTTAAGCTTAATGTTTTGTTGGCAAGGCGGCTATAAATGCGCTCATCATATCTATCCAAAATCTTTTCTTGGCTCAAGTTTGTTGAAATAAAAGTTGGCAAGTTGTTGATTTGACGAGTGTTGATGAGATTGTACAAATACTCCTTTGTTACATTTTTTAAAATTGGTTCAGTGCCAAGGTCATCAATCAACAAAATGTCCGCAGTCAAACAATCTGAAAAGTCATATGATTTGCCAATGTGATAAAGGCGAGCAAGCTCGTTTAACTCAAACGCAGTTTTGTAGCAAACCATGTTGCCAAGTTTTAACATTTCATTTGCAACGCATTCAAGCAAAAATGTTTTGCCAGTGCCAGCGCCACCAACCAAGCAAATGTTTATTTTGCTTACATTTGGATATTTTTTGCACCATGCTTTTAAAATTTCACAAGTCTTTTTGTCCGTTTCGCTCATTATGTTTGGGTTGCAATCATCAAACGATTTAAATTTGGATTGGCTGCAAACAGTCATTGACAATTTTTTGTTTAACGCTTGTTGCAAGCATTTGCAAATTTTGCCACCAACAACGCCAGTGTCGTTGCAAATTGGACAATCGTATTTGGGTTTTAAATCTGCCTTGTTGATGTTGTGTGCTTTTAAATAATCATTTATTTTGCCCTGCAACTCTTGCATGTCGTATTTTAAAGTTAAATTTTCCTCTTCATATCTGCTTTTTAAATATTCAAGTTGAGTTTTTGTGTAAGCAGAGTAAAGTTTGTCAAACTCTTCATTATGACGCAAGGCTGCAACAAAGTCGTCTGCCTTTTCTTGTGCTGAAATGCGTTTTAACATAAATTGTTGCTTAACTTCTTCAATCAATTTTCTTTTGTTCACATTACACCTCCACTTCGTCAAGGTTGGTTATAAAACTTGCAATTTGTTCTTTTGTGTAATTGTTATGTATAAACTCTTGTTTTTCGTTGTCTTCAACTTTAACTTGCTTAACTTGTTCAAGGGTTTTTAAACCTGCACTATTCCAGTTGGACAAAATTTTGTTTAAGTATTGCAAAGCATTTGTTTTGCCAGAACTCAAATCGGCAGCGTACAAAACGATGTCATGAGCAAAATTCCAGTCGCCAGTCCAAACAGAATAAAAACTGCGGTCAGCGTTGTTTACATTGCGGTTTAAATTAAGGTGAGTTAAAACTTCCTTAATCTTGCTGTCGGTTGCCAAATTGTCGTTTAAATATTGCATATATGAATTTAAATTTACAATGCCCAAGCGGAAAAGTTTGAGCAAAATGTTGTTGAACCCTTCAAGCGTGCGAATGGAAGATTTAAAGCAATTGTCTGCCACAGTGGTTAGCGTTTGTTGGTCAAACCCCATGTTGAGCCAACTAACAACATAAAAATCTATTTCCTTTGTCAAATCTTCGTAATGCAAACCAAGTTCACGGTTAACGGCAAGGGCAATGGAAAACAGATTTTCCTTTTCGTTTTCGTAATTTTCAATTTCTGGTATTGATGTCAAGCGCATTTCATAATATTTGGTTAAATACTCGTCCAAAACGTTAACATCAAGCCTGCGTTTTTTGTTTTTTAAACTTTTAACAACATAAATGATTGTGTTAAGTTCAAAACCAAAACTGTTGAGCCATTTGTTTAACAACTCTTTGTCTTCAATTTGAATTTTGCGCTTGCTACCCATGGCGGACAAAATTAACCCCATTTGGTCGTCAACAACGCCCAGTTCTTCAATTTTTGCATTAACTTGTGGCAAGGTTAAAATGCCTTGATGAACCCAATCTTTGGCAACGGTTAAACAGTAATTTGGGCTTAAATTAAAACCTTTGCTGTCAATGCAATATTTAACAATGGCAATCAATGCTGATTGTTCAATATGTTTACGTTCAATAAGGTCATAAAACTCTGTCATCTCATTTGGGGTGAGCATGCGTTCGGCAAAACACTCTTGCAATTGAATGTTGAAATCAGCATATTTGTCAACCTTATATTTTTTAACACTGCCAGCATTGGAAAGGATTGGCAAAAATCTCACTTCCACTGGGTCAGTTGAAAGCACTTTAACAAGCCCCATTTCTTCCCAGTACTTGAAAAGGGAAATAACATCTTCTTCACAAACCTTTAAAGTGGACGCAAAAAATTCAAGTGAATTATCGCTTTCGTCCGCATTGGAGCATTTGCTTAATCCAAGCAAATATGCTTTTACGCAAAGGTCGGGTGCTTTTGGCAGATATTCATCAATAAAAACATTGTCTATTATGGTTTTGTTGTTGGCAACATAACCGGGACTAAATTTGCAGAAACTCATACTGATATTTTAACACATATTTTTGCCAAAGCCAAAGGAGTTATCCACATTTTGACCCCAGTTATCCACAATTTTGTGATATTTGTGTGGATAACTTTTGTTTTTGTGTGCGTAACTTGTTTTTGGGTTAGATTGGCAAAAATTGTATAATCTTGATTGTTGTCAATTTAAGGATATATCCAAAAAGGAATTTGTGTTAATGTTCTATAATTTTTTTGTTTGCCATATTTTAAAATATGGAACATAAAGATTTTAAAATTTTAAATTTTTTAAAAACAAAGATTGCAAAATTTTGTTTTGCTTGCTTTTTTGTTATGCTTGCTTCGGTTTGTTTTTTTGGTTGCAAAAAAAAGGACAACCTAAACTCAATTGCAAAAACCCTAACCAATTACACTTTGAATGTTGATTTTGACAACTCAAACAAAACTATTTCAGCAACCGAGCAAGTGGATTATGTTAACAAATCAGACGCAGCACTCAATCAGGTTAAATTTCATTTATATCCAAAATACTTTGAGCAAGGTGCAACCAACAAAGTTGTGCCTCAAACAAGAGTTAACGATTGTTACAAGCACGGCATGAGTTATTGTGAGTTTAATTTGACCAAATTGCAAGTGGCTGGCAGTGATGTTGGCATTGTGCTGGAAGGGGAAAATGATGGCATTTTGGTTGTTAATTTGTTGGGTAGTTTGATGCCAAGTGAGCGCGTTAAAATATATATGGAATTTAACATTAAACTGCCAAACTGTGAGCATCGTTTTGGCTATGGAGATGACACAACAAATTTGGCAAACTTTTATCCTATTGCGTGTGTTTATGAGCAAGGTGGATTTTCAACCAAACCATACAATGCAAATGGCGACCCATTTTACAGTGATGTGGCAAATTATGAAGTAAATTTAACTTTAAACAGCAACTTGGTTGTGGCTGGCACTGGTGTTCAAACAGAATTAAGCCAAAAATCTGGCAAAACAGTTACAAAATTTAGTGCAAAAGTTGTTAGAGATTTTGCATGCGTTGTTAGTGAAAAATTTGCTTTAAAAACTGCCAAAGCTGGCAAGGTTGATGTGTTTTATTATTACTACGACGACGCTAATGCCGATTTAAGTTTAAAGGCGGGAGTGGACGCAATAAACACTTTTTCAGGCAAGTTTGGAGAATATCCTTACCAAAACTTTTCAATTGTTAAATGTGATTTTATGCAAGGTGGAATGGAATATCCAAATCTTGTTATGATTAGCGACAGAATTGACGCTGTTGATGACTACCTTAATGTGATTGTGCACGAAACAGCACATCAGTGGTGGTACGGCATTGTTGGCAATGATGAATATACTTTGCCTTGGCTTGACGAGGCACTAACAGAATTTTCAACTGCTTTGTTTTATGATTACAACAAAGGTTATAACTTAACCCACGCTCAAATAGTTAAGGCAAACAAAGAAAATTTTACTTTGTTTACAACTGTTTACCGGGATGTTTTGGGCAGTATTGACACAAGTATGCGAGCCATTGATGAGTACAACACCGAACCAGAATACACTTACTGCACATATGTTAAAGGCACATTGATGTACGAAAGCTTGTTCTCTTTGGTGGGCGAAAAAAAGTTTGTTAAATCTTTAAAACTTTATTATGACAACAACAAATTTAAAAATGCACAAACTTACGATTTAATCAACGCATTTTCAACAGCCACTGGCAGCGATATGACATCATTTTTTGAAAGTTGGATAAAAGGTAAAGTTATTATTAAATAACCTATCATCAATTGAGATAAAAAATGGAGAATACAATTCTCCTTTTTTGTTAAAATATCTGGGCAGATTTTTTGTCGGAACAAATAATTTGCGCTAGTTTGTTTGTGTTTTTAAAAATTATTTATTATAATTTTACAAATGAAATTATTTTTATCCTATCTTAAAAAGTATAGGTGGAAAGCAATTTTCGCGGCTTTTTTAAGGCTGATTGAAGCGGTTATTGAGTTGCTTAATCCTCTTTTGGTGGCAAAAATTGTTGACGTTGGGGTTACAACTGGCGATTTAAATTATATTTTGAAAATCGGTTTGATTTTGCTTGTAATTAATGTGCTTGTGTTTGGCATAAGTGCAATTAGCCATAAATTGATAAGTTTAACATGTTCTGGTGCGGTTAAAGAAATTCGTAAGGGAGTGTTTAAACATGTTTCCACTTTTTCTCACAATGAGTTGGACAAATTTGGCACTGCCAGCTTGGTTAACCGCATAACAGATGATATTGACCAAGTGGAAGATGCAATAAGTTTGGCAATGCGTTTGATTATTCGTGTACCAGCGTTGCTTATTGGTGCATTTGTTTTGAGCTTGACAATTGACAAAAAAATGGCATTGTTGTTTTTGGTGTTGATACCAATTGTTATATTAATTTTGGCAGTTTTTATGAAAAAGAGTATGCCTTATTTTGGCATGGTGCGCAAAAAGTTGGACAAAATCAGCCAAGTGACCAAAGAAAATTTGGACGGCACACGTGTTATTCGAGCATTCAACAAGCAGGATAGAGAGTTTGAACGTTTTGATGAAGTTGGCACAGATTACACAAATACATGCTTGAAAATTTCCAAAATAGCGGCACTTTTAAACCCTGTTATCTTTTTGGTGGTGGACGCAACAACGATTGCTATTTTGGCAATTGGTGGATATCAAATTCAAATTGGCACATTAACACAAGGCAATGTTATTGCGCTAATTGACTATGTTTCAACAATCACAATTTCACTTTTGGTTATTTCACAAGGGATTATTTTGTTTGTGCGCACAGTGGCAAGCTGGCACCGTATTCAAGAAGTTTTGCAAACTGAACCAGCAGTTAAAAATGAGCCAAACGCAAAAGCGTACAAAAAATTGGATTATGACGCATTGATGGAATTTAATGATGTTTCATTCAACTACAACTTGGATACGCAAACACAATCATTTATCAAAGATTTATCGTTTAAAATTTATCCAAATCAAACAATTGGCATAATTGGTGGCACTGGCAGTGGCAAAACAACAATTGCAAACTTGATGTTGCGTTTTTATGACCCAACTGGCGGCGAAATTTTGTTTAAAGGCAAAAATCTTAAAGATTTTACAATCGAACAATTAAGAAAAGATATCAGCATTGTGCAACAGCGCAGCACGCTTTTCAGCGGCAGTTTGCGTGATAATATGAAAATTAGGGACAGCAAAGCCACAGATGAAGAAATTATCGAAGCTTTAAAGGTTGCACAAGCGTGGTCGTTTGTTAGTGAATGGCGCAATGGTTTGGATTATCAAATTATGGCTGGCGGCAAAAATGTAAGCGGCGGACAAATGCAAAGGTTAACAATCGCCCGCGCGCTTATTGGCAAGCCAGAAATGTTGATTTTGGACGACAGTAGCAGCGCGCTTGACTTTTTAACCGACAGCAAACTGCGCAAAGCAATCAAACAACTGAACACAACAACAGTTTTAATTTCTCAACGCGCAACATCAATCAAAGGGTGCGACCTTATCATTGTTTTGGACAACGGCGATGTGGTTGGCATGGGCAAACACAGTGAATTGATGAAAAACTGCAACATTTATCGTGAAATTTATGAATCACAATCAAAATAAAGGAAAAACAAAATAATAAATGGAAAAGAAAAAGTACGGCTACAAAAAACTATTATCAAGGTTGATGCCATATGTAAAACCACATAGGGTTACTTTTTACTTGTCAATTTTGTTTGATGTGATTGCAATTTTTTTAAACATGCTTATTCCAATTTGCACTGGCAAAGCGATAGATTGCATGGTAACCGCTGGGCAAGTGAATTTTAGGTTGTTAACCATCATGTGTGTTACAATTTTTGTTTTAACAGCAGTTAACTCGTTGTTTGATTGGTTGGGCAGCATTTATATGAACAAACTCACTTACAAAACATCGCAGTCGATTAGAAACGCAATTTACAAAAAACTCAACAGTGTTCCAATCAAGTATATCGATAACAACTCGCATGGCGACATTATGAACACCATGGTTAATGATGTTGAAAATGTTACAGATGGATTTTTGGAAGGGTTTAAAGCTATTGTGTGTGGTATTTGCCAAGTTATCACAGTGCTTATCATTATGTTAACACTCAATTGGATGCTTGCGTTGGTTGTGCTTGTTATGGCTCCAGTTTCACTTTTGGTGGCAATCAAAATCACAAAAAAGAGCAAGGAACTTTATCGTCAGCGTGTTAACATACAAGGCAAAATCAGTGGTTATTGTGAAGAAATGATAACCAACATGAAGATTATTAAAGCGTTTAACAATGAACCGGCAACAATCAAAAAATTTGAAGAAATAAACCAAGATTTGTACGTGTCAAGTGAAAAATCACTTTATTATGCTTCTCTTGCAAACCCAGCAAGCAGAATGATCAACAACATTTTGTATGGTGTTGTTGGCGTGTTGGGTGGCATTATGGCACTTAATGGAGGCATCACAATTGGCAAAATTAGTTCATTTTTAAGTTATAGCGAAAACTACACAAAACCATTTAACGAAATCACTGGCATTTTTGCAGATTTGCATATCGCAGTTGCCAGTGCAAACAGAGTGTTTACTTTGTTGGAGCAAGAAGATGAAGTGTCCGATGCTGATTTGCCTGAACTTAAAAAATGCAATGGTAAAGTCAGCATTAAGCATGTTGATTTCAGTTATTCAAAAGCATTTAAGCTGATTGAAGATTTCAATTTGGAAGTTGAACAAGGTAATCGTATTGCGATTGTTGGACCAACAGGCTGCGGCAAAAGCACATTAATTAATTTGCTTATGCGCTTTTACGATGTTGATGCGGGCTCAATCAAGGTTAGCAATAAAGATTTGAGAACAATAAAACGCAACTCGTTCAGACAATTTTATGGCATGGTTTTGCAGGAAAGTTGGCTTTACAACGCCAGCATAAAAGACAATGTTGCATACGTAAAACCAAACGCCACTATGGACGAAATTGTTGAGGCTTGCACACTTGCGAATGCCCATGATTTTATTATGAAACTGCCAAATGGTTATGACACAATCATTAGCGAGCGCGGTGATAACATTTCAGCAGGGCAAAAACAACTGCTTTGTATTGCAAGAATCATGCTTTTAAAACCCCCAATGCTCATTTTGGATGAGGCAACCAGCAATATTGACACGCGTACTGAAATGATAATTCAATCCGCACTGGACAAAATTATGGAAGGGCGCACATGTTTTATCATTGCCCACCGCTTGTCAACCATTGAAAATGCAGACAAAATTTTGGTTATGAACAAAGGTAAAATTATTGAAACTGGCACACATCATGAGTTGCTTGAAAAAGGTGGTTTTTATGCCGAACTTTTCAACTCTCAATTTGGCAATTAAAATATAAAAAAGGACTAGCGTTGCTAATCCTTTTTTTGTGTCAATAAAATCATTTTGTTGATTTTTTGTTTTGTTAAATTTATTTGCTTTAAAAATTAAACATTTTGAGATTGATTAAATAGGTTTGTAAATATTTTTAAATTGTTTTTTATCCTTTCATCATCAATATATTTAAGCGCATTTTTGGCGGCAATTGCAGCGTTTTTAAAATCACTTAAATGATAATAACACATAGCAAGATAATCATATGGAACATGTCCCCAACAGATTGGGTTGGACATATAGTTTAATTCTCTATTTTTTATTTTAAACATCTCATTAAACCACACTGCACTCAAACAATAATTTTGGTTTTCAAAATAGGCAAGTGCTAGTTCAAAATATGCTTCTCTGGCAGTGTTGCAGGTTAAAATTGCAAGGTGTAAAAATTTTATTGTATTATTAAAATAATAATTATTTTTGCTTATTTTTGCAATTTTTTGCATATTTTTTGATGTTTTTTTATTATTTTTTTGCAAAATTAAATTATTTTTTAATTTTTCTTCATATTTTTGTTGTTTTAATTTGCCAAGTTGAGTGTAGCAATTTGCAATATATCTCAAACTTGCGCAACGTTCTTCATCCCATGTTGCGGTGGGCAAACTTAAATGTTTTTTAAACATTTTTATTGCTTTTTTATACTCGCCATGAAACATATATTCACGTGCCAAATAATGCGTGTTGCGGTCGTCATCTGGGTGTTCTTTAACAGACAATTCAAGCAACGGCAAATAACTGGAACGAGATTTTTGATTGTCTGCTTTGTGATTGAGTTGAATTTGAGGCAGGTCAATTGTTATTAAATTTGTTTTTTCAATTTCGGTTAAAATTTCATGCACTGGGTGAGTCCAAATATATTTGCCGTATTTGTGAATTTTGTCTGCCATAAAAACTGTGCCCTCACTGCCGTCTGGGTTAAAATTCCAAGTGTAGCGATAACGCACTCTGCCAATATCTCTATTCCAATTTTCTTTCAAAATTTTTGACCAACCAGGTGCAAAAAATTCATCAATATCCACACAAACACAAATTTCAGTGTCATCGGGAATTAATTTTAAACTATCATTTCGAGCAACATCAAATCTAAAAGTTTTGTAAACTTTTTGTTCACATTTTATGCCTAGGGACAAAAACTTTTCAAAACTCCCATCTGTGCTGCCAGTGTCAAGCACGCAAATGTAATCGGCTTCCTTAACTGACTCAAACCAGCGGTCAATAAATTTTATTTCATTTTTTGCAATTGCGTAAACACAAATCTTTTTGTTTAAGTGGTTTGTTAGATTATTTTCCATAGTTCATATTATGTTTTTGTGTAAATTTTTGACAAAAATAAGGTGTTAAATAATGTTTAGTGTTTTTGCTTGAATTTTGATGATAAATTGAATAGTTGTTGACTTGTGAGTGGGTAAAAAGTTATAATAATTTTATGTTAGAATTACGATTAACAGAAGAACAATATTTGATGGTGTTGGATGATTTGCTTTTTGCTTTAACACGCGAAACAGAACAACAGTTGCCATCAAATTTAACAATAAAACAAAAGCGCTGGTTGTTGGACGGACTTTTTGAAGTGCGTTCAACTGGTGATTTGGACAAAAGTTTGATTAATATGCAAGATAAACTTTTGTCATATGAAAACTTTAAGCGTGGGGTGGAAGATTGCAGCAAACTTAAAGCAAAAAATGGACTTTGTTTTTTTGACAAAGGCTTTGAGCGATTAAAAGTTGATGTTTGTGTTTTGTTTGCGCCAAGCTTGATTGTGTTGCCTGATGAACAAACTGATACAGAAAAAAATCTTATGCTTGCAGCGGGTTTGCAGCTGAAAGAAGATTTTGCAATAACCATGCAAGAATTTCACAATGTTTTGCCAACAACAAAAATCTATGTTTCATCTGGTTACAATTTACCATGCAAAAAGGTTGCCAAAATTTTGGTGCACGCAAAGGAAAATAATTTGGCGCAAGATTATGCTTGCTTTAACACAGCAATAAAAGAGTTGTTTGAATTTTTAAAAATCAATCAATTTAAATCAGTTGCGTTTGACACAAAAGCGTTAAATGAATACGACCCAGCCTTGTTAGAAATTTTAAAACGTGAAATTAAAAATAATAAAAAAATAAAAATCATTGTAAATTTTTAAAAATATTGCAAAAAAATGTCAAAATTTAACAAAAAACTGCAATTTTAATTAATTTTTATTTAATTTTTTCATATTTTCAACATTACATATATTTGAATAAATGAATATTGCTTTTTTCAAGAGCTGAAAAAAGATTGTTTAAAATATCTAAAATTGTTTTGGTTGTTGCGCAAACAAAGTTGCTAATTTTTTTGTTTGCTGAAACAAAACAGAGTTGTTGAACAAGGATTAATCCTTCAACAACTTTTTTTGCAAAAGAAAACAAGTTGAATGCTTGTATTGTTTGTGGTGTGTGGGCTGTAATGTTGAATGTTAAGTTAAGGTTGTTAATCAGTTTATCATATTCTTGCCTTGCATTGTTCAAAGCTTGTTGAATCTGTTTGTTAACTTTGTTTGAAAGCCCAAAACAAAAACTTTTGCATTGGTCAAAATTTAAAAACAAATTATTTAATATGTCCATTTCAATATTATCATTGATAACGTATTGTTTGTTTAACATGTCATATTGTTCGTTTGATAAAATTTTAAAATCATTATATTCCATAAATAAATATATTAAAAAGTTTTGTAATAAATACCCATAAGCTTAAGACGGATTTAAAACTTTAATTAAGCAACTTTGTTGTAACGCACAAATTGAAACGCAACTGAAAAACAAAAAATCAAATTTTTTATCTAACAAAAACACATTTAATTTATTTTTTATTAAAATTTTTTAAAAATTAATTAAAAATGTTAAAAAAATATTAAAAACAGCCAAAAAATCGATTATTTTAAAATTTTTATTAATTATTTTAACAAATTGTTTTTGCAAAAATAAACAAATTTTAAATTTTTTTCTTTTTGTTATTTATTATAAATAATTAAGAATTTATTTGATAATTTTTTTTTAATGTGTTAAACTAATTTTGACAAAAAAAGACATAAAGGGGTTGTTGTCTTATGAAAATTAAAAAGAGAAATCTATTTGTTTGTTTGATTGTTGCAATGTTCTCTTTTTTGCTTGTTGCTTGCAAACAAACTGTTAAGGTTGAAAATATTTATTTTAACGCGCCATCTTCTGACGGCGTTGTTTTGCTGGTTGGGGAAACATATTCTCCGGAAGTTTATTTTAGTCCATTGTATCCAACAAACAAAGGATATAAAATCATTTCCGGCAACGACAAAATTGTTTCTTCTCGCAACAATCAATTGACTGCGCTTACCCCAGGCAAAACTTACATCAAAGTTGTTGCAGATGAAAATGAGTTGATTCAAGATGCAATGACCATTCAAGTTGTTGCAGAGCGCACTCAACTTGCAACCCCAACAATTGCATATTCTGTTGAAAGACAATCGTTTGTGATTTCTTCATCAGCACAAGATGGTTTTGTTAATGGTTACACTATTGATATCAATGGCGAAAGCATTGCTATTGGCAATGTGCTTGAATATTCACTTGTTGATTACAACAAACATTTGCAATCTTCAACATCAACAGCTGGTATTTCTGCTTTTGACAGAGATTTAACAGTCAAGGTTAAAGCAACCGTTCCAAATTACACAAGTGCGTTTACAGATTCCAATTTTTCGGAGCCAATAAAAATAAATCAAGCAAGCGCACCAAAATCAATCAGTGTTGAAGCAGGCAAACTTAAAATAGAAAAATCAAAAGCGACAAACTACAAAATTTTTGCGGGCAATAATTTGCTTGACACAACAAACAAAACAACTTTTGATTTGGGCGTGGTTGACAAATCTTTGGCAAACACAAATGTTACAATCTCCGTTTATGCAGTGGGCGTTGCTGGTCAAGGCTTTACAGCCTATGATTCCTTGCCAGTTAAACAAACTGTTAAATGTTTGGGTGGTGTTAAGCTTGACATGATTGGAGAAACCGTTTTTTGGAATGTGGAAGACAATGTTGAAATATATGAGTTGTATTTTGGCACAAGCAAAACAGCAATTGCAACAACATCAAACAATTATTTTAACCTTAAAACACTTGGCAATTATGAAACTTTGTTTGCACAAGCAAGCGCAAATTATGTGTTAAAAATCAAACCAGTGCTTAAATTAAGCAGCAAAAATGTTGTTTTGCCAGCAGAACAAGCAGGCGTTTTGTCACTAAACAGATTAGCAGAGCCAACAATTGTTTGTGCAAATAATATTGTTAGCTGGGATGCAGTGGCAAATGCAAAAAATTATCAAGTTAAAGTTGTAGACAGCAAAAATAGTGTTTTGCTTGACCTTACAACTGAAAATCGCACAATAAATTTTGCCGACACCAAATTTGCTTCTGGTGAGCAATTTAAAATTAGTGTTGTTGCAAATTTTGCAAAAGTTGATGATGTTTATTTCTTGCCGTCAAAAACAGCATTTTTATCAGTTGAAAAAGTTGCGCAAACAAGTGCAGTTATTGAAAACAATGTTTTGAAAATCAACAGCAATATTGATGATGAATTTTTGGTGGAGATTTTTGATGCTGAAAGCAAATCTGTTGTTACCAAACATGTTTCCGCTTCGGTTGCAGAAAAAACAGAAGTTGAATTGTTGAAATTGGGTGTTAAATTTGAGGCTGGCAAATATGATATCAAGTTAACAAGGCTTGGCAATGGAAGCACAAAAATTGATAGTGAAAAAATTGAATTAAGCTTTGTTCAACTGCAAAAAATTGAAGAAATTGAAATTGCGAACAGCGTTGTGTTAAGCCAAATTGGCAACATTAACATGCAAAACAATGCCCAAATTAAATTTTCAATTTTCCAAGGTTCAACAAAGGTTTTGGAAATTGAAAACAACACAGACTTGACAACTCTCAACTTGGCAGCGGGAGATTATGTTGCCAAATTGTTTGTTTTGGGTGATGGCAGCAAAACAATATCAGTTTGTGATGAATCTGGCGAACCTATGGTTTGCGCAACAAAGAATTTTGTTGTGCTTGAAACACCAAACATAACCACTCAACATTTGTTGGCTCAATTTGAAATTAATGCCGTAAGCAATGCAACAGCGTACAATGTTGTTGAGCGTGGTGTCGCAAGGCAAGTTGAAAATTTGACTTTTGAATTTGCACTTGGCAGTGGGGAAACAAAACAATTTGCCGTTCAAGCTATTGGCAATGGCGCGTATTATATAAATTCTCAATTGAGCAACCTTAAAACTTTCACTCGTTTGGAAACACCAGAATTAAGGTTTGACAACACAAACAATTCACTTTCCACAAACTTAACTACTGGCAGCAATTATGTTTTGACACTAAATGAAACAGATATCAGTGCAAGTTACAATTTTGGCGACCCAGTTTTGAACTTGGTTGAAGGAGTTAACACATTTAACCTTGTTGCAAAAGCACAATATGACGCACAAGTTACATATATTGATTCTTATCCAAAACAAATTCAAGCCAACAAACAATCGGCAAATTCAACCATCACAGTGGTTGGCAACAAACTTCAAATTGTGCCAGACCAAAATTTTGATGAATCGCTTTTGGAAGTTAGCATAATCACAGCAGGTTCTACAATCACTTTTGATGAAAACAATTTTGCAGATGTTAACGCGTTGTTGGCAGTTAAAAAGGCGGGAACTGGCTACACTGTTGACCTTTTGGATAATTTGTTTAATCCAATTTTAACCGGGTTAACAAACGGATTTAGTGTTAAAGTTAGATTTATTGCCAACCACAAGGCTGAAAATGATAACTTGATTACAACCGATTATTCAAGTTTGGTGTCAGTTAACTTTGCTATGGCTGCAAACTTTGATATGACCACAAGAGATAATCAAAACATTTGCTTTAAAACTCAACCAACGTACTCTTACACAGATTATGCATTTGTGTTGAATGACACATATGTTTTGTTGCTGAATGATTTGGCAGAAGCAAACAGCGAAAATCAAACAATTAAATTTGATGTAAATTATATTTATAATAATGTTCAAAATGAAATTTTAAAAGATGTTAACAAATTAACTATTATTACATTAAACAACAAAACAACCGATTCAAATTTGTTGCTTTCAAATATTGGCGAAACAATTTATTTTGCCAAAGCTGAAAGTGTTGAATTAACATCTTCCAAAAACAATGATGTTGCAAACGCAAATAATTCCCGTGTTGTAAGTTTGGCTTTGGCAGAGTCCAAATACGGGCGTTCTGTTGCAATAAAAGTTTACAACGATGTTGACAATGAAGAATCCTTTTCAACTTTGTTGATTGATGCAAATCCAACAGAAACTTCGGCAATCAATTATTCATTTAATCTTGACGATTTTGGCACTAGTTTGACCACAAACAAAAAAGTTGTTGCTTTTGTTAAAACAAATTCAAGCACAACAATGCAAGTTAATGGTGCAAACCAAATTGTTTACATGTTTGATTCAAATGCTTCAAATGTGTTGACCTATGATATTGTTGAAAATGCAGCAATCACAACCGACGGCACAAAATTGTGTGTTGAATTGCCAATTAATGTTGACGGGGTTGATATCTTTAGCCAAACAACAGACGGAATGGTTAAATTAAACACGAATTTGGTTACAACATCTTTTGATTTGGGTGCAAATTTCGGAACTCTTTCAATTGTTGTTAAAACAATAGCTTCTACAAACGGAAACTTTACAAACAGCAGTTTGTCTGAACCAATTAGTTTAACCAAATTGGCAGTGCCAGTTGTTGGCATTTTAAATGGCAAAATTGCATTAACAGTTGACAACAAAACCTTGGAATTGTTCAACAACACATCTTTTGACGATAGTTTGGGTGTTGACAGTTTGAATGGTTGTGTTATTAGAGTTGTTCATGCTGGCATTGAAGGCGAAAAGTTTGTTTATTTGGGACAAACAGGCGTTGAAATTGAAGGTAACACGATTGTTGTTGAACCAGAAGCATTGTTGCAATATGGTGTTACAAACATCATCAAGGAAAACTTAACTTTTGATGTTGTTGCAAAAGTTTTAACTGGCGAATTATATTTAAATTCAAACAAAATTTCAGCAGATTTTTATGGTTTGTTTGCTCCAACCAAAGTTAATCTTCCAGCAGTGGACGACCCTAAAAATGCAGTTGTTCAAACAATTTCTTGGACAGACACTGGCTTAAACACATTGTCTAATGGCGTAGACGCTTTGGCGGGTTATGTTATCAAAGTTGTGGACAAAAACAGCAACGAATATTTGAGTTCTGAAAACCTTGCATATTTAAAATATGATGAAGCACAAGGCAAATATGTGCCAACAAAATATCCACAAATTATAAGCTTAACCAACTTTGCTTTCCCATATGGTTATTTTGACGAAACGGAACAAATTGTTAAATTTGACGCGGGCAAATATATTGTTTCAGTAATGTCTGTGCCAAAAAATTCAATTGAAAACTTTAATTTGTGCAATTCAAAATTTAGTGATGAGTGCAACATTATTTTGCTTGAAACTCCAATATTAAGTGTTGTTGATGGCTGTGTTGCGTGGGAAAAGGTTGAAGGTGCAACCGAATATATTTTGACAATCACCGATGTGTTTGACAGTACAATAAAATCAACCATTGCAACTTCAAACACAAAATTTGAGTTTGACGGGCTTAATAGTTATGTTGGCAATTACGACATCACAATAAAAGCAATTTCAAATTTAAACAATGTGCTTGCAAGTGAAACAAGCGAAAGTTTAACCGTTCATCGTTTGCCAAATTACGATTCTGTTTTGGCTGATGATGGCGTGTTGATTTTGAAAGCAAATGATTATTTTAATCGTGCAAATTTGATTTTCCGCAACAGCTCTGGCGTTGTTGAAACTTTAACATTTGCAAATCCAAACTATTTGTCAAACATGGAAGCATTGCAATCAAGCGGCAAAACAAGCTGGAAAGATACTAATGTGGATAGTCTTAACGCAGTGAAGAGTTTTGCAATTCAAATTAACGAAAGTTATCTGCTTAAATTAAGCAAGGGAGTGTACACCCTTTCAATAAAACTTTTAGGCAACAACTTGAAAACTTTTGGCATTGTAAATTCGGCAGAAAAGCAAGAAACAGAAATAAAATCATTTGTTAAACTTGCATTTGACCAACCAAAAGATAATGCAGAAACAAAAACTTGGATTAGGGTTGACGAGCGTGGCGTGTTTACGTTTGATGCTCCAGAGGAATACACTCTTGGCGGCTTTAATTATCAATTTAACAAACCAGTTGCAGATGTTGATTATTCATTCTTTAAAAATGTTGTGATTTACAAAATTGTTGTAAAAATCAATGATATTTCTTACAATTTGCTTGCAGTGGATTACTACGATTTTGAAGCAAACAAAACAAAATTGAATGTAGAAGATTTTGAAATGTTTGAAAATAGCTCACTTTATGCAGCGGTTAAATATAAAAATAATGATGCAAATGGTCAATTGAATAGCATTTGTTTGTGCGTGTTTAAAAACAACCAAATCAATTTAAATTTGGATAGCTTTGATTTTTACGCAACAGAAATTTCAGTTGAAAATAACAGCGTAAAAATCGCAACAAGCATCAATGCGTCAAGCGAAAAAGGATATTATTCAATTTCACTTATCGAAGGCGGCGTGTTCTCAATAGATGTTGGCTTGCTTGGCAGTGACGAAACAGAAGTTAGTGTTGGTGGCGAAATGGTTAAACAAGCATTTTTGTCTTCCGAGATGTATTCTTCAAAAGCATTTATCCGTTACACCGACAACACATTAAAAAGTTACATCTCTTACACATTGAGCAATGAAGAAAGTGAAGCAAATGAGTTGACTTACATAAATTCTGGCGATTTGATTTTCCAAAACAAAATCAAATATGACGAAAACAATATTCCTTTGGATTATCCAGTTTATATGTTGGAAATTTATCCAATAGTTTATTACAACGGCAGTGCTATTCAAACGGCACCGTACATTTATTATTTGTATCACGACGAAACAACAGTTGACAAAGTTATACAAGACAATCCTGTGGAAAACTTCACATCAAAACAACTTGTTAAAGTGCAAGAGTTAACAAACAACGACAGTTATTTGAAATTTGAGTTTGGCAAATATTTTGAACCAGGAAACTATTCAATTAAAATTAGAACTTTGGCTGGTGTTGGCAGCGATAATTTGGATTCTAAATACTTGTTGAACTCAAGAGTTCCTTCAAACGGACTTTCATTCAACCGCATGTCAAACACAAATTTGAATGTGTCAAACGGAAAATTGCAGTTCAATTTGGCATATGTGCTTAACGATTTAACAAAAACTTATGTTACCGACTATGAATTTGTTGCTTACCAAGCAGATAATGCAGATTTAGCTTGCAAATTTAATATCAACAAATACAGTGAAGGTGTTACAATTGCAAACAATATTTTAACATATGTTTTACCTTCAAAAGTCATGGCAAAAAATGTTGCAAACAACACCGAAACAGAACTCAACTTTGCAAACGGACAAAGATTTAACATCAAAGTTAGGGCAATTCAAACAGAAGAAAAAGATATGGGAATGTTGAATGCAGACTTTGTTAAATCAGCAAGCGTGGACAAGCTTACAACCATTGAAAAATCACAAGGCGCAACAAATGTTGGCGTTAAAGACGGTGTGATTGTTTGGCAAGTTGCAGACAAGGATAATTACAACGGCACAACAATCCGCTTTGAATTAGATGACGGCCGTGTTGTTGAAGAATCTATTTCAAAAGACCGCACATTGAAAAAGACAATTAATAATATTGAATATTATTATTACGAATTGAGTGATAGCGAATATACATGCATTGATGGTGTTGGCAAAGCAAAAATCACAGCAGGGGAATACACATTAAAAGTTTTGACAATAGGCAAAACAGATAGTGCACAAAATGTGGAAATCTTAAACAGCAATTATTCCGAACCATTCACATTACACCGTTTGAACAGAATACAAGCAAACAGCATTGTTTCAAATGATGGCGTTTTGATTTGGGAAACAAGCGAGCAAGAACACATTGAAAAATATGTTGTAAACTTGATTGGCGAAAAAACTTACACATTCACAACCAAAAACACATCAATTGATTTTGCAACCACAGCAGCAGACAATGGTGAAAAATTGCAAGTTGGCAATTATGCAATTGAAATCCGCGCTTTGGGCAGCGACTGGGCAACAGCAATCAACTCCAACACAGTTAGTGGATTTACACTTTTATCTTCTGTTGAAGGGTTGACCGAGCAAGATGATTACATCAGTTGGAATGCAGTGGAAAATGCACAAGGTTATTTGGTTACATTTGCATGGAATGAAAATGGCAATCCAACAACTGTTTCAAACACAGTTTTGGCAACGGAAGAATTAAAATGCGTTGCTCCAGCAGGGCTTGTTGGCAATTATTCAATCACAATTCAAGCAGTTGGCGTTGGTGTGGGCAAAGTGTTTAATGGGCAAAGTTTTGTGTTCCAAGGCTCAAATGAAAGACCATATCCAGTTGGCGAAATTGTGTTTAACACAAACGATTTGAGTTTGTACATTCCATTAAATGAAGACTTTAAAACCAACGATATTGTAAGTGTTAGTTACAACATCGCAAGATATTCTTACACCGCTTCTGGCAGCATTTTGGGTGAAACAGTTGCTGAAAAGGTTGAAATTGCAAATGGCAACACAAATTACATCAAAACTATTGACGGAGTTAAATATTGCGTTTATCCATTGGCTGCAGCAGGCAAGTACACTTCAATTGCGGTTAGCATTGTGCGCAAAGGCAGTTTAACATCAAATGCAACTCCTTATGCGGACATTGACTTTAACTATTTTGCTTATGGTGATGGCAGTGAAAGCAACCCTTATGGCATTGCAACAGTTGAACAACTTTTGAACATCGCCTTAAAGGCAGACAAACAGTTTGAATTGGTAAGTTCAATTGATATGTCTGGCATTGACTTTGCCAATAGATTAAACACATATGGTGCTATCATTGCAAACACATTCTCTGGCGTGTTTGACGGTAACAATCGTTCATTGTTGGGTTTGGGCAATGTAAACATCTCCAACGCTGATGTTGCAAAATTTGAAGGCTTTGCGTTGTTTAAAAATATTAATAATGCAACAATTAAAAATATAAATATTGCAGAAACTGATAATAATCCAACAAAATTTGTAAATACATTTGCACAAAAGCAAACAAATGTGTTAAAATCATCATTGATAGCAATGGAGGCGAACAACTCAACACTCAACAATGTTAGTTTGTCAAAATTAACTTTGGTGTTTGAAGGTAATGGCGTGTTGCAAGCAGCAACATACATTGGCGGTTTGGTTGGCGTTGCTAACAACACAAGTTTTGAAGGTTGCATTTCTAATGTTGAAGTTGAATTTAACATAGACTTTGAACCTAACGCTGGTGGGGTTTACATTGGCGGTTTGGTTGCTTATGCACAAAACTGCAAGGTTGTTGATTCTGCTGAACGCTCAACATCAGTGGCATTGAGTGTTACAAAAACCAAAGTTATCAAACGCTTTAACTCAATTGGTGGTGTGGCAGGTTACTTTGAAGGTGATTCTGTAACGGCAGAAATTTCTGGTGTAACTGCAACAATCAATCAAGAAGTGGATATTTATGTTGACCACTTTGGTGGTTTGGTTGGCAACGCTGTCAACACAAACATCACAAATTGCACAGTTCAGGGCAACTTTAAACACACAGCATTGGAAACTTCAAATATTGGTGGCATTGTTGGTCAATTGCAAGGCGGTACTGTGTCAAATTGCACAATCACATTGGTGTTTAATTTGACAATCGCAGTCAACAACAAAGTTAATGTTGGCTTTGTGGCTGGTTACGTTGCGTCTTACAATCAACAAATAGCAACCATTGAAAACTGCAAAATCAATCAAGATTTTGTTAACAAAACAAAATTTTCCGCAGACGACAAATCTGTTGAAAGCATGGGCCTCTATGGCAATAGTTCAACAACAAACTATCAGCCAACAGGGTGCGTTAAAATATAAACTTAAGGGGATTTATGAACTACAACGATCAGATTTTGGAAAATAAGGCATTCAAATTTGTAAAGCAATTGTTTTACAACATAGCAATAAGTGTTGTTATCGTTTTGGCAGTTTGCTTATTGTTTGTTTATGCTTTTCACTATATGCCTTACAAAGTGTTAACCGCAAGTATGTATCCAAGCATAAAGGTGGGTGATATGGTTGTGGTTCATAAAGCCGATGAGTATAAGGTTGGCGATGTTCTTAAATTTGACCAATCTGGCAATGACGGTTTGCCAACAGTTCACCGTATTATTGCAATTAAAGACGGCATTTATGTTTGCCATGGCGACAATGTTGCTTACCAATACAAAGGCACAAATGAAAATTGGGGCTGGAAAGATGAAGCAAAAGTTGCGGAAGGCAAAACATTGGCTGAATTAAAAAGAGAAGGCAGCGCTCTTTACCAATATGTTAAACCAGACCAAATAGAAGGTAAAGTAGTTACCGTTGCGGCTCATTATGGGGATTATGTTGATTTCATTTCTGCACACAAAATGTTGTTTATCACAATAATTTTGGGGCTGTGGTGCTTCACTTATGTTGTGCAAACAGAATTGGAAATCAAACGAGCACGCAGGCTTGCTGATTAACAACAAAGATGAAAGCAAAAACAGGGGGTAATTTTAGCGTGATTGCAAAAAACAAAAACAAGAGCAATCTAATAAAAATTATATGCGTCATAATAGGCGCAGTTTTTGCATTTACAACGAGTATCGTTTATGGTGCATTTAGTTGGAAACGAGAGCATAATTCAGGTTACGCAACTGGCGCATTCTTGCCAAACCAAACTTATCAAATAATCAACGACACATTGCCAAACGGCATTTTGTATAGCGACGGCGTTAAAGAATATGAAGTTGCATTGCAATATTCTTACGACTACGCATTTAACTTTTATGTTGAGTACGAATTAAAATGGTCAAACGGGCTAGATGCTTCCAATGTGATATTAAACTTTTCAAACCGCAATGCTTGGATAGTTGACAACAGCAGAATTTATTATCGCGACACTGTTGCAGCCGGCACTGGAAAGTTGCCAATTATTGTTGGTGTGGATTTTGTGGATAACTACAATTCAAATTATTATGGAGCAAAACTTACAATCAACATCAAAAAGGTTGAAATTGCAAAAACAAATGAATCACTTGACCAAACTGGCATCGCTGGCGAAGCTTATGCACAATATCAAGTGCGCAAACTTGCAAGTTACAGCACAGCAAATGCCTATGCGGTTGTGTATAATCCAACAAACAAAGGCAGTTATCAACCAAAAGCACCAGTGGGCAAAACAGCGTTTGAAACAAAAACATCAACATCTGGCAGCTCATCTGTTACAACAACAAGCAAATTGTTTGGCAACAAAAATTATGTTGGTTTGGGGGCTTATGTTATCACTGGCAGCAGTCCAATCAATTTGGTTGCAAAAGTGATTGGTTCTTGGGTTGTGGACACTGGCAAAACAACCGACCCATCAAGTGCAAACATCAACACAAACACGATTAAATATAATTATTCTTCTGGTTGGATTGGGGAAAGTTACGACGTTGGCACAATCGTGCAAGAAATTAGAACTTTCCAATACACCATTCCAGCACACACGGCAATGTATATCGATATCATTGATTCAGTTGAAATGATAACTCGTGGTATGTTGGCGGCTGCAAATTACACAGATTTCCACATCGAAACAGATTTGTTGCTTAACAGCGACACTCAACTTAATTTTGAAAACGGCCTTGCAACATCAACAATAACCACAAAAACATTATCTGGCACAAGCTATTCAACAAATTTGCCAACTCAAGATTATTCAGTGGTTAACAGTTCAAAATATGATGCAGCATTGTATAATGTAACAACTGGTGGTGCTCAAACTTACAAAACACAAATCAAAGTTATCAACAACACAGCGTCAAAAATGTCAGTTTCAGCAAGTTACACTCTTAAAGCGTATATTAGCAATGGCAACTCAACTGCAGACTATCAACCAGCAGCTGGTTCAACCCCTGCAAGTGATGGCAACCCATTTGAATTTGATGACGAAAGCCATTGGGATAGAGATGAGTATTCATACACCAGCTCAATAACAGTTGGCGCACACAATGCAAGCCAAGTTATTGCTCCTTATTCTGCAATGACAATCTGCACAAGTTTTACAGTGCCAAACGATATGGTTGCAAAACTTGTTGCAGCAAAAGCGGCATATTCTGGCAAAGATGTGTGGATTGAACTTGTGCCAACAATAACAACTGCAACCTCAACTGCGGCGGACACTCAATTGGTTTTGGAAACAGTTGTCAGCGGCACAACAGCAAAACTTTATGCAAAAAATGTTTCTTCAAACGCACTCACAAGTTTAAGTTTGAATCTTAAATATTCAAGATACAGCACTCAAGCAAATATGACATCAACAACACTTTCAACCGAACCAGCAAATTGGAAAAAGGAATATTGGAAGTATTATGTAAGCAACTCTGGCAGTTACAAACAAGTTAATGAAGTTAACAACCCAACATCAAACAGCGATGGCTCAACTTCAATCAAAACAGCAAGCATGCCAACTTTTGCTGCTGGCACTTATTACACAAACAGCGGTTGGATTGGTGCAAATGCTTACACAACAACAAGTTCAGCCATAGTTAATCCTGGTGAAAAAGTTTTGTTGGGCAGCTTAACAATAACTGCAAGCCAAACTTACGATTTTAGCGATTACACTTTAACAGGCAGCGTTGCAACTGCAAGCGATGTAAATTTGGTTAACGAAACAACTGGCAGTGCATTCATCAAAAACAATTCAACCACAAAATCTTATTACATTAGATTTTCAAACTCCGCAAGTTTCACGGACACAACAAAATCAAATTTCTTCCAAGACGGAAGTTTCTGGTATCTTTATGGTTTAATCCGTCCAGGGCAAGTTATCCCAATCAACATCACAGCATTGGACAGCCAAATTTCAATCGAAGCAGTGGAAGACACAACAGGCAGTCTTCCAACACAAATTTCAACATGGCCAACAACTGTGGTTGAAAAATTAAAAACAATGTACAATTAAAACACGGGTCAAAAAGGAGCATAATGAAAAAGTCATATAAATCACTTAACATTTTGGGGTATGTACTCATTGTAGTATTGGTGTTTTTGTGTGGCTTTAATGTAACTTATGCTTACTTCACCGCACGTGCAACTGTTCAAGGCAATTTGCAGTTTTATGATTTGAATGTGCAGTTTGCTTATTACTACGAACAACCAATTGCAACAGGCACAACTGAATATGAAATAATCCCAGCAACAACAAACGTTTTGCGTGGTGTTCCATTTACATTTAAAACAGCTGAAAATCAGGCAATTGAAAGCGTTGGATTGCAAGCAATGAGTGATTCTTGCCCATATTATGCTCGCGTTAAAGTTAAAGCGGTTAAGATGAAACTTAATGGCTCAACTTACACTCAAGACGGCGACACAGATTTTGGCGAATACATTATTTTAAATGTTGATGAAACTTATATTGCAAGCATGTCAAACTATTATTATTTTAAAGGTGATGCTTTAACTGCTGGCAGTTATGCAACATTGGCAACTGGGGCAACAATTTCAACCAGCGCACCAGTTGACCTTACAGACGGCTATCTCAAAATAACATTGTCTTTTGAGGCGGTTCAAGCCAACAAGGAAGCAGCCAAATCAGTTTTTGGTTTGACTGACGCAAACTTAACAACTTTGGGTTGGAGTTTTGAGTAAAAACTCAAATTTCCAATCAACATAACAAATTACAATATGTTGGCATACAACGCAAAGGAAGATATTAAAGGAGAATAATGCAAAACAATTCAAACCAAAATTTTAAAAGTGCAAAAAGGGAGTGGAACTCTCCACTCAACATCTTTTTGTCATTTGTTTTGGTTGTTAGTTTGCTTTTATCCTTTGTCAACATCACAGGCGCATGGTTTACGGATGACAGCAGCACTGGCAAAACCATTTCAGCAATCATCAAAACTGGCGAAGCCAATTTGAATGTGTATCAAGAGAATAACACTGGCACACAAACAATGCTTTCCAAATCTCTTCCAACCGGCTACACTCAACTAGAATACATAGAAAGCTCCGGTACTCAATATATTGACACTGGTTATAATCTTACAAGTGAAGTTTTGAAGTACGATTTAGAATTTGAAACAACATCTTCAACAAGTGCTTTTACATTGATTGGCAACAGTGATGACGGAGATACAAACTTTGGAATAAATTTTTATTCAAATCAATTTTATGTTGGAACATCTAGGTGGTTATTGTCGGGAAATTCATGGACAAAAAATCAAAAATATCACAAGCTTATAGAAGCAAATAATGGGACATTAACAGTTATAACAGATGGGGTAAGCCAATCAGCAACTTACACATCAACTTTATACAAAAAATCATCAATAGCCTTATTTGCTTGTAAGTGTGATACAAAATTTTCAAATTCCAGCAGTCATGCAAAAATTTATCAAGCAAAAATATATGATAACAATGTTTTGGTGCGCAATTTTGTGCCAGCAAAAGATAGTTCAAATGTGGTTGGTATGTATGATTTGGTTGAAGGCAAGTTTTACACAAACGCTGGCACTGGCACATTCACAGCGGGGGCAGAGCAAAAATCTGGTTCTGGCATTAGCCTTGCATATAACACAACTAATAAAACAAACAACAAAGTTGACGTGGAAAATACTAATAGCCTTAAATTGCTTTTGAAAAATGAAGATTTGGGTTCATCATTTGGCGTGAGATATAAAGTTACATTTTACGCAGCCACAGCAAGCGGAAAAGTGGAATTAAGTTCAAGCATAAGTGGAATGACGGCACCAACAAGTTCAAACAATGGGTTTGTGTTTAATTCAACCGACGGATATTATTACTATCAAAACAGCGCTGGCAAAAATGTTGTGTTTGAGCCAGCAACAAGCAGTGGAGCAACAAGCAAGTATCTTATGACAGGATTTAGCATAAATTATACTAATGCAACAAAAACCCTGCTTGGCGGCAATGCAATTTATATGGAAATTTCAGTGGAAAGTGTGGCAGTTTAAAAAAGGAGAAATATGGCAGAAAATGATTTGAAACAAACAAAAACTCCAACTGGGGCAAAAGCGCCAGCGTCTGTTTCAAGGCCTACAGCAGCGCAGAGAATGCCAGTTGGTGACGCAAAAACAACTGGGACAAGACCTGCAACAGCAAGGCCGGTTATAAATCATGCAAATGCAACACAAAAACCAGTTCAACAAACAACTGCATACGCTTCTTCTTTAAACAAAACATCAAGCGTAACCGGTTTGGAAGAACAAACTATAAGTTCCCGTCAAACACCAATCGTGCCAAAAAGCAGTTTGAGTGAAACTGCACAAATAGACGAAAAACAAGACAAAAAGAAAAAGAAAATTGAACAGCGTTTGAAATCTACCAACATCAGTATGGACGACTTGGAGCAGATTAACGAACAAAACTTAAGGCAATATCGAAGCCGTGTTACACGTAACAGATTTGTTATTATTACACTTGTTATTTTGCTTGCTGCTGCGATTGCAACATTTAGTATTGTTATTACATTAAAGCGTATGGTCAACAATTGTACGGTTAAAGTTAATGGCGATGCTGATGCAGAGTGTATTATCAATGGCGAAAGATTGACCAAGTTCCGCACTCCATTAGGTGTTCAAGGCAACAGAGTTTATATGATAGACACAGACATTGAAATCAAATCTTCTGGCAACTATAATGTATATTTCACTGTGGAAGTGTTCCAGTCTGGCGAAAAGTTGCGCAACACTTTTGCCTATGAATACAATCATGATTTGTTCCATATGGATGGCGATGGCAAATATTCAAGCAATGAGGCGATTGCTGGTGGGCAAACAATTGATTTGTTTAATGGTGTTGTGCTTGACGATGCATATGAAACAAGTTTGAACAACGAAAATTTCACCATGAAAATAACCATAAATTTTGAAAGAGCGTAATTGCTCTTTTTTTATGTGAAAAACACACAACACAAAATTTGATTTTTTTTGGTGTTTATGTTAATATTTACTATATGCAAATGTTTTTTGTTTGCACATAGTTTAGGAGAAACATGTTAGAAGTTAAAAATATCACTTATATTGTTGAAAATGGCAAAGAGAAAAAGACCATTTTAGACGATTTTTCTTACACATTTAAGGATAATTGCATAACAGCAATAACTGGGCATAATGGCAGTGGTAAATCCACTTTGACAAAAATCATTATGGGTATTGTTAAACCAACCAGTGGACAAATCATTTTAAATGGCAAAGATATCACAAATTTAACCATTGATGAGCGCGCAAATTTGGGGCTTAATTATGCGTTTCAGCAACCTATTGTGTTTAAAGGGCTGACAATTAAAGATATGATTGATTTGGCAACAAAAAACAAAAACAGCGTGCCGCAAGCTTGTGAATACCTTTCCAAAGTTGGCATTTGTGCAAAGGATTACATCAATCGTGAGTTCGACAAAACACTTTCTGGTGGGGAACAAAAGCGTGTTGAAATTGCGTTGGCGTTGGCAAAGAGCGGCAATACTGTTATTTTTGACGAACCAGAAGCAGGCATCGATTTGTGGAGTTTTGACAAACTTGCTGATGTTTTTGAACGTGGCAAATCTTACATTGTTGTTAGCCACCAAACTAGGTTATTATCGCGTGCAGATGAAATTGTTGTGTTAAGCAAAGGCAAAATTGAATGTGCTGGAAAAAGCCAAGATGTGCTTAAAAACATGCAAAACACAAGCTGCATGAAAATTAAGGGGGCTAACGATGCTGAATAATATAGCAAAAACAATATTAGAGCAAGTTGCAGGTTTGCATGATATACCTGCTGGGGCAGTTTCTTTGCGTGTTAATGGCAAAAGTGAAGTGCTAAAATCAAGCGCAAACATCGAAATTGAACGCAAAAGCGACAATCCAGGCATTAATGTTTACATTCATTCATCATGCAAAGGTGAGGCGTGCCATATCCCTGTTGTGGTTGACCAAAACAATTTGTTTGACATGGTTTACAACGATTTTTACATTGAAGACGGCGCGATTGTTACCATTGTTGCAGGCTGTGGCGTTCATTCAAACGGAACTGCAGGGCATGACGGCATACACACTTTTCATGTTGGCAAAAATGCAACTGTAACATACATTGAAAATCATTTAGGGCTTGGCAAAAGTGAACATAAAATTTTGAATCCAACAACAATCTTGAAAATAGGCAAAAATTCGGTTGTAACATTAAACACAACTCAAATTGGTGGGGTTGACTCTGCAAACAGAACAACAAAAGCAATTTTGGCAGATAACGCAACTTTGATTATCAATGAAAAGATTTTGACCGACCGTTTTGAAACTGCAAAAACAAATTTTTCTGTTCAATTAAAAGGCAAAAACAGCAAATGTAACATTGTTTCACGAAGTGTTGCTCGTGGGGAAAGTGAACAAGTTTTCAAGTCAAATATGATTGGCAAAAATTTGTGTTTTGGGCATGTTGAATGTGATGGTATTGTGCTGGATAAATCAAAAATTTCTTCTCTACCACAAGTGTCCGCTTTTGATGCAAAAGCAAGCCTTTCGCATGAAGCAGCAATTGGCAAAATTGCCACCGACCAAATTGTTAAATTAAGAACTTTGGGCTTGACAGAAAAACAAGCAGAAGAAAAAATCATTGAAGGATTTTTGAAATAAAAAATAAATATTTAGTTAATTAAAAAATTAAATTATTTTTAATTATTTTTAAATAAATCTTTTAAAAAATTAATTATTTAATGTTTTATTAACACTTTTTAGCTATTTTATAGGATTTTTAAATATTTATTTTGATTTTTTAATAATTTAATTAATATAAAAAACAAAAAAAATTATGTGCTAAAACATAATTTTTTTATTTTGGTAATATTTAATTGTTTTAATATTTTTGCATTAATATTTTTTAAATTTATATTTAAATTTCAATCAAAAATTTATAGTTGACAACCGGTTCGTTTTTATGATTGTTACAAAGCTAAACTATCTAATTCGTCATTTTTGTTTGGTTGATTTTTTAATGCTAAATATTTTTGTTTGGTGCTTTCTCCACCATGCAAATGTTTTATGCTAAAATTTTGGTTTAACAAATTTTTAACCTTTAAATACAACTTGTAATTTATGTACTTTAATTTTATGCTAACATCGTGATGCACGGTGCTTTTTGGCAGACCAAATTCTTTTGCAGTTGAACGGATTGTTGCTTTGTTTTCAAGCAGATAATTTGCAAGCACAATAGGGCGAGAATAAATTTCTGTTTTCATATTTTTCTCCTTACCTAAAATTTATTGTGCAAATTGTTGAAATATGTCAAAAACAAAAGATTTTTAAATTTTTTTGTTCTTGACATTGATAATGGGGTAAACAAAAAAACGCGGCAAAATTGTCGCGCTTTTTGCATAAAAACTTTTATTCTTTAGGTTGGTAAGTTAAACTCAACAAGTTATAACGTTCTGGGGATAAAATGGCGTTTTCAATTCTTTTCCTTGCTCCAGGGAATTGTTGTTCAACTTGAGTTACAAAATCCTTAATTTCCTTGCGTTTGCTGTTGTCGTTTGCTGGGCAAATGCTTTTTAAAATTGGAAATTCGCGGCTGGCGTGAATTATTTTGCTTTCTTCAGTTAAAAACAATGGTCTGATAAATGTTATGTTGGTTTTGGACATGTAAGACATCGGTTGCATTGTGGCAAGCCTGCCTTCATAAATCAAGGACATAAAAAATGTTGTAACAACATCTTGTTTGTGATGTGCAAGTGCAAGTTTGTTGCAGCCCAATTTTTGACAAACAGAGTTAAGTGCCCCGCGACGCATTTTTGCACATAGTGAACATGGATTTTTTTCTTTTCTAATTTCAAAAACAACTTTGTTGATGTCAGTTTTTTCTATGTGTAATGGCACATCAATTTCTGAACAAAATTTTTTGAGCCCGTCATAACTAATTTCGCCAGAATAATTATCGATTGTTACAGCGTAAAGGTTGTAATTGTACAATCCAAATTTTTTAAAATCGGCAAGTGCTTTTAACAAAACCAAACTGTCTTTGCCGCCAGAAACACCAACGGCGATGTTATCGCCATCTTCAATCAAGTTGTATTTTTCAATTGCTTTGCGCATTGTGCTTAAAACTTTTTGCATAAAAATTTTTCCTTTTAAAAATAAAAACAAATTAAAATCAAAAACGATTTAAATATGTAAAATTAAAAATTTTTTTAATTATTTAAAAATTATATCAAAAATATAAAAAAATACAATATTTTTTTGAAAATTTTTAAAATTTTTGCAAAAATAATTAATTTAATGTGCTTAAAAATAGTATTTTAAATTAATTTGTAATTTTAAGTTGATAAAATAATTTATTTGACTTAATATCTATAATTTTATATAATAAAATTAATAAATATACAAACAAATGAGCAAATTAAGGTGAGGGGTTATGAAGAGGAAATTTTTAAATATATTTATGATTTTTGTGTTTGTGCTGTCTTGTGGATTTTTGACTGCATGTGGCAACAGATACAAAAACATGGAATTTGAAGTTCAATATGCTTTTGTTGATGAAAATGGAGATGTTGGCCAGTGGTGTGATGCTGGGCAAACTCTTTCATTGAATTTTGGACATAAGCTTGATGATTTAAAATTTGATGAGTTTGGAAATGCAAATCTTGTGTTTAAAATCAACATTAAAAATGTTAAGGCAAAATACATAGATGATTTGATAGTTTATGACGGCAATTCTTTGTCATCAAAAATTGTTAAACAAGATGAAACTTTTTCTCTTAACATAAATGGGACAATGTCTTCTTCAATCCGCATTTATGAAACAAAGTCAGGGAAAGAAACAAGTTTCCGCTTAAATATTTTTGAAAGTTTAAAAAACATAACCACAAATTATAATTACAAACCAGCAATTGTTGTTGGACAAACAGTTAAATTAAGCAAACTTGTTAGTGCAAATCAAAGCAAAAGTGTGTTGTTATTTGACCCTATCAACACCAATCAAACCGCGGTTGACTTTTCGATTGTTGATTTTGGCTATTACGACGACGGTCAAAATTGGATTGCAATTAAAGACGCTGCAGCTGGCGTTGATTTTGCAAAAATTGAAAATGGAGAATTGCAAGTTAAAGCTAATTACAATGCAAGCCTTCAACCAGTGATTAGGATTAAGGCTTCTTCTGCTGTTTATGAAGGTGAAGATGAAATAAGTTCAATTTTTGATGTGTATGTGATTGAAAATTTAAATAGCACAAACGCACCAGTTTTGACAGAAAGCCCAGACACAACTGCTGTGGTGAGTGAAAAAACTTTGTATGTCAACGATGAGGTTGAATCAAAATTCAAACTTTATGCTGGTATTGACAATATTGACAAACAATACAGCAGCAAATACATTGATGGCGTTGTTACCGCAACAGGTGAAAAAGCATACTATGGTTTGAACGTTTATGTTGACGGCAAATTGATTGATATTAACGACAACAATTATCATGGTATAAGAATTCAATTGTTGAAACAAGCATCTTCAAAAGATGAATTGCTTAAAAACTTGTTCCAATACGAAATTAGTGCAGACGAAAACACTTATTTAACCTATCCAAAATGCACTATTAAATTTGAACTTTCGGTTTATGGCTTGGATTATGTTGAAGAAACACCAAAATATTCAGCTTCAATCAATATCATTAAGCGCAGCATCGTTAAAAATGTAACTCTTAATGGAGAAACAAGTGCGACATATACTTCTGGTGAAGTTTATTCAACAACCAATTCAACTTCAAGCCAAACTGGGCTTAATTTGATTGTTGATGTTGCTCCAAACGATAATATGAGCCACTGGGTGCTTATTAGTGCCACAGAGGGTTTAACTTTGACAGGCAACGGCATTGTTACCCTTGACCACATTCAAAAAATTGGCAGTTATGATTACACAATGGCTGTGATGAACGGCTCAAACATCAATGTTAATTTTGCAAAAACAGGCGCAGTTGCTGGGCAATTGAGATTTGTAACACTCAAAAAAGCAAACTCTGATGAGGCTGCTGGTTACACAAGTGTGTATGAATTTAATGTTGAAAAAGTTGTTACTGCAAACAAATTTGAAGTGCTTTCAAGCGCCGATGGAGATGTTGACTTCACAAACAACACAATTTTAACAGACGCTAATAGTTTAACCAATGTATTTTTAAAGGTTTATTATTCTGGTAACAAGCTTTCAACAAAGACAATTGATTTGAACTTGCCAACCAATTCAAAGTTTAAATTTTTAAATGGTGCATCGGCTATTAACCTTGACAAAGATTTTGCAGGTGCGGGCATTTCAACAATCTTAACAAAACAGGGCACAGATACTGCTGGCGAATTTTATGATGTTTATCAAATTCCAATCAAAGCAAGCAAAGAATTAACGGAAGATATTGTTACAATTTCTGCTGGCAAACAAGGCAACTTTGCTTTGTTTGAAACAACTTTTGGTTTAAAGAGTGTGTTTGTTGCATCTAATGATGAATTTGTTGTTCAAACAGAAGGTGAAAACATCTTTAATTTGGGCAAAAATCGTTACGCAGTTATCAACAACTCAAATGTTAAAAGTGAACTTTATTTTGGGCAACTCATTTCCGGCACGTTTAATCAATCAACAATTGCAAATGTGGAAATGACAAGGTTGGGAGATGGCGACAATTTTTCTCAATATGCAGTTGATTTTATTGCCTTGGGCAAAATTGGCAGTGTTAACAAATTCCAAATTTGGGGAGCTCAAGGGGACAAAATAACTCGTTTCCAAGCCACAATTAGTTATTACATTAAAGACGGCGATATTATAAAGCAAGCACCACAAAAAGTTTTGGAATTTGAAATAGCTGTTTACAACAATGTGAATAGTATTGACCTTAACTTTAAAGCAGGCAGCTCAAATGAAGTTGTGTACATCAACTCAAAATATCCACAAGCTGCAACCACAACATTTAACTTTAAATCAAGAAGTTTGATTGCAACACCTTCAAACACAATTGTGTTTAGTGGTGAAGACAATGTGATTTCAAATGTTAACCAACTTAAATTGAGTTGTGCTGGTGATTTGCAAGCAGTTGAAATTTATTGCGGAACTGAAAAACTTGAAATTGACACTAATGGCAATGTTTTAAATTATTTGCCTTCTCTTTCTGGCGAAATATCTGTTAAATTGATTAAAAAGCCAGAACTTGCAGTTAAATATGTTACATTGACATTGTCGGCATATAGTTTTGACACAAAACTTCCTGTTTCATCTTCCGTTACAATTGATTTTGGCGAGTATGTGCCTTCAACTGGTGTGGAATTAAGCGGCAAACAATTGGTTAATGAAAACAACACGGCAAATTTGTATTTGTCATTTATTGATGTTGAAGACGGCGGATATGCAGTTGCAGAGTTTAATGCCGCTTTGGTTTACAGCAATGTTTATGGTCAAAAATATGACGATATAGATTATGTACTTTATCAAATTCAACAGGACGACAATGGCAACCCAGTTTTGGTTGACGGCAAATATTCAATTGTTGAACTTTCAAAAGCAGACAATAGATTGAGTGTTGACATTTTAAAGGCTCAAAATCGTGTTAGTTTAAAAGCTGACAAAAGTTTGGGTGGTGGAATTTATCTTTTAAGACTTGTTGCCATGGATTCATTTAATGATTTGACAGGCGAGTATGAAAAATACGCTGATGTGGTTGTTACAATCACAGACGGTTCAGTTAAAGCAAGATATCGCATTGCAAGCGTTGAAGATTTTAAAAACATCAAAAACAACTTAAATGCAAATTATGTTTTAACAAAAAATTTAACAATTGATGACCACACTTCTTTTGGCAATTTTTCTGGCAGTTTGAGTGGTAAAAATATCTCTTACTCAACCAGTGGTAATATTGTTGAAACAGAGCGTAGTTTGAAAATAACAATTGTTGCTCCAACAGTTGGCACAGACAATTTTTATGCAGGTATTTTTGCACAACTTAAAGGTTCAGCAAGTGTGGCTGATTTAACGGTTGATGTAAGTTTTAAATTTAAGGACGACATCACAAAAACTGATGCAAACAATTTGGTTTACATTGGTGGCTTGGCAGGTGCTGTTGAAAAAGATGCAGTCATCAAAAATGTTAAAATGTCAACCAACTTTGCAGGCATAAGATTGAATAAGGACAAAATTCAAACAGCAGTGTTTATTGGTGGTGTGGCTGGTGAATTTGCTGGCTCAATCAATTTGAGTGATTCACCAGTTATTGCAAAAGGTGGCATTCAAGCATCTTTAACAACTAAACTCAACATTGGTGGCGTTGCAGGCAGATTAATTGGCGAAGTTAAAGGCAATGGAACAGAGTTGGAAGCATTAAAGTTTGACCTTGGCATTTCCGTTAAACTTGAAAGCATTGATTCAACAACAATAAATGATGTTAACATTGGCGGTGTGGCTGGTGTTGCAAACGTTCAAAATTCAAGCACACCAAAAATTGACGGCTTTGTTGTTATGGGGCAAATTGATGCAACAAATTTAAGGGCAAAAGGCAATCTGGCTGGCGTGGTTGGCAGTGCAAACAATGCACAAATTTCAAATATCGCGTTGGTTGGTGTTAACATTGACGCAACAAACATCACTGGGCAAACATTGTATGCCGCTGGTGTTGTGGGGTCGGCTCAAACATCAAATATCAGCAATGTTAAATTCTTGTCATTTAGGCTTGAAGATGATTTAAGTTTGGCACTTTCAATTGCAAAAAATAAAAATCTTGGCTATGTTTCAAACGTTAATGGCATTGCAGCAGGCATTGCAGCAAATTCCGACGCAACAACATCTATAATGTTCTGTGCGATGGATAGTTTTGTTAAAAATGGCTTATTCTATTCTCTCAATGCAGACACTGTTTATGGCATAGCAAACAAGGGCAACATTCAACAATGTTATGTCCGTGCAAATTTAAAAGGCTCAGAAAATAAAATTTATTATATTGCCGGTGGAGATGCTTCTGCGGATTGGGCAACTGAAAATTGCTACTTTATTGGCAAACAATCTGCTGCTGCAAAATCAGTTGTTGCAAGGCAAACATATATTGTGGTTTATGGCACAAAAGAGGATAACACTGAATATTTGTCAGTTAATGGCGTTGAAATTAATTTTGGCACTTACAACAAAGAAAGTGAAAATGAATATCTTATCCCTGGCATTGACGCAAACATTTGGGGGCAACAACAATCGTTCAATACAGTTATAGTTAATGGCTACACTTTCTATTTCCCATATTTAAAAAGCAACTTAACATTGATTCCAACTGATATTACAACAGTGTTTGACAAGGAATATATTAAAGGTATTTATTCTTTATATAATGATAATTATAATAATAATGTAAACACAGACAAACGCGATGATGAAAACAACATCATCAAACATCAAATAACAGAAACAGTTATTGTTAACTACTATAATGACATCAACAACCCAACAAACAATGTGGCAAGGAATATACACAATTTGTCTGATTTGGTTAAATTAAACAAAGTTCCAAATCACGAAAAAACAATTGGGGCAGTTGTTTACAAAATTATTAATGGTGGCAATTATGCTTCTATTATTGGCAACAGTCAAATTTACTTTAAAGGTGTAACTGGTGCAAATGATTATGTTTTGGTTAAAGCATATTCAGTTTTCAATCCAGACGCTTGTGATTACTTTTTGATTTACACACAATATTGGTTCAGTGATATTGTGATTGAAGGCAACGATGTGCAATCAGTTGGCAACAACTATGTTTTGGATGCTTACAAAGGGGCACAAAACATTGAATTGTACCTTTCAGCAATCAATGAAAGGAAAAATGACGACGCAGTTTACTCCAACTTGTTTGACGTTGCAAACATTCAAGAGTTTGTCGAAATTGAAACAAACATTTTGGACGAAACAAACTCTATTGTAACAATTTCAAACAATCCAAATTTGTTTAACAGATTTGTTTTGAGTTTTAAAGACGATTCAAACGAAAGTTCAAAAACAGAAACTATCACGTTTAAAATCAAATTTAATTTAACCAAATATTTTGGTGAAAATATATTTGATTATCAAAAAGATGGTGATGGCAATTACATTTTGGACGCAAACGGAAACAAAATCCCTCAATATCTTGAAATTGGAGCAAAAACATTAAATATCAACATCAGTGAAACAGCAACTGACCTTGAATTTAACACCGAACATTTGGAAGGTGAATCAAAGGAAAACTTTGCTTTTAATGCAACACTTTACACTGGCTTTGTTGCAAAATATGATGAAGTAAACAAACCAGAAAACAACACATTGGTTAAAGTTAATGCTAACAACAATGTTGTTGAGTTTGTTGAAAACAACCATGATAGTTTGGTGATGAATTTTGAAGTTAAAGAAGGGCAAACAGAATTTGAGCGCTTGCTTAATCAAGCAGGTGTAACCAACCTTGTTGATTTGTTTGACTTTAATGTTTTGAATACATTTAATGCTTCAAACAAAACTTACAATTATCGCATTTCAATTCAACTTAAAGACACTTATGTAACAAGATATTTAACACAAACAATTAAATTTGGCATAAAAGTGTTTGCAAAAACAAACTCTGCAATTGATGGTGGAACAACAATTGATTTGATTATCAACCCAACAAGGTTGTCATCAAGCATTGTGATGAACAACTATGCAGCAACAAGCGCAGAATCAATGGGCAACTACACTCACTTAATTACTTCCAGTCAAGTTGAAACAGCAAATATAACTCCAGGTGGCAATGGTGGCGTGCTTGCAATCCGCATGCAACCAAGTTATGCTTATATCAAGCAAGTTACATTAAAAAGCAGTGAGTTGTTTGTTCCAAGTTTAAACTCAAATGTTAAAGTGCGTTTTGAACAAATCATTTTGCACAAAGGGTTAAATAAATATATAAGCATTAGCCCAGCGTGCGATTTAACAGACGATTTGTTGGGCATTAAATTAAACCTTGCAACAAGCACAACTGATGGCATAACTTACGAGTTTGATGGCACAATTTATGTTCATGTTGTGTTGGACAAAAAGTTTAGTGGTTTGGCAGATGAAATCCGCTTAACACTTGATGTAACCAATGCTGATGACACTCATATTGTAAAAACAAAATCTTTAATAACTGACTTCTTGCCGGGTGTTGACCTTGAATTTGACAAAAATTATCAAACAAGTGCGCTTATTGATGGCAAAGCAGTTGAAGGCTATTTAATCCAACAAAATTCAACAAACAACATTGTTACAGTTAAAATTTATGGTTATCAATTTAACGCAAACCCAACTGTTGAAATTAAATATTTGGACGGCACTGGCGTTGGCACAGAAATTGATTATCAATGGCTGGATAAATACAGCGAACTTAAACCAAACGCAGACGGCTCTTACTCAATGCGCCTTAAAATTGCAGTTAGAACCAACATCGAGCAACCATTTAAAGTGGTTGTAAAAATGAGTTTGGCAACCAACTCTCAAATAACCAGCGAAGCAAAAGAAATTAATTTCTTCCCAACTGATTATATTTTGAATGTTGAAAACACAAAATTTGAATTTAATTCAATTTTAAATTTGGCAATCAATCAAGCAAGAGATTTAAGTTTTGTTTTTGCAACAAATAATTCAACATTGGATTTGTCAAACGAAATTTACAAAGCAATGATTGAAAGCATAAAAGCAGAAATCAAAATTGCAAATCCAGAATTTGATGATGAGCAAATTAAAATCGCTACATATCAAAAATTGATGTCCTTGTTTAGTTATCGTGTTGACGAAACTGGCAAGATTGCAACTTTTGATGAAGACAACGATTACTTTGCAGTTGCCACAACAAACTACGGCAGTGGTGAAAACAATCAAACATATTTGCGTTTAACAGCAAAAGGCAAGTTTGAAACAACTGCAACTTTCAAAATTGGTTATGATTACGTTTGGAATAATGGTGTATTTAATCTTAAATTTGGCACACCAAATCAAAACACATATCCACACATGATGGAAATCAGTTTTGACATGAACTTTTACACAGCAACCACTCGTCAATCTGCATTTGCAATCAGCAGTGCAGAAGATATGTTTGACACATCAGGCAATTGCTTGCTTGGTGAAGGGCAAAACTACGTTTTAACAAACGATATTGTGGTTGAAATTGCAAAACCAATCACAACAAAAATTGCAAGTTTGGACGGCAACAACAAAAAGATTATCATCAAAAACTTTGTTGTTGAAACAACTGACAGCGAAGCTACAACATATTTGGGTTTGTTTGCCCAAGTTGATGAAAGCACAATGCTTTACAATGTTGTTGTGGATTACTCTCAATTCAACACAAGTTCAAACGGACAATTAACACTGGCTTATGATGGCCTTAACAACATTGTGTTTGGCGGTTTGGCTGGTGTTAACAACGGGCTTATTTACAACTGCGATGTTGTAAATGCAGGTTCAAGCAACAAAACAATTAATTTGTTGATTAACAATTCCGCTGCAACAAGTTTGACATTTGGTGGTTTGGTTGGCATCAACAATGGCACAATCACCAACTCTCGTGTTGGAAGAAGTGAATTTACAAAAATTATTGCAAACGACAATTCTCAAACAAGTTACACCGAACAATTTAAACCATTAAATTTTGTGTTTGGTAACCGCACAACAAATGTTGGTCAGGGCTTTAAATCAAACATTGGTGGCTTTGTTGGCGTAAACAATGCAGACACAGCAATTGCAAGTTCCTATGTTGCAAACACAAGTTTGTTCACATACTCCACAAATGCAGAAAGCAAACTTGCCGGCTTTGTGGCAGAAAACTATGGCAGAATTTCTTATAGTTATGTTAAAGGGCTTGAAAGTACAATAACAAATGACAATCCTTATTCAACTGGTGCAAAAGTGGAAGCACATGCCGATGCTAATATTGCTGGCTTTGTTTATGAAAACATGGCGGGTGCAAACATTAACAACAGTTTTGCAAACATTGAACTCGTTTCAAAATCTGCATTTATGGCTGGCTTTGTGTTCCGCAACAACAGTGGGGCAACAATTGCTCAATCTTATGCAGCATGTACACTTACAAATGTGGACAAAACCACAAGTGCAACAATCACACCAGAACAACCTTTTGTTGGTGCTGACACAACGGGATTGTTGTCGTTTGGCACTATTCAAAATTGTTATTGGCTTAAAGACGAAACAAACAAACAAAACTTTATTGTTGCAGAAGAGTCCGGCAAAGACCAAGCAACAGGTTTAAACGCTGCAAATTTTGAAGAAACTTCAAACTTAATCAACTTTGTGTTTGTTTTAAGCAACAGCAAAAATGATAGAGATGAAGGTGTTTGGTCATTCTACAACAACAAAGGCAACATGGTAAGGTTGCCAGAACTTACAAATGCAAACAATGTTGCACATTCATTTAGATATGAATCAAGTTTGAGCAGCGAAACAGAAGCTAAATATACTTACGCAACAAAATTTGCTTTGGGCACAAAAAACAACCCAGACACAATCAGTTCTGTGCAAGAATTTAATGATGTGTTTACAAAATATGGCAGTGCAAACAAATTTACTGGTTATGTTCGCTTTATTGCGGATATAGACTTTGCAAGCGACAAAACAGCAATTCAAACAAGGCGTCAATTCACATTGGGCAACAATTATGGTGCAGATAGTTTGGATGCAAAAACAAGTGTTGATGGCAATGGCATGACAATCAGCAATATCTATCTTGATGTTGGTGAAGATAGAGAAGAAAGTGTTGGTTTGTTTGCAAAAATAAACCAAGCATATGTTAAAAACTTAAATTTAAACTTCTCGGCTGGGGAGTTTAGTACTGCAAACGCAATTTACTCTGGTGGTTTGGCGGGCAGAATAACTGATTCTGTGATTATCAACATCACTCTCGATGGTGCAAACACAACCATTCAAGGAGCAAATATGGTTGGTGGTATGTCTGGTTTGATTGAAGGGCAAAGTTTGGTTTATGGTATTTCTTCAAACTTAAGCGTTTCAACAATCCTTTCAAACACAACTGAACTTTACAATCCAACAAAACAAGCAAACAGCACAAACAATAGTTACGCAAAAACATTGTCTTACGCTGGTGGTATTGTTGGTGTTGCAGATTTGACATCGCGCTCATATTCAAGAGAAAATTACAATTTATCTTACCTTTACATTAATGATAACGGCGTTTCAACAAACGAATCGTTAACAATTTTGGCAGACTACGCAGGTGGTGTGGCTGGCTATGTTGGCAAAGATGTTAAAGCATTAAGGCTCTCCTTCAACGTGGGCACTAACAACCGCATTAATGGTCAATATTCAGCGGGCGGTTTGTTTGCGGCAAGCATAGGGGCTTCAGTTGAAGCATCAAAAGTTAGTGCACTTGATGATGACGAACATCAATTTAAGTTCGACAAAACTTTGGCAACCTATGTTCTTGATATGTCAAAAGATTTGGACACCGAAAATTTGGGCAACACAAGTTTGATTGAATCCTATCAATATGGCGGCGGTTTGATTGGCTTGAGTGTTGGCTCAACAGTGTTCTCTTGTTACAGCAAAGCAAGTTTTTATGCAGGCAATGTTATTGGTGGTTTGATTGGCCTTGATGTTATGTCAACTTACAATTACAACTACGCAGTGCCTTTCATCAACTTTGCAACTGGCAACATGGGAGAATTAACTTATGTTGGCGGCTTTATTGGCAGAGCGGAAGACGCAACAAGCGCAAGTTTTGGTTTGATTTACACAGGTTTAAACAAAAAAGTTGCTGGTCAAAGTTATTTGTTCTCAACCATTTTGTTGGACCAAAATGCATACAGCCAAAAGGTAACAGATTTGCAAGCAGAAGGTGTAACTTATTCAGTTAAGTTCAACAACTTTATTGCAGATGACAAAGTTTTAAATCACATTGTTTCGCAAGTTTATGTTGGCAAAGTTAATTACAACAGTTCAAAAGTTAACATCAATTCAACCACAACAACCGGCACAACAACAGAAAACATTTCAAAATTATACAATCTTGATGTGCCAGATGTTCAACTTGCAACTTACACAAAAATCTTTGAAATTTGGGACACAAAATATTGGAATTTGGAAACAAACACAAGATATTTCCCATTGCTCACAGATGAAAGAACAAACAATTATGAAATCATTAAAGATGTTTCTGATATAAACAAACTTAAAAGCAATCCTACTGGCAGATTTAAAGTTATAAACGATATTGATATGACAGGCTACTATGGCGGCGAAAACTTTGTGTTTGATTTTACATTTGAAGGTGCTTTGGTTGGTGAAAAAGAAGATGGAACAACTCCAAAATTGTATAATCTCAATGTGAGAGCAAGCAATTCAGGTGATGATGCTGGTTTGTTTAGGGGCACAAAAGGTGCAACTTTCCGCAACTTGGAATTTTCTTGGATGGAAAATGGCGTTGGCAAAAACAGCAGCAGTAGTGTTAACATCAAAAACTTTGCAGCATTCAGTGCAAAAGATGGAACAACAAAAGATGAAAACAATCAAAGTGTCAGCACAAGAATCGAAGCAGTGAACATCACTGTTGGCAGAACAATCAGCGATGAATGTCGCAATGGTGCGGAATTGTTTAAAACAGGCAGCTCAATAACCGGTTTTGCAGGCATGATTTTTGAGGCGGAAGGCACAAGCATTATTAATTCAGGTTTTTCAGGCTTGGTTAGTGCAACAATTGCTTCTTCAACCGCCCCACAAGTTTATGTTGGTGGTTTGATTGGCTCTGGCGAAACAGATTTAAGCAATCCAGGTGAAAACACAATGAGTTTGGTTAACTGCTATATTGGTGCAGTTCAACAAACAAAATTTGAATTTAATTTAAATTCAGCAAAACAAAGTTCAATTGGTGTTGTGGCTGGCAAATTGACAAATTCAGCAGTAACAGGCGTAACAGTTGAAAATGATTACAGCACATTAAACAAACAAATTGGCGTTAAAATCACACTTGGCACTGCGGCAAATGCAAATTTAAGCGTTGCTGGTTTGGTTGGCTTGGTTGAAGATTGTCAAATTGAAAGCAACACAGTTTTGATAGATATCAGTTTGAAAAATGCCGAAGCAAATTCAAATCGCAATGTTTTGGTTGCTGGTTTGGTTGGCGAATATAGATTGTCAACAAGCAACTCTGGCAGAGCAATTTCAAACAACAATGTTCAATCAATTATTAGTGCAGAAAACAACAATTTAACCTTTGCTTCTGTTGGCGTTGCATGGTTAAATAGTTCAAACAAAACAATTTTTGAGCAAAATGTGTTTGATGGCAAAATTTCAACACAAGGCAACGCGTATGTTGGTGCTGTTGTTGGTTACGCATCTTACAATCAAGATGAAAATCACATTGCACTCAACCCAAATGTTGACAACAACAGTGTTAAGATATTGATTGACCAAGTTGTTTCAAATGTGGATATCTATGGTGAAATGAACAATGCATTGAGCACAAACAAATACTTTGCTGGTGGTGTTGTTGGTTACGCAAACGGCACAGTAACATTAAGCAACACAACAAACATGGGCAAAATTGTGCCAACAGCAGAAGGCACAAAAGCAAGCAATGTTAACTATAATATCGGTGGCTTAATTGGTTGTGCAAAACAAGTTGTTTTGGCAAACAGCAGTTTTACTTTCAGTTTGGCAACAATATTAACAAACAACTTAACAAAAGATGCAATCACATATGCAGAAGACTACTTAAACAACAACTTTAGAACAATCGGTGCATTGTTTGGCTATCTTGCAAAAGCAGACGATTCTTACAATTTGTTTGTTGGTGATGATGAAAATTTAACAAGATATTCGTCATCTGCAAACAAATCAAGTTTAACTTCTGATTTGTTTTATTCAACTGACTTTGCTCTTGTGCCAGAAAACACAATGTTGGGCACAAACTTGGCGGCTGGCACATTGATTAACACAACGGGTTATCAACAAAATGCAATTCAATCAGGTTTGTGGGCAAATTCAAACGGAAGTTCAAATGTGCCTTACTTAACAAGCATGGTTTCATCAATGCGATTGTTGGGTATTATCGACAACACAACAAACAGTTATGTTGCAGGTTCGGTTGCAAATCCATTGTCTGGTTACACAAATTCAAGCAACAACTATTATTATTTGATTAATAGCAACGGATTTAATGTTGACAGCACATTTAAAGGTATTGCAGTTGGCACTGGTGCAGTTTTAAACAGCAATCAATTTTACATTGGCACTATTGATAGTGAGTCAGCAGTGTCAAATATTCACATTGAGTATGCTCCACAAACTGGAGAAGCAAATGTTAATGTTTTAAAATCAATTGTTGGCACAAACAATGGCGTTATGTTCAACTGCTCAATTTCTGGCGATGTTGATGAAGTGCAAAGTGCAATGGGCTTGTTGGTTAACAACAACAATGGCATGCTGTCTTACAGCAATTCATCTGCAGATATAAAATCAACAGTTAGTGTTAGTGCATTAACAAACACAAACCGTGGAACTATTAACAGTTGTTATGTTTCTGGCAACATTACAATCAAAGCAAATACTACAGGTGTTGGTTATGCTTTTGCTGCAACAAGCGAAACAACAAACAACTATATTTACAACAGTTATGTTTCAGGTTACGTTAACAGCATTGCAGAAAATGGCTCTTCAATGACTGGCAACAAGGCAGAAACATATGGCTCAAACAACTATATTGATGGCTTGTCAACGCCAAAAAATGAGTTTAAGTCAGCACAAGACTACGTTGCATTGGTGCAAACAGCAATGTTGATGGAAAACACAAACAAAATGTTGGCAGGCAATTGGTTTACAACTGTAAACGATCAAAAATTAAACACAGCAAGCACAACTTTTGCTTACAACTACAATTACCCAGTTTACAACTTTAACAAGTACGCAATTGAAGCGGAGGGTGAAGAACTTAAAGTTCAAAATCTTGTTAATGCTAGACAAACGGGTTCAGGCGAACAAACTAACAAATTCCAAGTTTCAACTTTGGGTGTGTTGGCTTCTGTTCAAGGCTTGCTTGATAAACAAACAAAATATTTTAAACTTACACATGATTTGGACGGCAACATCAAATTGGTTAAAGACAACAATGGTGTTGTATCCGAAATTTCAAACATCAATTGGACAGCGGTTGGTTTAAATTCAACAGTTGGTGGCTTTGCAGCCGTAAGCACTGGGTTTAATGGCAATTTTGATGCTTCAATTGAAAATGCGGTTGCAGGTGGAAATGACAAACATATCATCGCAAATTTAAATGCAAATGGTTTGTTTGCAAACATCAACAATGCAACAATCGGCAATTTGAAATTGGAAGGCATATTTGACAATCTCAAAAATTCTGGTGCACTTGGCATGGATGTTTCAGGTGTGGTTCAAGTTACAAACATTGATGTTTCTGCTCTTGAAGTTATTGGTTCAGAAAAACTTGGCGTATTGTTTGGTTCAATTGACTTTAAAGATGGTCAATCTGGGCAGGTTAACGTTGGTGAAGAAAACGGAAAAATTGGTGTTGTAACCTGCTATGGTGGAAGTGTTCAAACAGGCATTGACACTCAAGTTGCAACAGCAACAAACAAAGGTGAAAGCACTGTTGGTTTGATTGCTGCAACCAACGCTGGCGAAATTAATGTGTTTAACGGCGATGAGGACTTAAACATCAAATTTAACACAACTTACGATGCTGTTTGCGGCGGTTTGGTTGGTGAAAACTCTGGTTCGATTGCTGCAAATCAAGCAGATACAAAAATCATTATTCAAACATCAGCAAACCACAAAGTTATTGGTGGTTTAACAGGTTTGGCTACTGGTGGTTTAATTTCAAACTTCACTGTTATGTTTGATTTTGCAGATATAGCAATGCCAATGTTAACTGCTTCAACATTTGGCGGTTTAGTTGGCAAGGCAACTGGTTCAATAGAGTTAACAAGTTGCTCAATCAATGAAGAGCGTTGTGAACTTTTGTACATTTTTGGCAACAATTACTTTGGTTTGGTTGTTGGCGAATTGAGTGAAAACGGCAAATTAACTTTGGACACTTCATTAAAAATTAGTTCAACTTATTGTGGCGTAAATTCTTTGGGCTTTGGCGGCATTGTTGGTTCAATGGACAACAAAAACTGCGGAATTTATGTAACAGGCAGCCTTGAACAATTTGCTCCTGTTTTGGCATCACAATCAATAGCGGCAGAAAGCGCAACAAATGGCACTGGCGGTTTGATTGGTCGTTACGTATGCTCTGGCAACAGCAATGAAGGTGAAACAGAAGATGTTATTAAAGGTGGCGAAATTCAATTTGGCTCAAAACCTGGCAACATTGTCATAGGTGGAACAACCAATGTTGGTGGTGCAATTGGTTATGCTGACGCAATTGTTACAATCAAACAAGGCACTTGGGACATGTTGACCGCAGGCACAAAATTTGCAACTCTTAAAACAATTTTGGGTGCGTCTGCAACTAACTGGGGCGGTTTAATTGGCAAGGCTGGAAGCAATCTAGTATTAAAAGATGCAAAAAATGCAAACCCAATTGAGTTTGGCGAGATTGATGTTGATGGTTGGACTTCAACCAGCATTACAATCAAAAATATTGGCGGTATAGTTGGTTATACAGATGGTTTGGTTGAAAATTGCCAAAACAAAGCCGATATTACTTTAAACAATGCAAACAGAAGCATCATCAACGAAACGATGTATGAGCAAACATATAATGTTGGATTGAAAAACGGTGCTCAAAAAACAACTTTGATGAGCCAACCAATGAATGTTGGTGGCATTGCTGGTAAAGTTGCTGGCAATGGCAGAATTGTTAATTGTGAAAATTCAAACAAGATACAAGGCTATCAAAATGTTGGCGGCATTGCTGGTTACAACATAGGCACAATTCTTGGCAATATTGATGTTGTTGAATTTGACCAAAATGGCAACATAGCAACAGAAATTGCGGAAGATGAAATCATTTACAAACTTGCAGTTGGCGAAAACGGTTACATTTATTCTGAAGTTAAAAAAGGTGAAGTTCAAGATGCCGAAAACACATCATATTACATTAAAAATGCAGAAAATAGGAGCATGGTTAACAAAGATGTTGCTGGTGCAATAAATGTTGGTGGTGTGGTTGGGTACACTGCAAACAATTCAAAAGTTTGGGCAATCAACAGCGAAGCTAATGTTTTGGGCAACACAAATGTTGGTGGTGTGGCAGGTTTGGCTGGTGACAATGCTTCCATTGCAAACACAAGTGCGGGCAAAGTTGCTAAACCGGGTGAAGAAGAAAAACAAATTGTGATAAATGGTTTGTTTGTTCACAACGGCGTTACATCAACAATTGGTGTAGAAACAACAACAAAAAGTTATTATGTGCTTCCAACAAGTGTTGGTGGTTTGATTGGTTCAACAGCAAACAATGCAGTTGATGTGAGAAATAATATTGTCAACGCTCAAATCACAAGCCCAGTTGAAGGCAGCACAGATTCACCATCTTCAACAACTGGCGAAAATATGGGCTCAAATGTAGTTTCAACAATCAGCAACTTTATGTTTAACAATGTTGATGTTGACAATGTTAACAACATAGACGTGGTTGAAACAACTTCAAACACAAAAGATGAAATTGAAAAGAAAAAGATTCAATTCAACGACATCAAAACAGGTTGGGGCGGTTTGATTGGTACAACAGGCACATTTACAACTGAATTTAATTCAGCAAGCGAAATTGATTATGACAAAAACATAAAAACAAACTTGATTAAAACAACTGTAAACACAGGCATGGGCATAAATGTTGGTGCTTACTTTGGTTATTACAGCATAAATGCAAATGTAACTGATGGCTCAAAAAGCATCGCTTTGCCAGAATTGTCAAACGACTCTTCTGTTAGCGGACTTTACAATATTGGTGGTGCAATCGGTTGCATTGAAACAACAAATTTGGAATTGTCTTACAAGTATGAACCGGCAAATCAAATTCTTGTGCAACCAACAGGCGTTGGTATGTATGTTGGTGGCGTGTTTGGCAAAGTTAAAGGCAACATTGTGTCATTAACAACAAATTCTCAAATCACTGTTACTGCAGAAAATTCTTACTATGTTGGTGGTTTGGTTGGTATGCTTGAAGGCAACATGGAAAATGCTAATGCAACAAATGTTGTTGTGTCTGGTGAAGATTCTGTTACAAACTTTGGCGGACTTGTTGGTATGCTTAAAGTTGCAAAAGTTCAAAACGGCACAACAGCAACTGTTAAAGGCACACATAAATATGCATTTACAGTAAACACAATTGAAAACCAAAACTATTTTGACGCAGAATCAAAATATGAAGCAATGGAAGATGAAGAAAACAATGAAGTTACATTGCATGCAATTGCAACATATGTAAACCAAGATTCGTTCAAAATTTCTCCATCACAAAATGTATATGACCACAATCCGCTTGAAGACATGGTGGTTGATGGCAAATCAATTGCTCCAGGCTGGCACAAAGATTACACAGGCTTTAAAGTGTTGCAACGTTGTGTGCCAATGAGTGAAAATAACGGAGCCCTTTGGGATAATATTTCCACAATTTACGATGCTTCAAACATCAAGGCAGTTAAAACTGGCAGTGATGACAAAATTGAATATACAATTTATGAATCATATCCAGAAATCCCATTAATTTACACAAAATTTGGCTGGGGCAAAATATACTACAAAACATCTGACGATGGCAAAATGTCATATGGCACTCCAAGCAACGCTTACACAGAAGGTGTTGAGTACGTCAAAGTTAATGATATGTATGTAAACAACCTTAAAGAAGACACCGACAATAAGTACGAATTTACAATAGTTTGTTTTGAATATAAAGTGAAATATGATGAAGATAGATTGTCAGATTCCGGCTCGATGTTTGAAGTTAATGGCGGAGCTTCTACAATTTATTCTCCAATCTCTGAAAAGGAAATTGACATAAACTTAAAAAACAAATTGCAAACATCGCACAAAGTGTTAACAACAGTTTCAACCTTATTTGATATTGCAAGCATTATTATACTTTTTGTTACTTGGGGTAGTTCAGCACCGGCATCAGTTGCCGCCAAAAAGGGAGTAGAACATACAATAATGGAAACAATAAAATTGTGGATTAAACGCATGCTTAAAAAAGTGTTTAACAAGCAAGTTTTAAAGAGAATTATTGGTGTTGCAATTGTTGTTGTGGGCAAACTTGGATTATCTCACTGGTTGGGTAACATAGAAGGTCAAATGCAAGCATTTAACAACACTGGTATGGTTATTCAAAACATAACAAAAGAAAGTTCTGGTTACATTTCAGGCATGTTCTATCGTGATATTGATTACGAAGATGGAGTGTTGGCAACTTTGAGCGATGGCACTGTTGTTATTGATGGTCAAATCTATCAATTGTACTCAACAGTCCGTCCGTCAGACTACTATTCACATTTATGGATGGGGTTTGACACAAACACAAAAGAAGTTGTGGAATATAAACCAAAGAAAGAAGATATTACCGAAGGCCTTGAAACATACAAAAAGTATGAATACAAAAATGGATATTATTGGATTAACACATTGTGTGGAACAACAATTAATGTCCCTGCAAGCTTGTTTAATAGGTCGGAATATGCAACTCTTGACCAAAACAAAATGCCATATGTGTTCAACGCTTTTGGCAGAAATTATGTTTACGGCAAATATGAAAATGGAGAATATCAGTTTGAAGCCCGTGATGATGGCAACAAATTGGTTTATCGCGATGGCAATTATATTTTGAATGATGTTGTTGTTGATAAGTCGGAAGTTGAATTAATGCAAACTTTACACTTTAAGTACGATGCGTCAGCAAACATAGATTCAACAAAAGTGGAAGGTTATGACCACATCAAAGGTGTGTATTACACTGCAAGTGGCAACAGCTCAAATGGCTTGATTAAATATGGCTTGTTCACAGAAGTGGCAGGCAATCCACAAGGTGTTGAGAATATCGATTGGATTCAAAAATTGGATATTAAATTCAAGTTGGTTGAAGGTGAATTGCTTTCTTCTGATATTGGCAAAACATATTATCAAACAAGCACCGGTGGCGATCCATTTGTTTACAATGGTGCAAACCGACCTGATGGTGATATTTATGAAAAAGTTCAAAGCTTTAAAAAATATAAATTGACAGCAGTTCAAGATGCTCCGTTTGACAATGTTGCAGAAACTCAAACAACACAAAATCTTTATCCTTACTCATTCACAAATCCTTACACAATTAATATTTCTGGTGCAGACCTTGCAGGTGTTTACAATGCTGATGCAATTTATGTTTACACAGCTGAAAGCACAGGCTTTCAAGTTAATGTAAAATATTATTTGTGGGATGGCAGTTACGAAAACAATATCGTAAGTGAACCGGGCAGCAAAAAAGTTTACATCACAGAGAACAGTTATATTAAGAGTTATCTCTATAGCGGAAGTGTATATAGTGCAAATATTGACTCTTTGCCAAATGCATTGAAAACAACTTTAAATTCTGCACAAAACATTTCATTTGATGACGGAAATATTGTTGATGTTGCAGATGTTTACAAAAATTCAAGTGCATATGCAACAAAAACCATAAATGGCGATGAATTTGCAAAAGACTATCGCTTGGTTAAACAAAACTACATAAGATACAATGTTTACAACATTGCAAAATATGAAGAAGTTAAAAATGACCAAGGTGAAACAATTGCAACAATTTACGAAGCAGTTTACGATGGCACAGATGAAACCGCTGCAAAAGATAAATTGAGTGAAGATTCAAGCAATTATGTTTTAATTAAACTTGAGTATTACGATTTGTGCAAATATCAAGATAATTATGTGTTGGGTGACGATGGTATGTTGTATGCTATTATCGTAACATATCCAGACAATGGCAATTTGGAAGAGATGAATTACAACAAATACTTAAATGCAGGTGGCGATTTTGCTGCTAAAAACAAAATTTATACAAGACATAAATTCTTGTCTTTGCCAAACGAATTTAAATCCTATTCTTACGGCAATGATGACGATTTGGAAGAAATAATCAACAATATTGATAACAGAACCGGAAAATTTGATGAATTATTTAAAAAATTTACATATAGTTCTCAAACCCGTGGAAAAGAGAAAAACACATTCTATTTGTATACGGAAAGTGGAGATCCAAACAATGCAAAGGGTTACAAAACAAAATTCTGTGAAGCATCAAAAGTTGTTTTGTCTGGTCATTTCTACAAATTTAATGGTTTATGGTCAGAGCATGCAAAAGCGGGCTCATTCAGTATTGAATAATAATTTAAAAATTATCGTATTTGCAATACAAGCAAAAGATTGGAGGAACAAAAAAGTTTTTCCAATCTTTTTGTTTTGTTTGTGATTTTAAAAAATTTTCAAAAAGTGGTTGACAATTTGTTTTGGTGGCTGTATAATAACATCAGTTTAAAAAATTTCACGCCAAAGACCACAAGTGCATTTTGCCTAAAAGTTGCTTGCAACTGCTTGTGTAGGAGAGAAAAGAATGTCGATTGTTATTGATTCCTTTTGTCTTGGCAAAAGGAATTTTTTATAAACTTCAAAAGGCATAAAGGAGGATAAAGTGTCAGCAAATCTTGAAGCAAAAAAGAATGCGGTAGAGGAAATTAAAAGTTTAATCAGTTCAAGCAAATCAATTGTTTTGGTTGACTATCGTGGTATCACAGTTAGCAACGACACTGCTTTGCGTAAATCTTTGAGAGAAAATAATGTAACTTACAAAGTTATCAAAAACACTCTCTTCAAAAAAGCATGTGAACAACTTGGTATTGCTGGTTTTGATGAAGCTCTTAACGGCACAACTGCTTTTGCTTTTGGTATGGACGATGAAACTGTTGCCCCACGCTTAATCAAAAATGCGATGAAGGACTACACAACTCTTTCAATCAAAGCAGGTTACTGTGATGGTAAAGTGCTTGACGAAAGTGCTGTTAAAGTTTTGGCTTCTATCCCAGGCAAAGAACAACTTCTTGCTCAGTTGGTATATGTCCTCAATGCACCTGTGTCTGGCTTGGCACGTGCATTAAAAGCGGTTGCAGAAAAAGAGTAATCTTAATTTGCAACATTATTAAAATCCGCTTGCTATTTTTAGCAATTGGCCACAAACTTTATTTTGTGCTTGATAAGTTTGTTAAATTAAAGCACAATCAAAAAGGAGATAATTATATCTAGCGATATAAAAAATCAACTTTTCGCTTGCTGAAATGCAGGCATTTAACAATCAAAAAGGAGATAAAATTATGGATAAACAAAAATTCATTGAAGAAATTAAAGCTATGACAGTCGTTGAACTTAACGAATTGGTTAAAGCTATTGAAGAAGAATTTGGCGTTAGTGCAGCTGCAGCAGTTGTTGCAGGTCCAGCTGCAGCTGGCGAAGCTGCTCCAGCAGCAGAAGAAAAAACTGAATTTAATGTTGTGCTTAAAGAAGTTGGCGCAAACAAAATTGCAGTTATTAAAGCAGTGCGTGAAGCTACTGGCCTTGGCTTGATGGAAGCTAAAGCTATGGTTGAAGGCGCTCCAGCTACAATTAAGGAAAATGTTCCTACAGCTGATGCAAAAGCTCTTGAAAAAGCTTTGACAGACGCTGGTGCTGTTGTTGAACTTAAATAATCTTTTATGCCAAGAAAAATACACTCGCAAGGGTGTATTTTTTTATGTTAAAAATTAAGTTAAATTAAGTGAGTAGCCCGAAAAGTTCAACAACCAAATGAATTTTTGCAAAAAATTAATTTATTTTGAAGCTTAAATAATCTTTTATGCCAAGTAAAAATACACTCGTAAGGGTGTATTTTTTTATGTTAAATATATACCGATTGGTAATTTGATAATTAATTATTACCATTTGGTTTAACCTTTTTGTAGGTGGAATTATGAATAACAAATTTGCTGAAAGGTTAAAAGAGTTGAGAGAAGACATGGGTATTTCACAAGCAGAATTGGCAGAAAAAACTGGTTTTAGTGCACCATGTATTAATAGGTGGGAAAAGAATATTAGAATTCCTAATATTGAAAGTCTGTTTGTGCTTTGTCTTTTCTTTAAAGTTTCTGCTGATTATTTGATTGGGCTTGAAAACTAATGAAGAAAAATAGGCGTTCATTTAAAGAGTGGTTGCTTGATGTTTTGTTTCCTAGGCATATCAAGTGCATTTTTTGTGGCGGCGAATTGAATGAAAATGCAGATAAAGAAACCTGCGAAACTTGTGCGGACAAATTGCCTTACATAACCAATGCATGCCCAAAGTGTGGCAACAAAATGGCAGAAGGTGAAGTTGGCGTTTGCTTTGAGTGCAAAACCAACAATTTTGAGTTTGAACAGGCAGTTGCTGTGTTTGAATATACTGGCATGATTGTTAAAGCTGTGCATGATTTTAAATATCAAGGCAACAAACCAATTTTTGAACCGCTTGGGCAATATATGTGTGAAACTTTGGCAGGTTGGGGCATTGAACCTGACATTATTACTTTTGTACCCATAACAAAGAAAAAGCAAAAAGAGCGTGGTTTTAACCAAGCGGAATTGTTGGCGCGTTACATCGCAAAAGATTTTGACATTCCTTGTGCTCAAGTTGTGGAAAAAGTTAAAGAAACCGAAGTGCAAGCAAGTTTAAATTTCCGTCAAAGGCAAGAAAACATCAAAGATTGTTTTGAAGTTAAAAAAGACTATCGCAAATTGGTTAAAGGCTTGAACATTCTTTTGATTGATGATATTTTTACAACTGGCGCAACAAGCAACGAAGTTAGCAGAATTTTAAAGTTGAGTGGAGCGGAAAAAGTTTTTGTTTTAACTTTGGCACACACTTTAAAACAAAAGGATTATTAAAAATCTCGCAAGGAAAGCGAGATTTTTTGTTTTAAACATCTTTAAACTCCTCCACAACAAAATCTTTTAACAGAGTAAAGCGTTTTGCAGTGTAGTTGTTGTGAATCATTCTTGCCAATATTTGTTTGCTGCCAACAAGCACAACCGTCTTTTTTGCACGAGTGATTGCAGTATAAAGCAAATTTCTTGTTACAATGATTGGTGCGCCCGGCACAAGTGGAATAACAACACAATCAAATTCACTGCCTTGGCTTTTGTGGATTGTTATTGCATATGCAAGCGTAATTTGATAAAGGTCAGTTTGAGCGTATCTGCAAATTTTGCCGTCATCAAAGCGAATTGTAACTTCGTGAGTGTCTGGTTCTATGCGAGTGATGTAACCAATGTCGCCATTAAACACGCCTGTTCCTTGTTGAATTGTGCCATTTTGCTCATATTTTGTGTATTCCATTTCATAGTTGTTTTGAGTTTGCATAACTTTGTCGTTAACATGAAATTTTGAAAAGTCAGTTGCAAGTTCAACACCAGAAAAATGTGGATTGATTGTCATTTGCAAGCGTTTGTTTAAATTGTCTATGCCGCAAGGCCCCGCTTTCATTGGTGCAAGCACTTGAATGTTTGCAGGTTTGTAGCCAAAATAATTTGGCAAGCGTTTTGTAACCAAATCAACAATTGTTTCACTGTTTTTAACCAAATCGTTGCCGTTTTCGTAAAAGAAATCTTTGCTGGTGTTGTCAATAACTGGCATTTTTCCACTGTTAATTAAGTGGGCGTTTGTGATAATCAAACTGTCATTGCCTTGGCGATAAATGTTTACAAGTTGAGTGGTGTGAATTTTGTGGCTTTCAATAAGGTCACGCAAGACATTGCCCGCACCAACACTTGGCAATTGATCCTTATCACCAACCAAAATTAAACGGGCTGTGGATTTAAGCGCTTTTGTTAAATGATAAAGCAATCCAACATCAACCATACTAACTTCGTCAATTATCACAACATCGGCGTCAAGTGGGTTGTTTTCGTTGCGGTGGAAAATGCCGTCGCCGTCCGCTGGGTTCATTTCCAATGCGCGATGAATGGTTTTTGCTTCCATTCCGCTTGTTTCGGTTAGCCTTTTTGACGCTCTGCCAGTTGGGGCGCACAATAGCACTTTTTTGTGTTGTTGCTTTAACATCTCCAAAATGCAGCGCACGATTGTTGTTTTACCAGTGCCGGGGCCGCCAGTGATAATGCTAACACCTTGGTTTAAACTTGCCATAACTGCGTCGGTTTGTTCGCCATTAAGTTGAATTTTGTGTATGCGTTGATACAAATTAATGTTATCAATAAAATTAAATTTTTCATCAAATTGGTTCATGGAAAGTTTAACAAGCTTGCGGGCAATGTACTTTTCTTGATAGTAAAATTTTGTAAGCACGCAGATATCTTCGCCATGATAGTTAAAGTTTTTAACCATGCCCTCAATTTGCAAATAGTCAATGCATTTTTCAATCAAACTTGTTTCCGCGTCTGTAAACGCCAAAATTTCAATGCAACTTTGCACCAAAACAGATTTTGGCAAGTAGGTGTGTCCTTCGCGCTCGCTGGCAGTTTTTAAGGTGTACACAAGCCCTGCCTTTATGCGGTTTTCACCATACAAATCAATGCCCAGTTTAATTGCAATTTTATCTGCTGTTGTAAAACCAATGCCTTCAACATCTTCAACCAATTGATATGGGTTTGATTTTACAACTTCAATGGTTTTTTCCTTGTAAATATTGTAAATTTTTATTGCCATGTTGGTTGTTATTTGGTTTGTTTGCAAAAACATAACAACATTTTGCATTTCCTTCATTTCGTTATAAGCGTTGGAAATTTCCACTGCCTTTTGTTTTGATATGCCTTTAATTTTGCTTAATTTTACAGGATTGAACTCCATAACTGCCAAAGTGTCAAGCCCAAACTCCTCCACAATTCGTTTTGCGGTAACTGGCCCAACGCCATAAATCAAGCCACTTGCCAAATATTTTTCAATGGCTGGCAGGGTGGTTGGTTCAACAACTTTGCCATCGGTTACTTGAAATTGCTCCCCAAACTTTTTGTTTACCACAAAATTGCCTTCCAACTCCAATGTTTGCCCTTCATAAACTTCTGGCAAAGAGCCTACAACTGTCAACTTCTTTTTGTTGTATGAAAGATTTATAACGGAGTATCCGTTTTCCACGTTTCTAAAAACAGTGTTTTCCACATTGCCAACAATTTTCATAACACTATAATACATAATTTTAATTTTTTTCGCAAGCAACATGCCAGTTTTGTTTTACAATCTTTGTTGATATTGTTAAAATATAAAAGAAAATTATTTAGCAAAGGAAATAATATGAAAAAGTTTTTTAAAGAATTTAAAGAGTTTATTTCAAAAGGCAATGTGTTTGACATGGCTGTGGGCTTAATTATTGCAACAGCATTCAACAAAATTGTTTCAAGTTTGGTTAATGATATCATCATGCCGCTCATCACATGGGGCACTGGTGCTGCAAGTTTGGCAGATTTAAGCATTGTGTTGAGGCGTGATGCTGCTGGTGTGCCAACGCTTACTTGGGCTTACGGCAACTTTATTCAAACAATTATTGATTTCTTTATCATTGCGTTAAGTGTGTTTGTTATGGTTAAAATTGTCAATGCTTCACGCAAGAAGTTCAAGGAAATGGAAGAACTTATTGTGCATGAATCAAAAAAAGAAGTTCGTGCGGAACGCAAAGCTGTAAAGTTACAAGCAAAACAAGAAAATCGACCATATAAAGAAGTGTGGGCAGAACATTTGGAAGAAAAAGCAAAACAACAGGCAGAACTTAAAGCAAAACTTGAAAAAGAAAAGGCAGAAAAGGAAGCAGAAGAACGCCGCAACAACCCAACCGAACAAGAATTGCTTAAACAAATACGCGATTTGCTTGCCAGCCAAAGCGCAAAAACAAAAAAGCAAAAAGCAGACAAATAAATATAAGCAAAAAATGTCAATCATTGTTGTTTGGCATTTTTTTATGCCTTAAATCAATTAAGGCTTGATTTTGATTTTTGCTGTGCAGTTGTGCAAATGATGTGGAAAAATTGATTGATAATTATTTGGTTGAAGGGTAAAATATTTTGAAAAAAGTTTAAAAAATTTAAAAATTTGCAAAAAATAGCACATTTTTATGATTTTTGTTGAAAAAACATGCTGAAATAAAAAATTTTATTTGGGGTATTGACAAAATGTGGATTTGCGGTATAATATCACCGAAAAATCATTTCAAGGTGGGAATATGAAAAAGTTTTTAGTGTTTTTAATTTCAATCGTAGTTGTGGTAAGTTTTGGTTTGGTTACTTACTACTTTTTGCGTAATGATGAAGTTATCAACTTCAAAACAACTGAAATTTACTGCAATGTTGGGGATATTGTAACAATTAACGATTTGGGCAAAACCGTTAAAAAACAATCCAACAAAACAAAATATAATTACAACGCCGCTGGGGACGATGTTGTTTCTGCTATCAAATATAACGATGGCAAAGGCTACTATGTTGCTCAAAAGGGCGGTGATTATGAAGTTGTTATCTCAACAACCAACAAAAAGTTTAAAGAGTTTAAATTCACCGTTCATATTGGTGATGGTAGTGAATCAAATCCATATTTTGTTAAAGATGAACAATCTTTAAATAAAATTGGCAATGTATATTCTTTAAGTTCAAATTATGTACTCACAGCAGATGTTTTGCTTTCAAACGATTTTAAACCAATCGGTTATGATGCTGAAACATCTTCATGGTTAGGCTTTTCTGGTGTGTTTAATGGCAACAATCACACAATCACTGGTTCAACATACAATTTTGAAACAGAAAATGCAGGTTTGTTCTATTCACTTAATGGCGCATCAATCAAAAACTTAACATTAAAATCATTCAAAATTTCTGGTGACTATTCAACAGTTGGCGTGCTTGCAGGCAGTGCAAACAATAGTGCTGTAAGCAATGTGGCTGTTGACAATTCTACAATCACAAACACTCAAGTTAATGGTATTGCTGGTGGTTTGATTGGCACAGTTGTTGGCAACGCATCATCAATCACAACATGTTCAGTTAATAACATCGAATTGCTTTCTCCAGACACTGTTTCAGCAACAGTTACATTTGGTGGTTTTGTTGGAAAACTTAATCAAGGTTCAATCCGTGGTTGTTTGTCGACTGGTAACATCAATGTTGCAAACGACGCAAGCAAAGTTGCTGGCTTTGTTGGAGAAATGGTTATCTCTTCAAGTTACGGCACAATTCAACAATCATATTCAGTTGTAAGTTGTGAAATGGTTAATTATGCGGGCTTTGTTCACACAATTTCTTCAACTGGCGATTTAACTGGTGTTAATTATTTAAAATACCTTATTGGTAACTATGCAGTTGTTGGTGCTCATGATGCTGTTAAAGAAAAACCTGCAATCATAACAACTTTATACGATGAAACAAAAGGTGTTTATGGCATTAAAACATACAACGAAGCTGTTGACATGAAAACAGCAAGTTCATATGTTTACTATGCTATTGAAGGTCAAAAAGAAATGTGGGATAGTTTTATTTGGAAAATTATTCCTGGCAACTTGCCTACATTATATACAACAAACTTAACTCCATCAGCAGTTAGCAGTGAATATTTCCTTATGGATAACGACAAACATTTTGGTATAGACACAAATTCATTTATTGATTTTGTTAACACATGCAGAACAACAGATGGAAAAATTAAAGATAAATATTTTGTTTTGAATTCAGATATTGATTTGGCAGAAATTGATTGGAAAGCAATTGATGTTGAAAACTCAATTATTGATGGTAAAGGTCACAAAATTTCTAACCTTAAATTAAAAAATGTTAACAATGGCAGTTTGTCATTCTTTGGCACAGTAAACAACAGTACAATCAAAAACATTGTGTTTGAAAATGTGTCATTTGAAGCTGATGCAGAAAACGCTTCAGTTGTTGCAAATGTTGTTAAAGCAACTGACTCTTCAACAGGCGCAAGCAACATCGAAGGTATCGAAATCAGTTTCAACAATGAAATTGCAAAACAATTCACAAACTTTGCTTCAATTGCAAATCAAGTTGTTGATGGTTCAGCAATTAAAAATTGCACAATCTCTAACCTTACAATAAATGCAGACACAAAAATCAACAATGTTGCTTCAGTTGTTAACACAATTGGCAAAGATTCACGCGTTGTTAAAGCAAATATAAATGCAAGCCTTAAAGCGCAATCAAGTGTTGCGGGCGTTGCAAACACAAACAATGGTTCAGTTTTGGACACAACTGCAAACATTTCAATCAATCATACAAATGAAAATTCAATAGCAACAATCGCTGGTTTGGTTGGTGTGAACAAGGGTGAAATTTCAAAAGCAAACTTAACTTTGAGTGTTAATGTTGAAAAATCTGCAGACAACACAAAAGTTGCTGGTGTAACAACTGTTAACTCTGGCAATGTTTCAGATGTTGCATTATTGGGCAGTGGTATTTCTGCTTCAAACAACAGTTCAGAATATTTGTATATTGCAGGTTTTGCTTGCGAAAACAATGGCAAAATTTCCTCTTCAAAATGTGAAGTTGAAAAACTTGGCACATACAATGCAGACAAACGTCATTACGTGGCAGGTATTGCTGTTGAAAACTCTGGCAACAATTCAGTTATCAACCAAGTTGTTGTAACATCAGAAATCAATGGTAACACAGTTGCTGGTGCGGTTGTTAAAATGAACAATGCTTCTGCAAAGATTGAACAAATTGTTATCGGTGCTTACAATTTTGCAGATGGCACAATGAATCAAAACCTTATTAAAGGTGATAGATTCGTTGCAGGTGTTGTGTTGGATTTGCGCAATGGTAGTGTTGCAAATGTTCAAACAAACAGCCAAATTTATGGCACCAAAAACAGCACAGTTTCTTCATTTGTTGCATTAATTTTCCCAAACGGAGCATCTTTCAAAAAAGCAACAATCAACAGCTCATTCAATGGTTATGGCAAATTCTACAGTGAATGCTGGCAAGATTTCCGTAATGCAAGCAGCGAAATTAAAGCAGAATTAAATTATCAAACAACAGGCAATTCAGACCGTAGTTTTGATATTCTTGACTATGATGCTTCAGCTGGTAGTTTCCAATCTGTTATCATCAATGAAACAGCAGCAAATAAATACAACAAACAATATCAAACAGCAACATTTATTTCAGAAGGTGTGTTCTTCGGTGCTTATCAATGGCCTTCATATGAAGACACTGATAGAAGTAGTTTCTTTAAATTTGTTGGCGAAGCTGATTTCAAAAAGGTTTCAACTTACAAAGGTTCAGTTACTATGACAACACCAAAAGGTTTGTTCAATTGGGGCAGAGCAACATTTACAAAACAATGTCAATTTGACTTTGATTCAGATTGGACAGAAGTTGCAAACAATGGTATTGCATTGACATTCTTGTTAAATATGTAACAACAAAAAATCCACAGAAATGTGGATTTTTTGTTGCCTAATTGTTTTCACTTGTTACTTTTATCGTTTAAACAAAACTTAAATATATGTTAAATTTTATTTGCCCTTTAAAATAGATTAACAACAAAAATATGATTGTGTGCTTACATAATAAAAAAAATCCGCAATTGTGCGGATTTTTAAAATCTATTGGTTTGCTTTTTCTTTTTCATAAGCAGCCAACACAGCAGAAACGATTTGCTCACGAGTTTCAGTGTTTGCAGGATGTACAATATCTCTGTATTCACCGCTTGGAGCTTGCCTTGATGGCATAGCTATGAAATAACCATTTGAGCCTTCAATAATCTTGACATCGTGCACAACAAATGCATCGTCAATTGTGAATGAGGCAACGGCCTTCAACTTGCTATCATCTTTGCTAACCATACGAATCCTAATGTCTGTGATTTTCAAGTCTGTTCACCTTCCCCTTTATAGATTAACCTAGATTTTTTGCAAAGCAAATATCTTAGTCAACTATATTTTAACATAAACAGGCAAAAAATCAAACTAAAATAAAAACAAATCTCAAAATATTTTTTTGAGTGTTTAATCAAAAATCCAACCATTTTTTTTGTTTTTTCATATATAGAATTATGGTAAAAAACGATTTGAATAAAGTTGAAAAATGTGTTTGTAAAGATTTGGTTTTAAAGCAAAACAAAAAGGTGCTTTTGTTGGGAGTTGGCGGGGTTAGCATGTGTCAATTGGCTGCTGCGTTTAAGGATAATAACTGCCAAGTTTTTGGTTATGACGCACATTTAACAAAAACAACATTGAACTTGGAAAAATCAGGTGTTAAAACAACAAACAAATATAATAAGCGATTTGTGAATGTTGATTTTTGTGTTAAAACAGCAGCGATTAAAAACGATAATCCTTACATTGCAGCATTACAAGCAAAAAAAGTGCCAATTTTTGATCGAGCAGAAGTTTTGGGGGAATTGCTTAAAACTTTTAAATGCGTGATTGCTGTTGCCGGCACACATGGCAAAAGCACAACAAGCGCTTTAATTTATGAAATTTTAAGACAAGCGGGCAAAAATGTTTCTTGCCACATCGGAGCGGAAGTTGAGTTTGCCAAATTTAATCCCGGTGATGATTTTGTGGTTGTGGAAGCGTGCGAATTTAACAAAAGTTTTTTGCACATATATTCAAATATATCAGTTGTAACAAATGTTGAACCTGAACATATGGATTGTTATGGCAGTTTAAAAAACCTTCAAAATGCATTTGCAACATTTGCAAAACGGGCAAAATTAAGATATGCATTTGCAACAAAAACAACTGAATTTTTGCAAAAATATAAAAATATGCATTTTGTAAAAGAAGGGGCATTCAAAAGCAAACTTAAAGGAGAATACAATCAAAAAAACATCTCCCTTGCTGTTGCTGTGTGCAGAGATTTGGGTGTTGATGATGCAACAATATTAAAAGCAGTTGAAAGTTTTGCTGGTTTGCCAAGGCGATATGAGTTTATTGGCAATTATATGTCCACAAAAATATATATAGATTATGCTCATCACCCAACAGAATTGGACGCTTTTATAACAACGTTTAAACAAGAATATCCAAATTCTTTGATTATTTTTCAGCCCCACACATATTCACGCACCAAAATGTTTTTAAAAGAGTTTGTTGATGTCCTTAACAAGCTAGATAATGTTTGTATTTTTAAGGAGTATCCAGCAAGGGAACAAAAGAAAGCGGGTTTGTCTGCCAAATTTTTGGCAAAAATAATCAAACAAAGCAATCCACATTGTTTATATTTGCCAAACAAAAACAAATTGAGCGGTTTAATACAAGGATACGAAGCTGTGGCTTTTGTTGGGGCGGGTGATATTGTTGATGTTGCGCGGTCATTTGTGGAGAAATGCTAAAAATCATTATTTTAAAAGCACAAATTTAAGGCAAAAAAAATTAAATTATTTTGCTTAGTTTTTGTGTTATTTTGTCAAGGGGTAACATGATTTTTAATTTGTGGTGGCAAAATTAAAAAAATGGTTGACAAATTGCAATTTTCAATGTATAATCTTGTTGCTAGAATATAAAGCGAAGTTGTGCAAAATTTGTTTAAATTTGAAAAATGCACAACCATTCTTGAAAGGAGAGATATATGCAAAAAGACATTCAACCTAAATATGAAGAAGTTAGTTTTGTTTGTGCTTGTGGCGCTGAATTTAAAGGTAAAAGTTCAAAACCTGGCGTTAAAGCTGGAGATGTTATCAAACTTGAAGTTTGCGACAAATGCCACCCATTCTTCACTGGTCAACAAAAACTTGTGGACACTGAAGGCCGTGTAGATAAATTCAACAAAAAACACAATTTAAAATAGCGTTATAAACGTGTTCTTTTTTGCATGGGCAAATTGGGGCACGTTTTTTTGTTTGAAATTTTAAAAGGATAATTATGAAATTATTAGATTTGCGAAAGAGTTTGAAAACCGAATTTGCACAGTCTGAAATTGATGAAGAAGACGCCGATTTTATTATTGCAGAAGTGATTGATGAACCGGTTACAATGCTTCCATTGATTGATGAAATTGACAATAATCAATATGAAAAAATTTTAAAGTTTGCTGAAATGAGAAAACAACATATCCCAGTAAACAAAATTTTTAAACATGCTTATTTTTTTGGTCTTGATTTTAAAATTAACAATTTTGTGCTTGCCCCAAGGCAGGAAAGTGAATTGCTTGTTGAAACTGCTTTGAGATATATCCGTGAAAACAATTTTAAAACAGTTTTGGATTTGTGCACTGGCAGTGGCTGCTTGGCAATATCAATCAAAAAAAATGCAGATGTTGACATGACCGCGTCAGACATCTCACAAAGGGCATTAAATGTTGCAATTGCCAATGCAGAAAAAAACCAGGTTGATGTTAAATTTGTTTTAAGTAATATGTTTGAAAATTTGGACGGCAAATTTGATTTGATTGTAACCAATCCACCTTACATTGCAACAGATGACCTTGAAGACCTTGATGATGAAGTTAAAAATTGTGATCCAAGGCTGGCTCTTGATGGCGGAGATTTTGGTTTGAGTTATTACAAAATCATTCACGATAACCTTCGCAAATCGCTAAACGAAAACGGAATAATCATCATGGAAATTGGTGAAGACCAACGCTTGATGATTGAGAGTTTGTTTAATGATTTTGAGTTGATTGAAGTTGGAAAAGATTACAACGATGTTGAACGAGTTTTGGTGTTTAAAAAATAAATTAAAATAAAAAACGAAAATTAAATTAAATATTGATTAAATAATTAAAAAAATATTAAAAATTTTAATTATTAATTAAATTTAAGCAAAATTAACAATATTAATTTAAATATTTAAAATAAAAATAAAAAATATATAATGCAAATAAAATAAAAATATAAAAGGAGAAATGCTTATGATGTTGGATAAGCTTAAAATTACAAAACAAAAATTTGATGTTTTAACGCAAGAGATTTCCGACCCCGCAGTTATTGCTGACACAAAAACATGGCAAGCAAAAGTTAAGGAACATGCAAATCTGCAACCACTTATTGAAGAGTATGATTTAAATTGCAAACTTAACAAAGAATTTGAAGAAACCAATGCGCAATTGGAAATTGAAACAGACCCAGACATGAAGGAAATGTTGAGAGAAGAATCTCTTACCTTAAAAGACAAAATTGATGAAAGTGAAGAGCGTCTTAAAATCTTGTTGTTGCCAAAAGATGAAAATGACACAAAAAATGTTATTTTGGAAATCCGTGGTGGCGCAGGTGGTGAAGAAAGTGCATTGTTTGCTCACAGCCTTTTGAGAATGTATCAAATGTATTGTGATAATCATCGTTTTAAAATGGAAATTTTGAATATTGAAGAAACGGAACTTGGTGGCGTTAAAGAAGTGCAAGCGTTGATTAAAGGTAAAAATGCCTATGCAAAGTTTAAGTTTGAATCTGGTGTTCACCGTGTGCAACGTGTGCCAGAAACCGAAAGCCAAGGCAGAGTTCACACATCAACCGCAACTGTTGCAATCTTGCCAGAAATGGAAGGAGCAGATGTTGATATTGATGAAAAAGATATCCGTATTGATATTTTCCGCAGCAGTGGCGCGGGTGGTCAAAAAGTTAACAAAACCAGCAGTGCAATTCGTATTACTCACTTTCCAACTGGCATTGTTGTAAGTTGTCAAGATGAACGCAGTCAAACTCAAAACAAGGAAAAAGCATTTGCAATTTTGCGCTCTAAAATTTATGACTATTATCAACAACAAAAAGAAGCAGAATACAAACAAAACCGCAAGGCACAAGTTGGCACAGGTGATAGAAGTGAACGTATTAGAACTTACAACTTTCCACAAGGGCGTGTAACTGATCACCGCATTGGTTTGAGTTTGTACAATATTGATTCGTTTATGGATGGCAATATTGATGAAATGATTGAGGCATTAACTCTTGCAGATCAACAAGCAAAATTGAATGCTCAAGCGGAAGAATAAAAATAAAAAATTTAATTAAATAATAAAAAATAATTAAAAAATTAAATTAATTTGGTAAAAAATATAAAATTTTTATTAAAAATCAACAAATAAATATTATTTTTAATTTAATTTGCATTATAATTAAAAAAATAAAAATGCTCTCACAATTTTGTTTTGGAGCATTTTTTTATAATATTATATTTTGTTTTTTTGAGTAAATATTGTTGTTAAATTAATATTAAAAATTCGTTATTTTTTGTTTCAATAATTTGAGTGTAAATTGCAAATAGTAAACATTTGAAAACAAAAGCGTAAATAAAAAATTTTGTTATTTTGTTTGATTGTGTTTTGAATTAAAATGCGAAACATATCTATTGAGATTTGAGCAAAACGTTTTAATTGATGTAAAAAATAAAAAAATCTTTAAAAAAAACATTTTGCTTTTTGTTTGTTATTTTGTCTTTCATGTGTTATAATTTTGGTAAGTTAAATGTACGAATTTTGTCATTTTTCAAGGAGAAATTATGGCGCAATATGTTAAGAATGATTGTGAACAAGGCTTTGTAACAGATGGTGCGGAAATTGAATATCTTAAACTTAACAATATGAGGCATACCATTTTGGGCTGTATGCTTGGAGATTTTGACGCAAATGGCAAATATATTGTTGATCCAGAGATTGTTAAAGAATTGATTGCTATGCCTAAATATATCGTGGACACGGTAGATAATATTGAAGTATGTTCAAGTTTGATTAAATTGGACAAACAGATAACATTTTTTGTTACTTATGAAGGCGAGCAAGTTTCCCTTATTCTTGCGGAAAAGGTTAATTTTCAAGCCAATTTTAAAATCAATAGCGGATTGTTTAGCAATATCAATGAGTATGTTTTGGATAGTTTTGAAACATCTGGAGTGGTTGACAAAAATGTAGTTTATTCAAAATGGAACATTTCACAGTTTGCTGGAGAAGCACTTGATGTTTTTGATATGGATGAAGAAACAATTGCAAAATATTTTGGGATTGTTAATCGCTTTAAATATTTGATGAAAGCAAATCAAATTTTGTTGCAAAAGGAAGCAAAGTTGGAAGAGATTGAATCGAACTTTGCAGTGCAAATGTTGGATTTGGTTGCCAAGTATCCGGAACTCAAAAAAGTTGTTGATGCCAAAATTAAAGATGTTGTTGGGAAAAAACCAAGTGTTATTAGGCTTGATAAACCATTTTTTGCAAAAACAGTTAATGAGATAATAAGTCAAACAGTTGAAGAAAATATTAATATTTTGCCACCAGAACAAAAACAGGAATTTGAAGTTGAAAAGCGCAACATCGTGGTTGAACATAATGAGAAATTAAAACAAGAAATTGAAGTTGAAAACTTGCCAATTGTTGATGAAAAGCAAGATGTTGTAAGTTCAAAATATGTGTTGGACACTTTGGGTGTTGACAAAAAGCAATCATTAAATGAAGTTGCCACAGAATTTATTGCAACTCAAAAAGAAGTGAACAAGCAAATTGTGCAAGAAGCAGTGTTGGAAACTGTTGAACCAAAAGTAAAAGAAAAATTTGAAGAAACCACCGGCACAAAATCGCTTCAACACAAAGACGAATTGGTTGGCAAAATTGCAGAAATAACAGGGCAGACCAAACAACAATTTAGTGTAAGCACCACAGAAGAAACCACTCAAGAAATTGCAACAACAGTTACAGACAAAGTTAAAACTTTAAAATCGGCGCAAATTCAATCTGAAACAACAAAACTTGTAACAAAAGCAGTTGAAGCAAATCAAGCAGCAGCGAAAGCAAAACCGGCTGGGGCAAGTGCTGGTGCGGCAAAAAAACCAGCAGCAAAAAAACCAGCGGCAAAAGCAAAACCGGCAGCAGACAAAAAAGCAGCAACAAGCTCTGCGCCAGCAGCTCCAGTTGTGAACAATAAAGTTGAAGTTAAAAAGCCAAGGCAATTGCATGATTTTGGCGATCGCGTTTTTGTTTCAAAATCGTCTTCTGTGGAATCGGCAATTGAGCAACCACAAGCAGAACCAATTGGTGTAAAAGATGGGGTTTGCGATTTTAAGTTTGATGCTGGATTGTTGTATGACAAAGACAATGTGGATATTAACACTATTGAAAAACCAGAAGAAAAAGCAGTGTCAAAAGGGGATATCAAGTTTGATAAGATTAAATTTGAATCGCCAGAAGAGATTGCGCTTGACAATAACAAATTAAAAACACAAGAACCTACTTTTGATGTTTCAAAAATTAATACAGATAAAACGGCTATAAATCTTGAATATTTGTCGGGGCAAACACAAAGTGAAAACAAAGAGATTAAAGATAACATTGATGAAAAAACTTTGTGATTAAAATTATAAAACTATTGATTTAATATTTGTAAAAATTAAATAAAAAAACAACACAAATAATGTGTTGTTTTTTTGTTGTTAGTTGTCAATTGAAAATGTCATATCGTCATTCAAGGTGTAAGAAGAACTAATTTTTTGAGAAACGTAATTGAACAAGGCTCTTGTGAAAGGAGTGATTTCTTGTTTGTCAATGGCTTCTTTAACCTTGGAACGATTTTCAATAAGAATGTTTTCAACGTCAATGAGAATGTTTGGCAAATTAAGTTTGTAACCTTCTGGCAAATAAGGTTTGTTTTTAACTATCAAAATTGTTCCAAAAAGATTTACGTTGTCGCCAACCAAAGATGTGATATAAGGATATTTAAGTTCGCCATTAGCTGTGCGAACATTTAATTCTTTGTAAAATTCATCGCTTAAATCACCTTGACCTTTTACTATGTATCTATCAAATACTTGAGCTCTGGTGAGTGTTTCAATACTTCTTGAGCGTTTTGACATAACTGGTGTGAAAGCTGGAGTTTTTTGTTGTTCTGACATAATGATATCTCCTTTAAATTTTTGTTGCAAGCATTGTAACACAGATTATAAAATTTGTAAATACCTTTTTTAAATATTTTTTATTTTTAAACAACCTGTAAAATTGGAAATCAAAAGTGTTCAATGCGTAAACGACAGTGCTGTAGACATGTTGTTGTGCTGAACAAACTGTTTATTTCTTTTGTGGGCATTGTAAATAACATATAACACATTTCAAGTTTATGTTGTTTGGGCTGGGGTAATGTGCCCTGTTATTTTATGATTGATTTTGTAATTTTTTTAGTATCTTTTATGTGATGTTTGCATTGTGTTATATCGTGGATAAAATTACATTTTCAAATTTTAAACTTATATAAAAGTTGTTAATATTGGTTAATGTTTAAATTGCTGTAAATTAAATAAAAAAATTTTAAAATTTAAAAAATAATATAAAAAACGCAATAAAATATATGTTTTTTAATTGATTTTTATATTTTTTTAACAAAAACTGTTAATTATTTTTCGTTACAAAATTGTTTTTTATTAATTTAAATAAAATAAAATTTTTTGTTTTTTAAGTTTGACAAACAGATTCTTTTTATGAGTGATGATTGGGTTAAAATTTTATTGATTGATTTTAAGCGCTTAAAAAAATTGATGATGTTTTGTTTTTGGTTGCTTGTTTTTGTTGGGTTAGGTTTGCGCAAATATAGTCAACTTGAATTTAGCATTTGAAAAGTTGAAAAATCGGCGTAGTTAAAATGGTTGAAAAATGTTGAAAAAGTTTTTTAAAAAGGGTTGACAAAGTTGCCGGCATTTGCTAGAATACACTTGCTGATTTTATGTGGGGTGACGCATAAGGTTGCACTTGTTAGCAACAACAGGTGGGAATTTGTGCCGACCATAACTCGTAAGAGTGCTAGTGATTAGATTGCCGAACCAAAGTGTGAGGCATTTTCTTTTGGAAATCAGTACTTAACACACGGGTCAGTGTAAATCATATTCATGTTTTGAAAATTTGCGATTGCTACCTATTAATATATACGTACATACGCGAGGCAAAACGAATATGGTCTTGCAAGTGAGTGAAACATCTCAAACTGCATGGCTAACTTGAAGTGAAAGTAACTAGTTAAGGTGTTGACTAAAAAATAAAAGGAGAGAAAAATGGCAACAACAAAATTAAGAATTAAACTTGCTTCATACGACACAGGTTTAATCGAAAATGTGGTTTCAAAAATTCTTGATACCGCAACAAAGTCTGGCTGCAAAGTTTCAGGCCCAATCCCACTTCCAACAAAACGTGAAGTGGTTACAATCTTACGTAGTACACACGTAAACAAAGATTCACGTGAACAATTTGAATCACGTACACATTATAGACTTATTGATGTCTATGCACCTAATGCAAAGGCAGTTGATACACTCTTGAAGATGAATGTACCAGCAGGCGTTGACATTAAGGTTGAATTATAAGGAGGACACTGTGGAAAAAGCAATTATAGGTAAAAAGATTGGCATGACTCAACTTTTCACTGACGATGGCAGAGTAGAACCTGTAACCGTTGTTGAAGCAGGTCCATGCTATGTAACACAAATCAAAAACGTTCAAAAAGACGGTTATGATTCTGTTCAATTGGCTTTTGGCGAAATTAAAGCTAAAAACGTTAACAAATGCGTTGCTGGCGCTTACAAAAAAGCTGGCGTTGATGCAAAACGCGTTTTAAAAGAATTTAGATTTGACGACACAACAAAATTTAGTGTTGGTCAAGAAATTAAAGCAGACATGTTTGCTGCTGGCGATATCGTTGATGTAACTGGAACAACAAAAGGTCACGGTTTTACAGGCGTTATCAAACGTTGGAATCAACAACGTCTTAAAATGACACACGGTGTTGGCCCTGTGCATAGAGAAGTTGGTTCAATGGGCGCAAACTCAACCCCAAGCAGAGTGTTTAAGGGTAAAAATATGCCTGGTCATTATGGTCACGAAACAGCAACTGTTCAAAACTTGAAAGTTGTTCGTGTTGACGCGGAAAGAAATTTACTTTTGATTAAAGGTGCTATCCCTGGCCCTAAAAAATCAATCGTAGTTGTTAAAACCGCAGCCAAGGCTTAAAGGAGAAAACTATGGAACTTAAAGTTTATAATATGAAAAAGGAAGAAGTTGGCAAACTTGAACTCAATGATATGGTGTTTGGTGCTGACTACAATCAACCTTTGATTCATCAAGTTATTGTTGCATTGCACAACAACGCTCGTCAAGGCACAAAATCAACTTTGACTCGTAGCGAAATCAATGCAAGCAAAAAGAAAATCTATCGTCAAAAAGGCACAGGTAATGCTCGTCATGACGAAAAGAGTGCTCCACAATTTACTGGCGGTGGCGTAGTATTTGCTCCAAAGCCAAGAGACTTTAGTCAAAAAATCAACAAAAAAATGCGCGATATTGCTTTTGCTAGCGCAATAAGTGAAAAAATCCGTCAAAACGAAGTTGTTGTTCTTGATAGCGTTGACTTTGCTAACAAAACAAAAACTGCAAACGAATTTTTGAAAACATTTGGTCTTAACAAACGTACAATTATTGTTACTGCTGGCAAAGACCAAGGCGTTGTTAGAGCAACCAACAATCTTGAAAAAGTTAGTTGTGTTGACGCTGACTTGTTGAATGTGGCTGAAATTGTGGAAAACACATTTGTAGTATTCACTGCTGACGCAATGAAAAAGTTAGAGGAGGCTTACGTTTAATATGAAAGCACAACAAATTATTTTAGAACCTATTATGACAGAAAAGTCATATGCAGGCATTCCAAATAAGGTTTATACCTTCAAAGTAGCAAAATCTGCTAACAAAATTGAAATCAAAAAAGCAGTTGAAGAATTGTTTGAAGTGCAAGTTGCACGTGTTAACACAATCAATTGCACAGGCAAACTTAAAACAAGAAACACAAAAAGTGGTCAAGTAACTGGTAGAACAAGCGATTACAAAAAGGCTATCGTCTTCTTGAAAGCTGACAGCAAACCTATCGCGTTCTTCGAAAGCTTGAACTAAAAGGAGATAGTATGGCAATAAGAACTAAAAAACCTACATCTGCAGGTAGCCGTTTCGTTAGTTACAAGACTTATGAAGAATTGACTAAAGATGCAGTTGCGCCAAAATCACTTTTAACAACTGTTAAAAAGTCTGGTGGTCGTAACGCTCAAGGTAAAATCACAGTTAGAAACATCGGTGGCGAAAACAGACGTAAATATCGTGTAATCGATTTTAAAAGAAAAAAAGATGGTGTCGTAGCGCGTGTTGAAAGCATTCAATATGACCCAAATCGTACAGCATATATTGCATTGCTCACATATGCTGATGGCGAAAAAAGATTTATCATTGCTCCTCGCGGTTTGAGTGTTGGTGATAAAGTTATGAGCGGAACTGGTGCTGAAATTAAACCAGGTAACTGCTTGGAACTTAAAGACATTCCACTTGGTGCAAAAATCCACAACATTGAACTTCAACCTGGCCGTGGTGGTCAAATGGTTCGTTCAGCTGGTGGTTCTGCTCAACTTATGGCTAAAGAAGGTGCTTATGCAACACTTCGTTTGCCAAGTGGCGAAATGAGAAAAGTATTGGCAGTTTGCCGTGCAACAATCGGTGAAATTGGCAATGAAGAAAATGAAATTGTATCTTTGGGTAAAGCTGGCCGTAAACGTCACATGGGTATTCGCCCATCTGTTCGTGGTAGCGCAATGAACCCAGTTGATCACCCACATGGCGGTGGTGAAGGTAAATCACCAGTTGGTCATGCTGGTCCTATGACTCCTTGGGGTAAACCTGCTCTTGGATACAAGACAAGAAAACACAACAAAGCATCTGACAAACTTATGGTTAAGAGATGCAATGCTAAGTAGGAGTGAAATATGAGTAGAAGTTTAAAGAAAAAACCTTATGTTGAACAAAAACTTATGGCGCGTGTCACTGAAATGAACGCTAAAGGCGAAAAAAAGGCAATTAAAACTTGGTCAAGATCAAGCACAATCTATCCTGAATTCGTTGGTCATACAATTGCTGTTCACAATGGTAAAAAACATATTCCAGTGTACTGTACAGTCGATATGGTTGGTCACAAATTAGGTGAATTTGCTCCAACCCGTACATTTAAAGGTCACAAACAAAAAGAAGCAGCAGCTTCAACCAAATAGGAGTAATCTATGGCAAAGAGAATTAGAGAAAAATCTGAACAAATCAAAGCAAATAAAGAAACTCGTCCTTATGCTAGCGTACGTTTTGTACGTTTGGCTCCTACAAAGGCAAAAATTGTTATTGACCAAGTTAGAGGAAAGAGTTACGATGATGCAGTTGCAATTTTAAGCAATATGCCACACGATGCAGCTGCAATCTTGTTAAAAGTTGTTAAATCTGCTGGTGCTAATGCTGAAAACAATAAAGGACTTAATGTTCATGACTTGTATTTGGCAGAAGTTATCCTTGGACAAGGCCCAACACGCGTAAACAAAGTTTACTTCCGTGGTCGTGCTCATGGCGCTGACAGAATTGTAACTAGAACTAGCCACATCAAAGTTGTGCTAGATAGTAAAAATAAGGAGTAGAATTATGGGACAAAAAGTTAATCCTAATGGAATGAGACTTGGTATCAATAAGACTTGGAATTCTTTTTGGTACGCAGGCAAAAAAGATATCGCTGCAAACATTAAGGAAGATAATACAATCCGTAATTACATCCTTAAAGAATACAAAAATTGTGCAGTATCAAACGTTCTTATCGAAAGAACTAATGACAGTGTAACAGTTTCAATTTCAACTGCTAAACCTGGTGTGCTTATTGGCCAAAAGGGTGCAGGCGTTGAAGCTTTAAAAAAGAATGTTGAAAAACTTTCTAATGCTAAAAAAGTTAATGTTAACATTGTTGAAATCAAAAACCCTGATTTAGATGCAAAACTTGTTGCTGAATCAATCGCTGCTCAACTTGAAAAACGTGCTCAATTTAGACGTACAATGAAGAGTGCTATGCAACGCGTTATGCGTGCTGGTGCTGTGGGTGTTAAAACTATGGTTTCTGGCCGTCTTGACGGTGCTGAAATTGCTCGTAGTGAACACTATCACGAAGGTTTGCTTCCTCTTCACACAATCCGTGCTAATATTGATTATGCTTGCGTTGAAGCTCACACAACATTTGGTGTGCTTGGCGTAAAAGTTTGGATTAACAAGGGCGAAATTTTGGGTAAGGTTTCTCAAAGCACTGTTCAAAACCACAAGAAAGGAGAAAACTAATATGTTGATACCTAAAAGAGAAAAAAGAAGAAAACAATTCCGTGGCCGTTTAACTGGCCGCGCAACTCGTGGTAATTTTGTGAGTTATGGTGACTATGGTCTTCAAGCCACAGAACCATGTTGGATTACTCCTAACCAAATCGAAGCAGCCCGTGTTGCTATCAACAGATATATGAAACGTGGTGGTCAAGTTTGGATTAAAGTATTCCCACACAAACCTATCACTAAAAAACCTGCTGACACTCGTATGGGTAGCGGTAAAGGTGCACAAGTTGGACACGTAGCAGTTGTAAAACGCGACCGTGTTATTTTGGAAGTTAGCGGACCAAGCGAAGAACAATGCTTGGAAGCATTAAGGCTTGCTTCTCACAAACTTCCTTGCAAAACTAAAGTAGTTCGCAAGGAAAAAGGCGGTGAAAACAATGAAGAATAATTACAAGAATATGTCAGTTGAAGAATTGGCTAACAAGGAAAAAGAATTAAGCAGCGCGCTTTTCAATTTGACTTTCCAAAAGAAAGTTGGTCAACTTCAAAACACAGCAAGTATCCGCGAAACAAAGCGTGAAATTGCTAGAGTTAAAACTGAATTGAACGCAAAAAAATTAGCTGGAGCAAAGGAGTAATATTATGGAAAAACAAGTAAACCACAAGACAATTCAAGGTGTTGTTGTTTCTGATAAAATGGACAAAACTATTACTGTTTTGGTAACCAGCAAGAAAAAACACCCAATTTACAAAAAGTATATGACTTATACTAAAAAATATAAAGCTCACGATGAAAAGAATGATGCTCACATCGGCGACACTGTTGTGATTGAAGAAACTCGCCCACTTTCAAAGGACAAGTACTTCCGTCTTCTTACAATCGTTGAAAGAGCTAAATAGGAGGCAAAATTATGATACAACCATTTTCAATTTTGAACGTGGCAGACAACTCTGGTGCCAAAAAAATTATGTGCATTCGTTGTCTTGGCGGTTCAGTTAGAAAATTTGCTAACATTGGTGATGTGATCGTTGCCTCTGTTAAAAAAGCTGATCCAGATGGCAAAGTTAAAAAAGGTGATGTTGTTATGGCAGTTATCGTTCGCACAAAACAACCTGTGCAACGTGCTGACGGCAGTGTTATCCGTTTTGATGAAAATGCTGCAGTGCTTATTGACAAACAAAAAGCAACTCGTGGTACTCGTGTATTTGGACCAATCGCAAGAGAACTTCGTGCAAAGGGATTTAGTCAAATAATTTCACTTGCACCGGAAGTATTATAGGAGAAAGAATATGAAGTTAAGTGTTAAAAAAGGCGATAACGTTTTAGTGATTGCTGGCAAAGACGCTGGCAAAACTGGTGAAGTGCTTGAAGTTAACCGCGACGATAACAAAGTTGTTGTTGCTAACGTTAATATTCAATCTCACCACAAAAAACCAAGAAGCAAAGATGACAAGGGCGGCATAATCAAGGCTGAAGGCGCTATTGATGCTTCTAATGTACAAGTTGTTTGCCCAGCGTGCAAAAAAGCAACTCGTGTTGCTCACAACGATGTCGATGGCAAGCATGTTCGCGTTTGCAAAAAATGCGGTGCTAGTTTGGAAGTGGCAAAAAAAGCTACAAAAACAACAAAAACTAGCAAAAAAGCGTAAAGGAGTATGACATATGGAAAAAGAAATTAATAGACGTCATGCATACTACAACGAAGTTGTTAAACCAGCAATGAAAGAAAAATTTGGTTACAAAAATGTAATGCAAATTCCTCGCATTGAAAAAATTGTTTTATCACTTCGTCTTGGTAAAGAAAAAGACAACGCAAAAAGTTTCAACACAGCTGTTGACGAATTGAGCTTGATTGCTGGTCAAAAAGCAGTTGTTACTTATGCAAAAAAATCAGTTGCAAATTTCAAACTTCGTCAAGGTCAAAAAATTGGCGCAAAAGTTACACTTCGTGGTGAAAAAATGTACGAATTCTTCGACAGATTGATTTCAGTTGCATTGCCACGTGTGCGTGACTTCCAAGGTTTGAGCACAACATCATTCGATGGTCGCGGTAACTACAGCTTTGGTGTTAAAGAACAAATCATCTTCCCAGAAATTATTTATGATAAGATTGATGCTGTTCGTGGTTTCGATATTATGTTTGTTACAACAGCAAACACAAACGAAGAAGCTAAAGAATTGTTAACTTTAATGGGCGTACCATTTAGAAAAAAGAAGTAGGAGTGGATTATGGCAAGAAAAGCAATGATAAATAAACAACAAAAACCTCAAAAGTTTACAACTCGTGAATACACACGTTGTTCTCTTTGTGGCCGTCCACACGCTGTGCTTAAAAAGTATGGTATTTGCAGAATTTGTTTTAGAAATTTAGCAAGCAAAGGTGAAATCCCTGGCGTTAAGAAAGCTAGTTGGTAAAAGGAGAAATTATGTTAAGTATAGACCCAATCGCAGATATGCTTACCCGTGTTCGTAATGCGAATATGGCTAGGCACGAAAGTGTGCTTGTTCCTCAATCAAAAACCAAACTTGCAATCGCTGAAATCTTGAAAAATGAAGGTTTCATTGTTGATTACAAAACAACAGCTGAAAATGGCGTTAATATGATTGAAATCACACTTAAATATGGTCCTAATGGCGAAAAAGTTATTCAAGGGCTTAAAAGAATTAGCAAACCTGGTTTGAGAATTTATGCTAACGCTGAACAATTACCACAAGTTCTTAATGGTTTAGGAATCGCAATTGTTTCAACAAGCAAAGGCATCGTTACAGATAAGGTTGCTAGAAAAATGAACGTAGGCGGCGAAGTGCTCGCTTATGTATGGTAGGAGGGTATATGTCAAGAATTGGTAAATTACCTATCGCTATCCCAGCAGGTGTTACTGTTGAAGTTAATGGTCATGTTGTAACAGTTAAAGGAGCAAAAGACACTTTAACTCAAGAATTTTCAAAAAATATTGCAGTTGAAGTTAAAGATGGTCACGTTTATGTTACTCGCCTTGACGAAACAACAGATAGCAATGCAAAACAAGGTTTGTATCGTCAACTTATCCACAATATGGTTGTGGGCGTTAAAGAAGGTTACAAAAAATCTTTAACAGTTAATGGTGTTGGTTACAAACTTTCAAAACAAGGCAAAAAATTGGTTATGGGTTTGGGCTTGTCTCACCCAGTTGAAGTTGAAGAACAAGCAGGTATCACCTTTGAAGTTCCAGACAACAACACAATCCTTGTTTGTGGTGCTAACAAAGAATTAGTTGGCGAAATCGCAGCAAAAATTCGTGCACTTCGCCCAATGGAACCATACCATGGTTATGGCATTCATTACACAAATGAACCAGTCATCTTAAAACCAGGTAAGGCTGCAGGTAAGAAAAAGTAGGAGGTAAGTTATGATTAATAAAGAAAATAAAAATGCAAAACGTGTTAAACGCCATATCAGATTACGTCATAATTTATCTGGTACAAGCGCTTGCCCACGTCTTTGTGTGTATCGTAGTTTAAGCAACATTTACGCTCAAATCATTGATGACTCTAAGGGCGTTACTCTTGTTGCTTGCAACACAACTCAAAAAGATATTAAAGAAAAAGTTAAAGATATGACAAACAAAGAAGCAGCTAAATTTGTTGGCGAACAAATCGCTAAACTTGCAAAAAAAGCAAAAATCAAAACTGTTGTATTTGACCGTGGTGGATATCTTTACACAGGAAGAGTTAAAGAACTTGCTGATGGCGCTCGCGCTGGCGGCTTGGAATTTTAAGGAGAGATTATGGCACAACAACAAAAACGTGAATTTAGAAAACCAAGAGAAAGAGAAGAAATCAAAGACGAATTTGATAAAAAAATGCTTGATGTTCGCCGTGTAACAAAAGTTGTTAAGGGTGGCCGTACAATGCGTTTTTCTGCTCTTGTTATCGTTGGTGACAAAAAGGGTAGAGTTGGCATGGGCTTGGCAAAAGCTGCCGAAGTTCCTGCTGCTATTGAAAAAGCAACAAAAGCTGCTAAAAAATCTTTAATCACTGTTCCTGTAATCAATGGTACAATCCCACACGAAATTATTGGCAAATTTGCTAAAACAAGCGTTAAAATGCTTCCTTCTAAAAAGGGTAGCGGTTTGATTGCTGGTGGTGCGGCTCGTACTGTATTTGAAATGGCAGGTTACACAGATTTAACTGCAAAAATTTATGGTTCAACTGACAAAATCAACGTTGCTAGAGCTACTTTGAATGGTCTTAAATCATTAAGAACAAAAGAACAAGTTGCTCTTCTTCGCGGTAAATCAGTTGAAGAAATTTAGGAGGACTTATGGCAAAAAAATCACAAAAAACCATTAAAGTTACTTATGTAAAAAGTGCTGTTGGTTACGAAAAAGGTCAAGCTAAAGTTATTGAAGCCCTTGGTTTCAAAAAACTTGGTCAAACCCGTGTCCTTCCTGACAATGATTGTATAAGAGGAAGCATCTTCAAAGTTAAACACTTGTTAAAAGTGGAAGAAGAAGCGTAAAGGAGAGATTATGTATATACACGAATTAACATACGCCGAAGGCGCTAGAACAAGCAAAAAACGTCTTGGTCGCGGTATCGGTAGTGGTATAGGTAAAACCTCTGGTAAAGGTCATAAAGGCCAAAATGCTCGTTCTGGTGGCGGTGTTCGTCCTGGATTTGAAGGTGGTCAAAACCCTTTGTACAGAAGAGTTCCTATTAAAGGATTTAGCAATGCTAAATTCAAAAAAGTTTACTCTGTTGTTAATGTTAGCGCTTTAAATATCTTTGAAGCAAACACAACTGTTGACGCTGCAAAACTTCTTGAAAGCGGTATCCTTTCAAAAATTGAAAAGGACGGCGTTAAAATTTTAGGTAATGGTGAACTTACTGTTGCTCTTAAAGTTGTTGCTAACAAATTTACAGCACAAGCTAAAGAAAAAATTACAGCACAAGGTGGCAGTGTAGAGGAGGTATAATGTTTAAAACATTAGCTGACGCATTTAAAATTAAGGAGATAAGAAAAAAGTTAATTTTAACTATTGTCTTATTATTCATTTACCGCCTTGGTTGTTGGATCCCAGTTCCTGGTGTGGACAGCGGGGCTTATAGTAGCAATGTGGAAAACAACACTTTCCTCAGTTTGCTCAGTGCAGTAAGTGGTGGCGCGTTGAGTCAAGGTTCTTTCTTGGCACTTGGCGTTTCCCCTTATATCACATCTAGCATTATCATTCAATTGTTAAGCGCAGTTATCCCTAGCTGGCAAGCAATGGCTAAAGATGGTGGTGCAGATGGCAGAAAACGCTTGAATTTTTACACAAAAATTGCAGCGCTTATCATTGCAATTGCTCAAGCTCTTGGCATTGCAATTGGTTTTAACACCGCAAGTTACGCTGACTTGACAGCATTTGGCAACAACAAATTTGTTTTCTACGCATTTGTTGTTACAATGTTGGTTGCTGGCGCAATGTTTACTGTTTGGCTTGGTGAAAAAATCACTGAACTTGGCATTGGCAATGGTATGTCTTTGCTCATCTTCGTTGGTATTTTGTCAAGTGCAGCAACAACTGTTTTTGGCAACTTCCAAGATATGACAGTTGGTGGCGAAACAACTCAAAAAGCAATCTGGCGTTTGATTTTGTTTGTTGTTGTATTGGTTTTAATCTTTGCTCTCGTTGTCTTTGTTGACGGCGGTGAAAGAAGAGTTAATGTTCAATACGCAAAACAAATGAAGGGCAGAAAAATGTATGGTGGGCAATCCACTTTCATTCCAATCAGGGTTAATGCAAACGGCGTTATGCCTATCATTTTTGCAAGCACAATCCTTTCATTCCCACAACTTATTATGTCAATCATCAACCCTAATGCTACTGGTGGTTTCATAGGTTGGTGGAACAAATGGCTTGGTGCGGGCACATGGGTTTATGCAATTGTTTTATCACTTTTGATTTTGGCTTTTGCTTATTTCTATGCCGCTTTGCAATTTGACACAGATCAAATTTCTCGTCAAATTCAACAAAATGGTGGTTTTATCCAAGGCATTCGTCCTGGCAAACCAACCGCGGACTATTTGGGCAATATCAACAAGAGAATTACACTTTTTGGTGCAATATTCTTGGCATTTATGGCACTTGTTCCAACATTGGTGTTCACTGGTATCGGTGCAAGTGGTATTACAAGCGCATTCAGTGCAACTGGTATGCTTATCGTAGTTTCTGTTGCTCTTGAATTTGACAAACAACTTGAAGCTCAAATGCTTGCAAGAAATTATCGTGGATTTTTGAAATAATCATTTAATATTTGGACTTATCCAATAAGAGGTTGTATGAATATAGTTTTAATAGGAATACAAGGCTCTGGCAAAGGTACATTGGTTGATAACCTAAAAAGTAAGCTTGAATTTGAATTGATTTCCACTGGGCAATTGCTTCGTGATGAAATTGCAACAGGTTCTCTGCTTGGCAGGACAATTGAACAATGCATCGCTGATGGGCAACTTGTTAGCACAGACTTAGTGCTTGATGTTTTGAAAAACAAATTAAATCATATTTCAAAACCAAACGTTGTGTTTGATGGTTTTCCTAGGGAAAAAAATCAAGCAAAACGCTTAAAGCAAATTATGGACATAGATTGTGTTGTTCATTTGAACTTGAACAAGGAAGCAGCAATTGAAAGGCTGCTTGACCGCTTAACTTGCAAAAAGTGCAAAATGATAACAAAAAAATCGGCTGTTGAAAATTTGATTTGTCCAAACTGTGGTGGCGAGCTTGCCACTCGTGCGGACGACACACTTGAATCAATCAACAAGCGTTTTGATATTTATGAAAACGAAACTTATCCATTGCTTGATTTGTACAAGTCTTGGGGAGTGAATGTTGTTGATGTTGATGCAACCCAAACACCTAAACAAGTGCTTGAAAATGTTTTAAAGGTATTAAAATGAGTATAACCATTAAAAATGATGAACAAATAGAAAAAATGCGCAAGGCAGGCAAAATTTTAAGGGACACCTTAAATATGCTTGAACAATACGTATATCCTGGCCAAACCAGTTTGCGCCTTAACGATTTGGCCTATCAATATATTAAATCCCAAGGCGCTATTCCTTCCTTCCTCGGCTACGAGGGTTTTCCGTTTACCATCTGCGCAAGTGTTAACGAGCAAGTGGTGCACGGATTTTGTAACGATCAACCTTTAATAGATGGCGACATAATCAGCATAGATTGTGGCGTCATTTATGACGGGTGGCAAAGTGATGCTGCCAGAACATTTGCTGTTGGCAACATTTCACTTGAAAAACAAAAGTTAATCAACGACACAAAGCAATCTTTTTTTGAAGGGCTTAAAGGTATCAAGGCTGGCAGTAGGCTGGGCAATATCAGCCACCAAATCCAAAAATATCTTGAAGACCGCGGATATGGCGTTGTGCGTGAGTTAACAGGGCATGGTATAGGCACTGAAATGCATGAAGACCCTTATGTGCCAAACTACGGCAAATACAATTCTGGTATTGTGCTGCAAGCAGGTATGACCTTGGCAATTGAACCAATGGTTACACTTGGCAAACGTGATGTTGTTATGGAAGACAACGATTGGACAATCTCCACTTGGGACGGACTTCCTGCTGCACATTACGAAAACACTGTTTTGATAACAAAAGATGGTGTTGAAATTCTGTCTTTATAGGAGTGATATGAACAATCAATTTACTTCGGGCGACATTGTTATGTCAACTGCGGGACACGATAAAAGCCGCATATTTTTGGTGGTTTCTATTGACAAAATTGGATATCCTGTTATAATAGATGGTAGATTTCGAGTTCGTAACAAACTGAAGACTAAAAACCCAAAACACTTGGTGAAGTTGGCGCATGATGAAAGTATCTACAACAAGTTCCTTTCACCAATCGTCACCGACACTGAAATCTACAATATGCTTAAAGTATATAAAAATGTAAAGGAGTAATATGTCGAAAGAAGATGTTATCGATGTAGAAGGTGAAATTGTTGATGTTTTATCAAACGGCAATTTCAAGGTTAAGATTATGAACGACCATTACATTACTGCTTATGTTTCCGGCAAATTGCGCACAAACAAAATCCGCGTATTGCTTGGCGACAAAGTTAAAGTGGAAATGACCCCATATGATTTAACCAAAGGCAGAATTGTTTGGCGTGACAAGAACTAATCAAAACCTGACGTCTGCAAATTTTAATTTTAACTCAAAAAGGAGAAATATAGCATGAAGGTGCGTCCATCTGTTAAACCAATTTGTGAAAAATGCAAGGTTATCAAACGTAATGGTAAAGTTATGGTAATCTGTTCAAAATCACCTAAACATAAACAACGTCAAGGCTAACCCTTGACTATCTTTGTTTGTAATACTATCTTACAAACTGCTAAATTTGAAAACAAGCACAACATCTCGCGGCAATTTGATGTTGTGAGAATTATAACTAATTAGATGCAATTCGTATCAAAATAAAAAAGCCATAAATTTAATGCTGTTTATGGTTTGCAAAATTTAAGCATTATTACTATTTTTTGGAGGAAATAACATGGCTCGTATATCCGGTGTGGATTTACCTAATGAAAAAAGAGTTGAAATTGGTTTGACCTATATCTATGGTATTGGCAGAACAACTTCAAACAAAATCTTGGCAGAGACAGGCATCAACCCTGACACTCGTGTCAAAGACCTTACCGAAAACGATATTGCTGCAATTCGTAAATATATCGAAGCAAATTATACCGTTGAAGGTGAAAAACGCAAAGATGTTGCATTAGACATCAAAAGATTAAAAGAAATTAGATGCTATCGTGGACTTCGTCATATCGCTCATTTGCCTGTTCGTGGTCAATCAAGCAAGCAAAATGCTCGTACATGCAAAGGTCCTAAAAAGACAATAGCTAACAAGAAGAAGTAAGGAGGAATAAATGGCTAACACTACTAAAAAAGTTACAAAGAAAAAGAAATTTTTAGCCCCTAATGGTGAAGGCGAAGTGCACATTTTGGCTGGCCCAAACAACACAATCGTTTCTTTAACATGTCAAGGCAACCTTCTTGCTCAATCAAGCGCAGGCGCTCGTGGCAACCGTGGTGCTAAAAAGACAACACCATTTGCTGCTCAAGACGCTGTTGAAGCATGCTTGAAAGATGTTGCAAACTATGGTATTACAAAAGTTGCAATTTATGTCAAAGGTGCGGGCGTTGCTCGTGAATCTGCTATTCGTGCAGTTGGAACTGCTGGTCTTCAAGTTACAATGATTAAAGACGTATCTCCAATCGCTCACAATGGTTGCAGACCACCTAAGGCTAGAAGATTATAGGAGGAAATATGGCAAAAAATACTTGTCCAAGTTGTAAACAATGCCGTAGGGAAGGTTGCAAACTTTTCTTAAAAGGCGAAAGATGCTTGACTAAATGTTCTTTCGACAAACGTCCAGTTGTTCCAGGACAACACGGCACAGCAAGAAAGAAAATTAGTGAATATGGCGTTCAATTGCGTGAAAAGAACAAAGTTAGACGTAACTATGGCTTGCTTGAAAAACAATTTAGAATTTGTTATGAAAAAGCCGCTGCTAGCAAAGAAGCTACAGGTTGGGCTTTGCTTAAAATGCTTGAATTAAGGCTTGACAATGTGGTTTATCGTTGTGGTTTGGGCTCATCTCGTGCCGAAGCTAGACAAATCGTTAACCATGGTCACATCACTGTTAATGGTAAAAAGGTTAATATCCCTTCATACCAAGTTAAAGTTGGTGATGTTATTGCTGTTAAAGAAAGCAAACAAGATCTTGATATGTTCAAGGCTTTGAAAGAATCAACAAAAGTTAACACACCAAAATGGCTTGAATTTAATATGGAAAGCCTTACTGGTAAAGTTTTGGCATTGCCAGAACGTGATGACATTGATTTGAACATTCAAGAACACTTGATTGTCGAATTTTATTCAAGATAATAGGAGAAATAATTATGATGGAAATCGAAAAACCAAAAATTCTTTTGGAAGAATCAGACAATGGGGCACATGCTATAATCACTGTAGAACCTATGGAAAAAGGTTTTGGCATTACGATTGGCAATATGTTGCGCAGAACACTTTTGAGTTCTCTTCCTGGTGCTGCAGTTGTTGGCATCAAAATCAAAGGTGTGTTGCATGAATTTTCAACAATTAAGGGCGTTACTGAAGATGTTCCTGATATTGTTTTAAATTTGAAATCTTTGGCTGTTAAAACCGAAAGTAAGGACGAAGACTTTAAAGGCAAAATGACTTTGAATGTTAAAGGTCCAAAAGCGGTTTATGCAAAAGACATTGAATGCGAAGAAGGTATTTCAATTGTAAACCCTGATTTGTATATTTGCACACTTGACGACGACGCTGACCTTCAAATGACTTTGTATGTTGGACGTGGCCGTGGTTATGTGCCTGCAAGTCAAAACAAAGAATATTCTGATGAAGTGGATTACATCGCTATCGATTCATTATTCACTCCTGTTAAACGCGTAAACTTTGAAGTTCAATCTAGCCGTGTTGGCCGCAGCCTTGACTACGACAAACTTGTGCTTGATGTTCAAACACGCGGAACAGTTAGTGCAAAAGAAGTTGTTGCACTTTCTGCAAAACTTCTTAACGATTACGCAACTATGTTCGTTGAACTTGTTGAAGGTATGGACGGAATGGATATTTTAGTTGCTCGTAAAGAAGACGAAAGAACAAAATTGTACGAAAAACCTATTGAGGAAATGGAATTGAGCGTTCGTAGTTATAACTGCTTGAAACGCGCTGGCATCGACACTATTGGCGACCTTGCTAAAAAGACTCGCGGTGAAATGATGAAAGTTCGCAACATGGGTGCAAAATCTATGGAAGAAGTTATTGCTAAACTTGACGCACTTGGCATTGTCCTTGAAGGCAATGAAAATTATTAAGGAGGACAAATTATGTCAAATGCAAAATTAGGTCGTCCTACTGAAGAAAGACTTGCTATCATGCGCAACCAAGCAACAGATTTGCTTTGGAAGGGCAAAATTGAAACTACAGTTGCTCGTGCAAAATCACTTAAAAGTTATGTTGAAAAATTGTTAACTCTTGCCATCAACTCTTATGATGATGTGGTTACTGTTACAAAAACTCAAGTTGACGCCAAAGGTGAAAAGACCACTCGTGAAGTTATGAACGATGGCCCTAAAAAACTTGCTGCTCGTAGAAAAATTATGGCAAAAACATATTCAGTTAAGGAAGAACGCAAACCAGGCGAAAAGAAAGCAGATTATATCGCTCGTATCGACAATATCAAAAACCCACTTTGTGAAAAAATCTTTAACGTGTACGCTCCAAAATATGCTGCACGCGCTAAAGAACTTGGTCAAGGTGGCGGTTACACTCGTATCCTTAAAGTTGGTGCTCGCAAAGGCGACGCTGCTGAAATGGCAATCATTGAACTTATTTAGTTCAATGGAAGCCATTCGTAATGCTAGTCATTACCAATTCAATCAATAAATTGAGTTAACTTATTAAAAAGATGCACTCAAAAAACAAGTTTTTATCGATGTAACAGCTTTTCAGCACAAGGCTGTCATGTCGAAACCAACTTGATGGGAGTGTATCTTTTTTTATGTTTGTGTGAAGTTTTATATAAAATTTGCTTATGGAAAGAATAAGATTTTTGTGTTTTTGGGATGTGGATTTTTGAAGATTAATTTGATAGCATATTCATGCAATGTTTAATTAAGCAAATGAAAACAACTTAACAAAACATGTTGTTTATCTCAATTAAAATTGTTAGGCAAAATGTTGCTAAATTTTGGGCGTTTAAATTGATAAAACTATTGACTTTATGTCTATAATTTAGTATAATCTTTCCGACTATGGCAAAATGCTGCTTTGCCATTAGGAAGAGGTTGCTTTTTGTTGGTTTTGCTTTAAAACCAACCATGCATTGTTTGGCAATGCAACTTGTTTTGGAAAAATGCTTAACCCAAAACAAAATGCCACATAATGTGGCAAAAATGTGGAAAACTTATGTTTTGTTTTTGGCAAAATTTTGCTGAAAATATTACAAATTTCACATTCAAAATTTTTAAGGAGGAAAAATGCCTACAGTTAATCAATTGGTAAGAAAAGGTCGTGTTAAACAAACTGCAAAATCACAATCAATTCTTTTGGACGAATGCCCACAAAAACGTGGTGTGTGCTTGACAGTTACAACAACAACACCTAAAAAACCAAACTCAGCTTTACGTAAAATCTGCCGTGTGCGTTTATCTAATGGCAAAGAAACAACTTGCTATATCCCAGGTGAAGGCCACAACTTGCAAGAACACAACGTAGTGTTGGTTCGTGGCGGTCGTGTTCCTGACCTTCCAGGTGTACGTTATCACGTTGTTCGTGGTGCGCTTGATACAGCTGCTGTTCAAAAACGTAAACAAGGTAGAAGTAAATACGGCGCTAAACGCCCTAAATAATTTAATTTTGTTCGCCTACGGCTTCAAAATATAAATTGTTATGCGCTAAATGCCCTAAATAATATTTAAAACAAATTATTGTTTAGGCTAACGCCAAATTTATTTTAATAAACCATTTAATTAAACATTGCAATATTAATTAAGGTGGTTTAAAAATGAAAGTTAGTAATGTTAAAACTTATGATTTAAGTGAAAGTGTTAAGGCAAGCAAATACCCAATGGCGATTGACCCAGATATTCCAACTGATGTGGTAACAGAAACAGTTGAAAAATTGGCGCAATCACAAAAGGGTGAAGGGCATGACCAATTTCTCACAGGTTGTTTGGTTTCGTTTGATTTGAGATGTTCAAACAAAATGTGGGTGGAAATGGAAAGATATAGATTTGTTTATTTTGTTTCAAGTCAGTCAACAATGCATAGAGCAAGTAAGTTTGAACTATCAACTCAATGTAACAAATATGTTGACAAACTTATTTTAAAAAGGCTTGAAGAAATCAAACAAGAATATCTTGATTGTGACCCCGCTGATGCTGATGAAAAAGCAGAAAGATACCTTAAACTTTTGTATAACTTGCCAAGTGGTTTTGAATTGACCGCAAGGCTTACAACAAATTATAGGGCTTTAAAAACATTATATGGACAACGCAAAAATCATCGTTTGCCTGAATGGCGCGAGTTTTGTCGTTGGATTGAAACATTGCCACACAGCGAATTTATTGTTGGAAAACAAAAAACAGAACAAGAGTTGGCTGTTGACAAGGCTGTTGCAATGTTTAAACAAAAATTGCAAACAATGTCAAATCAAGAGCAAACTGAATATCTTAACGATATCGGTTTTGAATTGTAAAATTTTATTGCTTGGTTTGGCAATCTAAAATATATAAGGAGAAAATTTATGTCAAGAAGAAATGCTGCTGTAAAGCGTGATGTAATACCTGATCCATTATACAATTCAACATTGGTTTCTAAAATCATTAACCAAGTTATGGTAGATGGCAAAAAAGGTATTGCTCAATCAATCGTTTATAGTGCTATGAAAACTTCCGCTGAAAAAATTGGTGAAGAACCAATGGTTGTGCTTAACCAAGCAATTGAAAACGTTAAACCTAAACTTGAAACAAAAGTTAGACGTGTTGGTGGCGCAAACTATCAAGTTCCTATGGAAGTTAGTGCTGATAGACAACAAACTCTTGCAATCCGTTGGATTGTTATGGCTGCTAGAAAGCGTAATGAACGCGGAATGGACGCAAGATTAAGTGCTGAAATTGCTGATGCTTACAACCAAGCTGGTGGAGCAATCAGAAAACGCGACGATATGCACAGACAAGCCGAAGCAAACAAAGCTTTTGCACACTATCGTTGGTAATTTAAGGGGGATTAAATGGCAAGAACAGTACCATTACAAAAAATTAGAAATATCGGTATTATGGCTCACATCGATACCGGTAAAACAACCACCACTGAACGTATTTTGTTCTACACCGGTATTAACCACAAAATTGGTGAAGTACACGATGGTGAAGCAACAATGGACTGGATGGCACAAGAACAAGAACGTGGTATCACAATCACTTCTGCTTGTACAACCTGTAAGTGGCAAGATTGCACAATCAATATTATCGACACTCCAGGACACGTTGACTTTACAGTTGAAGTTGAACGTAGTTTGAAAGTGCTTGATGGTGCAGTTGCGTTGTTTAGTGCTCGTGCCGGCGTTCAAGCTCAAAGTGAAAACGTTTGGCGTCAAGCAAGTAAGTTCAACGTTCCAAGACTTTGCTTTGTTAACAAAATGGACATCAATGATGCTAACTTCTTAAAAGCAGTTAAATCAATGAAAGATGTTTTGGGAGCAAATGTTGTTCCTCTTCAACTTCCTATTGGCGAAGCTGAAACATTTAAAGGTATCGTTGACCTTATTAAAATGAAAGCGTATGTATTCTACGATGACCTTGGCAAAGATATTAGGGAAGAAGAAATCCCAGCTGATATGCTTGCTATGGCTCAAGAATACAGACAAAAAATGATTGAGTCAGTTGCTGAAACTGATGATGAATTGTTGGATAAATTCTTCGCTGGTGAAGAACTTACTATCGATGAAATCAAAAAAGGTATTCGTAAAGCAACTTGTACTCTTAAAATGTTCCCAGTTTTGTGCGGAACAGCTGCAAAAAACAAAGGTATTCAAGAATTGCTTGATGCGGTTGTTGACTATATGCCAAGCCCAATTGATGTACCACCAATTAAAGGTACATTACCAGACGGCACAGCAGTTACTCGTAACAACAGTGATAATGAACCTTTTGCAGCCCTTGCATTTAAAATTGCAACTGACCCATATGTTGGCCGTATCACATTTATCCGTGTTTACAGCGGCAAATTGAGTGCTGGTAGCTACGTTTTGAACGCAAGTAAAGACAAAAAAGAACGTATCGGTCGTTTGCTTCACATGCATGCAAATAACCGTACTGATATTGATGAAGTTTTGGCAGGTGATATCTGCGCAGTTGTTGGTTTGAAAAACACTGGCACAGGCGACACACTTTGCGACGAAAATCATCCTATCAAGTTGGAAGAAATGGAATTTATGAAACCAGTTATCCAACAAGCAATCGAACCTAAAGACAAGCAAGCACAAGAAAAATTGGGCATCGCTATCTCTAAATTGATGGAAGAAGACCCAACTTTCAAATCATACACTGATGACCAAACAGGTCAAACAATTATCGCTGGTATGGGCGAATTGCACCTTGACATTTTGGTTGACCGTATGAAACGTGAATTTGGCGTTGAAGTTACCGTTGGTAAACCTCAAGTTGCTTACAAAGAAACAATCCGTAAAGCTGTTGAAGCTGAAGGTAAATACATCAAACAATCTGGTGGTCGTGGTCAATACGGTCATTGTAAGATTTTGATGGAACCATTGGAAAGAGACAAAGGTTACATCTTTGAAAGCAAAGTTGTTGGCGGTGAAGTTCCAAAAGAATTTATCCCACCAATCGACGCTGGTATTCAAGAAGCCAAAAAAGCCGGTGTTGTTGCTGGTTATGAAACAATCGACTTCAAAGTTACTTTGTTGGGCGGTTCTTACCACGATGTCGACTCTAGTGAAATGGCGTTTAAAATTGCTGGTTCTATGGCATTTAAAGACGCTATGGCTAAAGCAGACCCAGTTTTGCTTGAACCTATCATGAAAGTTGAAGTTACAACACCAGACGAATATCTTGGTTCTGTTATGGGTGGCTTGACATCTCGTCGTGGCGTGCTCACAGGCACAGAAGCTAAATATGGCAGCCAAGTTATTCACGCTGAAGTTCCACTTAGCGAAATGTTTGGTTACTCAACAGACCTTCGTGGTTGCACACAAGGTCGTGGTACATTCACAATGGTTCCTGACCACTACGCTGAATGTCCAAAAAATGTTGCTGATAAAGTTATTGGCGACAGAAAAAAATTGGCTCAATAATCTTGTTGAAGTCAGTTTAAATTTGTTTTGTAATTGCAAAAAATTTGAAATGTAATTGAACAATGTTTTAAGTTTGTTGCTGAATTTGACATTGTTCAATTGCACAAAAATTTTGAAAAATTGCAACAAAAAAGAAAATAAAAAAGCGTGTTAATTCGCTTGACTTTAATTAACAAATTAAATTAGAATATAATTGTTTATATTTAAAAAGGAGAATTTTTAAAATGGCTAAAGCTAAATTTGATAGAACTAAACCACACGTTAACATTGGTACTATTGGCCACGTTGACCACGGTAAAACTACATTAACCGCTGCTATTAACTTGACACTTGCTGGTATGGGTTTCAATGCTGATAAAAAAGACTATGCTGGTATTGATAACACTCCAGAAGAAAGAGCACGTGGTATTACAATTAACACATCACACATTGAGTATGAAACAGCAAAACGTCACTACGCTCACGTTGACTGCCCAGGACACGCTGACTATGTTAAAAACATGATCACTGGTGCTGCTCAAATGGACGGCGCAATCCTTGTTGTTGCTGCTACAGACGGCCCAATGCCTCAAACAAAAGAACACATTTTGCTTGCTCGTCAAGTAGGTGTTCCATACATCATCGTATTCTTGAACAAAATCGACCAAGTTGATGATCCAGAAATTATCGACCTTGTTGAAATGGAAATTCGTGAATTGTTGAATTCATATGGTTTCCCAGGAGACACAACTCCTATCATTAAGGGTTCAGCTCTTAAAGCTTTGGAAGCTGCTTCTGCTGGTAACGTTAATGATCCAGCTTGCGACTGCATCCGTGAATTGATGGACGCTGTTGACAGCTACATCCCAGACCCTGTTCGTGATACTGATAAACCATTCTTGATGCCAGTTGAAGACGTGTTCTCAATCACAGGTCGTGGTACAGTTGCTACAGGTAGAGTAGAACGTGGTGTTTGCCACCTCAACGAAGAAGTTGAATTGGTTGGTATTAAACCTACACGTAAAGTTGTTATCACAGGTATCGAAATGTTCCGTAAATCACTTGACGAAGCTCGTTCAGGTGATAACGCAGGTTTGTTGCTTCGTGGTATCCAACGTAACGAAATTGAACGTGGTCAAGTTCTTGCTAAACCAGGTTCAATCACACCTCACACACACTTCAAAGCTGAAGTTTACGTTTTGAAGAAAGAAGAAGGTGGTCGTCATACTCCATTCTTCAATGGATATCGTCCACAATTCTATGTTCGTACAACTGATATTACTGGTTCAATCAAACTCCCAGACGGTGTTGAAATGGTTATGCCAGGCGATAACATCACAATGGAAATCGAACTCATTCACCCAATCGCTATTGAAAAAGGTATGAGATTCGCTATCCGTGAAGGTGGTCGTACAGTTGGTTCAGGTGTTGTTTCTGAAATTCTTGGTTAATCAAGTTTAAACAATTCCTGCAAATTAATTAAATCGGTTAAACAATCTGCCAAAAGTTAAGTGCTGAATGACTTGCGGTAATTGATTTAACAAATATAAATCCTTTTATAGGTTAAAATTGTATAATCTAAACTTTCTATTTAAGTTAAGCGTCAACAAGTTTGGTCCTGATCAAATTGAATTTGTTGCACTTAAATTGAATGGTTAGGGTAGATTGTGGTCATCTGCTTTATGCTTGATTAGCTACCAAACACAAAGTGAATGATAATTTTATGTTGTAGCATAAAGGTTTTGCTCGGCCAGTAAAACCTTTCAATAACAACAAAGAGTCAATATTTTTGGTGCTTTGTTAAAAAATCTCGCTATACCGCGAGATTTTTTTTGTTTAAAATATAAAAAAATTTTTAGCCCTAAAATTATTTTTGTTAATTTTTTAAACGATTTTTGAGCGATTAAACCTACAAAATTTTGCAAATATTGATAAATTATTTTAATTATTTTTAAGTTTTGTGTATAATAGGCATATGAGTTATAATTATGATATAAAAACCAGCCAAAAAGATAATCATGCAAATCGTGGTTTGGCTTTTTGTCACACTTTTGCCAATGTTATAGACTTGTTTATTTCAACTTTCCTTATTGCACATCTATATCAATTTTCAACAAGTGCTTATAATTATTGTTTTAAAGCAGGTTTGTTTGAATTGATTTCATATTCTTGCATGTTGTTGGGCTATTTTATTTTTAGTTTCTTGGTTGCCAAAACAAACAGGATTTGGATTTATAGGTTGGCATTGCTGTTAAGAACACTTGTTGTAGTTTTTTCTGTGTTTTACGGCGAAGTGATAGCGCAATATATTTGGCTTGCAGGTTTGCTTGATGGTGTTTCTAAAGGTGTGTATTGGTCAAGTTATAATGTGTTAAAACAAGAAATGGTTAGCCGAACCAGCATGAGCAAATTTGCGGTTTTAACATTTGTTTTGCAAAAAAGTGTGAGTGTGGTGTTTCCAATCACAATTGGCGCTTTGATTGAAATTTCAACATTTAGTCAAGTTGCAATCTATGTTTTGTTTATATGTGCCATGCAAATTGCAGTGTCGTTTGTTGTTAAGGCAAAAAAACCAGAAAACAGCAATTTTGATTTGATTGACTATTTCAAACGTTTAAAACAAAATCCATCAATGTATTTTAAAATTAAAAGTGTTTATAAGGTTAGCATAATTTATGGAACAACATCAGTGCTTTCCACTCTTATGAGTGTGTGCATTATGTTGCAATGTGGCAGTAATTTGAGCCTTGGTGCAATCACAAGTGTTGTGGGTGTGTCAGTTGTGCTTACGGCCATTTTGTTTTCAAGATTCACAAAAGAAGGACACCGCAACAGTTTATATATCTTGTTTAGTTTATTTCCTATTATAGGTGCAGTATTGTTTGTCTGTTTGCCTAGTTTAACCACAGTCATAATCTTTAACTTTTGCGCAGCGATATCAGGAACATTATTTAAAGTTCATTATGATATAATTCGCAATAGAGATTTGAAAGAGGCGGGTTTATATCAAGACATAAGTGAACATCAAGCGATGATAGAATTCATTTTGTGTTTTGTGCGCATGATAACTTATGCTTTGGTTGTTCTGTTAAGTTTTTCTAATTCTCAAATTATTTTTGATATTATGTTGATATTGTTTTCAATTTTGTATGCTTTAAATTTGATTGCAATGATAATATATGAAACAAAACGAAGGAAAAACAAGTTGGATTGATAATAGTCAAACTGGCTAAATACAAATCAATAAATTTTGCAAAAACCTTGACATGCAAATGTTTATTTGATAATATTTATATAGATTTAAGCAATTTGCTTTAAATTTTAGGAGATAATATGAAAAGATTAAGTTGGCGCATTTGGTAAATATTCTTACACAGTGTGTAAGTGGTATTTTGTGCGCCACGAAAACTTTTGATTATAAACTCAACATGTTTTTATGGTATGTTGAGTTTTTTATTTTAATTAAAATAAATATATTAAAAATAAAATTAAACAATTATTATTCAAAAAAAATAAAAAAACTAAACAATTATTTAGATTTTAAAATTAAATATATTAATACGGCAACAAAATATATAAAACTATTTTATAAAAAAACAATAGAAAGTGTTTTACACAATAAAAAATTATTTTAATAATAAAAAATTAATATTAACAATTAAAATTTAAGGAGAAATTTATGAATAAAAAAATTATTTTAACTGGCGATAGACCAACTGGCAATTTGCATATAGGTCACTATGTTGGAAGTTTGATGAGAAGGATAGAATTGCAAAACAAAGGTGGCTATGATGAATTTTATGTGATGTTAGCTGATAGCCAAGCATTAACTGATAACTTTGGCAATGTTCAAAAGGTTAGGGACAATGTTCTTAATGTGATGTTGGACTATTTGTCTGTAGGGCTTGATCCAAACAAGGTTACATTTTTTGTGCAAAGTGAAGTGAGCGAGTTGACTGAGTTTACTTTTTATTATATGAACCTTGTTACACTTGCAAGGCTTGAGCGAAACCCTACCGTTAAAGAGGAACTTAAATCTAAAGATTTTAGTGGTGCAATACCTATGGGATTTTTAACATATCCAGTAAGTCAAACAGCGGACATAACCGCATTTAACGCAAATGTAATTCCTGTTGGCGATGACCAATTGCCAATGATAGAACAGGCAAGAGAAATTGTGCGTTCATTTAATAATCTTTATGGTGAAACTTTGATTGAACCTCAAGCTGTTTTGCCAGAAAAAGAAAGTTGCTATAGATTGGTTGGCATTGACGGAAAAGCCAAAATGAGTAAATCACTTGGCAATTGCATTTATCTTTGTGATGAGCCTGACGTGATTAAACAAAAAGTTTTTTCAATGTACACTGACCCAAATCATGTTCATTTGGAAGATCCTGGCAAAGTTGAAGGTAACACCGTGTTTACTTATCTTGATGTGTTCTGTAAACCTGAACATTTTGAAAAATACTTGCCAGAATATTCATCTCTAGAAGAATTAAAAGCCCACTATATGCGTGGTGGTTTGGGTGATATGAAAATTAAAAAATTCTTAAACAACATTCTTCAAGAACTTTTGCAACCAATACGTGAAAGAAGAAAAGAATTGGCTCAACACCCTGAAAATGTTTTTGAAATTTTGCGTGCCGGCACAGAAAAGGCAAGAAAAGTTGCCTATACTAATTTAATGAAAATGAAAACAAATATGGGAATAAATTATTTTGAAAATTAAAAAATAAATTTAAAATAATTAAAAAATATTTTAATAAAAAATAATTAATTACAAATTAAATATTAATTAAATTAATAAAAAATCCACAAAAATGTGGATTTTTTGCGTTTTTTGTGATTTTAATAATTAATTTGAATTTATTAAATAAAACTGCGTTGTTGACCATAAACATAACAGTTATTATTGTTGTTTGAGCTTTGACCATATGCACCCAAAGCAAGCAATAAAAGCAATAAAAAGGTTGTGTTGTTTGCCAAATCGGTGTTTGTCGCTTGTGCAATTATTGCAATCAAGATTGCAAATAAAATATAAAACGCATTTATATTCATTTTCTTGCTCCTTAAATATTTTTTTATGTTATTTGTATTTATTCGACACAATAAAACAATGTGAAAACTTTTTTTGAAAATCTTGATTTGTTATTATTGTTTTATGGAAATAAGTGAAGAAATTAATTTGAAAAAGCATTTGCCAAAACCAAATGACTTAAAAAATTTTGCAAACTTTTTTTATGCTTTTAGTGATGATACAAGGCTTAAAATAATAATTTTATTGACAATAAAACCTCTTTGCGTTGGTGACATTGCAATAATTTTGGAATCTAATCAAACAACCATAAGTCATCAACTCAAAATTTTGAGGTCATTAAATATTGTTGAATGTTCTAGGGACGGTAAGAGCATTTTATATTTCATAAGCAACGCTGACATTGAAAATGTGCTTAATGCGGGTGTTGAGTGTATTTAGCAAAAACCAAAAAAATTCATACTATATAGTATGAAGATTGTTTGCGTTTCTGGTGGCAGTTATAAATCATTTTATTTAAATCATTTTTCAAAAATTAAGCAATGTGATTTGCTGGTGTTTAATTTTGGCATTATTTATGATTATATTTTTAAAGATGAATTATTTGATTTTGGAGTTGTGACGCAAGAGCTTAACTTGTTGGCAAAAACTCTAAAAGCAATTGTTGTTGCTGGCGTTTTTGTTGTTAAAGCTGGCAAAAAAACAAAGTCGTTGATTGTTAGCGACGGCAAAAAAATTTATTTGTCAACATTTGAATTGGGAGTTAAAGTTTGTTTGAGAAAACAATTGCAAAAATTTAACAATGCAACCAAAAAGGATAATTATGTAAACTTTGTTGTTGGTGGGGCAAAAACAAACTATGCTGGCAGCAACAAAATTGTGCTTAACGATAAACCAATAAATGTTAGAGTTGAGCATTGTTCCAACAAAAAAATTTACATCTTTTGTTCCAATCACGGAGTTGATGTTGTTAAATGCAAAAAATTAACGCGCAATTTTTATAAGGTTAGCGTTTTGAATTTTTGATATATTACATATTTATTAAATTTTAAAATTAAAAAACACAAGTTGTAGAAAATAAAATTCGACAAAAAACGCAATAAGATTTTTTGCATTAAATCAACGGCGTGATTTGAGCAGTTGTGGCAAATTTTTGACAAAAATCAAAAGAATTTGTGCTAAATTTTGATGTATTGTTAAAATTTATTTTGAAAATATTTTTCGATATGTTATTATAAGTGTATATAATTTGGGTGGATTGTTATATTCACTTCGCCTATACAAGGACTAAACCAATTTCTTGGAGTTAATATGAAAAGAACTATTAGAGATGTTGATGTAACTAATAAGCGCGTGTTTTTGAGAGTGGACTACAATGTTCCAATAAACGCAGATTTAAAAATTGTTGATGATGAACGCATTGTTGCAACTTTGCCAACCATCAATTATTTGTTGGAGCATAACGCCAAAATTATTTTATGTTCTCATTTGGGCAGACCTAATGGCCAAGTTGACAGCAAATTGTCGCTTCGTCCTGTGCTTTCAAGATTAAGCAAATTGTTGGACAGGCCTATATCTTTTGCTGAAGATGTTTGGGCTGATAGCACCAAAGAAATGATAGATAAAATGCATGAAGGTGATATCCTTATGCTTGAGAATATTCGTTTTTATCCAGAAGAAGAAAAAAACAATCCGGAGTTTGCTGCTCGTTTGGCAGAATTTGCGGATATATATGTGTTTGAAGCTTTTGCAACAGCACATCGCAAACATGCATCAACTTATGGAGTTTCTCGTTTGTTGCCAAATGCAATTGGCTTTTTGGTTGAACATGAACTTGAAATGTTCCACAAAGTCATGAACAACCCAGCACATCCATTTGTTGCCATTTTGGGTGGCGCAAAAGTGTCTGACAAACTTCCAGTTGTTGAAAATCTGCTTGATATTGCAGACACAATTTTGATTGGTGGTGGCATGGCTTACACTTTCATCAAGGCAATTGGTGGGGCTGTTGGCAATTCGATTGTTGATAATTCCAAAATAGACTTGGCAAAAGAAATTTTGGACAAAGCAAAAGAAAAGGGCGTAAAAGTTGTTTTGCCTATTGATAATATTGGTGCAAAAGAATTTAGTGAAGATGCTGAAAGCAAACGTTTTATGAGTGGTTTCTTTGATGAAGCATATCAAGGCATGGATATTGGCCCAAAAACAATCAAAATGTTTAAAAAACCAATTAAAAAAGCAAAAACAATTGTATGGAATGGCCCTTTGGGTGTTTACGAATATGATCGTTTCCGCAAAGGGACAAACAAAATTGCAAAATATGTTGCAAAAAGCAATGCTGTGTCCTTAATCGGTGGTGGTGATAGCATCGCTGCAATTCAAAATTTGGGTTATGCTAAAAAAATAACACATATGTCAACAGGCGGCGGGGCTAGTTTAGCCTTGTTGCAAGGTAAAAAATTGCCTTGTGTTGAGATAATTGAAAATGTTTAAATTTAGGGCACATTTATTGTGCTCTATTTTTGTTTAAAATTAAATTTTTTGTTTTAAAATTTTAAATTAGATTAAAATTGATTAAGGGGGATTTATGTCAAAAAAAGGTTTGTTGATTATTCTTGATGGATACGGAGAAGGGAAACCAGACAAATTTAATGCAGTTGTCAATGCAAAAACTCCTTTTTTGGATAGTTTAAAAAGCAATATATCTTTGTTGAGAACTGATGGCGAAGCTGTTGGGCTTTTTGCTGGAGAAATGGGCGGAAGTGAAGTTGGGCATTTGACAATCGGCTCTGGCAGAGTTGTTGCTTCAACAGCAAAATTGATTAAAGATGAAATAGATTCTGGCAAATTTAAAGATAACAAAGTTTTGGTAACTATTGTTGAAGAATTGGTTAAATCAGGCGGAGATGTTCATCTAATTGGTATGATGAGTGATAAAAATGTTCATAGTGATATCAATCATTGCTATGAACTTATGAAAGTTTTTAGCGGCAAAGCAAAACATATTTATTTACACTTGATTACTGATGGCAGAGATTGTGGCAGTGCTGATAGTTTGAAATATTTAAAAATATTGCGTGAAAAGATGAAAAAGGTTCAACATTGTGAAATTGCAAGCATAGGTGGCAGATTTTACGCAATGGATAGAGAAAGCAATTATGACCGCATCGAAATTGCCAAAAAAGCCATGCTTGAAACAGACAACGAAATTTTGCCAGAAGATGTTGAAAATTATTTGCGTGCGCAACATGCTATTGGAAACACGGATGAATATGTTAAACCAGTGCATGTAAAAACAAAACATAAGTTTGAATTGTCTGCCAATGACTATTTGTTCTTTTTCAATTTTAGGGAAGATAGACTGCGTGAAATTGTTAAGATTTTGGCACAAACGCCTGCTAAACTTGCAACAATGGCAGATGTTGCAACAGCCAAAACAAAGGTTTTGTATCCAAAAACAAAAGTCAACAACACTTTAAGTGAATATCTTTCAAAACTTGGTTTAAAACAAGTTAAAATTAGCGAAACAACCAAGTATGCACATGTTACTTACTTTTTGAATGGCGGAAATGAGCAACCTTTTAAGGGTGAAGATAGAATTCACATTCCTACAATCAAAACGGACAAATTCAACAAAACTCCTTTAATGCAAGCGGGCAAAATCACAGAAGAAACAAATGAAGCAATTAAAGACGGATATGACGCAATTATTGTCAACTTTTCAAATCCAGATATGATTGGGCACACTGGAGATTACAATGCAGTTGTAACTTCGCTTGAATATTTGGACGGTTGCCTTAAATCGATTGTGGAAAACGCAAAAGCACACGGATATTTTGTGATTATCACAGCAGACCACGGCAACAGTGAACAAATGCGTTATCCAAACGGAGAACCACACTATGCACACACATTAAACAAAGTTATGTTTGCTGTTGTTGACGATGTGCCTCACAAACTTAAACCACAAGGCGGGCTTAAAGATGTTGCTCCAACATTTTTGCAGTTGCTTGGTGTTGAACCAAACAAGGATTTTGAGGGCAGTAGTTTGCTAAAATAGTGCATTACAACATCGATATAATTGACAATATTGTGAATGTTTGCTAAAATGAAATAACAAAGGAAAAACATATGAAATCTGCTTATTTTCAAGTTGTAAATTTTTTTCAAAGTATGCCAACAATCTGGTTTGCAACAATCTGGTTGCTTTTGTTGGCCGGCGGTTTGCTTTCAATAATGAACTTTTTTAAGGCGCACAACGGCACTCAAAAAACGTTTGAAAAAGCAGGTTTGCTTGTGCTTGCAATTTTGTTGTTTGCATTTTTGATTTACTTAACTTACATTAGGCATTAATTTGCAAAATATTGGTTAAGTTGATTAATATTTGGTTTAAATTTTAATTTTTTGCTTGTAAATAATATTTAGGTATGTTATAATACAAACGCAAAAATATATTTTGAATGCAATAACATCTTTTTAAGATGTTTCTTATTCGTTAATTATGGAGGATTTATGAGTTATATTTTAGGTACTGTGCCACAATGGATTTCAAAATCATTTCCAGTGCTTCAAAGCATCTGTTTGGTTGTTTTGGCAATCCTTGCATTGGCTTTGATTGTGCTTGTGTTTATGCAAATTAATGGCGATGGCGATGCAAGCAATGTTATCACTGGCAATCAAGACAGTTATTATGCTCAAAACAAAGGCGGTTCTCGTGAAGGGCGTATCACAAAATTGGCATATATCATTGCTGGTGTGATTGTTTTCTTCATCGTGGTATACTGCTTGTTGGTTAAAATTCCTACAATGTTTTAAAAAGTGCGCTTAGGCGCATTTTTTTATGTCAATTTAAAAGAAGAAGTTAAATTTTTAATGTTGACAAAACAAAATAGCAAAAAAGAGTTAAAACCTTTAAACAAAATTGCAAAATTGTGCAGTAGTTTTCTTTGTATTTTGCGTTAATTTTTGATAATATAGTATATATGGAAAAAAATTACATTGATTTGATTAGAAAAAATAAATTGAGTTATTCAGGTTTAGATTCATTAACAAAAGAACTGAACAAATTAACAGCAGAAGCAACAGTTGACATAAAGAATCAACTTTTAACCTTGATTAACAATGGCGATTTGTTTTTGGACGAAAACAACAAGGTTTCAATTTCACAAGATAGGGGATACCTTAAAGCAATCATAAGTGTTAACAAAAAAGGGTTTGGTTTTGCAAAGGTGGAAAATTATCCAGACTTTTTTATCCCTGCTTTTGCAATTAATGGTGCGCTTGACGGGGACTTGTGCTTGGTTGAGATAACAAACACAAAGTCGGACGAAGATATTGAAGCACGCGTTGTTAAAGTTTTAACCAGAAACACAACGCATGTTGTTGGCACATATATTGTTGGCAAATCTAAAAATGTTGTGTTTCCAGATGACCCAAGACTGCCACAAATTAGGATTTTAAAAGGCAATGCGTTGAATGCGCAAAACAATCAAAAAGTTTGGGTTGAACTTGATGTTGACAGTATAACAAAAAATTTGGCACGTGGCAAAATTGTGGAGATTTTGGGCAAAGCAAACCAACCAAAAGCAGAACAATTGTCCATTATCCGTTCATTTAATCTTGTTGACAAATTTGATGCAAAAACACTCAACGAAGCAAAAAGCGTAAGCCAAGTTGTCAATTTAAAGGACTTTAAAAAACGCACAGATTTTACAAAGCACAAAGTTATAACAATCGATGGTGAAGATGCACGAGATTTTGACGACGCTTTGTCTGTTGAAAAATTGCCAAAGGGTTATAGGCTTTTTGTTCATATTGCAGATGTTAGCAATTATGTTGTTGAAAATTCTGCTTTGGACAAATCTGCCTACGAGCGTGGCACAAGTGTTTATTTTTCCAATCAAGTTATTCCTATGTTGCCAAAGGAATTGTCCAATGGTATATGTTCCTTGAATGAAGGCGTTAACAGACTTACACTTTCAGTTGAAATTTTGCTTGACGATGATGCAAGAGTTGTAAGTTCAAAAGTGCAAGAAGGCGTGATTTGTTCAAGCCACCGCATGACTTACACTGAAATAACCAACATTTTGGCAGGCGACCAATTGTTGATTGAAAAATATGCTGATGTTTATAATGACATTTTGGCATATCAAGAAATATCACAAAAGCTTAAAAAATTGCGTGAAGCGCGTGGTGAAATCAGGTTTAATTTGCCAGAACCATACATTTTGGAAAATGATGCAGGCGAAATTGTTAGCATCGAAAAACGAGTGCAAGATGAATCACACGAAATTATTGAAAGTTTGATGGTGCTTGCAAACGAATGCGTTGCAAAAACTTATTTTGACAAAAAATTGCCGTTTATTTATCGTGTGCACGAAAAACCAGATGCGGACAAACTGGCACGCATAACCAATCTCCTTAATGGCATGGGTGTAAGCAACAATTTGGACGAAGACGGCGACAAACCAATGGCTTTTCAACTTATAACCAAAAAGATTGCAGGTTTGCCGGGTGAAGCAACAATGATGAAATTGATGTTGCGCAGCATGATGAAAGCAAGATATTGTCCACAATGCTTGGGGCACTTTGGTTTGGCAAGCGAGTATTATTGTCATTTTACAAGTCCTATTAGGCGTTATCCGGATTTGATAATTCATCGCATAATCAAACAATATATAAATGGCGTGCCTTTGGACGAGTTAAAACGCAAGTACGTGCCAATCGTGGAGCGCGCAAGCGAACAATCAAGTTTAACTGAAAAGAATGCGGACGAAGCGGAGCGTGAAGTTGATGATTACAAAAAAGCATTGTATATGCAAAAGTTTTTGGGCGAAAAATTTGTTGGCACAATTTCTGGTGTGCAGGAATTTGGCATTTTTGTTGAATTAGATAATGGTGTTGAAGGGCTTGTTCGTGCGGAAGATTTGCCAATGGATAGTTATGAATATGATGATATGAGTTTGAGCTTGAATGGGCAAACACACACTTATAAAATTGGCGATAAAATTGAAATTTTGGTTGCAAACAGCAACACTCAATTGCGCCAAGTTGATTTTGTTTTGGCTGATGCTTCAATCAAATTGGGCGCATTTGTTGTTAACAAAAACGCAAAAAAAGCAGACAAGCAAAACTTTAAACGCACTGCGCGTGGCAAAAACAAATCAAGCACAAAAAAATATGGCAAAACAAGCAGAAAATCTGGCAAAAACAAAAGATAATTGAAAGTTTGAGTTATACAAACAATTAAATTTGTATATTATACCTTGATTGAACAACTATTAAATTTGTCGACTTTTGTCGAAAAAACGAATTTGGAATAATTAATCGATTTTTAGTTGTGTTAGAAAAAGATATCTGTTACAATTAAAACAAGAGATAGCATTTCAAATGTTGATATCTCAAATAAAAATTAGGGGGAACTATGATAAAAAGAAAATCATTTTTAGGCTTCATGATTGCTTGCTGCTTGATGGTTTCATCATTGTTTGTGTTTACCGCATGCAATAAAAACGATGATGATGGCAAAGCTGTTTTGAAAGTTGTTTCAGGCTCTGGTGTTACAACAACTTACGAAACAGTAACAAAAGAAATTTTTGCAAATATGGAAGCTGGCTCAACTGTAACATTGCTTAAAGATGCAACAGTTGATAGTTACATTCCGCTCAACAAATCAGTTACTATTGATTTTGGTGGGCGCAAACTTACAGCTTCTCAATCAGGTGGCTTTGACGTGAAAGAAGATGGAACAGTTACTGATCCAGTAGAAGTTGTTCTCAAAAACGGTACACTTGACACTTACAGATGGGGTATTTGGGTTGAAAATGGAGGTAAATTGACTGTTGAAAGCAATTTCACAATCATTGCAAACCATAAAGAGGAAACAACTTCTCCAGGTATTACAATTGTTGACCCAAGTTCACAATTAGATTTGTTTGGCAAAGTTAAAGTTTTTGGAGACACAAATGCTGTTTCCGGTAATGGAACTAAAGGTCAAGGCGATGTTGTGATTAACATTCATGATGGAGCTGTTATTGAAGGTGGCGAAAATGGCGTTTATATGCCAAATAGTGGCACTTTAACTATTGATGCTGCAACAATCACATCACAAACAGCTGTATATCTTAGATCTGGCGACACAACAATAAATGGCGCAACACTTAATGCAACTGGTGCAAAAGTTGAATATAGTTTTGTATCAGGACAACAACCAGCAACAGGCGATGCAGTTGTTGTAAATGCTGTTGGAGCTGACAAATATCCTGGCGGTAATCCAACTTTGAACATCGTTAAAGGCACAACAATTAATGTTAAAACAGAAAATTGTGCAGCGATTGCAGTTTACAATGTATTTGGTAACGCAGCAAATGTTAACAATACAACACAATATGAAGTTGTAACAAACGAAATTTAATTGATTTTAAATATAAAAAGGGCATGCAAGTGCGTGCTCTTTTTTGTACAATTATTTATAATTTTAAAAACTCTTTATTTGGATGTTAAATAAAAATAAAAAGAACAACAAACATTTGTTTTAAATTAACTTATGTGATAAAATAAAATTATGGAAAATAAAAATCAAAACAAATTGGTGGCGGAAAATAGGCGCGCAAGATTTGAATATGAAATTTTGCAAACATATGAGGCTGGGATAGTGTTAACAGGCGATGAAATTAAATCTGTTCGCGCTGGACATTTTTCTTTGGTTGATTGTTATGGGTTTATCAAAGATGACGAATGTTTTTTGCGCAACAGTTACATCAAACAATATTCAAACAGTTTTGATGCTGGCAGGTTTGGTGATACAACACGCAGGGATAGAAAACTTTTGCTCCACAAATTGGAGATTGAAAAATTAAAAAAACAAATTGAGCAAGAAAGGTTGACGCTTGTTCCAACAAAGGCTTATTTTGTTGGCAGCAATCTTAAAGTTGAACTTGCAGTTGCAAAGGGCAAAAAAATTGCAGACAAACGAGAAACTTTAAAAAAGCGCCAAATTGAAAAAGATTTAAGGCAATCAAATTAATAATTGATTTTTAAAATTAATATATCAAAAATAAATATTAATTAATTATTAATTAATTGATTATAAATTATTTATATTAAATAAATTTAAAAAAATGCTCTAAAATACTTAAATTAGGGCATTTTTTAATATTAAATTAATTATTTTTTATTAATTTTTTAAATTTAATTTAAATTATAAATTAATATTTTTGTCAATTTCTTGATTAAATTCGTCAATATCAATAAGTTCGCCTAGTTTAACCAATTTGTTTGTTTCTGGCATTGAGCAATCAAAGTATTGAATGCCACCATCACAATTTTTAACAGCATTAACAAAATCCCTCAAATGCATTGGCTTTGGCACAATTTCACATCCGGTTGGAAGTTTTGTAAAATAGTTGTTTTGTTTGTTTATTTCAATAATGCCAACTGTTCTTGCTTTTAGTGGTGCAGAATCGTCAGAGAAATTACCTGTGTTTTTCCAAACAAAATGTTTGCCGTTGTAGGTTAAAAAATAAACATTAAGGCAAGTTGCTTCCGCCATGGCAACAGCGTCGTTTTCTGGCACGGTCATGTCAAGGTAAGCATTGTAAGTGAAATTCATTGGAGCATTTTTATATGGTGAACAATAGCGTTTTGCCAAAACTTGAATTTCGTCGCGTCTACGTTTTGAAAGCAATTCGTTTGGCTTTGGCGCGTAACAAAATGTCGTTAAAAATTCAATCATGATATTGTTGGTTAAATGACCCGATTGCCCATAAATGCTGCCACTAATTTCATTAAAAATTGAATTTGTTACAACTGGTTTGATGGTGCCGTTCATTATTGAATCAAACACAAATTTGCATTCATCAAAATTGTTTTGTGCGGCGTAGATGTTTTTCTTTAAAATTGATTTTGTAACCAAATTGAATTGCTTTTGGCAGTTGTACATTTGAGCAAAGCAAATCACAAGGTCGCTGTCCAACGCAATATAAGTGTCTTGATGAAAAAATCCAGAACTTGTGTGTTTCATGTTAATTACCACCTTTTTTTGAAAGTTTTGATGAGAACATTTTGTCCGTTTTGTGTTTTGATGTTGATAATATAAAATTGGCAAAATCAATGTTTTGTTGTTCATAACTTTTTGTTTGAATTTCACTGCATTTTGAATTCCTGTTTGTCAACTTTAAAATCAACTTTTGCATATATGTTCCTTTATTTGCATTTTAACACTAGCAGTCAAAGTTGTCAATAGCAAAATTTTTAAGATATGCCACAAATTTTATCGTTTAAATTTTTGTGTTTACATAATTAATTAATTGTTTAAAAGTGAGCATTAAAAAAAGCAATTAGATTGATATTTTCTAACTGCCTTTTGTTTTAAATTGGTGGAGGTGATGGGAGTTGCACCCATGTCCTGCCATGCGATGAAATCATACACTACATGTTTAGTTGATGACTATATTTCAAAATTTGTTTCTTTCACCAACACAAACAAATTTCAAGCCTAATAGTACGATTAAATGTGCTAGGCAACGCATTCAATCGTTCACCGATATTCGACGCCAGATTTTGACATATCGGTACTGCCAAACTGACGGCTAGGCGCAACTAGGCAGCCATAGCAAGTTTATTGTTGTTTTGATTTATTTTATTTGTTTCAAAAAACAAGCCGCGTTTAACGAGCCGGCGCTCGACATGCGTATCAAATCAGAGCATAACAGTCGAGACTATTTCACCCCCATATAAGTATATTATATAAAATAATTTTAAAATTTTCAATATTTAATTGCAAAAATAAGTGTTTTACAATAAAAATATCAAAAAAAGCACAAAAAAATTTGAATTTTTTAACTGATTTGTTAAAATAAAAACAAGAAGGGGTTATGAAAAACAACAAAACACAAATAGTGGCAAGCATTGGGCCGGCCAGTATAAATTATCAAACAATGAAAAAGATGACGCAAGCAGGCATGGATATTGTGCGAATAAATCTTTCTCATGCTGTTAAGCCAGATATGGAAACGATTGTTTCAAATGTTAAACAAATCAAAAAGGAGTTGGGTGCTAAACTTTTGCTCATGCTTGACACTCGCGGGCCAGAAATTAGGGTTAAATCTTTTGCTGATGGCAAGGTTAACATCAAAAAAGGTCAACAATTTGTTTTTACTTCCAAATCTGTGCAAGGCAATGAACAAATGGTTTCAATCAATCAACCAAGTATTGTTAAAAGTGTGAAAATTGGCAGTGTAATTAAAGCAAATGATGGCTTGCTTGAATTTAAAGTTGTGGAAAAAACAGATAAAGACATTGTTACAACAGCCAAAAATTCTGGAGTGTTGAGCAACAACAAAAGTTTGTTTATTCCAAACCTTAAACTCAATATAAAATATCTTAATGACGCTGACAAACAAGACATCTTGTGGGCAATAAAAAACAAATTTGACATGGTGGCAATTAGTTTTGTCAACAGCAAAAAAGATGTGTTGGCAGTTAGAAAATTTATCACAGAAAATGGCGGAAATATGAAAATAATTTCCAAAATAGAATCTGCATTGGGTGTTAAAAATTTGAATGAAATTATAGAAACAAGTGATGGCATTATGGTTGCACGTGGTGATCTTGGAGTGGAATTGCCAGTTGAAAAGTTGCCTTACATTCAAAAAGATATTATTGCAAAAACTGTGCGCAAAGGCAAATTTGTTATTGTTGCAACTGAAATGATGGAAAGCATGATTTACAACAATCGTCCAACCCGTGCGGAAGTTAGTGATGTGGCAAACGCGCTTTATGACGGAGCAAATGCTGTTATGTTGTCTGGCGAAAGTGCTTCGGGCAAATACCCAGTTGAAGCGGTTAAGATTATGGACAAAATCATAGCAGAAACTGAAAAGCACATATAGATTGGAGAATATATGATAGATGAAAATAAAGATTTTCAAATTGAACTTGCCGACACTGAATATATGGGAGTGAAAATTGGCAAAGGCTCTTATTTTGGCAGAGGATTGGAAGAGGCTTTTAATGGCAATCACATTAAATCAATTGGCAGATTTACGTCAATTGCAACAACTGCACAAATCCAAGATAATCACCCAATGAATATGATAAGCACAGCAATGCTTTATGAAGGTTTTTTGGATGAAACTGCTCGCAAAAAATGGTTTGACAGAGCAGTTGATTGTGAAAAAAGCCCAAACAAAACTTTTAAAGTTGAAATTGGCAATGATGTGTGGATTGGTGCAAATGTGTTTATTAATTCTTCAACTGTAAAAAGCATTGGCGATGGGGCAATTATTGGCGCAGGAGCAGTTGTGACAAAAGATGTTCCGCCATATGCTATTGTGGTTGGCGTGCCAGCAAAAATCAAAGGTTATCGCTTTGATGAAAAACAAATTGAGTGTTTGCAAAAAGTCAAATGGTGGAATTGGAGCAATGAAAAAATAAACCAAAACATAGATTTGATTTTAAATCCAGATTTGTTTTTTAAAAAGTTTTTAAGCAATCAAAAAAACTAAAATTTGGCAACGATAGTTAAAGAGTATATATGATCAATTAAGTCAATTATTGGATTGAGCAATCATATATTAAATTATGGAAAACGAACAAACACAAACAACCAAACAAACTCACTCAAAACAAATAACAATTTTGCGTGGGCTTGTTTTTTTTGCGTGTTTGATATGCTTGATTGTAGTTGTTATTTTTCTGCTTAAAAAATTTGGTGTTTGGGACAAAATTAATTCAGTTGAAAAACTGCAAGCAACAGTTGAAAAGGGTGGGGTTTTTAGCTCGCTGATATTTATGCTTTTGCAATTTTTGCAAACAACAATCTTGCAATTACCTGCAATTTTGGTTACTATCACAGGGGTGTTGATTTTTCCAAAATGGAAGGCGTTTTTGCTTTCTTACATTGCAATAATGTTGGGCAGTTTGTTTAACTTTTGGCTTGGGCGCAAAGCGGGGCGCAAGTTTTTGCATTGGATTGCGGGCGAGGAAAAAACAAACAAATGGATAGCATTGATGAGTGAAGGCAAATATGTGTTTTTCCTTATGATGTTGTTCCCAATGTTTCCTGATGACATTTTGTGTGTGGTGGCGGGGCTTACTAATATGAGTTTTACATTTTTTGTTTGGACAAATTTGCTTTGCCGCGCAATTGGTATTGGTGGCACAGTTTTGTTTGGCAGTGGAACAATCATTCCGTTTAAGGGGCATGGGCTGGTGATTTGGATTTTTGTTGCAATAGTTTTGGCTGTGTTGTTTTATTTAAGCTTTAAATATCAAAAAAATATTGATGTTTGGATTAACAAATTTGCTAAACACAATAAAAATCATAAAGAAGTTGATAAAGCACAAAATTGATGTTGATTAACTTAAACAAAGTTATATTTTAACTTAAAATAAGAGTGGATAAAACTTGAAAAACATACAAAATTAAACATTATAAAAACATTTGACAAACCACTTAATTTTGATATAATCTAATTATATATATTTAAGGAGAAAAAAATATGGGTTTGTTTAAAAAACAATTTTTATCAGTGATTGAATGGAAAGATTCAAGCGCAGATGTTTTGGTTTTCCGTTATCCAATGGAATCTGGGGCTGAAATTATGAATAGTTCAACTTTGGTTGTTAGAGAAAGCCAAGTTGCAGTGTTTGTTCACAAGGGGCAAATTGCCGATGTCTTTGGCCCCGGCACATACAAACTTTCAACAGAAAATATTCCATTTTTAACAAAAATGTTAAGCTTGCCAACTTTGGGCAACAGCAGAATAAAAGCAGAAGTTTATTTTGTAAACACAAAACGCTTTATGGGCTTAAAGTGGGGCACGCAAAATCCTATCATGATGCGCGATGTTGATTTTGGCAATATTCGTTTGCGTGGCTTTGGCACATTCTCAATCCAAGTTAACGACCCAACAAAATTTATGAGAGAGTGCTTTGGCACCAGCCCTATTTATCGTGTTGATGATGTTGCAACACAATACAAATCAAGTTTGATTCAATTGCTTACTGATGTTATTGCAGAAAGCAAAGTTTCTGCTCTTGACTTGGCAGCAAAATACAAAGAACTTGGCAAGGCAGTTGAAGCTCATGCAAAAGAAGAATTTGCACCTTTAGGCTTGAAAGTTTCTAATTTTGTTATTGAAAATCTTTCATTGCCCGAAGATGTTGAAAAAATGCTTGATGAACGCACAAAAATGGGTGTTATTAGTGACAAGATGGGCACATATACTCAATATAAAACAGCAAATGCGATTGAAGAATCTGCAAAAAATCCATCTGGCACAAATTTAACAGGCATGGGGGTTGGCCTTGGTGCTGGAGTGCAAATGGGCAATGTGTTTGGTGAAGCACTTGCGGGTGCAAAAGATAGTAAACGTCAAGTAACAGTTCAATGTGTTAAATGTGGTGCATCAATCCCTGGAAAATCAAAATTCTGCCCAGAGTGTGGTGCAACACAAGCACTTTCTTGCCCAAAATGTGGCGAACCAATAACTAAAGGTAGCAAATTCTGTGTTAACTGCGGACAAAAATTGGAAACAGGCAAAGTGTGTGCAAAATGTGGAAAAACACTTTCAGCAAAAGCAAAATTCTGCCCTGATTGTGGTGAAAAGGTTTAGGTGATATTATGTGTTTTAGATATAAAGAACATAGATATGGCAAATCAACTTTGGTTTTGGCGTCCATAATAATGATTGCATTGGCAGTTGCTGCTGGATTTGGCGGCGTTGTTGCTGTTTTAAAAATGACACACTGGTCAAAATATGTTATTGTGTCAGTGGCAGGCATTGTTGCTTTAGGTTTGCTATTGTTGGGTATTTCGATGCTTGTTGTAAGTTTTGGCATGTCTGGTTATCGCAAATCAGTGCGTGATATTGGTTATGCAAAAGGTGTTGACCATGACAGATTGTGCGATAATTGTGGCAGATTGATTAACAAAGACGAAGATTTTTGCACATATTGTGGTGCAAAACAAACACCAACAGAAAAGCGTGTGTGCCCATTATGTAAAGGCAAAAGTTCTCCAGATGCGGAATATTGCGCGCATTGCGGACACAAATTTTAAATATAAAAAGTGCAACCAATATGGTTGCACTTTTTTGATGTGGTTAATCGGGTTAAAAATTTGTTTTCGACAAAATAAGGTTAAAACATTAATATAACTGACAAATTGACAAAATAATGCCAAATTAAACCTTGGTAAAACCCCTTAAATGTAGTATCATTTTGTTATTAACTTAAATCTATTTAAGGGGGAGTTATGAAAAAAAAGATTAAAGGTAAATTATATTTTTTGGCAAGGGACGCAAAAAGCAGAATGAGAAATTTTAATAAAGAAAAATCAGTTTTTGAACAGTTGCCATACGCCAAAATTGGGTTGAGTGAAAAGGAACAAAATTTGTATGAAAGAGTTTGCCGCATTTTGGACAGCAATACGATTGTTATTAATCCTATTAAAGAATTGGTTGATAACAAATATTACAACACTTTGTCACTTGAAGGTAAACAAAAATACATATTTGATTTAAGTGAAAAATATAAGGAAATGAAAGTGAGATATGAACGCGAACATCAACAATTGGCAAATGTTTCAAGCATTTAGTTTGTTTTTTTATCTCAAAATTTGCTTGCACCAATATTTTGTCTGCAAGCGTTTTTTTTATTGGTTTGTTTGATGTTTTATTAAAAACATGTTGATAAAAACCAATTAATTGCTTTGGATAACATAACAAACATATTTTAGTGTTTGAAAATGTTTTTATTTTTTGTACAAAAATGTTGACTTTTGTACAAAAATGTTATATAGTGAGAATAAGGAAAGGCTAATGATGGACACAAATATTACGAAAAACTCTCGTGCAGATGAGGAACAAATACTTTTGAAAGTTTGCTCATTTTTGGAAATGGAAAAGCCAAAATTAACACAAGATGGATTGGTTGCACAACTTAAAGAAATTTGTGCTGCTAGAATTTTTGATGCGATTGGTGTTAGAAATATGTACAATAGGGATAATAAGTTTTTTGCCTTTTTAACCATGGTTATGGGGCAGGCAATTAGTGATGTGTTGCATCTGCATTTGCAAATAGCACCAGATAGTTTGAGGCTTTTTAGGTATGATGGCATAAATTTTGTTAATGATATTAAAACTTTTTTGCTTACTCAAGACATCGACACTGCCATGTTAAACATCTTTGATTTGATTGATGATAATTTTGAATTGATTAAAACAATTGAAATTTAAGTTGAAATTTGTTAAAATAATTGTAATTCAAAGGACAAGTTGCCGTTTTTGAACAACAAAAGGATACGTTATGGAAAAAATTACAATTGCTATATGTTACGATTTTGACAAAACTCTTGCAACAACCAACATGCAAGAATACACATTTATTCCAAGGCTTAATTCCACTGAAAAAGATTTTTGGGACAAGTGTAATGAATACTCGGAAAAAAATGGTTCTGATTCAACGCTTACATATATGCGCGTGATGATTGATGAATGCAAAAGGAAAGGTATTAAACTGACTCATGATTATTTAAAACAAATGGGTAAAAATATTGAATTTTTTAATGGCGTAACTTCTTGGTTTGACCGCATTAATAAATATGCCGAAAGCAAAAATGTTAATTTGGAACATTATTTGATTTCAAGTGGCAACAAAGAGATAATTGAAGGCAGCAAAATTTTTAAAAAATTCACTCAAGTTTTTGCGTCGGAGTTTGTTTATGATGAAAATGGTATTGCTTATTGGCCAAAAAACATTGTTAATTTCACATTAAAAACTCAATATTTGTTTAGAATTTGCAAAGGTGCAACCGAACTTACTGACGAAACAAAAGTTAATGACAGGATTGACAAAAAGCATGTGGAATTTAGAAATATGATTTACATTGGCGATGGCGTGAATGATGTGCCTTGCATGACTTTGGTTAAAGAAAAGGGCGGCACTGCGGTTTCAGTTTATCCAAAAGGGAATGAGCTGATTAGCGCAAAATTGTTGAAGGACAATAGGGTGGACTACGCTTGTGAAAGTGATTATTCCAAAAATTCAAAATTGGAAGTTTTGCTAAAACTTGTTATAGATTCTTGTGCAATGCGTGAAAAAATTATTGCGCAAAAATAGTGTAAAATTAAAAATTTATTTTTTGATTTGTGATATTAAAAGGAAAATTAAAAAAGTTTAGCTGAATGCTAAACTTTTTTTGCGATGATTTGACCGTTTGAGCTGTCCACCAAAACACCCAAAATTTCTCCGTTTGTTGAAACAACTCCAACATACCAATAATAATTGCATGGGTCAGCGGAAGATGAATCTTTAACGATTTTCATAACGGCCTCGATTTTGTTGTTTTTGTCTGAAGTTAATTGTTTGATGTCCTTTTTTAATGTTTGATTTGCAATTTCAATTGCTTTGTTGCTGTCCACTTCAAATTTTGATGAAATGTTTGTCATCTCTTTGTTAAAACTTGTGCTGCCAAAAACAATTTGAACACTGACAGAAGAACTATCATTGACTCGTTTTTCAATATCTGCGATATATGAGTTTTCAACTTCGCTTTTTTCAAGTTTTCCAGTAAAAGTTTGGTCATCAACTTTGATTGTGTAATTGTAGTCAAAATTGCCCATTGGGGCAGAGTCAATACGAGAGATTGTAACAATGCCAAATTCTATCATGTTGTTTTTTACGCCGTCAAAATTGTAATTTTCTTCACGCATACCGGAACTCAAACTTACTGTGTAAACTTCATCTTGAGCAATAAACAAGTTTTGGCGTTCCTCAATCAAATAATCGTTTAATTTTAAATCTTTGTTGCCACAAGCTGTTAAGCAAAACGCGCAAATAGCAAACAACACAATTAATATTTTCTTTTTCATGTTTTACCTCATAATAAATATATTTGCTTGTCCATACAAATAGAACATTGTTTGACAAATTTTTGATTTATAGTTAAACTTTTTGTTATGAAAATCAAAAAAGAAGATTTGCATCAAAATCTATGCAACATTTGTCCACGCAAATGCAATGTTGACAGAACAAAAAGCATTGGTTTTTGCAAACAATCAAACAAAGTTAAAATAAGCAAAATTATGCTACATCATTTTGAAGAGCCTTGCATAAGTGGAAATGAAAAAGGAAATGGCAGTGGCACAATATTTTTTGCTGGTTGCAATTTGAGATGTGTTTTTTGCCAAAATTATCAAATCAGCCATTTGGGCAAAGGAAAGGATATTTCAATCAAAGCATTGGCAAACATTTTTAAAAAATTGGAAAAACAAGGTGCGTACAACATAAACCTTGTAACGCCAACTCATTTTACAAATCAAATTATCGAAGCACTAAAACTATACAAGCCTAACATTCCTGTTGTGTGGAATAGTGGCGGATATGAAACTGTTGAAACAATAAAACGGTTGGAAGGTTTGGTTGATGTTTATTTGGTTGATTTGAAATATTCATCAAACGAACTCGCACTCAAATATAGCAAAGCAAAAGATTATGTTGAAAACAATCAAGAAGTGATTAAGGAAATGATTAGGCAACAACCAAAAAATGTATTTGAAAATGGATTGCTTAAAAATGGAGTTATAATTCGTCATTTGATTTTGCCAACCCACACGGACGATAGTTTGAAATGCCTTGATTTTGTTTATAAAAATTTTGGCAAGGATTGTATTGTTAGTTTGATGAGCCAGTATGAACCGCAGTATAAGGCAAATGAATATCCAGAAATTAATCGCAAGATTACTCCACTTGAATACAAGCGAGTGGTTAATCATGCATTAAAACTTGGCATGATGAATTGTTACACACAAGAGCTTTCCAGTGCGGATAGTAAATATACACCAAAATTTTAAAATATAAATAATATTTGAAAAATTAAAAAAATAATATAAAAATAAATAAATATTATAAAATTAATTAATTTTTTAAATAAAAATAAAAAAATATTAAAAAATATTGCGATAATGCAATATTTTTTTGTTTTATTAATAAATTATTAAAATAAATTAATGTTTGTAACAATAAATGATTTTGCGGTTTGATAAATTATGATTAGAAATAATTTTTAAATTTATTATTTATTTTAAAATTAATATTTGGCAATGCGTCTTGCGTGTCTGCCGCCTTCAAACTCACTGGACAAAAACACTTTGATGATTTTAATCATTGAACGAGTGCTTGTTAATCTTGCACCCATGGTTAAAACATTTGCGTCTTCATCTTTCCTTGCAAGGTATGCAATTGCACAATCGTAAGCATTTACAGCACGAATGCCTTTTTGCCTGTTTGCAACGATGTTTGCGCCCACACCAGAACCGCACAAAAAGATTCCGCAATTATCTGGGTCTTTTAAAACTTCTTGGGCGGCTGGGGCAATCAAATCAGGGTAGTCATCGTCTTTATCAAATTCCTTTGGCCCCATATATTTATATTCAATTTTTTTGTTGTCAAAAAAGTGCATGATTTTTTGCATGGCATCGTAGCCAGCGTGGTCGCAAGATAAAATAATCATATTGTTCCTTTTATGTTAATTAAAATTAACAATCAAATATAATATAAATATTTTAATGTTTTTTTGTTAAAAAATCTAGCAAAATAAATGATCTTGAAAATATTTTGCAAAAATTTTAAATTTTTATCATTAAAAGATGAAATTATCTTTTTTGGTTTGAAGATTTTTGTTTGTTGAATGATAAAAAGTTATTTACAAATAGTTCGTTTCATGTTAAAATACAACTATGCAAAAAACAAACAAAAAATGCCCAAGATGTGATGCAAAAATGCCGGTGAGCGCTATGATTTGCCCAAGGTGTGAACTTAACTTTAAAAAGTTTGACACAGCAACAAATGCAGCTGGCAAAAAGGCATTGAATGAAGGACGAAAACAAGATGTGGTTTTTAGAAAAGGTTGCCCAAAAGATGTGAGCAAAACAAAACTGATTTTGCTTGCAGTTTTTTTGGGGTTTACTGGTGCACATAATTATTTTGTTGGAAGAAACAAAAAAGGATTGTTTTACACTATTTTCTTTTTGGTGGGAGTTGTCAATGCTGTGTTAACAGTTGTTGTTAAATCTGCACTTACTGGTTGGGTTAAAGAAATATTTACAATCCTAGTTTTGATTTGGGGCGTTGTTTTGGTTATGTGGTTGTTTGATGTTTTGAACATAATTTTTGATAACTACAAAATACCAGTTAGTATTGATCTTGAAAAATAAAAAGAAAAATTAAAATTTTTGACAAAAACGCGTTAATTTTTGCAAAAAAATAAGAAAAAAATATAAAAAAACAAAAAAATATTTTAAAAATTATAAAAAAATAAGGAGTTAATGTGGAACAAAAAACTGTTGTTGTGGGGCTTTCTGGTGGCGTGGATAGCTCGGTTGCTGCATATTTGTTGAAGCAGCAAGGGTATAATGTGATTGGGCTTTTTATGCTTAATTGGGAAGAGAATGACGATAAGGGCAATTGCACTGCCGAGCAAGATTTTGAAGATGTTAAACGTGTGGCAAACAAAATAGGCATTCCTTACTACACTGTTAACTATGCCAAGGAATATAAAGAAAGAGTGTTTAGTTACTTTTTGGAAGAGTATGAAAAAGGGTACACTCCAAACCCAGATGTAATGTGTAACAAAGAAATTAAGTTTGGCCCATTTTTAAAGCATGCTATGGAGTTGGGGGCAGACTATATTGCAACTGGTCATTATTGCAAGCGTGTTGATAAGGATGGAAAAGTTTATTTGTACAAGTCGCACGACAAAAACAAAGATCAAACTTACTTTTTGAATCAACTCAATCAGGCGCAATTGTCCAAAACACTTTTTCCACTTGCAGACATTGATAAAACTGAAGTTAGGGAAATTGCAAAGAAGTTGGGATTGAGCACTGCGGAGAAAAAAGATAGCACCGGAATTTGTTTTATTGGTGAAAGAAATTTTAGGCAATTTTTGAAAACATTTTTGCCAGCACAACCTGGAGATATAAAAGATTTGCAAGGCAACATTGTTGGCAGACACGACGGCGTGATGTATTACACAATTGGGCAACGCCGTGGGTTGAATATTGGCGGCAAAAATGGTTATGATGCTGATAGATGGTTTGTTGTTAAAAAAGATGTTAAAACAAACACTCTTTTTGTTAATTGTGGGGAATGTGATGAGATGTTTAGTTCTGGTTGCATTGTGACAGATTTTAATTGGATAACAGACACTCCAAACTCAAACTTTACGTGTTTTGCAAAATTGCGTTATCGTCAGCCGGACCAAGGTGTTGATGTTGAAATGATTGATGAACACACTTTAAAATTGAAATTTGCAACACGTCAGCGTGCAGTTACTGTTGGGCAATTTGCAGTTTTGTATGATGAAAATGGCATGTGCTATGGCGGCGGCAGAATAAATGAATTAATTAAATAAATTATAAAAATTTGAAAAAAATTAAAAAATTATATAAAAATATTAAAAAAATAGTTAAAAATGCTGAAAAAATTAATTTTTTGGCATTTTTTTATATTTTTTAATTTTATTTTTGCTTTTATTGTTTTGTTTTCTGCTAAAATTATTAATAATTTTTGAGTGGAAAATATTTTTTAAAAATATTTGTAATTATTTGCAGAAAAATGTGCTTTTGTGTTAAACTATAATTAATAAATATATAGGGGCGCACAAATGAGTAATTTAAATCATAAAAATTTAAATCAAAAATCAAAGACTTTTGTGTTGGCAACAATGATAACCTTTGTTGCTATTTTTGCATCATCACTTATCAACTTTTGGTTGGGGGTCAATTTTAGCAAAACAACCAGTGTTGCACATGCGGCTGCATCAATTCCGCTTAATTGTGTTTCCCAAGATGCATACAATCAAGTAAACCAGTTTGGGCAATATAACAATATACTCGTCAATGATCTTTACTGGTTTAAATGCACAGTTAAAGATTCTTATACAAGTAATTCCAAGAAAAATCCAAATTTAAGTTTTTACCAAAGCACTTTGGGTTGGGATATAGATTGTGAACCTGGAGATTCAAGTTCCAGCACGTGGTATTTAGGGAGAAAATATTATAATGGCAGCACTGCCAAATATTACAACAACAACTTGCCAGTGTTAAGGCAATTTATGGGCACTTGGGATACTATTGCATTTAAGATTAGGTTTAACAAGAGCTCTGACAACAAACAATTCCTTGTTGGACAATTTAATATTCCTTCTGGCACAAATGACTTTACAATCACAAATAAAGAAACTGGGACAACGCCTTTTTCTGCAATAGCGTATGGATACAAATTTACAATTGATGTAAAAGACAAAGATAATAATACTATTACAACAATTACGCCAGAATTTAAACAAGAAGGAACAATTGTTTATGCTGATTTTGATGTTAAAATTCCAATGAATGAAATAACATTCATGACACCACGCAACAGCACAGACGGAGATAAAACCGACACAAGCAAAGGATATTGGGAAGAAACCTATACAACAACGGATAGTGCTGGTAATGGTACAACTTCCACACCAAAAAAATTGACAAACAAAAAGTCATATTCGATTATTGAAACAAACGCAATTAATGAACAATTATTGAATATAAGCAATAGTCTTGCGTGTTGGTCAAACAATGAATATGTTCACAAAGCGGCACTTACATTTAAATTTACAGGAATAGCAGAAAAAGAAACTGTTTCAAGAGACTATACACTTAAATTTGTTGCTGATGGGTATAAATATACAAAGCATGACGTTACAACAAATGAAAGTTGGCAAAGCTCAAATGATTGCCCTGGCTCAGACTCATATGCTGGAAGGCTGGATAACAACAAGCAAGCTAAATCAGCATGGAAATTAACTCAAAATGTTTATGTGCATTTGGCGTATGAACTGGAATATTACAACATGGCGTTGGGATATAATCTTGGGAATTACACATCATCTCGAAGGTCTAGCGACAAATTAATATTCGATCAAACGCATACAGTTCCAACAGTTGCATCATCTTATTGGAACTTTGGTTCATCAAAAATAAGTTCTTCAGCAAACATTTCAACAACAAATTTGGTGGAAAGTGGTTTGCAAAGTGAAATAACTAAAGCCATGGGACAGTTGGGGCTTCAATACAGCGAGATTAATGCGGTGTTTATTTGCAACGCAGAAGAATATTCAGATATCAGTAAACTTTACATTTACACCGACGCTGATGGCGATTATGAGTTTGAATTAGATGATAATTACGTTTTATATTCTGGCGAATATGTTGACGAATCAACTGATCAATCAACATTTTATAATATTTATAATAGCAATGGAATGTTTCTCATTGAGATAATAAAACCCACTGCGGAAACACCTGTGTTTGATGGAGTTGACAAAGCATATTTTAATTCATTGTTAAGAAGCAATGGAAATATGAAAATTGTTGTTGCAAATTCTCAATTTTCAAATGGTGGTGAAGTGGAAAATGGAGAAGATTTCCACGAAAGATTGTATGTGGTTGGTGCAGTTACTGACAGTGTTTTGGTGTTGGATAGTTCATATCTTTTGGGACAAGGTAGCACAGATGAACCTGGGATAACTTCGGGCAACCAAGTGGCTATTAAATATTTTGGATATTACTTTAATTCAAGTAATGGTTATAAACTTGAAAAAACAAAATTTGCTTTGAATATTGAAGGAACAAAATTGCCAACATCATCAAATGCAACTATTGATGAAATTAAACAATTGTTTGCAAATGACTATGTCTACATGGCGGGCAGTTTTAATTCAAAAGTTTTGTATGGTTGGGAATATAAGCCAGAAGAAATAAGCGGAAAGAACTTTAAGCTGTCATACAAAGCAACCAGCTTGACAAAGGAAGGATGTGGTTATTCTTTAACATCAAACTCTGGCGTTGACACTTGGACATATACAATAAGGAAAAATTCTGTAACAAAAACTTTTTGGTTTAAAGTTAATTATACAAATGTTAAAATAAATGGCGAAACAAAAAAACTGATTACAACGGTTGCTGGTAATGGGGACTGGTTCCCAGATGAAAGGGAAAATGCAAATTTAAGTTTGCCAATTGTGCCTATTTGGGTTGATAAAAATGATGCAAGTGAAGATGTTGAAATCCATTTGATAAATCAAAAAAATACAGTTAACAATGGCTCAACAAAGGTTATCAGTGGTGTTATTGATGAAAATGGAAATGTTAAAGACGAAATTGTTTACAACTATTCATCAAATCCTAAACAAAAATTTCCATATTCATATGGTACGGCTTTTTATACTTTAAATGATGATATTAAATCAACATCATTGTTTGGTGCTAGTTATACAAATCTTATAGGGTTTTCTGATACTTCCAAATATGGATTTTATAAATATGGTTATGAGATATCGCAATATAAGGTGAGAGTTCAAAGTTTGGATAGTGGCGATATATATTTAATGTATTATTCTATATGGCAAGAAGAAACTGCAACAAGCACAAATTACTCACCAATTGATAGGCTTGTTTCATATAACTATGGAGTTAAAGAGAATAGTGTTTCATCAATTGAATCTTCAACATTTGAAGAGTTGATTAAATCTGCAAAAAGTAAAGTTAAAGAAAAATGTGGGGTGGTTCTTCGTCTTAAAGTGTTTATTGAACCTGTTTGGAAAGAGGCCACAATAAACGTAGGTGCTAATGGAAAAAATCAAACAATTAAATTTGATAATACTTATGATATAGGAAAACCAAATAATCAAACTCATAAAACATTTGCTTATTATTTGGTGAATAATGGTGACAATGTTGTTGTAGACAATGCAAAATGGGATTATTACAATATTTCAAAAGATTTATATAATCATAATGTTAAAGTAAAAACTGAAACAAAATATAGTCTATTAGCAGAATCAACTGCAATAAAAACATATCAGGAATGTAGAGATATTAGGAATAAAGGCACCTATATGACCATTGACGGGATAAGAGGATACCTTGTAAGTAATCCTCTGATTATAGGTCCAAATAGTACGGCATTTTATACTGGTTTACCAAATTTTATGCCAATTAATGGCACATGTACTGTAACACAATATCTTGTATATTCGTATATACAAACGACAAGGACAGAAAAATATGAAATTAATCTCAATCCATATTATGTTGAAAACATTTGCAAACTTAACCTTTTGGGAGCTGATGGATTTGCTCCTGCAAAGGGCGGTGACTACAACAGCGTTGTTCAAACAAGTTCATTAAATGATGAATATACATTTAAAAATTGGGTTAATCCAACATATAACAAATCAAAACCAATTGAAATTTACACAACTGAATTAAAATCTGGCGTGCAAACTTATCAAAATGCAATTAGCGATGACGCGTCTGATTTGGAAACTCAAAATAAATATTATTTGAGAAAAGTTTTCTCAACCAATGGAACAGATCGTTACATTTTTGTGGCACACGGACACAAAATTGGCAATCTTATTGTTGAAAAGAACGGGTTTAACAATGTTGGTTGGTCGTATAATGGCGCGGACGAAAATCCAAAAACACTTTACACAAACTCAAAATTTGATGCTGCCACTTTCCCTGCAAGTGAAAGTGAAAAATACACCATAAGGAATTATGACGACTCTGCAAATTGGCAATGGTATTACAATATTGATGGCAACAATGTTTTGGACAAAAATGGTTTGCTTATTGTGTTTGGCGATGGTGGACATGAACTGGTTAGCATTGAATTGATATTTAACACAATTAAACAAACAGATTTGCAAAAAGCACATCTTGGGTATGTTGAAGTTGAAATCACAAATGCAGAAACTGGCGCAGTTGAAAAATATCATGTTGAATACAATGCTGCATTAGGTGATATGGCTTATTACAAATATTCAGGTTCATATCTTGAACCAGTTGAAGGCATATTTGTGATTGGTGGCGGATTGAGAAATGTTGTTGCAAATGTTTATAGTTCAATTAGATTAAGCGAATTTAAAAATAGTGATGGATATGTTGTTACAGACACATATGCAGACACATTAGGTTACAATTACACAAATTCTGTTAATGATAAATTTGACAACACAACAGCAGATGTAACAGTTAGATTTAGTTTGCAAAAACCAAGCAATTCAAAAACAACAACTTTAACTTGGTATGGAAAATCTACCGAATTAACAAATAACAGTGTAGTAACGGTTGATTCCAAATTTGATAGCATTGATTATGATGCAAACATTGGTTACACTATTAAAAATCAATCATCAAATAATGCCGCATACGCAAAAACTCAAAAATATTATCCAAATGGGGAATCTTCATCTGCATATCAAGATGTTTTGATAAAGCTTCTTAACAAAGTTACAGTTGAAGGCTTTGATTTGACAACACTTGATTTGGAAGAGTTGTTTGGCAACGATTATGCTAGTTTGACAGCAGATGAATCAACTTTTGCTGGCTGGCTGGTTGACAAAACAGTTTTGCAAAACCTTGGATACACTCAAAAACCTGGTCAAACAAAAACAACAGATAAATGGTATTTGAATGGCAAAACTCAATCAAATGTGTGGATTTACAAAGGATGGATTAAATTTGATTGTTCTTCCGAATTTGAAACATTAAACAAAAAACGCGTTTTGGTTGATAAGGTAACAAAAATTTATGCTTATGGCGATTTTGTGCCAGAAGAAATTTGGGCGGATAGCACAATCTGTTATAAAGGTGCATACAAATTGCCAATTATTCCAAGTTGGAACAGCAAACACGATGTTTCTATAACAGACAAATTGGCTTACAAAACAGATTCAACTGGAAGCGATCGCATGGTTGAAGCAGTGCTTTACAACGGAAGTTATTCTTCAAACGTAACATACAAACTTAATGGCGAAACAAATGTTGACTTTGTTTATTCAAACGCGTCTGCATTCTTGCAACCTAATCAAATTACAAGCAGCTCACTTTACAACGCTGCGGGTAAATATGGTTTGTTTAAATACGGTCATGAAATTGCTGGTTATGAAATTTCATTCCGTTATTCTGGTGTAAATTACTATGCTTATCTCAATAGCTTGTCAGATGCAAATGTGGAATGGAAAGCTGGCATGTCCGCTTCTTCAGTTTCAGTAGATTCTGGCACATTGAGCAAAACAACATTAAAACAATTGATTCAAGCTTTCAACAACTGGACACAAGGTGATTTTGTTTTGGCAAGTACAACAATTAATGTTGTTCCTGTTTGGGCTCGTGCAAACATATTGTTGCAAGGCTCTGCAAAAGACCAATTTGCAAACAACAGAATGAATGTTTTGTATGGTGACAGATACTCAATTTCTCGTGGGAATTGTGCAACTTTGGGCAAATCAATTGCTTATTATACAACACCTTCAAATTGCGTTGTGGTTTGCGACAGTGGCGTAAGTTCAAACCAAATTTATTGGGATTATTTGGATATCCCTTCAGTTGATTTCAAATATAACAACGGCGTTTACACATTGCCAATAACAAAGTTTGAAACTGACAATATTTACAAAGTTACATTAAGCAATTTTAGAGGAAATCTTGCTGGCGATTATGGCACAGATATTGAAGTTGCAGCACCAAGCAAAGCATTGAATAAAAATGGAGATAATAGTTACTACTCTTATTCTTCTTGGTTAAACGCAAGTTACGATTCGGCTTATGTTGTTGAAAAGTACGCAAAAGAATTTGCACAAGATGTGGAAAACTACATCACTGGTGTGGACAACAATGACTCAAATTTCTATTTAAGAAAAGTTTATTCTGTTGGTGGAGAAACATATATATTTGTTGCCAACGCGCACACAATTGGCAATTTAGTTTTCCATCGTGATTATTTTGACTTGGTTGCATGGCTTTACAATGGTCAAGATGGTTCTGTTGCTTATATAACAGAAGAATATGTTGACAGAGCAAATGGTCCACATCAAAAATTGCTTGATGGCAAAACAATTAAAAATTACAACAGCAGTGAAGCAGAAAACAAGATTTGGACAATCGATATTGACAATTCAAACACACAAAATCCAACATTGTTTGCATTGTATTATCGCCCTGCTTATGAATTGAATGTGAACACAATCAACACGGAATTGGCAAGAAAAGAATTTGTTGGTTATGCAATAATTTCGGTTAAGGATAGCGTTGTGGCAGCCGGAGAAGATGGCTCTGCAACATGCACATATGTGGCAAAATATAACAGTGATGAATCTGTGCAGGATATGGTTCTTTACAAAATTAACAACACTGGGGAGATAACCGATTTGCACAAATTGAGCAAAGCAGGATTGGACAAATATGAAATTGTTGATTCTGTTATTATCTATTCAGGTTGTGATGTTGATATCTTCGTTGTTGACCAAAGCAAGGTTGAAGATTTGTCAGCAACAAACGAATATTATGACAACATGATTGGCTATAAGTTCAGTAATGCAATTGATTGCACAATTAATGGCACAGCACAATCGGTTAAAGCAAGGTATGATTACACAATTTCATTCAACACAAAACAATATGTTGGAGAAAATCCTGTTATAACAGGGCTTTTAAGCGCTGACAATATTAATTTGGAATCCAGCGACGAAATTGTTGTTGACATTTTGTTTGAACCAATCAAATACAGCACAACAATTGGCTTAACAATTGTAGATGCTGGCGAAATGCATATCACAAACAACACAAATTACGAAACAAAAACGACCAAAACTCCTTACACTTTAACATCTTTAAAACGCAATAACTCATACAAAATTTATTATTACGCATATGCTGGTTATGGTTTGAGCAACAACAACTTCACTCTTGTTAATTCAAGCGTGAATGTGCTTAAAACCTTGTCAGATTCAGCGTCAGACAAAGAAAATCAAACATATGATTTCAATTTGACTGGCAGTTGGTTGAGAATGTTCTATTATAAGAACGGACCATATAATGTTGAAAATGATGAAAATGCAACATATCAGTTTGTTGGCAACATCAACATTAACAACATTTTGCTTGAATTTGATGTTAGATATTTGGTGTTTGTTGGCGATGAAAATGTTCAAAGCAATGCATTGAATAATGGCTTGAACAACATCGTTTCAGCGGGCTGGAAACTTGGCGAAAACTTAACTTGGACATTGTCTCAAACATCAGCAAATGATGCAGACGGCAATTTTGCAACTTACTATTATTCTCAAGGCGAGATGTACGCAATCATCAGCAGTTGGGCACGTCAACCAAGGAATATTAGCAACAGAAACAAATTTGCAAAAAATTATGCATTCTTGCTTAAAACTCAACCAATTGAATCTTACACAATTGACACAGACAATTTGTTTGATATGGTTGAAACAAACAGGGGTATAATTGTTCCAAAACAAAACAGAACAATGTACTTGGCAATGCAAGTTATGCCTATGTACAAAATTGAAATGCAAATTGCAATTAATGAAAATGACACAAACTGCACAGAAAGAACTCTCACAGTTAACAACGGCAATGGTAACTCTGTTGCATTGATTGCAAAAGCAGGCCACAGTCAGGACACAACCACATTTATTTACACATACTTGGGGTTGGAAAACACAATTGCATCAACTTACGATGAAAAATATTACATTGCAGTGAATTACACAAACGCAACAACCAATTCCAGTGTTGAATCACCATTCACAACTGATCAACACATGACATTGAAAGCAACATTCACTCCAAAGGAATTGCCAATCAATTTGTCGTTTAATTACAACAACGAGCAAATCACACAAGAGCAAGCATTAACATTCCTTGTTGGTTGGAATATGCCTGTTACACGTGGGCAATTGAACAACATTCAAAATGCTCCAAAAGAAGGGTTTGTTGTAACAAACGATACAATTGAATTTGTTTACACAGTAAGCATTTGGTATCATGTTGTTATTGCAGTGAATGGCGACAGCGAAAGAGTTGACGCTGCAAACAAAATTTACATCAAAAATGAAGATTATCAAACTGGCAAAATTGACATTGTTGTTAACATCAACGACAAACAAAGGGGTATGATTATCCTAAAAGTTGTTGGCGACAATTCAAATGGAACAACATTCCATGACGCGGACAACGCTGCATTGCTTGAATTTGCAAACTTGTACATCAATGGTGTTAACAGTGCAAAATCTGGCATATTTATTGAAGGTTATCCAGTTAGCATCAAATTTGCAGATATTCCAAAAGGCTATCGTTACATGGGGCTTAGGAAGGATAATGGCGGCATAGACTCTAAATATGTTGTTGAAGGTTCTGTTATTTCAATCACAAATGGCGTAAGGCCTGCTAACATGACAGAAGATGAATATGTAAGCAGCATTGAAGGTGTTTACTACGCAGTGTTCCAAAAAGTTGTTGTAAACACAGAAATGACTTTAACTGCAAAAAACAAAAACAATTATTCTTATAGGTCAGACAGTCAACAAGCTGTTTGGGATTTGAACAAACTTGTGCTTACAAAAGGTGTTAGCGTAAACGACACAATCACATTCAATCGCATTAAAAACCTTGAAAATGAAGAATTGGATTACTACTATTACATCGACAGCACTGGCGAGCACCAAGTTTACGACAACAAAATTGTTATCACAAACGAGTTGCTTGAAGCACTTGACGGTGAGTTTAAAGACAAAGCAAAAACTTTGGTTCTTGGTGTTGTTAACAAATTGAAATATTATATTACAATCAACATTGATGAAGCAAATTATGATTGCTTGCAAACATTGCTTGTTAATGATGAACCTTGCAACAAGTTGAATGATTTAACTTACATCAGCAAATATTATTACGAAAACACAATCATTAATTTGAAAGTTGAATCAATCAACAAAGAAAAATATTCAATTAAAGTTACTGGCGATTACGGCTTCTCTGGCGCTCAAATTGACAATAAGTTTAGCTTAACTCAAGACGCAAATTTGATTGTTTCAATTTACAAAAACACATTTACAATGTCAGTTGAAGAAAAATTGTTTGCCGACATTGTTGAACTTAACACAAACAATCCACAAACCTTAACAGGGGATAAGTTAATCAACAAAAATTCCGACAACAATTCAACACTTGACGGCACAAAATTTGTTTATCAAAATCAAACAAAAGTGGACATCAAACAAGCGGACGGGGAAGGCGACAACAAAAAACTTTTAACACAACTTGTGTTGACAGACGAAAACTTGTCAATTCAATTTAACATTGATTGGAACAAGGAAGATATCTCAAATTGCTTTGTTGTTAAAAACAGCGCAGGCGAGCAACTGGTGGCAGAAACATCAGCAACACGCGACACCGCAAACAGCAACAAAATCAATTTAACAGTTGTGGTTGACAGTGTTGTTTACTCTTATTCGTTTGAACTCCTTTCTTCAAACAATGTTCAATTGACATTTGTTGGAGTTGGCAACTGCAATTTAACTTTGATTTACACTTCAATCAAACTTATTACAGTAAGTTAAACAAAAAACAAAGATACACTCAAAATGGGTGTATCTTTTTTTATAAGTCCACAAGACAATGGTTATTTTTAATTCTCAGTTCTGTCATACCGAGAATTGCTTGCAATTCGAGTGTATCTTTTTTGGTAAAATCCAATTGTCATTCTGAGCGCAGCCGAAGAATCTCTAAACGAAGAGCAGCCTGTTGCAAAGCACGGAGATGTTTCGACTCCGTTGCACTACGCTCAACATGACAAAAGGTAATAAAAACTTTGATGTTTAATTTTGTTTTTTGTGTTTTAGCACTCACAAAATTAATAGTTTGCCAAAAAAATGACAATTTTGCAAAAACTTGTTGTTTTTTGTTTGACTATTTATGTCGAATTATTATACAATCAAAATGACAAGTGAATGATGTCGATGTAGTTTGCATGTCAAAAAATTATAGGCAAACTTGGTGTGGCAACGCACCGAGATTGTTAGGGTTAAGAGCCCTACAAGTAAATTTGCAAATTTGTTTGTAGTGATACAAACTTCTGCACTCGAATTGTACACACCGGGTGCGGAAATCGGTTCAATTTGCTTGTATGCAACAAACGCGCATTGCGTGTTTGGTCGACATCAGGCATTTAGGGAACACTTTTGGCATCAGCCAAAAGTTAGTTGGCAAAACTTAAAATGCCATGAGTTAAATTGTCCGTTGGTCGAAACAATCGCAACAATTTAACTTCGCTTTGTTTACGCAAAGCAAAATACTTCTTGTTTGGCTTTGCCAAAACAGGAATTTTAAAAAATTTTAAAGGGGAAAAATAAAAATGACAAAAATGAAATCTAAAAAGATGACAAAGTCAACATTTGCAATCATTATAATGGGAATTGTGATGGTAGCTATGCTCGCTTTCGGCGGCACTTTCGCGTTGTTTACTGCTCAAGCTAGCACAAAAACCAGTGCTGAATTCACAACAGGTACAATTAAATTGACATCTGGCGTTACATTTGCCTCTGAAACAGATGCAAACATTTTACCAGGTTCAAAAATTACAACTGCAGCTATCACAGTTAAGCCAGAAGCTGTCGGCACAAAATCTTTTGTTGCTGTTAAACTCACAATTACAGGTACAGGTTCAGTTGATGATTTAAATTTGAATAATGTCCTTGCCGATGGTTGGGTAGCTTTAACCGGTGAAAATAAAGGTATCTATGTTTATGCTACCGGCACAAACGATACTGATTACGCATTCGCAGAAATGAATGCTGAAACAAATTTTACAAAAGATGCTATTCTTTATGATGCAACAAGCAACTCACTTGACGATCAAGCTGGTGCAAAAATGGGCTTGACATATAAAATTGAAGTTCGTGCAGCATCTGTTCAATCAACATATGGTGACACAGCATTGTCAAAAGAACAAGCTATTGCAGCATTAGTTGAAAAGCTTGCTGGCACACCTGCAAAAGTTTAATTTTGTATTAGATTAAAAAACACGCATTAGCGTGTTTTTTTGTCGGTTCGAATTTTTTATTTGATAATTTTTGTAATATTTTGTATTATGATTTTGGGAGTAGATATGAATAAAAACATATTAAAATATTATCAAAATAAATATTATAATTTAAATAAGAATGGGCAATCAAGTGACTTTGAAAAAGATTATGATAGATTTAAAAGCCATTTTAAAGTTGAAAATATAGACACCTTAACAATAGAACAATATAGGGATTTTTGTTCTGCTATAAACAACATTAAATCAAAAATAGGTTCAAAAAAGTTATTGCCAAAACAATTTGGTGTTTATTTTGAAAATAAAACTGGATTTAATACAAAATTTGGCAACACGTTTGAAAATGCTTTTGCAACTGTCAAAGAAGATATAAAAAACTTGATAAACTATGCACAACAAGAAAATATTAATACAAAAATTAAATCGAGGTTTAATGCTGATTTTGTAAATATCATATTATCTATTTATAACAAAAAATTTTTGCCAATTGATCATAAAGATATTGATTATTTTTTAATGATTTTTGGCGAAATAGAAAACAACAAATCATATTTTGAAAAACAAAACAAACTTATTTCATTTAGAAGTGAAATAAATGACAACTGGGACAATTTTGATTTTGCCAAATTTGTGTATTATGTAAAAAACACAAATGAAGTTGCACAAATTGAAGATGAGGCTGATAGACAAAACAACATCAATGCAATATATTTTATTGCGCATAATGAAGAACGAGAATATCAAGACAAACCAAGGTATAATAACAATCAAAACCACATTTTTAAATTTGAAACAAACAAAGATTGGTATTCTAGCAAGCCAAAAGAGATTAATAAAAACGGGCATACATATTATGAAAGGAATAAAAAAGTAACTGCATCAGTTTTGGAAAATGCAAGAGAATGTGAATTGTGCCATACCCCTATTTGTGCAAATTGGTGTATTGATTCACTTAATAATATTTGCAGTCGTTGTCATCCAACTTTTGAAAGAAAAAAAGATCACTCATTGCTATACTTTGAAGCCCATCACCTAATACCTATGAAAGCAGCAGGCAAAGTCTTTAAAGAACATATAGTCAACATTGATATCCCTGAAAATATCGTTCCACTTTGCAGCAATTGCCACAATTTAATTCATTATGGAGTCAAGTATCAAAGTCTAGTGATTGAGTTATTCAAAAAAAGGCAAGCCGACTTGGCAAGCATTGGATTGAAAATCTCTCAACAAGAACTTTTGGATATGTACAATTAAAAAACTCGAGTTCAAAAGCGCGTTAACTGCTATTTATATATTATTATAAAGAACAACAAACGAGTTTGTTGTTCTAATATATAATATACAATTGTGTTAAATTTGAGTAAGAAAAAAACCGACTGATGTCGGTTTTTTATTTAGACAAATTAGTCAGCAGTGAATTCTGCTTTAACCAAATCAAATGCTTCTGTAACTGCAAATGGAGTTTCAACACCAGCTGTTGTTGATGTTTTAGCATATTGAGTAGCAGCAAATTTAACTGTGATAGTAATAATTTTGTCCATATTACCAGCAACAACACCATTGTCAGATGTTGAGTTACCTGTTTCAGTTAAAGTAGCTTCCTTTTCCCAAGTTACTTTAGCAGCAGCTTCTGATGTAATGTAGTATACATTGCTATAACCTTCAACAGTAGCAGCTTTCCATTCACCAGATTCACCAGTTAAATCCAAACCCATTGTTGAATCATTGGCTGTTTTGATTTGAACAAAGATGTAAACTTTACGATTTGAAGCATTTTCAACTTCAGCTGTCAATTTAACAGCATCGCCTGGCAATGCAGCGTTTTGTTGGGACATTGTCAAACTTGCTGTAGCAGAATCAGCTTTCAATGTAACGTGAGCCATTGTGATTTTTTGTGCTTCAACTGCATTTGATTTAGCAGTAAAGTAAGCGAAAGTGCCGCCGAAAGCGAGCATAGCTACCATCACAATTCCCATTATAGCGTCGCACCACGCTTTTATGCTTGGTTGCGACGCAAGCTTGCAACACAAAGCCTTTAAGCGGCTGCTCCTTAACCCCAACAAACCCACTTTGTTTGGCTTTGTTGGGGATCCCAAATTTTAGCCATATAGCCAGTTTGCTAATCATAGATTACGCAAATATGAGCCTTTCTGGTGATTAACCGCTTTCTATTAAGGGGGACACAAACTTTCCCCCTTAATATACTCCTTTGGCTAAATAGGATTGTTGAAGTGTGAAAGCCCATCAGTGGAAGAATTGGCTGCAATATTTGGCTTTGTTGGGGATTTATATTGTCCTGTCATACCGAAACCAACTTGTTGGTTGAGTGTATCTTTTGTTTAGAGATCCTTCGACTGCGCTATCGCTCCACTCAGGATGACAGTGGTACGTTGTGAGCAAATATAAGCGTTTGTGGGATTATTGGGGGACAAACAATTTTAACAAAGTTAAAATTCGACGATTTTTAAGTCGTGGGCGTCTTGGAAAACGATGTGATAGCCGTCGGAAAGTGGGTCGGTGGGGTCGAGTGGAAGCCATTGATGATGCTCGCCAAGTTCTTGTGGAACTGGGGCGTTGTAGGCAGTTGGCACGGCGTAGCAGATATATTGGAGTTGGTCGTCCTTGTAAATTGCACCCAAGCAGTAAGTTGAACTGCCTTCGGTTATGGTTACAAAGCGAGAGTTTTCAATTGCGTTGTTAAGTTGTTCGCAAGCAGGATAGGTTTTGAAGATATAATCAAATTGCGGTATTAAACTTTCCACAATCGATGGGGCGGTTTTTGTGTTTGGAGCGGGGGCTGTTGAGTGTGATTTGTTGTTATCTTCTTGATTTTGTTTAACATATGAATTGTCAGTTTTTTGCGCATCATTTGCCACGGGTTGACTGGTGTGGGCTGATTTGCTTATGTTTGGTGTTTGAGTGTTTGCAACTGGGTTTTGAGTGTAAAAATATTCTTTATATTTGCAGTTGGCACAAGGGTTTGTGTTGGTTGAGTCATTGTTTGAGCAGGTGTTAAAGCAAGGTTGTTCGCTCGCGTGCGGGGGCTGGGGGTTGGAAAAAGCTGTTTCGCAAGCGTCGGGCATGATTTTGTTTGGGCTAAAACTGTTGTTTAAATTTTTTGTTATCACGCTTGTGTCATTAAAATAAAATCCGCCATATGTGCCACCAGCAAGCAGTGGCTCGTTGTTGTTTTGGGTGTCCACAATGGCGCAATAAAAATCACTGTCCATGTCAAAATCGCCAACAAGTGAACTAATGTAAGCGCCGTCTTTAAAAAGCATGTTGCTTGAATACACTTGATTGTTGTGAAAAACGCCCAATTTGCAGTTGGTGTTGAGCGCGGAAAACGAGTATAGGCGAAGTTTGGTTTTTAACAAATCATTTTCCTTGGTTAGTGTTAAAATTGCTCTGCCAGATTTGTTGCTGGTTTGCGATTGTAAAATCATTGTTTTGCTGTTCATACTTTAATTATAGTTGGTTAAAATTTTTAATATGACTAGAATTTTGGCGTTATGACATAAATGTTGGCAGAATAGGGCTTTTATTGTTGAAATTAGTGGATTTTTATGCTTGCAAAACTTGATTTTTAACTGCTTGTATTAACTTAAAATAATTGACATAACACCATTTGTGTGATAATATTAATTAAGCGTGAATTGGCATTGTTTGTTTTTTGCCACTGCGTGTGCAAACATTTGATTAAAACATATTTTGTTGTGTTTATTGAGTGTTTGTTTAGGCTATAATTTAATGAGGATATATGAAAAAGTTTTCTAAAATTATTATTTGTTTATTATTGTGCGTTTTTGCTTTTGGTGTTGTTGGCTGCAAAAAGAATAATGTTGACAACAATTTCCACCCAGCAAGCGAAGATGTTGTTACTGGCAACGGCGGTTTGGTTGTTAGAAAAGGTGAATATGTTTACTTTGCAAATGGTTTTCAAAAAGTTAGCGATTTAACAAGCGACCAACAAAACGCAAGTTTTGTTAAGGGTGGTTTGTACGCTGCAAAACTTACACACGACGATTTTGCTCGCGATGATGACGGCCTTGTTACAAGCGATTCTATGCGTGTTGTAAGTTCAAAATTGGCTGGCTATGATGCAACAAACCTTTTTGTGTTTGGCGATTACCTTTATTTTGTTAGCCCAAGCAACGAAAAAGAATCTGGCAAATTGTCAAGCAGTGAATGGGCAAAAGATAGGTCAGTTTTCTATCGTACAAAACTTAACAATTTTGATGATGTTCAAGAAATTTATCAAGCTAATGTTAAACACGAAAATTTGTCATTCCAATATTATTACAAAGACGGCAAACCTTACCTTTTGGTGCACGAAAAAGGTGAAGATTTAAACGGCGACGGCAACAAAGATATGCTTAAACGCATTGACGTAACAGCAAAGAAAAACAAAGTTAGCGTTGTTGCAAGCAATGTGTCAAGTGTTGTGTTTGGCTATGACAGCGAAGATAACGCTTTTGATAGAGTTCACTATGTTGAACAAAAAGACGGCAAATACAACCTTGTGAGATATAATGTGGCAGAAAATTCTGGCACAACAATCGAACAAAACAGCACCGAAACAGTTGTTAAGTTTGTTGGTGATAAATATGTTTATGTAACCAAAAAAGATGGCGACAACACATATATGTATCGTGCGGAAATTGGCAAAACAGCATTTGCAAAAATGTTCAATGCAGATAGTTCAATTGTGGGCGATTTGTACCTTTTGCCAGAAGGCGAAGATGTTGTGGCTGTTAGAGATAATGTTATCCAATTTTTCCTTCGCGGCGACAGAATGCCAAGCATTAACACTATTGTTGACAGCGACGCAACAAAAATCAATGTGATTGGTTTTGCAAATGGCATGATTGTTTACTACGACAACAACAACAAACTTAAAACAGTTAACTATGCGGACGCTTCCATTGGCGGAAATTACAAAATCAATAGTTTGGCAAAAATTGAATTCAACAAAGATTTTATTGATATTGATGGTAACAATTTGTACTATTTCAGCGGCGAAAACAATGGCTACTTGTTCACGATAGACCTTTCTCTTGTGCCTGAAGAAGAAGCAACAGAAGGCAAAATGGTTGGCGTTTATTTAGATGCTGACAAACCAAAAAAGGACGAAGAATAACTTGCAAAAATCCACTTTAAATTAGTGGATTTTTTGTTGGGTTAGATTGACAAAAAAACACCTTTTGATGGTGTTTTTTGTGTTGTTTTTATTCAATTATTTATTTTTTTTCTTCTTAAGTTCTTTATCTCGTTTTTGTTTTTCTTGCTCTTGTTTAAGTTTGCCCAGCTGCTCCCATTTTTTTGTGGTCATGTCGCGGGCAATCATTATTTTGGTGTTGCTTGTTGGAGTAAGCTCTTTGCAATAACGGGTTAATTTGCCAACTAAATCTTCCAAATACTGGTCTGTGCTTTCGTTGCTGTGCTGATAAATTGTTAAAATGTTTGCACCTGTTTCAATGCCGGTGAAGTGGTTGATATATGTGTCTTTATCAAAAGAATATGTGATTTTAAAACCAATGCCGTTTGTGCTTTTGTATTCTTCACTAATGGTTTTGATTGTGTAGGCTGGTTTAAGTTTTTGCATCAAAAATTCAGGGTCAAAATTAACACCAGAAATAAACATGTTTTTAAAGTTGTCAATCAAAAATTGTTTGTGTTTCATCAAATTGTCATGCGGTTTAATAAATTTGCTAAAATGTTTGTATGTCGAACGCAATGTTAATCTGCTGGTTGAACTGATTTTTTCTGTTGCCATGTTGAGTTCACAAAAGTTGCCTATTTGAGTTTTAAAAAGCACAATGTTTGATTTAAGCAAAGCAAAATCATCAGTGTCGTAATAAGTGAATTCCTTTTTGATTTTGTCTTCAAAATGCATTGCGTATTTATCAAAAAAAGCGTTTAGTTCCAAAACGGCTGCTTTGGTTTTTTCACTAAACATTATAAATCTGCGTTTTTGACGGATTATATCTAAACTTTGCATTTTACCCCTTCTTTAATTATAGTTTAGTTAAAATAACAAAAAAAATCAAGAAAATGTGGAAATTTTTTATTTATTCTGCTATAATTTTGTTATGAACAATTCAAAAACAAAGCAAATTCAATCAAATACAAACAATTCCGTTTTTCCACAAGAGTTTTTAAACTCTATGCAAAACTTGTTGGGTGATGAATATGAGCAGTTTTTGTCATCATTAAATCAACCAAAGCAATCTGCGATTTTTGTTAACAACAAAATTGATTTGCAAAAATTTAAACAAATTGTTGACTTTAAAATTGAACCAATAATGTACGAAAAAAATGGATTTTATGTTGAAGAAAAACTCGGGCGAAACCCACTTCATCATGCAGGGGCAATTTATGTGCAAGAACCTAGTGCAATGTTTACTGTTAATGCTCACAAATTTAATGGTGATGAATTGGTGCTTGACATGTGTGCTTCCCCGGGCGGGAAGTCAATTCAAATTGCAAACAGAATTCCAAACGGGGTTTTGGTTAGCAATGAAATCAATCCTGAAAGATGCGGAGTTTTGTTTTCAAACATAGAAAGAATGGGGTTAAAAAATGTTGTCATAACAAACGACACCCCTAAAAACATTGCCAATGCTTATGCCAACACTTTTGATGTTGTGCTTGTTGATGCTCCATGCAGTGGTGAAGGTATGTTTAGGCGTGGGGAACAGGTTGTTAAGGAATGGAACAAAAATCTTCCTTTGATGTGTGCGGAACGTCAAATTGATATTTTGGAACAAGCAAACAAAGCATTAAAACAAAATGGATTTTTAATTTACTCCACTTGCACATACTCGACCGAAGAAAATGAAGATGTTGTAAAACAATTTGTGAACAAACACAATTACAAATTGATCAATATTGATGCAGATTTGCCGCGCGGTGTTGGAATGAAAGAAGCAGTTAGATTATATCCGCACAAAGTAAAAGGGGAAGGTCAATTTGTTGCTGTTTTGCAAAAGTTGGAAGATAATGAATTTGTTGCCAACTCAAACCTGAAATTGAAAGTTTGCCCATCGGCAAAAGAATTTGTTAACAAATATTGCGAGAGTAAAGATTTAAGTTTTTTTGAATATGGCAATTATGCTTACTATGTAAAGAATCTTAATTTACTCAAACGTGGGATAAATTATTATTCAATAGGAGTAAGAGTTGGTGATATTAAAGAAAAAAGATTTGAACCAACTCACAATTTGTTTACGGCTTTTGGTAATCTTTTTAAAATAAAAATTAATGTTTTGCCAAATGATGATTTGGCAACAAAGTATCTTAAAGGTGAAACTTTTGATGTGGATTTGACAGATGGCTTTGGTGCATTTTTGATCGCTGGTTGTGCTACGGGTGGCTTTAAGGTTGCGTCTGGCAAGTTTAAAAACCATTACCCAAAAGGGTTGAGGAATTTTAAATAAGGCAATAAAAACTATAAAAAGAATTGTTGTGAATGCTTTTAGAAGATGTTTGAAAGCTGGCAACTAGATGCTTAAATTTAAAAAATTTAATTTAAATGGTAAAAAATTGCGATATTTTTTATATTTTGCATAAAATTTTGCCATTTTTTTTAATTTTTTTCAAAAAATTTTTAAAAAAGGTATTGAAAAAGTAGTATTGATGAGATATAATAAGGCGTACAAAAAGAAAGGAGATTTTATTTTATGGAATGGCAAGCATTTTTAGGTATAATTGCAATTATTGGTATTGTGATTGTTGTTGGTGGCATTATAGCTTTCTTGGGGCATGTTGTAATTGGTGCATTTGACAATGAAGACCGCACAACAAAACAACCAAAACAAGAAGTTATGGATTACACTCAATATAAACAACAAAACTTGTTGGCTGAACAAAACAAACAACAAGATTATGATTTTGAATCAATCAACGAAGCAAAAGCTCAAAAGGAACAAGAATTGGTTCAAGACAGCAAAGAAGACGATTTGTTTAAACTTATTGATGAAAACGATTCAAATCTTGATGAAATTGAAAACAGACTTAAAAAACAAAATGAAGAATCAAAAGAAGTTGAACGTCCTGCAACAGATGTAAAAACTTTGGAGGATGCTCCAATGGCTGTTGAAGAAAATAAAGAAGATTCAGATGATGATGTTGATATTCAAAACTTGATTGATGAAATCAATAATGAAGTTGTTGATGAAGAAAAGGAAAAGGCTGACGAAAAAACAGAAGATGTTAATCCAGTTTTGGCTGAATATGACATTAACAAAATTATGAGCGAAACAGAACAAGACGCTGATGACAAAACTGCAGAAGAGTCAATTGAAGAATCTGAGCAAGCTGTTGCCGAAACAGAACCAGAAGTTGAAGACAACAAGGAAAATGAAGTAACAACTGAAACAACTGAAACAGCTGAACCGGTTGAAGAAACAGTTGAAGAACAACCAGAAGAAAAAGTTGAAACAGTGGAAGAACAACCAGAAGAAAAAGTTGAAACAGTTGAAGAATCAAACAAAGAACTTGAAGATGCAAACAAACGTATTGCAGAACTTACATCAAAAATTGATGAATTGAATAAACAGTTAAGTGCTCAACCAGTTGCAACAACAGAAGTTGTTACAATTGATATGACAGAAGATGAATGCTTAAACCGTATTGCAGTTTTGGAAGAACGTTTGAAAAATGCTAAAAAAGATTACAAAACTAATATGAAAGAATATCGTCCACTTAAAAAGGTTATGAACGATTTGGATAGATATCAAACAAAACTTCGCAGAAAAGAAACCGTTTTTGCAAAGAAAAATGTTGCTTTGTATGGTGTTAACAACTATGTTGACCTTGACAAAGAAAAACAAGAAGAACTTGAACAAGAACTTGAATTGTTGAACGGCTTGAGAGCTAGCGTTACTCATTGTGAAGAAGTTATTGAAGCTAATAAAGACAGATTCCCAATTTTGGAAAGAACAAACAAAATTTTGGAAGAACAAATTGCACAACTTGAATCTGACTTGGAATTGGCAAATGCAACTCTTCAAAAAATTCGTGAACGCGACGGCAAAGGCGAAGGCGAAAACAATCAATAATTAAAATTTACAAATTAATCCCGCAAGGGATTTTTTTGTTGCTTGTGGCAAAAAATTGTTTGATTTTATTTGATTATTATTTTTGTTTTTATGTGAATAATTGATGAAGTAAAATGATAAAAACAATAAAAAGAAACAATAAAAAATAAATAAAATTTAATAAAAAATTAATTTTTAATATTTAAAAACCACTATAAAATAGAATTTTACAATAATTTTTAATATTTTTATTTAATTTTTTAAAATTTTAATTAATTTATTATATTAAATAATTTGATTTATTTTTTTATTTAAAAACAAATTGTTTAGTGCTTTGCATATATCTTTATATGTTTGATTTTTTGTTTAAGATTAACTTGTTGATTGAACAAATTTGTTGTATAATAAACACATAAGGGTGGAGATATGACACATAATAAAGATATGGGGTTTACATCTAAATTTGCATTAAAACGTCTGCGCGTTTTTCACAAAAAATATAAAATTGGTTTATGTTTGAGTGGTGGTGGTACGCGTGGTTTTGCGCACCTTGGTGCGTTTAAAGCCTTTGAAGAATATGGCATAAAATTTGATGCTGTTGCTGGTGCAAGTGCTGGCAGTTTGTTTGGCGCGCTTTATGCAAGTGGGTTGACGTTTGAACAAATTTACGAAATGTCAAAGCAGGTTAAACAAAGCGATTTTATCAAACAAAAATTTGGCATTTTGCCTTCTAGCATGGATGTGCTTGCGGATACACTTGACAAAGTTTTGCCAATCAAACGCGCAGAAAATTTAAAGGTTCCGTATTATGCTGTTGCAGTGGACTTGAAAACAGGCAAACAGGTTGTTTTTAACACTGGCAAACTTGATAGTATTATTACTGGCAGTTGTGCTATCCCTGGTGTGTTTTTGCCTGTTAAATATCGTGATATGACGCTGATTGATGGTGGTGTTAGAAACAATGTTCCTTCCGATGTCCTTTATAAAAACGGCTGTGATTTTGTTATTACGATTGACTGCAATTCCACACGCGGCGGTGGAACTGAAAGCAACAAAATGTGGACTCAATTTGTAACAAGCATAGGTATAATGATGGTTAACAATTCCAAACAAGGGCTGATGTGGAGCGACCTTGTTATTGCTCCTGACATGGCACGATTTAATTCACTTAAATTGGAAAATAAAGATGAGATGATTCAGGCTGGATATGAAGCGGTTGTTAAAGCGTTGCCAGAAATTGAAAAGATATTTTTGGGCAAGCACAAAAGAAAATGGATAGACAAAAGAAAACAACAAATTTGGTAAAAATTTTAAAAACATATCAAAAACATAGCAAAATACGCAAAATTATTATGATTTTTGCAATAATTTTGATTATTAGTGCGCTATGTTTGTTTTTTAACGGGTTAAATCCTGCGATTGTTGGTTGGCTTAAAAATGATTTTTCAATCGTTAGCGCACACAACAATTTGCTTGTCCATTTTGTTGATGTGGGGCAAGGCGATGCGGTTGCAATCAATTTGCCTGATGATAAACTGGCAGTGATTGATGCGGGACCAAATGATGAAAGAAGCAATTTGATAAGTTATTTGAATGAGCGAGTTTTTAATTTTAAGCGCAACAAAACAATTGATTATTTGATTTTGACTCATGCAGATGCTGACCATATTGGCGGAGCAATTAAGTTGATTGAAGAATACAGCGTTGGGACATTGTATATGCCAACAATTGAGGCAGACACAGTTACTTACATATCTTTGAGCGAACGAGTAAATGAAAAACATTTGAATGTTGAACATTATAATAACGAGTTTAATTTGTGTGGCAAATATAATTTCAAATTTTTCCCTCCATTGGATTATACAGACACAAATAACACTTGCCCGTTAATTAAATTGGAGTTTGAAAATAAATCATTTTTGTTTACTGGTGATATTGAAACAAAGGCGGAAAAAGATTACATTGAATTGTATGGTAATGAACTTGATGTTGATGTGCTTAAAGTGGCGCACCATGGCAGCAAATATTCCAGTTGCGATGAGTTTTTGGCGGTTGTAACACCACAATATGCCATTGTTTCTAGTGGTAACCAATATGGCCACCCAAATCAAGAAACGATTGATAGATTAAACAATGTGCATGCCAACATTGTGCGCACTGATACTGTTGGAAATATTATGCTTGTGGTGGGCAATAATTATGATTTAAGTTTGCTTACTGGCGATTATATTATAACTGGCTTTGTGTTTGATTATCGCATTATTGTGTTGATAATTGATGTTGTGTTAATTGGAAATATTGTAATAATATTAATAAAAAAAGATAAAAAACATAAAAATTAATAGTTTTTTATCAAAATTCATTTATTTTTTACTATTTTTATTAATTTTTTTTAATGATTAAATAATTTTTAAAAATTTTTAATATATTGTGAATAATTTAAAATTTTGTACACATATTAACAATGTAAGGCAACCCCTTACACACAAGAGAGATAGTTCTATGCTCCAAAAAAAGCACAATAGTTTGAACGCAATCAGTTGGAAAATCCAACGTACACGTTCTTAGAAGATTTGTGTTTTCGAGCGTAAATCAACATCTCTCTTTTTTATTTTTTTGTGCTACTAAATTGCATTATATCTGGCACTACATAAATGATAGGTGAGAATAGAAGCCAAGCAGAGAGGTTAATAAAATTCAATTTTTGCTATTGACAATATTTGTGGTTGTGTGATAAACTGCCGATAAAGGAGCAGTTATGTTTGTTGAAAGATTAAATTTGGTTGATGTTGAAAAAATTTGCAGTAAAGTTTTGGGTAGGGTGAAACCTTATATTGATGAAATGCCAAAATCAGTTAAAATTGATAGGTCAACACCATTTGCAGTGAATGTCTCTTGGGAATATAGTTCGATTTTGTTTCCGCACACATACATTATTTCTATTACAGATTTTGATGTAAAATTTTATGGTTTTGAACTTGATGAAAATGTTGTTGACAAAACAAAAAAAGTGTATTTTGATTTTATGAAAAATCGTTTTAATAACTATCAAAAAGAATACGACTTAAACAGAGAAAAGCAAAAAGAATATACCATAGATATTGGTTAAAGCAACGAAATTTGCTTTAATGGCAATAAAAAAATCCACAGAAATGTGGATTTTTTGTTTTGCAATATTGAACTGTTTGCAACACAAGGTTCGGCTTAACGCTTACTGAATTGTGGAGCTTTACGAGCTTTGTGCAAACCGTATTTTTTACGTTCTTTCTTACGAGCGTCACGTGTTACAAAACCAGCTTTTTTAAGTTCAGCGCGAAGCTCTGGACGATATTCCATCAATGCACGAGTGATGCCATGACGAAGAGCGCCTGCTTGACCAGCTTTGCCACCGCCATAGATGTTGGCAACAATGTCAACATTGCCTTCAGTTTCTGTTAAAACCAAAGGTTGTTTAACGATTGTGATTAATGTGTCAAGGTCGAAGTAATCTTTCAATTCTTCACCATTAACTTTGATTGAGCCTGTGCCAGTTGTCAAGCGAACACGAGCAACAGAACATTTTCTGCGGCCTGTGCCCAAAAATTCTTGTGCTTTAGCCTTTGCTTTTGCTTTTGCAGGGGCTTTTTTAACTGTTTTTGTTGCTTTAACTTCTTTAACTTCTTTTTCTGCAGTGTCTGCAACTTTTTTTGTTCTAGGTGTTCTAACTTTCTTTTCTACAACTTCTTCTGCCATTAGTTTTTACCTCCGTTCCAGATTTCAGGTTTTTGTGCTTGATTTACGTGTTCAGCACCTTTGTAGATATGGCAGTGTGTTGCCATAGTGCGACCCAAACTATTTTTTGGAAGCATACCTTTGATTGCTCTCATCAAAGCAACGTCGCTTTGTTCAGCCATCATCTTTTTGTATTGAATCAATTTCAAACCAGATTGATAGCCAGAGTAACGTTTGAAGTATTTTTGTTCTTCCTTTTTGCCTGTTAAAACAAGTTTGTCGCTGTTTATAATAATAACATTGTCACCGCAGTCAACATTTGGTGTGAAGGTTGCTTTGTGTTTGCCACGAAGAAGACTTGCTGCTTCTGCTGCAACACGGCCAAGAACTTTGCCTTCTGCATCAATGATGTACCATTTCTTTTCAACGGTGGCGTTGTTTGCCATAATTGTACGCATTGTATTTCTCCTTATAAAAATAAAATTTTATGTTGTGATAACCCAAGTTTTGCTTGGCGTTTGTGACCTTATTTCGCGTTCAGGTCAATGTTAAGGCGAGCCTTCCCGTGTGGCAGGAAAAATCGCACCCAACGTGCAATACTTGATTATTATATAGGAATAAAAACAAATTGTCAATATTTTTAGCAAAATTTTTGCATTAAATTAAAGGGTGTAAAAGTTGATAAAAGCCATGCTAAATCTCACAAAAAAGTTGTAAAGTGCTTTCAAATTTGTTTGTTTTTGTGGCGTGGGTTTGCTATAATTAAGGTGTTTGATGCGAACAATTGTTTGAGTACGCAACAAATTTGTATTACAACTATACTTAAAAGGAAAAGAAAATGGACTTAACAAAACAATTGGCATACGAGTTTAATTTGAAAGAAGTGTATGCTGAAAACATCATCAATTTGATCGATGAGGGTAACACAATCCCATTCATTGCGCGTTATCGTAAAGAAGCGCACGGTGCGTGTGATGACCAAGTTTTGCGTGATTTTGCCGATAGGCTCAACTATTTGCGCAACTTGAACAAGGAAAAAGAAAAAGTTGAAAAAGTGATTAGAGAGCAAGAAAAGTGGACAGACGAAATTGCTTTGGCACTTGAAAATGCGCTCACTCTCACTGAAGTGGAAGATATTTATAGACCTTACAAGCCAAAACGTAAAACAAGGGCAACAGTGGCTATTGCAAAAGGGCTTGAACCACTTGCTGACGCAATTCAAGCACAAGATATAACTTGCCCGGTTGAAGAAATTGCAAAAGATTATGTAAGCGAAGAAAAAGGCGTTAAAAACGTTGAAGAAGCTATTGCTGGTGCAAAAGACATTATTGCCGAACGTATAAGTGATGACGCAGCTTTGCGCAAAACTCTGCGTGAAATCATTGCCAAAAAAGCTCAAATTAAAGCCGTTTGGGACGAGGAAAAGGACACAAACAAAACCTATGAAAATTATAAAGACTTTTCTGGCGAAGTGGCAAAACTCCCAAGCCACCGCATTTTGGCGCTCAACCGTGGCGAAAAGGAAGATTGTTTGAAAGTTGACATTGAAATCAACCCAAAACTTACAATCACTGAAATTGAAAAGGCTTATAAAAAGGAAAACGAATTTACCAATCAAATTATGCTTGACACCATTCAAGATAGTTACGACAGATTGTTGTTCCCATCTCTTGAAAATGAATGCCGCCGTGCTTTGACTGACAGAGCTAACGAACAAGCAATAAAAATGTTTGAAGTGAATTTAAAACCATTGTTGCTTCAAGCACCACTTAAAAACAATGTTATCATGGGTTATGACCCTGGATATTACAATGGCTGCAAAATTGCAGTTATCGACACAAAAGGCGATGTGCTTGACACAGCAGTTGTGCACCCAACTCCACCACAAAATAAGGTTGAAGAAGCAAAGAAAAAATTGCTTGAAATGATTGAACGTAACAAGGTTGACATCATTGCAATTGGCAATGGCACCGCAAGCAAAGAAAGTGAAATTTTGGTGGCTGATTTGATTAAATCTTGCCCACGCAAAGTTAGTTATGCAATGGTTAATGAAGCGGGCGCGTCAGTTTACAGTGCCTCCAAACTTGCTGCAAAAGAGTTCCCAGACTACGATGTAAACTTGCGTAGTGCAGTTTCTATTGCACGCAGATTGCAAGACCCTCTTGCAGAACTTATCAAAATTGATGTTAAATCAATCGGCGTTGGGCAATATCAACACGATATGCCGCAAAACCGTTTGACAGAAGTGCTTTCAAACACTGTTGAAGACTGTGTTAACAGCGTTGGCGTTGACTTGAACACTGCGTCTGTTAGCCTTTTGAGTTATGTTTCTGGCATTTCTGGTTCACTTGCAGAAAACATTGTGGATTATCGTAGCCAAGTTAAACATATTAACGACCGCAGCGAACTTATGAATGTTAAAAAGATGGGGCCAAAAGCTTACGAACAATGTGCAGGCTTTTTGCGCATTACTGACGGCGACAATATTTTGGACAACACTGCCGTTCACCCAGAAAGTTACAATGCTGTTAAAAAGTTGCTTGCATTGTTTAGTTTGAGCGATGAGCAAATTAAAACTGGCGGACTTACTTTGCTACCAAGTTTGATTGACAAAAAAGGCGAGCAAGCAGTTGCTGATGCAATTGGCGTTGGTGTGCCAACTTTGCAAGATATCGTTAAGGAATTGTTAAAACCAGGTCGTGATATCCGTGAAGATATGCCATTGCCAGAGTTGCGCAGCGATATCCTTTCAATGGAAGACCTTAAGCCAGACATGGTGCTTGACGGCGTTGTGCGCAATGTTATTGACTTTGGTGCATTTGTTGATATTGGTGTGCATCAAGATGGTTTGGTTCACATTTCTCAAATCAGCAACTCATACATAAGCCACCCAAGCGAAGTGCTTAAAGTTGGTCAAAAAGTTAAAGTTAAAATTTTGTCTGTTGACCTTCAAAAGAAACGCATTTCTCTCACAATGAAAGGCATTGAATAACAAATAACATTTCAAAAAATGTTTATTATTAACAATAAAAAACTCACCAAGATTTTGGTGGGTTTTTTGTGTTATTATTGATTGCTTATCTTGTTGAGAGTTTTGTTTTTGGTTTTAACAAAACAAAAAAATCCGCAAAATTGCAGATTTTTAAGTTTGTTTTTAGTTTAAATTATAGTCAAATGCCTTAAAGATTGCACCCATGATAACATTGCATTTTTCAGTGTTTGTGCCATTTGTTTGACCCAATGCATCTTTTAATTCTTGTTGGTCGCTACCAATAACATAAGCACGGAATGTGAGTGTGATAATGGTTGATTGATAGGCATTGCCCATTTTTTCATGCAATTTAAGTTTGCCTTCTGGTATAACTGAAATAACTTTGCCCTCATCACTAGAAGCTGGGGCAATAGGTGTTGGAATCATAAGATATCTAAAATCTGCATCATGTTCAACATTTGTGTATCTGCCGTCAAACCAAGTTGTGTCGCCATGAATGCCGATAAGTGGGTTTGACAAATCATAATCAGTAATTTCATTGCCAAAATTAGGGCTGGATTCATCATTATTGATTGCTTTAACAGTGTAAACCACTGCAAGGTAAACATTTGTGTTTGAAGAGTTTGTGACGGTGAGCGCAGTGTTTGGAAGCACTTGCCCAGGAATGTAATAACTGTTTGTGTGCAAAAGTTCGCTTGAACCACTTGAACCAGTGCCGCCAGCGTTCATTTGAATTTTAAGGTTTGCCATTTGCACAATACCAGAGATTTTTGAACTTGTGGTGCTGTAATAAGCATATACGCCGCCAAAAATACAAGTAAGCAACAATAAAATTGCTAGAATGATAATTGTAACTGTTTGACCTGATAATTTCTTTTTTGTCACTTTTTACCCCTAAATAAATGATCTTGAAATTTATATTTGAAATGCTTGCACAAAATTGTGCACATTTTGTTTTCTTAATTTATTGTAGAGAAAAATAAGTGTAAAGTCAAACGGAAATTAAATAATTGTGCGAAAAATTAAAAAAATATTGGATTTTTGACGAAATTAATATGAATAATGTTGGTTTTTGGTGTTGGTTAAAATTGATTTTTGCATTATTATTTACTGCGTAAAAAATAAAATCTATAAATTTTAAACAAATTGATCAACCAAATAATTTTTTATTATTCGTATAAATTTACAGCAACTGGGTGGCTGTGATTCAATCCAATATTTCGATAATTTTGCCTTTAAAGATTGCTCCCATTTTATTGCAATTAAATTGCGGATATCTCGCTCAATGGTGCAATCGTTTTTATTGTATTTTTCAGCAAGATTGGGGTACACCTGCTTTGAGAATGACTGAATAAAAACATTTTCATTTATAAGTTGATACATGATGTCGCTTAAATAGTAAAACGCCGTATACTTTGTTTCGATACCTAAATCAATAAGGCGCTTATTAATAAAATAATTTTTTAAAATAAAACCAAAATAACAACTCTCTTTATGGCACATAATTTTTCCTTTTAAAATGGATATAAAAAACCATACTCATTTTTAATATTGTTTTAAAAAAATTTGTCAAAGTTTTGTTGGTCGTTTAAAAAGTTAAATGATGCGACTCAATAAATTTGACTGATGATTGTAGATTAGCATTTTTAAAAATCAATGTCAACAATTTTGTACAAAAATATTTGAATTTTGTACAAAAATATTTAAAATTGAGCAAAAAGCCTTAAAAATAGGCTAAAATTGGGGTATATTTGCTTAAATTTTTGAGTTTAAAATTGAAAAAATATTGCATTATAACAAAATTAAATTATTTAAAATCAACAAAAAACTTTCATATATGGGACAAACCATCATAAATTAAAGTATGAGCAAAATTTGGATTGTGATGATTATTTCAAGCCTTGTTATGCTTTGCGTGGTTGCTCCCAGCAAAGTGGTTGGCACAATGATGGAAGCAAGCAAAATGGGCGTAACCATGTGTATTGAATTTATTGGCATTTACGCTGTTTGGATGGGTATAATGCAAGTTATGGACGATTGCAAATTGAGCCACAAACTTTCAAACATATTAAGCAAACCTATTCGCCACATTTTTGGGCGAACGGACGAAGAAACAGAAAAAAATATTTGTTTAAACATCGCTTCAAACATTATTGGCATTGGCAGTGCTGCAACACCATATGGCATAAAAGCAATGCGCGGGCTAGATAAAGGTGACAAAAAGGCAACAAGAGCAATGATTATGCTTGTTGTGATAAATTCCACCGGCATTCAACTTTTGCCAACAACTGTGATTGGCATGCGAGCAATGGCAGGCAGCGTTAGCCCAAGTTGCATTTTGTGGCCAACAATTGTTTCCACTTTTGTGCCAACCATTTTGGGCATTTTGCTTGTTGCAAGTTTTTACAGAAGGCGGAAACAAAATGGCTGATTTGTTTATTCCTATTATGATTTGTGGGGTTATGCTTTACGCGCTTGTTAAGGGTGTTGATGCTTACTCTGGTTTTGTTGCTGGGGCAAAGGGCGCGTTGCCGCTTATGGCAAGTTTGATGCCGTTTATCATTGCGATGTTTGTTGCAGTGGAACTTTTTCGTCACAGTGGGTTGAGCGCTATTTTGTGCAATTTTTTAGCGCCTGCTTTTAGGTTTTTGGGCATTCCTGTTGAAATTTGCGAGTTGACCCTTATCCGTCCTTTTAGTTCTAACGCAGCATATGTGCTTTTGCGTGATATTTTTGCCAAATATGGCGTTGACAGTTATGTGGGCAAATGTGCAAGTGTTGTTATGGGCAGCAGCGACACAATTTTTTATGTTAGTTCCATTTATTTTGCTTCCACAAAAGTTAAAAAAACAGGGTTAACAATTCCAATTGCGTTGGTGTGCAACCTTGCGTGCGCGGTGTTGGCGTGCTTTTGTTGCCGATTTATTTAATTTAAACACAATATGTGGTGTAAATATATAATATTGTTTAATATATCTCTTGCATTTTTTGTTGTGTTGTGTTACAATAGCCAAGCATTATGAAACAATATTTGGAAGTTATCTTGGACGCTTTGGTGGACACGGCAAAAATTTTGCCGCTTCTTTTTGTTGTTTATTATTTGATTGAATTGTTTGAATTTAAACGTTCAAAGCAGTTCAGTGAAAACAAGTTTTTAAAAGGCAAAATGAGCCCAATCTTTGGCTCATTGTTGGGCAGTGTGCCACAATGTGGCTTTTCAATTGTGTCAACTGACTTGTTTACAAAAGGTTCAATTTCTGTTGGCGCGTTGATTGCAGTTTACATTGCAACCAGTGATGAAGCAATTCCTCTTATTTTGGCTAATCCAGAAAAAATTAAATGGTTGTTGTTTCTTCTTGTAATCAAAATTGCTTACGCGATTGTTGTTGGTTATGGTGCAATTTTGTTTTATAATTTGATTTTTGCAAAAAACAAACCAGTGCACACAGAAGAAGAACATGACAGCCACGAAGTGGTTGCTGGGCATGGTTGTTGCCATCATGATATGGAAACAAAAAGTTTTGATTGGTTGCACCCTATGCTGCACTGCTTGAAAATTGGCGGATTTATTTTGCTCATCAACATTTTGTTTGGCATGATAACAAACATCTGGGTTGGACAAGATAGATTAACTGCGTTTTTGGACACAAACAAGTTTTGGCAACCAGTTTTGTCAGTTGTGGTGGGGCTTATTCCAAACTGCGCTTCCAGCGTTGTGCTCACTCAATTGTTTTTGGCAGGCGGACTTAAATTTGGCGCATTAGTGGCAGGTTTGTGCGTAAATGCTGGCTTGGGTTTGGTTGTGCTTTTAAAGCAAAACAAAAATTGGAAAGAAAATTTGTTTATTATCTCTGTTTTGATTGTTTCTGGCTTGACAATTGGTTACGCGTTGATATTTATTTAGCATCAAAAAAAAATAAAATCTTGTGTTTGTTTTGACACAAGATTTTTTGTTGCAATTTTGCATATAAAAAGCGCAAAAGCAGATACTAACACTGGAGGAAGTTATGGAAAAAACAGAATTGCAACTTTTAAATCGTATTTTTCAAGACGCACAAATTGGCATGCTTGCAATTGACAAGATTTTGAAAAAGCTGGAGAATGAAAAACTTAAAACTCTTTTTAAAAAGCAATTTGAAAGTTACGAAAAGTTTGGAGAAAAATGCAACGCAATAGCAGTGGAAAACGACGAAGAATTGAAAGAAAATAGTTTTTTAAAAAAATTCAAGCAATCCACAATGCTTTATTTTTCGCTGTGGACAGACAAAACACCGCGTCACATTGTTGAAATGATGATAACAGGCACAGTTATGGGTATTGTGGACGCAATAAAGGCGGAAAAAGATTTGAAAACCAAAAATGAAGAAATTAACAATTTGGTTGTTGAATTTAAGCAGATGCAGGAAGATTTTTACGAAAAATTGAAAAAACAACTTGCCAAAGTTTAAAACATTTTTTAGGGGGCAACATATGAATGAAGAAGCAGAAGCGTACATCAAATATCTTGGCAGAATGGAAGAAGTCGCAAAGCCAGTTTTGCCAAAGTTTGACCAGCGCGCATATACTGAAAATGAATACGTTAGGGCAATAAAAGAAATTGACAACGACTTTTTGTTTGTTGATAGTTTTGACCTAACAATTCAGCATTTAAAAGGAGAATGATGGAAATAAACCGTGGCGACATTTTCTATGCAGATTTAAGCCCAGTTGTGGGCAGCGAACAAGGTGGTGTTCGCCCGGTTTTGGTTGTTCAAAATGATGTTGGCAACAAGTTTAGTCCCACGGTTATAATTGCAGCAATAACCAGCCAGTTAAGCAAAGCCAAATTGCCAACTCACATAGAACTCAACCACACAAAATACAATTTGCCAAAAGATAGTGTTGTTTTGTTGGAGCAAATCCGCACGCTTGACAAACGCCGTTTAAAGGAAAAATTGAGCACAATTGACCGCACAACAATGCAACAAATTGATGTTGCAATTTTGGTTTCTCTTGGCATAACTGCTTAAAAAAACACAACAATTTGATATTGTGTTTTTTTGTTACATATTTTTAAAATCTCGCCAAGCTAAATTTTTTGGCAATGTTCCAAACATTATAGCATTAAATAACTCTACCCATTAATTCATCCATTGAAATGTTAAGATAATCTGCCATTTTTAATAGATTGGAGATGTTTGGTTTAACTCCTTGATTAAACCACCTAACCTTAAAACTACTGCTTAATTTACAGTCTTTAAAAAGCCTGTATTTTGATATATGTTTATAGTCTAATATGCTTTTTAATTGTTTTGAAAATGGTATAAGTTCTTTTGTATAACATTCAACATCATTATCTGAACGACCTAAAATGTAATCTATGCTGACAGAAAAATAATCTGCCAACTTAATCATATTGTCAAAACTAGGTACGGTTTTTTCATCGCGCCAATCATAAACAATTGTTTCATTGCAACCTAAAAATTCTGCAATTTGATAGCATTTATTTTCATCAGTGGTTAAAAGTTCATTAAGTCTACTCATAAAAATAATATGGTCGGTTTTTCCAAAATAAATTTAAATTTTTGGAAAACGCACCCTATTTTTGTTGACTATAAAATTTTTATAGGGTATAGTGAATATTGTACAAAATTGTTTTGTACAAAATACAATGCTGTAAATTTTTGCGGTATAGTTAAATATGGATAAAAGGAGTTAAGTTTAGTTTAATATTTTTGTACAGAATATTTTGTCGATTATTGTTGAACAATATTTTTGTACAAAAATACTTTACTTTTAAAATTGATTGTGATACACTTTGGTTATATGACAAGAGAAGAGTTGAATGAATTGAGCATTTTTGCCCTTCGTGAATTTGCGCGTAGAACTGGCGTTTATGCACCTACAAGCAAAAAAAAGGGGCAATTGATTGATGAAATTATTGAAATAAGTGAAGGCAAAAAACAACCTTACATTGCAAAAACAAAACAAGGCAGACCACCAAAAAATTATGGTTACCCTTTTGCGGAAGTGTTTGTTGGTGCTCCAGTGCAAAATTACACAAACAATTGTTTTAAACAAGAAACAAACTTTGCCTATACTGACGATTTAAAAACATTAAATGGTTATGTTGAAACTAATGCAGATTCAAATTTGCTTTGGTCAATGCAAAACAACAGATTGGTTTGTTTGCGTTTGGCAAAAGGTTTGGTGGAACAATATAATTTGAAAACAGGCGACTTGCTTATGGTTGGGTTGGAAAAAGATAGCCACGATGTGGTTGAAGATATAATTAGCATTAACAATATTCCAATCAACAATTACAGCAAGGCACGTGCATGTTATACAGACATTGAACACACCATGCCAACAAACTTTTTGGGCTTTGATTGCCAAGCGTGCAACGACCTTAATATTAGGGTTGGTGAAAGCGTTTATGTTTATGGTGCAAGCAATGCGGAAAACTCTCAAGCGATTGTGGAGATGCTTAATTCTTGCAATGCGGACAGAAAATTGTATGTTAACACATCAATAGTGGAAAAGAACAAATATTTGCTAAATTGTTTGAAAAACACAGAAAATTTTGTAACCAATTTTAGCGACCCAATTGACGATGCAAGGCGAGCAGTGATTTTAGCAACGGAAAGGGCAAAGCGTATTGTGGAAAAGGGAGAATCTTGCGTGCTTGCTGTTGATGATGTTCAATCTGTGCGTGGCATTGATTTTGAAGATTTGAAAATAACTAAAAATTTGATGAGCGTAACCAAAAATGGTGCAAATGGTGGCAGTGTAACATTGCTTGCAATTATGCCTTCCAATAGAAGCATGGATATGTTTGAAAAACTTGCCGACAAACGCGTTAAAGTGCTTGACCGCAAATTGTTTTTGATAGATTAACAAAAATTGTGCAACCTTGCCTTGTTGGGCAACTTGATTGCACAATTTTTTTAATGTTATTATTTGTTTAAATATTCATTTTGTTGATTGTTGCGTCTTTCCAAAATGTTAAAAATGGCAGATTTAAAAAGTTTTGTTCCAGTTTGAGATTCAACTGTTTTGTCAATCAAATCGGCATAAGTGATGTTGATGTTAACTTTGTCAATGTCCTTATCAACAGACAATTCTTTTTCTTCTTCCCAATTAAAGTTTTGCATAAAGCTAACCAAACTGCAATGTTCTGCCAATGTTTTGCCGTCTGCTTGCAATGCTTCCATGTCAGGATTTGCAAAATCTTTAAAATAAATGTAATGGTAGTATGGGTCAGTGTTTGGGTGAGTGTATGAAATTAATATGCGAGATTTTAAAAAGTAACCATTGTAGCCAACTTCTTTAACAAATTGCTCAATTGTTTTAATGTTTGATGTAACCCTTCCGCTTGTGCCTTGAATTTTGTATTCAATTATAATGTTATAGTCCTTGTCAAACATTGATTGCAATTCATTTTTAAGTTCTCCCAAATTGATTTCAATTGTCTGTTGCAACAAGTTGTTTAATTTTTGTTTTTCTTGTTTCAATTCGTCTTGTTTATGTTCAATAACAATTTTTTGTTTTTCAATTAATGATGATAATTTTTTTAATAAATTCATAAAATCCTCTTTTAGCGAGTGCAATAATAACACAAATTAAAAAAATGTAAATACAAAAATATTAGATTTTTTGTTGAAATTTGCACAATTTTGGCTTAATTTGAAAAATGGCATTAAATATGCAACAAAAATCCTTGCTTTTGAAAATATGCAGATTAAAACATATGACGGAAACTACACATATTATCAAACGCAAAAGCAAAAGGCAAAGATTTAATCTGGCACGATTAAATTTTGCAAAGCATAATGTTTGACCAGTTTGATTTAATTTGCTAAAATTGGGTTGATTTGAAAATAAATGGAGAAATATGAAGGCAGTAATTCAATTGGTTAAAAAATGCGTGCTGTTTAGTGAAGGCGTTAAGCACAGCGAGATAGGACATGGAGCGTTGGTGTTGTTTGGAGTAAGCAAAACCGACACAATTGACATGGTGGATAAATTTGCGGAAAAGTTGCTTAAATTGCGTATCTTTGATGATAAAAGCGGCAAAACAAATTTAAACATTTTTGACACTAATGGCGAGTTTATGGTTGTTAGCAATTTCACTTTGTATGGTGATGTTAAAGGGTATAATCGTCCTTGCTTTATGCTTTCTGCTGGGCATGACCAAGCAGAGCCAATTTACAATGCTCTCTGCAAAAAACTGGCGGGAAAAGTGCCAACAAAAACTGGAGTTTTTCGCACCAACATGCAAATTGAAATGGTGGCGGATGGCCCAAGCACTTACATTTTGGAAATGTAAAAAATTGCAATAAATCAGTTTGTTTTGTTTTGCTATTTAACTGATTTGTTGATTATTTAACAAGATACACATTTTTGTTTGCTTTTTTAACAAAAAATATGTATTTTCTTATTAGATTTAAAACAAGAGATAATCAAACAATATCATTGCAAAAAGCGATGATTTTAAAATTTTAGTGATAGTGATTTGATTGTTTAAAAAATTATATGGAGCGGTTGATATGAGCAAAGTTGGCAAAATAATTTATGGTGTTTTGTTTTTGTGCCTAATGGCGGTGATAATCACATATGCTGCACTTAATATGATTGGTGGCGGAGCGTATTTGGTTATTTCAATCATTATTTTGACTGCCGGTTGTGGTTTGATTTTTGCAAACTTTAAAGACAAAAACAAATTTAATTTTGAATTTTTGTCTATTAAAAAATGGGAAATTTTGGCCATAAGCATTGTAACCGTGGTTGCGTGTTTGTTGCGATTTGTTTGCCTATCCTCAATTCCAAACGGAATGATGTCAGATGAATGGAGTATGATTTACGAATCTTGGAGTTTGGCTCATTACGGCATCGACCGCAACGGCAACAGTTGGCCTGTTTATCTTGTTGCTTGGGGTAGCGGACAAAATGCGTTGCTTACATATTTAACAATACCTTTTGTTTTGATTTTTGGTATGAACGCATTTTCAGCGCGCATTGTTATGGCAATCAGTTCGGTTGTTACAATTGTTGCAAGTTATTTTTTGATTAAAAAATTTGCAAGCAAACAAACCGCTTTTATAACAATGATATTGCTTACAATTTTGCCTTGGAATTTGATGCTTGGCAGGTGGGGATTGGAGTCCAACCTGTTGCCTTGCTTTTTGGTTTTGGGCGTGTTGTTTTTGGTTAAATCGTTAAAGGAAAATCATTGGTGGTTTGTGTTGAGTGGATTTTTCTTTGGCGTGTCACTTTATTCTTACGCGTTAGATTATATGCTTTTGCCTTTGTTTTTGATTGCGTGCTATGTTTGCATGTTTATCAAGCACAAAGTTAATTGGAAATCTTTTGTTGTGGGCAATATAGTGTTGGGTGCACTTGCTTTGCCTTTGGTTTTGTTTGTTATGGTTAATTTTAACATAATAAAACCTTTTAAGTTGTTTAATGTTTTTAGTGTGCCAAAATTGTCAAGTTTGCGCCCTGGCGCTGATGGGAACTTTAATATTTTTGCAAACATCAAAAGCTTTTTTAGAGTTTTTATTATTCAAAGTGATGGTTTGCCTTGGAACACTATTCAACCTTTTGGCTATGTTTATATGCTGTTTGTGCCTTTTGCAATTGTTGGTTTTGTTAATCAATGCAAAAATATAAAAAATGATTATCAAAACAATTTTGAAAAATTGATTTTAACCATTTGGTTGATTGCTGGAATTTTGTCAAGTTTTGCAATGTCCGCAACAAGTTTAAACCATTTTAATTGTTTGATGGTGCCTTACTTTTTGTTGATTGCTGAAGGTGTTGTGACAACATCTCAAAACAGCAGAATATTTTATATTGTCCTTACTGCGTTATGTTCGGTTATGTTTGTTATGTTTTCTTCTGTGTATTTTTCTTTAGACAGACAAAAACAAACATATGTAATGTATGATCAAGACCTTTATGTTGCAACTCAGTTTGCGGAATCAGTGAGAGAACCAAACGATACGATTGTGTTGTGTGAAACTGATAATTATATGATAACACTTTGTGCAAACAAAACATCGCCAAAAGTATTCAGTGAAACGGTTGTGTGGGTTGGTACAGGATTGCGAAAGGTGCAATCGTATAAAGGTTATTCTTTTGCAAAAAATTATTTGGGCGATGAAAATTGTGTTTACATTTTAAAAAGAGATTCCGATTGGATAGAAAACTCAACTGTCTGGAATATTAAAGATTGCGGAGATTATTTGGTGTATTACAAATAAACAAACCAAAAAAGCAAGCTTAAAAAAATTGGGCTTGTTTTTTTGTTTTTGTATGTAATGATTTGACAAATATATTAAATTTGTTATATTTTAAGTAAATAATAAATTTAAATGGTTTTGTTGCATTTGGCAAACCAAAATGATAATTGTTATTGGAGAGATTATGATTGATTTAGATAGTATTGTTCCATCAAACTTTATTGAAGATGAAATTTTGGCGGACTTAAAGGCGGGCAGAAGCAAGGAAGTTATCACTCGTTGCCCACCAGAGCCAAGCGGCTACTGGCACATTGGGCACTGCAAAGCGTGGATGATTGACTTTGAAACTGCAATCAAATTTGGCGGTTACACGTATCTTCGTATGGACGACACAAATCCAAGCCGTGAACAAGGCGAGTTTGCGGATAGTTATTTGGAAGATTTAAAATGGTTGGGTTACACTCCAAAAGCTATGATTTTTGCGTCCGAGGCATATTTTGACAAGATTTATGAAATTGCAGAAAAAATGATTATGAAAGGCTATGCATATGTTGATGAATTGAGCCAAGAAGAGCAACAAGCAATGAAAGGCACACTCACCGAGCCGGGCAAAAACAGCCCTTACCGTGATCGCCCAGCTGAAGAAAGTTTGCGCCTATTCCGTGAAATGAAAGCGGGCAAGTATCCAGACGGGAGCCTTACTTTGCGTGCAAAAATTGACATGAGCCACCCAAACATTTTGATGCGCGACCCTATTATGTACAAAATTTCTCGTGAGCATCACTATAAAACTGGCGATAAATGGTGCATTTATCCTATTTATGATTTTGCACACCCAATGGAAGACGCTTTGGAAGGTGTTACATATAGTTTGTGCGACATCACTTTCCGTGTGCACCGTGAACTTTACGATTGGTTTATTGCTCATGGCTGGGACAAACCTTATCCACCAAAACAACGCGAGTTTTCAACCCTTAATTTGGAAAATGTGTTGCTTGGCAAACGTTATCTTAAAGCGCTTGTTAACTCTGGCAAAGTTTTGGGCTGGGACGACCCTAGATATTTGACAATCGTTGGCATGAAAAGGCGTGGTTACACTGCAGAAGGCGTTAAAAACTTTATCCGCAGTTGTGGCGTTGTTGCAAGCGAAAGCACAATACCATTCAGTTCACTTGAACATTATATCCGTGATGATTTAAACAAAGTGGCAACAAGGGCAATGGTTGTGCTTGACCCACTTAAAGTTGTTATCACAAACTGGGAAGAAGGCAAAACAGAAGAAATTGAAATTCAAAACAACCCTAACGATGAAAACGCAGGCAGCCACAAAGGTTTGTTTGGACGCGAAATTTACATCGAAAATGAGGACTTTTCACTCAATCCACCACCAAAGTATAACCGCTTGGTTGTTGGTGGCGTGGTTAGATTGAAAGGTGCATACATCATTAGATGTAACGAAGTTGTGTATAAGGACGACGGCACAATTGATTATTTGAAATGTGAGTATATCCCAGGCACAAAAAGTGGGCAAGATAACAGCGGCATGAAAGTTAAAGGCACAATCCACTTTGTTGCAAAGGAAAATGGTTTTAAATGCACAATCCGCAACTTTAAAAACCTTACAAAAGCCGAATATTTGTGGCCAAGCAAAGCACTTGCTCAAGGCGTTTCAATTGATGACATTTTGGAACCAAATTCTTTAACCGAGTCAACCGCCATTGCAGAAAATTATTTAAAAACTGCCAAACCTTACGATAAATTTCAATTTATGCGCAAAGGTTACTACACTTTGGATAAAGACACCACTCCAGACAATTACATCTTCAACTCCACAATCTCCCTGAAAGATTCTTTCAATAAATAATAATCAATAAACAACAATATGTTTTAAATTTAAAAGCAATAATAAAAAAGCAGACCATTTTAGGTCTGTTTTTTTGGTGTCGGTGGGGAGTGGTGTAAAAGAAAGTTGTCCCAATGAGCAAGTGTTATCGTAACGAGTGCAAGAGCGTACACGAGTTGGACGCGGACGACAAAAATAATAAAAAAAAGAACTCAAATAATAAAGAGTTCATTTTTTAACTGATTTTGTTATGGTGCCGGTGGTCGGGGTCGAACCGACACGGACGGTGAGGTCCCCAGGATTTTAAGTCCTGTGCGTCTGCCATTTCGCCACACCGGCATGAGTTTACGAATGCGGGTTGACGAAGGATTTTTCGCGAGCCAGCATAGGTGTGAAAGTTGTATTAAGATAAAATTTTGAGACCCGTGTTTTAGCACAGGACTATAAGGGTTCCCGCCACAACTTATGGTGGAAGGATGGTTTGCGAGCCACAAAGTGTGAACTTTGCTTTTAATTGAATGTTTGATGTGTTGGATAGTTAAAGTTATTCAACTTTTTTAATATATCACATTTTATAGGTTTTTGCAAGAGATTTTTGTTATTTTGCATGGTTTTTTAAATTTGAAATTAAACATTTTTGCAGTTAAACCAATTTGTTTGGTAAATTTTGTTGTTTGTGTTAAACTACATGTATGGAAAAATTTGTTGTAGTTGACGGAAATAGTTTGATTAATCGTGCGTTTTATGGGTTGCCAATGCTTAAAAGTTTATCTGGCAAACCATGTAATGCCGTTTATGGATTTGTGAATATTCTACTTAATCTTGTGCTTAAAGAAAAACCAAAATATTTGGTTTGTGTTTTTGATGCTGGCAAGCACACTTTTAGGCATGATATGTACGCAGAATACAAGGGCAAGCGCGACCATATGCCAGAAGATTTGGCAACACAATTGCCAATGTTGAAAGAGATTTTGGCAGCAATGAAAATCAAAACTATTGAGATACCAGAAATTGAAGCGGACGACATTGTTGGGTCTATCAGCCGAAAATTTGATGCTGAATTTATTTTGCTTTCTGGAGATAAAGATTTGTTGCAACTCATCAACAAAAACACAACTGTTTGGTTAACACAAAAAGGTGTTTCGCAAGTTGGAAAAATGGACGAAAAAGCATTGCTTGAACAGTTTGAATTGAAACCATATCAAATTATTGAATTGAAATCAATAATGGGCGATAGTTCGGATAATATTCCGGGTGTGCCGGGCATTGGGCAAAAAGGCGCAATGGATTTGTTAAAGCAATTTGATAATTTGGACAACATCTACGCTAATTTAGACAAAGTGCCACCGCGCTTTTTAAACAAACTTAATGAAGGCAAGGAAATGGCGTATTTATCTCATCAACTTGCAACAATCAAACTCGATGTTGACATTCCTTTTGGTTTGGATGAGTGTGAAATTAAGTTGCCTTTTGATGACAATGTTTACTTTTTGATGAAAGAACTTGATTTTAAATCAATGTTAAACAGAAAAGATTTGTTTACATCAACTCCAAAAGCGGAAATTGAACAAGAAAATCTAATTGAAAATTTGCCAACAGTTGAAATTGAAACTCAAAAACAGTTTGATGAAATGATGAATGATTTGGGCGATAGCTTTGCTTTGGCAACGGATAATTTTGCTTTGTATTTTGCAAAGGCTGAAAAAGAATTTTGCTTGTACAAAACCAGCGATGTTTTTGGCAAAAATATCGATAAATTAAAGGCTGTTTTTGTTGGTGAAAAACAAAAAGTTTGTTTTGATGCAAAGCAAATTATGCACGAGTTGAGCCAATTCAACTTTGAATTGAACAACTATTTTGATGTGTCTATGGCAATTTACATTGCAAATGAACTTGATGCCGAACTTAAGTTTGAAGATGCAGTTAAACTGAACAATATCTTAACTGAAAACAAAGCATATCCATTGCTAAAATTAAAAGAAATTTATATAACAAAATTGATTAAAAATGCACAATTAAAGTTGTATAGTGATATTGAATTACCACTGGTTAAAGTACTTTTTGACATGGAACAAACTGGCATTAAAATTGATGCACAAGCGATAAAAGAGTTGAGTGCAAATTATCATGTTGAATTGGATAAATTGACTGATGAAATTTATGCTCTTGCTGGCGAAAAATTTAATATCAACAGCCCAAAACAATTGCTAACAATTTTGTTTGATAATTTAAAAATTGAATATAAAGGCAAAAAGGGCACATCTATTGAAGTTTTAAATGATATAAAAGATAAACACCCGATTGTTGAAAAGTTGATTAGATATCGTAAGGTTAGCAAACTGATTTCCACCTATCTTGACGGAATGCTTGATTATGTTGGCGCGGACGGCAAAATTCACACAACCTACATGCAACGGACAACAAGCACTGGTAGACTAAGCAGCCGTGAGCCAAACTTGCAAAATTTGCCAATAAGAGATGATGAAGGCAGAGCATTGAGAAAGATGTTTGCAAGTTCGTTTGAAAATGGCACGATAATTAGTGCCGATTACAATCAAATTGAGTTGCGACTAATTGCCAATTTTAGTGGCGACGAAAACATGATTGCTGATTATCTTTCTGGCAAAGACATTCACTCTGCAACTGCAAGCAAAATTTTTGGTGTGCCTGAACATGATGTAACTCCAATTATGCGCAGAGTTGCAAAGTCGGTTAACTTTGGCATTATCTATGGCATAAGTGCGTATGGATTGAGCCAAAACATTAACACAACACCAAAAGAAGCTGGCGCTTTTATCAACAAGTATTTGGAGATTTATCCAAAAGTTAAAGAGTATGGTGACAAACAGATTGAACTTGCAAGGCAAAATGGTTATGTAAGCACAATTATGGGGCGAGTGCGTCATATCTCAGACATCAATTCTACAAACCACACAGTTCGTGGTTTTGCTGAACGCGTGGCAAAAAATATGCCATTGCAAGGCAGCGCAAGCGATATTATCAAGATTGCAATGATTAATGTGTTTAAACGATTTAATCAAGAAAAGTTAAAAAGCAAATTAATCATTCAAATTCACGATGAATTGGTTGTGGACTGCTTCCCAGGGGAAAGTGAAAAAGTTAAAAACATTTTAAAACAAGAAATGGAAAATGTGGTTAACTTGGCTGTTCCGCTTATTGCAAACATAAGCGAAGGCAAAACCTTGTATGATGCAAAATAAAATCAAAATGAAAAGTGTTAGTAATTAAATTAAAAAATAATTAAATTTAGAAAAAACATTAAAAAACAACGATTTTTTAATGTTTTTTATTATTTTTATTAAAATTTTTTATTTTTTATTAATTAATTTATTTGAAATTTAAATATTTATTTTAATTTTTATTTAAAAATAGTTTTTTCAATTTTTTTATTTTAATTAAAATATGCTTTTGTTTTTTTTGATTTTGATTTAAAATAAAGTAAATGACAAATGAAGAGAGAATGGACAAATACATGCAACGCAATGTGAAATTGTATCCACCACTTTTGGCATTTACTTGGGACGTGCTTTTTGTGTGGACAATTTCAACAATGTTTTTTACTGCACAAAAAGGCTTGAGCTTTTCCCAAGTGGTTTTGTTGGATTCGGTTTTGATGGGGTTTGGTTGTTTAATTTGTATTCCTGTTTCCAATCTGCTTAAAAATGTAAATTCAGTTAGGGCAACACAAATTGGCTCTCTTGGATATGCGGTGTATTTGTTGTTGTGCATTTTTGGCAACAATTTTAGCACATTTATATTTGCTCAAATATTTATGGCGTTTGCGTATGTTGCGTGTGGAATTAAAGGCAATAGGATTTTAACACAAAGCTTAAATTTGTTGCACAAAGATAATGACTATGACAAAATTTACGGCAAAGGGCTGGCTCTTCTTTATGTAATAGAGGCTGTTGGTGCAATTGGAATCACATATGTTTACAACTGGAAACCTTATTTATGTTATTGGATTTCATTTGGGGTTGTTGTGTTTGTGTTTTTGTATGGCTTTTTGTTTGTTCCGCCAGAAAAATTTCAAAAACAAAATATTGTTGTTCAGGCAAAAGAACAACCTATATCAACAGTTAAAACTAAAAAGGAAAATGTTTATTTAAAAATATTAAAATCACCATTCTTTATTAGTTTGCTTATATTTATGTTTATGATGCGTGGCACGCTTTCAATTGTGAGCAACAATTTTAAAATATACTTGCAACAAATTATTGACTTGGGTTTTATGCCTGCAACAATGTTTGGCTATGTTTATGCAATTGGCAAGTTAAGTTCTGCACTTTCAAGCAAATTTCAATTTAAGTTTAATTTAAAGTTTAACGTAAGATGTGTGATAATTTTTGTTGTTGCAACAATTTTAACTTTCTTGCTTTGTGGCATAATTTACGCTTTCCTTCCGCTTAATATGTTTACAATTATTCTTGTAATTTTGTTGTCCTATGTTCAAATAGCGGTGTTGCAACCGTGCCGTATATTTGTTAACAATTATATGCAAGTTTGCATCCCTCCAAAATATATTGAACAGGCATATTCAATTAGAACCGTGTTTGAATATTTGGGCTATTCGTTGGTCAGTGCATTGTACTCAATTTTGCTTGCGACGTTCAGCGATAATTATGGGTTTACAAACATTACTTACATTTCAATTTTGGCATTGCCAATGATTGTGTCAATGATTGTGTTTATTAAATTGTTGATAAAAAAGCATACACAAAAATATACAATTATTAAACAAGAATATATAGATGATTAAGAATAAAAATTTTAAAATAGAAAAATTATCAATAAAAACCGCAATATTTTTATTAAAAATTTAAATTTTTTGCAAATTTTAAAAAATAATTTAAAAGTTATTGACAAAGATTTTAAAAAATTATATATTAAAAACAACCATAAAGAGTGTGCGAGGGACGAGCCCCGTTGACCACACAGCAACCTAGCGTAACGCCAAGGTGCTAAAGGCCGACCGATGGGTGAATGAATATTGAATTTTAACTCATCGGCAACGATGGGTTTTTTAATCCTCTCTTTATGGCAAAAGGAGAGATTTATGAAAAATTTTAAAGAAGTGCTTGAAAACGAAGAAAAGGTTTTAATCAAAGTTGAGCCAAAAGATTATGTTAAGTTTTTAACTTGGGCAAAACAACAGGGCTGTTGTTGGGTTAGCAAAAAGGCAATTGAGCCAAAAACAGATTTAAAAAATCACCCATTTGCTTTAATAGGTTTAACGGCAGATAAAACAATTGGGTTTGTGCCTGCCATGTGTTGGACTAATGACAAGCAGTCAAAAAAGATTATGTTGCAACAAATTTTTGCCACAAATTTGCATTGTGAAACAAGCGAAAGTGTGAATATTGGACACCCGGATAAAACGTGTGATACAATTGCAGATGCTTTTTTGGACGAAGCACTACGCCAAGATAAAAACAGTCAAATGGCAGTTGAGTGTGCAATAAAAGACAATAAATTGTTTGTTTATGGAGAAGCAACAACAAAAGCAAAAATTAATTATGATGAAATTGCTTGCACTATTTTGAAAGATATAGGTTATGATTGTAAGTTTGAAATTGTTAAACAAATAAGTGAACAGAGCCCTGACATAAATCAGGCGGTTGTAAAAACAAAATTGTGCGCAAACGACCAAGGTGTTTGCTTTGGATATGCAACAAATGAAACAAAAGAATGTATGCCTTTGCCGATAATTATTGCTCACAAACTAATGCGAAAATATGAACAATTTAGACGCAAAAACAATAACTTTTTTGCAGATGCTAAAAGTCAGGTTACAATTGAATATGATGGCAACAAACCAATTGCGGTAAAGACTGTTTTAGTGTCGGTTTCGCACGCAAAAAATTTAAGTTTGAAAGAAATAAAAACCACAATACAAAATGAAGTGATAAACCCAATTTTAAAAGAATATTCAAGTTTGATTTTTAACACAGAATACTTGATTAACCCAAGTGGAAAATTTACAGTTTGGGGCTCGTTTGGTGATAGTGGCTGTGTTGGACGAAAAATTGTTGTTGACACTTATGGCGGAATTGGAAGAGTTGGTGGTGGATGTTTTAGTAGCAAAAATGCAACAAAGGTTGACCGCTCTGGTGCGTACTATGCAAGGTATGTTGCAAAAAACATTGTGGCACATAATTTTGCAGATAAATGTGAAGTTGAACTTTCATTTGGTATTGGGTTGGAAAAGCCTTTGAGTTTAACAATCAACACTTTTGGCACTGAAAAAATTTCACTTGACGATATCTACAATTATGTTGAAAATAACTTTGATTTTTCACTTGATAATATTATTGATGAATTGGATTTGTTAAAACCAATTTACAAGCAAACTGCATGCTATGGCCATTTTGGAAGAGAGCAATTTGCTTGGGAAAGAATTAAAAATATAAAAAATAAATAAAAATTATTATAAAAATATCAAAAAACAGCAATTTTATTAAATTTTTAATAAAAAATTAAAATTTTTATTATTTTTACATTGTTTTTTATTCTTTTTTATGAAATATCAAATTATTGCAAAATGCAAATAACAAAATAAATTTTTCCAATTTATTTGTAAAATTATATTAATTAATATATAATAATTATAATATAAATTTTTGCAAAATGGTTGCAAACATTTGTTTGGGGGAAAAATGAAAAGCAAAAGAATAAGTCGTGTTTTGACAATAATTTTAACGATTATTTTTTCGTGTGCTATCTTTGCTTTTTTTAGTGCTCAAAACAAAAATTACACAAATGCATATGCTTTGGGAGTTGAACAAGTTGAGAACAAAATTGATTATCAAAGCATTGTTGAATATAGTTGTGATGTAAATGAATTTACTGCAGACGAATTGGATAAATTTGCGGCAGAAAATGAATACTATTATTTTACTCAAAATAACAAAATTTGTTTTTACAATAAATTTGCATTAAAATCGTTGTCCGTCCTTGGAGATTTTGACAGTTCTGCTTTTAAAAATGCAACAAAAAATGGCTCTACAACAAACCTTAAATTTGACACTGTTGAACAAACAAAGCAGGCATATCAAAAACTTGAACAAAACAAAAATTTGATTGTGGTTATAGACAGAATTTCGCAAGCAAATATTTTAAACACATCTGGCATTTCATCGCAAGCATATGGTTGGGGTTATGATGCTATTGACGTTGCTCCATACAAAGAATATTTGGCTGATATGAGCACCACAGAAGAAGTTGTTGTTGCAGTTATTGACACTGGGATTAACACATCTCACAATATGTTTAAAAATCGTATTGTTACAGATGCAAATGGTAACTATGTTGGCATTGCAGAAACTGAAACAACTTATACATATAGCGGTTACGAGTTTGAAGATGACAACGGGCACGGCACACATGTGTCTGGCATAATTTGTGATACAACTCCAAGCAATGTTAAAATTTTGCCGGTAAAATTGTTGAACTATCAAGGTTCGTTTAGTTATTCAAGTTTAATATTTTATGAATCATTGTTTAACAAAATTGTTGAATTGAAAAAAACTTACAATATTGTTTGCGTGAACATGAGTTTTGGTGCTGATGGTGCAACATCAACTGAAGTTACTCAAGTTAACTATTACTTTCAAAATATTTTAATAAAAAATAATATTTTGCCAATTACTGCCGCTGGCAACAAAATTCCAACGTCAAGTGGTGGAGATGGAACTTGTCATGATATCAGCGTAAAACTGGCATTGCCTGCAAGTTGTTCAAGCGGTGTAACAGTTTCTGCGTTGGGGCACTCTGGCTCAAATTATTATTACGACGGCAATTACTCTTATTACGGAAGTTTGATTGATGTGTCTGCACCGGGTACTTCAATTAGATCAGCATGGATTGCAAGTTCAAACAAAGCAAGTGCTTATACATACAAAACAGAAAGTGGCACAAGCATGGCAACTCCATATGTTTCGGCAGTTGTTGCGTTGCTTTGCCTTGACCCTATCTACACTGGCAATGCGGATGTTGTGGTTGTTGAGCAAAGAATGTATGAATTGGCAACCGATTTGGGTGATGTGGGTAAAGACATTTATTATGGCTATGGCATGGTTAGTTTAAAAGGCTTTAAAGGTGGCGTTGAATATACTGCAAACGATGTTGAAACAAAATATGATGGAGATTATCACAACATTGAAGTTAATGTAACAAATGTTTCTAGTTACACAATTAAGTATGGATTAAGCAAAAGTTCAATCAATTTGCTTACAGTGGAAGGTAACAATCAATTTAAAAATTGCACAAACGGGCAAATGATTGTTTACTTTATTATTTCTGCCAAGGACATGACCGACACTTTTGGTTTTGCTTATTTGCAAATTAACAAAGCAAGCATTGTGATAAATATTCAAGATCAATATGGCAGTTATGGCGATGAACCAAGTTTGCAACAGAATAAATATAGCATTCAATCGGGGCAAATATATGGCACTGATGATTTGAATTTAAATTTGACAACAAGTGCTAAATCTAACAGCAAACCTGGCAGTTATGACATATCATTTGGCTGGAATAATGAAAATTATGATGTGTCTTGCTCAAATTTAGGCAGTTACATTATTGAAAGGCGTGCTGTTTCCATCAAATTGAATAACCAACAAGCGGTTTACGGCAATGATATTGTTTTGGATAACAGCAAATATACAGTTGAGTCTGGCAGCGTTGTTAGTGCAAGTGATTTTGCTTTAACTTTGAAATCTTCTGCAGAAGTTAGCAACGTGGTTGGCAATTATGATATATCAGTGAGCGGTTATAACGAAGAGTGCTACAATCTTGTTAATTTTGTTGAAGGTGTTCTTGCAATCACAAAAAGGCCAATTACAATCACAATTGAGCAACAAGTGGTTTATGGCGACCAACTTAACCTTAATTTGCAAAATTATAGCATTGTTTCTGGTTCAGTGTTTGGAGATGATGTTTTGCTTGAAAAAATTTCCACAAACGCAAAGGTTGGGGATAGTGTTGGCAATTATTCCATCAGCGTGGACAAAAGCAACAGTAATTACAATTTAACATTAAAATCTGGAACGCTAAAAATCACAAAACGTTCAGCAACATTAAATGTGGGCAACCAGAGCACAATTTATGGCGATGAAATTAGTTTAAATCAACATAATTACACGGTTCAAAATTTGGTGGCGGGTGATGACCTTAATGTAAGTTTGTATACAAACGCAACAAGCTCATCTCCAGTGACGGAAAATGGATATACTATTTATGCAAATTGTAGCAATTCTAACTACATGTTAAGCATTGTAACAGGTAAATTAAGCGTTTTGCCAAGAGAAGTTAAAATTTATTTTTATCAAGAGTTTGCTTATGGCGAAAAAATCAATTTGGATTTTTCTCTATATCAAGATGTGGAAAACAAAGTGCTTGCTGGCGACGATTTGGAATTGCAAATGACATGTTCTGCTGTTCAATATGACAATGTTGGAGATTATAATGTTGAAATTGCAAAATGCAATTCAAATTATTCTTTGATTTTGACAAACGAAAGCAAAGTTAAAATCACTCCGCGTGCAGCAACTGTTAAAGTTGGAAATTTAACCAAAACTTATGGCGAAGAAATTGATATAAGTCAAACAAAAGTGGATTTGACACAAGTTTTGTATCGCGATAGGTCAAAGCTAAATTATAGATTAACACTTAATGGGCAAGCAAAAGATGTTGGAAGTTATGAAATTGATTTTGTTTATTCAAACAATAACTACAACATAACTGTTGAAAAAGGTAATTTGTCAATAACTGCTCGTCCAATCACAATATTGGTGCAAAAATCAGTTTGTTATGGCGACGTAATTGATTTGACCAATGTTGAGTACAGCGTTAGTTCAACAAATAAAATTGTTGATGGTGATGATTTGATGTTGAATTTAAAAATTTCTGCAGTTCAATTTTCTCCGGTTGGAAAATATTCCGATTTTGTTATTGTTTCAGCTAACAAAAATTATAATGTTACAATTTTGTCTTCATCTTTTGTGGAAATCACAAAAAAGCAAATAAGTGTGAAAATTGGCGATGCGTCTTCCAAATTTGGGGAAGAAATTGATTTGTCAAAAGTTGCAGTTGACACAAGTGAAGTTTTGAACGGAGATAATCTTAATATAACACTTTCAACAACGGCAACACCATCAAGCCCTGCTGGACAATATCCAATAACTTTAACCTATAATAATGCAAATTATGATGTTACTGTTATCAAAGGTAGTTACCATGTTTATTACAAAGTTGTGCATGTTTCAGTTGAAAATCAAAATTCAGTTTATGGTAATGAAATTGTTTTAAATCAAACTGCTTATTCAATTGAAGAAACTGATGTGCAAAAATCAGACCTTCAACTAACTTTTGCAACAAATGCAACATCAAAATCTAATGTTGGGGAATATGAAATTTTTGCAACAAGTTATGCGGACAATTATCAAGTTGTTTGCACAAATGGCAAGTTGACAATTTCTGCAAGACCAATCAAAATTAAAGTTGAACAATCAGTTTGTTATGGCAGTGAATTTAACTTCGACGGGATATTTGTTGATGTTGACAATCAACTGGTTAACAACGACAATTTAAATTTAATTTTATCAAGCAGTGACAGAACCCTGTATTCTTCAATTGGGGAGTATAGCTTGACTGTTGATGAAAGCAACAAAAATTATATTGTTAGTTTGAGTAATGATTCAATCCTTAAAGTTTTGCCTCGCAAAATTATTGTTGCAATTGGCAAAATTACAAAGGTTTATGGCAATGAAGTAGATTTGTCGTCAGTTGAAATTGACTTGTCGCAATTGGTTAATAACGACAATTTAAACATTGAAATATCCACAAATGCAACTCAAGTTAGCGATGTTGGAAACTACTTTATAGATTTAAGTTATTCAAACCCAAATTATGATGTTACGGTTGAAAAAGGAGTGTTGCAAATTACTCCAAAACCAATTGTGGTTAACATTCAAAATGTAACAAGCCAATATGGTAACGATTTTGAGTTGCCAACAAGTTTGGTTAGTGCTGTTAGTGGCGAGGATATTGCTGCCCTTGGCGTAAAACTTAACACAGAAGCAAACAATAGAAGTGCAGTTGGGCAATATTTAATAACTGCAACATGTGAAAATAAAAATTATACTTTAACCACAGCCGCAAACGCATATGTTGAAATAACAAAAAAAGATGCAAGGTTGGTGGTTGGCAACAAACAATCAATTTATGGCGATGAAATTGATTTGTCCAATGTTCAGACTGCTGTGGAAGGTGTGCTTTTTGATGATGACCTTGGCGCAATATTAAGCACCACCGCAAGCAAGACATCATCTATTGGCAATTATCCAATCAGCGCGGAAATAACAAACCCAAATTACGATGTTACAGTTGTTGACGGTAATTTAAAAATCGTTGCAAAAACAGTTGTTTTAAAAGTTCAACAAACTGGTGTTTATGGTGATGTCCACACGGTTGACAGCACAGATTTTGTTGATGTTGAGCAAGCGGTGCTTGCCGGCGACGATTTAAAATTGCGTTTGAGTGTTGATGTTGAACAATTTGCCCCTGTTGGCAATTATCCAATCAGTGCAACATCTGACAATGCAAATTATTTGGTTGATTTGCAAGATAGTTTTTATCAAATAACTCCAAGGCAAGCAAGTGTGCAAATTGGCAATGCTTTTGTTGTGTATGGCGAATTGGTTGATGAAAGCCAAATTCAAGCAACTCAAAATGGGGTGCTTAATAATGACAATTTAAATTTGACTTTTGTTTATGATATAAACTCAACCACGTGCGTTGGTGAATATGATATCGGAGCAGTTGCTGCAAATGTAAACTATAATGTTGAAGTTAACAAAGGCAAAATAACTGTTTTAAAGCGTGGCGTTGAGTTGTTTGTTGTAGACCAAATGCAGTATGGCGAAGATAAGCAAATCACTAACAATTACACATTGATTAGTGGTAATGTTGTTAATAATGATGACCTAAATTTGCAATTAATTTCTTCTGCAACCAACAGGTCACCAGTTGGGGAATATGCTTTGCAAGTTTATGCGTGCAATCCAAACTACAATGTTACATTAACTGAAAATTCTTGCTTGACAATCGTGCCAAGAACAATCAATGTTAAAGTTGGCAACAAACAATCAACTTACTTGGACGATGTTGATTTGCAAGATGTTCAAATTGACCTGAGTGAACTGCTTGATGGCGATGATTTAAATTACACTTTGTCCACAACTGCACAAAAAACAAGTGATGTTGGCAGTTATGAAATTGATTTAACTGCAAGCAACGCAAATTACAATGTGGCTGTTGAAAAAGGCAGTTATATTGTTGTTGCAAAGAATGTTCAAATTCAAATTTTAAATTGTCAAGTTGTTTATGGTGATGAAATTAATGAAACATTGTTTGATTTTAATTGTGTGGATGAAACATTAAACAAACAAGATTTAGGCGTGGAATTATGCACCACAGCAAAGCAATTTGATGCAGTTGGCAGCTATCCAATAAAAGTTAAAGCAAACAGCAAAAATTACAATATTAGTTCCAATTATGGCAGACTTAAAATTGTGCCAAGAAAGTTAAAGATTGAGTTAAAATCACAAACAAAGCAACATTTAACTTCTTTAAAACCAAATCAAAATGATTACTCAATTGTTGAAGGTGAATTGTGCGATGGCGACAACTTGAATTTAAAAATCAAATCGGATTTTAACCACTTGCTCTGGTGGGGAGAGTTTGATTTGACTGGGGAAGTGAACAACATTAATTATGAAGTTGAGATTGTTGATGCAAAAATTAAAGTAGAGTATTCATATGTGGATACAATTGTTATTGTTGCAATCAGCTTGTTGATTGCCGTTGTGATTGTTTTTGCAGCTAGGCGCAAAAGAATTAAAGCAAAAGGCAATGTTCAATACTTTAATGATGCAATGCAAATTTTAAAAAGAGATAAAAATAAAAAATAGATTGCATAATTGCAATAAAAAAAGATGCTAATTAAAGCATCTTTTTTGTGTTATAAAACAATGTCATTTTCTTTGTCTAACAACACTTTTTTTGCTTTTTTAAGTTTGTAACTGAAAAGCAGTGTTGTGATCAGACGGGTTGCGCCTTCCACAATCAAGGCAATGCCGGCAAAAATCATGATTGTGTTGAAATTGGAAAACATCACAGCGATGCCAAGGCATGTTGTTAAAATTGAAATTACAAAAACAACCCACCAGCCAGTGATACCTGCGCGACCGCAATAAATGCTGTCTGCCATTGTTGAAATTGAGTCTATAACAACAAACAAGCCAAACAAAACAGTGATAACTGATTGTATTGTTGATGGATAAATCAAAAAGAAAACACCTGAAATGATCATTGTAATTGCAATAATCAACAATGACGCACCAAGGAAATGGTCAACAACCATGTATCTAATCAAAAGAGAACCACCCATAACAATCAAAGAGCAGCCAAACACAATGCACAACACGTTTGCTGAATTTTCTGGCATAACCACGCACAAAATACCAATTGCAATTGTAAGTGCAGCAACAATTACGCTTTCCCATCTAATTTTTTTAAAAAAGTTTTTAGTTTCGTTCATATTTCACCCCTAAATATTAGTATAAACATAAATTTTTGTTTTTACAAATAATTTGGACATTAGTTTTTAAACAAATGTGATTGGTTTGTCTTTTTATTTTAATTGTTTTTTAATGATTCATAATCATAAAAACAAAAAAGAGCTGCAATCAGCCCTTTTAAAATCTGGCGGAGCGTTAGTAACGTAAATCGAATAATAGTCACTAAACACTAACAAATCTAAACGTGAATTCATTTCATATTATTTTCATCATCGAATCGTTTTTTATCAAATATTGCACGTTCACCGTATACAAGAATAGGTACAAGCGTCATTTGTTGTAATTTTTCATAAATTTTTTGACTAACTTGCTCTTGACTTTCGCATAAATTGCCAGAATCGTCCGTGTATTCAAACTTTAAGTTATATATAGTGTAATTAGAAACGCAACCGTTATTATTTTCAGTCACTTCCGTTTCGGTTAAGTCTGTTATTCTACCGTTTTCGGAATGACCTTTATGGGCAACCTCAAGTGACTTTTTACCATCGATAATCATTTTTGCTCCGTTGCCAATGAAACCTATTGCCGCAATAATCATTATTCCGCCAATTAGGCACATAAATATTGTTCCAAATTTATCTTCAGGATCGTATGACTTGATTCCCGAACTAATTACAATAATAGCAATTAGCACAGCAATTAAGGCGATTGCAATTCTTGCAATACCACCAACCATAGTTCCGTGATTAAAATTTTTCTTTTTCATTGAATTAACCTCTTTACATTTTTGGCAAAACTGAATTATGCATTTTGACACACTTGTCTTGCTTGTTTATTATTATAGCATAAATTTCTAAATTTTTCAACCACTATTGAGTTCGCGGACGTAGAATTTTAGAATGAATTTCAAATGGCACTTTGGCGTGTGATTGACTATAAAAGCGCGATGCTTCGCGACACGGTCAAGCATCAACCGAACAACTCACTTAAACTCGGATAAAAATGTCAACTCAAAGCCGAGCGGTTAAACGCCCAGCTGATTCTTCTTTTTTCCGTCTAAAACGACTTTTGTGCCGAAATATTCGTTAGAAAAAAACAATACGAACTCTAACTTATCGTCAGGGTTCGTATTATTTACTACTGGCGGAGTCAATGTTATCCAATTCTAACTTTAAAGTGTATATTGGAGATAGGTGGGTAAGGATTCTTTATTACTTTTAATATAATGAGCAGGTTTAATTGTTAAAAAATTATAATAATCTTTTAAGTATTCCATTCTTATCGTTTTTGAGATTATGTGACCTTCTACATTATAATATTCAAATTCAAGGTCAATATAGAAATTATCGTTTTCAAAATATTTTTTATCTATAAAAATAGTTGCAACATATAGTTCATGCTCTTTAAATAAAATATCACAATCGTGGGGATAATGAGATATTGTCTTTTGTTTATTTTCAAAATTTTCTACCAGCGTTCCATTATTGTAAACAAATGCCTTTTTTAATATTAATCTATATATTGTTCCGTTTGGGGAATTAATAAACACATTTAGATTACTTATATTTTTTGTTTTATTTGTTGTTTTAAATATATTTGTTGGTGTCTTTTCTTTTGAGTTAGAACAAAAAATTAATAAGTTGGGCAAGTAATTTCTTTTATCTTCAATTTGTTTAAATTGATTCGTTTGCCAAATTGTTATAGTCGCCAAAATTGTTGTTGACACACAACTTATAAAGCAAAATAAAATGTTAAATAAATATTCGTATTCTTTTGTAAATTTTATACCTAAAATTAACAATATAATGTTGATTGCTAGTGTAAAAATACAAATAAATATATAAGTGGATTTATGTTTCATATTAGGCTCCTTTTATAAAAATACTATAACACATTTAATAGAATAAATAAAGACTTAGAAGAAAAAAAGAAGAAGTATTTTTCAACTTCTTCTCGCAATTGTTTTATTGATTGTTTTGCAAGTGAGAATAAACTTCTTTTGCGGTAAGATTTTGAGAGTTGACAAAGGTTTCGGCAAAATTTTTAATTTGTGACATAAATTAGTTGTTAGTTTGAATTGCTGATTTTGAATCAAAAATACAATTAAAAGATAGAAAAAAGTCGTTCAGCGTAAATCACGCCGAACGACAGGTTAATGGCGGAGGCTTAGAGATTCGAACTCTAGGAAGCTTGCACTTCGCCGGTTTTCAAGACCGGTGCTTTAGACCGCTCAGCCAAACCTCCGCGTATTTTTAGTTTAACATATCCAATCTGTTTTGGCAAGAGATTTTTAAATATTTTTGCGCCAAATTTTTGATTTGATTGGCAAACAGAATTTTTGTATACACATCAAAAGTTTTTTATAAAGATTTAAAAATGTGTTAATTATTTTATAAATATGACATATATTTTTTTAATTCAACTTAATTTTATGGTTATTTTGTTGCTTAATAATTGAGTTGATGATAAAATTAAATAAATGGATAATAAAAGTGTTTATCTGATTTTAAGTCAAACTGGAACGATGTTTTCACGTGTTCTAAAGTTTTTTACCGGGGCGGAGTACAATCATTCATCTATATCGCTTGACCCAAGTCTAGAAGAAATGTATTCGTTTGGAAGACTGAATCCGTACAATCCTTTTATTGGTGGATTTGTGCAAGAGGGCAAAAATATTGGAACTTTTAAGCGATTTTACAAAACAAAAGCTCTTGTGTTAGAATTGAAAGTGAGCGATGAACAATATAAAAACATACAGATGCTGATTGAACATATGAAACACAACAAGTCGATTTTTCATTATAACTACTGGGGAGTGTTCTGCGCGATATTTAAAGCGAATGTTTCGCCTAAAAGGCGCTTTTATTGCTCGCAGTTTGTGCGTGCTTGTTTGGCATCGTTTAACATTGCAAATTCAAAAGAGTTGCCAAAAGTGATCAAGCCAATTGATTTTTTAAAACTTAACAACAAAAGGGTTATTTTTAAAGGATTTTTAAAAAATTATAATATAATAAAAGGCTAAAAAAATTAAAATTTAGAATAATAAATGTTTAAGTTAAAAAAACTCACATTCGTATGTGAGTTTTTTGTTAAGCTGACCGATTAATTATTTTTTTGATTTGTGGTCGATTTTAAACATTGTGCTTGCAAGATCAAGGCATTTGCAACTGTATCCGTACTCGTTGTCGTACCATGCAACAAGTTTAACAAATGTTGGGCTGATCATAATGCCTGCTTTTTCATCAAAGATACAAGTGTGTTTGTCTCCAATAAAGTCGCTAGAAACAACTGGCTCGTTAGTGTAACCAAGCACATCTGGAATGATGTCTTTGCTGTATTTTTTCATAGTTTTGCAAATATGATCATATGTTGTTGGTGTTTTAAGTTTAACAGTAAAATCAACAACACTGACATTGATTGTTGGAACTCTAAAACTCATACCAGTAAGTTTGCCTTTAAGGTGAGGCAAAACTTCACCAACGGCTTTTGCTGCACCTGTTGAACTTGGAATGATATTTGCACTGGCAGCACGCCCACCGCGCCAATCTTTTTTGCTCACGCCATCGACGGTGAGTTGAGTGGCAGTTGTTGAGTGGATTGTTGACATCAAACCTTCTTCAATGCCATAAACATCGTCAATAACTTTAACAAGTGGGGCAAGGCAGTTTGTTGTGCAACTTGCATTGGAAACAACTGTCATGCTGCTGTCATATTTGTCTTCGTTAACACCGCAAACAAAAGTTGGACAATTTTTGCCCGGTGCACTGATGATAACTTTTTTAGCGCCACCCTTTAAGTGCCTAATTGCATCATCTGCGTTTGTAAATTTGCCTGTGCAATCAATGATGTATTCAGCACCGGAACTTTTCCAATCAATTTCTTCTGGGTTCATTTTTGCAAAGAATGCAACTTTTTTGTTGTTTAATTTTAGGCCATCACCACTCACTTTTAATTCACTGTCTGCTTTGCCATGAACAGTGTCAAATTTGTAAAGATAGCATGCATATTCTGGTGTTAAAAATGGGTCGTTAACTGCAACCACTTCAACATCATCTCTGCCAACACTGGCGCGCATAATCAATCTACCAATTCTGCCAAAACCATTTAATCCAATTTTTGCTTTCATATTCCTTCCTTAAAATAATTTCAAAAAAATTAAAAATTTATTATTAATTTAAATAAAAATTGTGATATTTATATCATTTTTTTTAATTTTTTGTTAATTTTTAACAAAAAATAATCAAATTATTGACAATAAATTTAATTTAATTGTTATAAATATAATAGTTGTTTAATTGTTAAATGTCAAATTATATAAATAAAAAATACATTCAATTTATATTTAAATTTTAATATTTTAAATATCAATTTAAAGGTTAATATTTATATATGATTATTTTTTTTATAGTTTATTTATCTACAATAACAATTGTTTTTATAATTATAAATAAAAAAAAGAATAAAATTTTTCCTATTCCAAAAATTTATTTTTGCGGTGATAAAATTTGTTTTAACACCAATCGTAGACATCAAATTTGTGTTGGAGAATGTAGCCTTTTGGTTGTTAAAAACAAAGCATATTTAAAACGCTTAAACAAAAGAATATGTTTGTGCAATGTTGAGGATGTGAAGTTAAAAAATCAAATGCTAACTTTTGTTGGGCTTGGCACAGTTGAAATTGAAATAGGAAAAAGCAATGTTAACAAATATTTGCAAATGGACATATCTTCATATGACTTTGATTTGACAAGTTTGAAAAGAGAAGCCGAACTTGAAATTGTAAACAATCTTTTTGATTTAACTGCATGTGAAAGTTTGAAAAGATATTTGCGCTTTGTTAAACGAATTTTGAATATAAACATCAACAATTCAAAAATTGAAGTTAAACAAAATGTTTATAACTTGGCGTTTTGTGTGGACTATGAGTTTAATGGGAACAAAAAACGAATTATGTTTAATTAATTGAAAAATTTTTGCAAATTTGCTATAATTATTACATGACAAAAATAGATGAAAATGTTGAAGTTGATATGACTCCGCTTGCTGAAAAAATGAGGGCGAGAAATTTAAACGAATTTATTGGGCAAAACCATATTGTTGGCAAAGATAGTTTGATAAGGCGCGCATTGCAAGTTAACAGGCTTGGTAGTTGCATTTTTTATGGCCCACCGGGGGTTGGCAAAACCACATTGGCTTATATCATTGCCAGCAGTTTGGGGTTGGAGTATGTTAAACTTAATGCAGTTTCAAGTGGCGTGGCTGACGCAAAAAAAGTGATTGACCAAGCAAAGCAAAATTTTGAGTTGACTGGCAAAAGTACAATGCTGATTTTGGACGAATGTCATCGTTGGAGCAAAGCACAAAGCGATTGCGTGCTTGAAGCTGTTGAACGTGGCTATATTACATTTATTGGCACAACAACTGAAAATCCACATATAAGCATGACTCCAGCAATTGTTAGCCGTTGCAGAGTTTTTAAATTTTTGCCACTTACTGCCAACGATTTAAAAGATGCAATATTGCTTGCAATTAAAGACAAAGAGCGTGGATTTGGCAAACTAAAAATCAAAATTGATGCAGATGCATTGAATCATTTTGCAATGTTTGCAAACGGAGATTTGCGCAGTTGTTACAATGCTCTTGAATTGGCGGTTACCACAACAAAACCAGACAAAACCGGCACAATTGTAATAGACAAATTGGTTGCAAGCCAATGTATTCAACAGCCAGTTATTTCGGTTGATGAAAACACCTATTATGATATGTTGAGTGCTTTTTGCAAAAGCTTGCGCGGCAGTGACACAGACGCTGCGTTATACTATGCTTTTAGATTGATTGAAGCAGGGTGTGACCCACTTTTGATTTGCCGTAGACTTATTGCTCATGCAAGTGAAGATGTGGGCATGGCTGACAGCAATGCAAGCCTTATGGCGATGATTGCAATGAATGCGGTTAAAAATCTTGGCTTGCCAGAGGGCGAAATTCCACTTGCTCACGCCATAATTTATGTTTGTGAAGCGGAAAAATCTAATAGTGTTGTGGTTGCAATGGATATGGCAAAAGAAGATGCAAAATTTCACCCAGATGACAATGTTCCAGAACATTTAAAAAACTACCATTATGAAGTGGAAAATGTTGCAGAATACAAATATCCACACAATTATGGTGGTTATGTTAAACAGCAATATTTGCCAAATTCATTGAAAGATAGGCGTTATTACACACCGCTCAATAATGGCAAAGAAAAGGGTATGATAAGAAAAAAAGATAGGGTTAAGTAGCTCTATCTTTTTTGTTTTTTATAATTGATTAGTCTTATTAAAATTTAACGCTTGATTTCAGTTCGTTTGCAAGTTGCTGCAAAGCAAACAAGCGAGATTCATATTCAAAGCGGGTTAGCACTGTTTCGTTTTGGTTTGTTCTTCCTATGTGGTGCAACAAGTATTTGTTGTTTGTGGCAAGCAGTGCACGAAAATAAAGAGGATTTTTAAATGCGCTTAAATACAATTCATCTAAAAAATCTTGATATTCTTCTTGATTTCTTTTAAATGGTTTGCCTTGCCAGTAAAGCAGACCTTTATCGCCCCAAAAATCAAACGAATTGCATGCCCTTGTGTGGTAAGCGTCAACACCAGAATAGTTGAAAACTTTTGCTTGAACTTTTTTGTTTTGATATTTTATGCCTTGCAAAACAGATTCAATTGAATTGACCTTTTTGTGCCAAAATGTAAATTGAATAGGATATAGGTTTGAAAGCACACGGGATATGCTGTTTTTTGCACCATATTTTATTACGATAAAATTTTCAGTTTCCCAAACTCTGTTTGTGCCGTCGTCAATTATAATGCCGTCAAAAAAGTATTGTTCGCCATCTGCAACCACATCTTTGATTTTGAATTGTTGTTTGTAATATTTAAATTTGCGTAATAGTTCTTGTTTTGTCATTTTTGTTTCCTTTACAATATATTATCATAAACATGGGCATATGTGCAAATGTAAATGTATTTTAAATAATTATGATTGTTATAAAATTTGTTTGCAACCAGACAAAAAACAGTTGCTCTTTAACTTTAATTTTTTGTATAATAAAATTGTTTAACAAAAGGAGGAAGATATGGAATTGAAAGGTTCACAAACAGAAAAAAATTTGATGACAGCATTTGCTGGGGAAAGTCAAGCAAGAAATAAATATACATTTTATGCAAGCAAAGCAAAAAAAGAGGGGTATGAACAAATTGCTGCAATTTTTACAGAAACTGCTGACAACGAAAAGGAACATGCAAAACTTTGGTTTAAACTTTTGCACAATGGCGAAGTGCCAGACACATTAACAAACCTTAAGGATGCTGCAGCTGGCGAAAATTTTGAATGGACAGATATGTACAAAAATTTTGCCGCAACCGCAAAAAAAGAAGGTTTTGCAGATATTGCAAAATTGTTTGAAGGCGTTGGCAAAATTGAAGCCGAACACGAAGCAAGATATAATGCCTTGATTGAAAATGTTAAAAAAAATAAATGCTTTGTAAAAAAGGAAGTGACCGTTTGGGTTTGCCGCAATTGTGGCCATAAACATGTTGGCAAAACTGCGCCAAAAGTTTGCCCAGTATGCAATCACCCTCAAGCATATTTTGAAATGGAAAAACAAAATTATTAAAAAAATGTAAAAATTTAAGCAAATTTTAATTAAATTTTGTAAATTTTAAAGTTCAAAGCAAAAAAAATCCACACATTTGTGTGGATTTTTTGTTAAGCTGTTTTTTCTGTCAATTCAAGATTTTTGCTTTCACCAGTTGCCAAATAAACTTTGATAAGCTCTTCAACAGAAAGCAAAAGTTCTTGAGCGTTGGTTGGGATTGAACCCTTTAATGTTTTAACAAAACTCTTTTCCATTTTGTTTTGGTTTTTCAAACTGCCTTTAATAATGACGTCGTTGATGTTGCCAAATTTGTTGTTAATTTCAACCAAACGAGATGAGATATAATTTACTGTTTCTTTACAGATTAAGTCAATATCATGGTCGCTATTTTTTGTTTTTGAAAGTTTAACAATATTTGTTTCATCACTAGTATTTTCAAAACTTTGTTTGTAATTCTTTTGCAATTTAATAAGTCTTACAAAGCTTGCGTCAATTTTAAAAGATATTGTTTTAAATTGTTTTTCGTTGTTTTGATTAATGCGTTTTACAATCAATTTTTCTTCTGTTTTTGTAGGTTCATCAGCTTGTTCTGTTGATTGTGTTTGTGTATCATTGTTTGTATCGTTAATTGTTTTGTCCACAACTTCTTCAATCACAACATCTTCTTTAATTTCTTTTGCTGGGTCAAGTGAACTTGGCAAGTAAATGATGTTTTTGTCAGCAATTGCTTTAACAAGGTTTTTAGGTTCAGGCAAATAGAGTGTTTGAGTTTTTGTTTCTGCTTGTTCCATGTCTTCAAATTTTGACATAACTTGCAAATTGAACAAATGTTCATTGTTTGATTTTGAATATCTTTCCATCGACAAGTTTTTAACAAGGCTATAGCACTTTTCTTTAATCTCATTTAAATCATCTTTTTTAGCTTTGCCCAAAGCAATGGTTGCGTAGATATCGCAGTTGTCCAATTTTTTGTAATTGCTTGAATAATCTTTAAAGTTTTCACGCATGTCTGCACTTAAATATTTGTCAATATATCCCAACAACAAAGAACATCTTTGTGCTTGTTCAGTTGATGTTGCTGGATTCATTTCAGTTTCCTTTAAAAATTCTATATATGAAGCCAAAGCCCACAATTGATTTCTGTGGATTTTTTTGTAAATTGCACCATTCATAACAACACGATTAAACCAATTGCTATGTTTGTTTTTGCAAACTTTTTGATTTGTTTTTTGCAATTTTTCAATCAAACGTTTGATTGGCAAATCAATATTTGAACTTTCAAGTTCTTCAATGCTTTCGATGTTTGCGTTTTTAAGTGCTTCAAGAGTGTTTGATTTTTGGCAATATCTTTTTGAATAATACAATCTTGTTAATTTGTTTACTGCAATTGATGTTACAGCTGTTGCAACTCCGCCAATAACTGCGCCGGCAGATGCCCAAGCACCAATTGAAACGAGCAAATTAGGAGAAATAAAACTGCTGTTTGCGACTATTGAAATTGTTGAAAGGATTGAAGCGCCAATGCCGCAACCTGCACCAACAATCAAAGCTGGTGTTAAAACTTTTTTGCGCAAGAAATTGAGCTTTGGATGAGATTTTGGCACATACATGTTTTTGTCATACATTGCAACATTTTGAGTTAAATTTGCAAATGATTCCTTTGAAAGAGAAAGGTTGATATTTCCTTTTGCAAGGATATTTGTGATGTCCCTCAAAAAGTTTGCTTTTGTTGATTTTTTGTAGTCTTCAATTTTTGTGCAGTTGTTGGCAAAAAAGTCAACAATCATTGCCAATTTTTTTCTGTTCATTGCAGTGTTTTCAAAATTGAAAACTGATTGTTTTGTTGATTTAGAGATAAGTTTGTCAACATTTTGAAATTTAATTTCATCATCAAAATTTGTTTTGATGTATTGTTTTTCAGACAAAAAATAATTGAATGTTACATTGGAAGAATCATTCAAATATTCGTTGCACATAAAAGCAAATTGATTTATATTAATAGAGTTGTTCATGGTTACCCCCTTAACATTAACTAAATTATAAGGCAAGATGGCTGCTTTGTCAATACCCATTTTTTCATAAATAATTTTATAAATGTCAATTTTTGTTGTTTTTTTGTGATATTTTGGCTATTTGACTTTAATTTATAAACTATTTAGTAAATTTTGAGCTTAAAACTTAACCCATGCCATGTTTTTGCCCGTTTTGTTCAAACGGCGGTTATGATAGCACTTAAAACCCAACTTGTCAATACCCAAAATATTATATTTTGTTAATTTTTTAGGCTTAAATTTTAAAAAATCTTAATTTTTAGTGTTATTTTTAAAAAAGTATTTGTTTTTTTGCCTTTATTATGATTTTTTAGAAAAATGTTTGCTTTATAAATTACAATAAAAAAACAAGTGCTTGCACTTGCTTTTTAATATAAATATATGTATGTTTATTTTAATGATTGTTTGATTTTTGTAAACATTTCATCAGCAACTTGTTCTGCTGTTTTGTTTGTTGAATTGATGATTGTTGCATTTTTTGGCACAACCAATGGGGCAATAGGGCGCTCTTTATCGCGTTTGTCACGTTCAATAATTTGGCTTTTAATTTCTTCAATATCGATATTTGTGCCTTTAGCTTGTTCTTCTTTCAATCTGCGTTCAGCACGAACCTCAACGCTGCAATCCAAATAAAATTTAAATTCTGCATTTGGAAACACAAAACTTCCAATATCTCTGCCTTCAATAACAACATTATTGTTGCTAACAAACTTGCGTTGACAATCATCCACAAGTTGACGGATTGGTTTAAACTTGCTTACATATGAAGATGCGCTGCTAACTTCGTTATCCCTTAAATGACTTGTGAAATCTGTGCCATTTGCAAAAACATGTTGCACTCCGTCAATAAATTCCACTTTTAAATCTAGTTTTGAAAGCAAATCCACATTTTCGTCCATTTTTAAATTGTTTGCAATTGAATAGCAAGCAACGGCACGGTATAGTGAACCAGAATTGAAATGCATAAAATTTAATTTGTTTGCAAGGATATCTGCCACGGTTGATTTTCCGCTTCCTGCTGGGCCATCAATTGAAACTATCATTTGTTGTAAACTCCTTTTTTGCCAAGTTGGCGTTCAATCCTAATCAATTGGTTGTATTTTGCTACACGATCAGTTCTGCAAATTGAACCAGACTTAATTTGCCCAGCATCAACAGCAACTGCCAAATCTGCAATAAAAGTGTCTTCAGTTTCGCCACTTCGGTGAGATATGATTGTTTTGTAGCCGTTTGCTTTGGCAAGGTTTATTGTTTCAAGTGTTTCGCTTAATGTGCCAATTTGGTTAAGTTTAATTAAAATTGCATTTGCAACACCTTTTTTGATGCCTTCTGCCAAAATTTTTGGGTTTGTTACAAACACATCATCACCAACCAATTGAATTTTTTTGCCTAGTTTTTTTGTGATTTTAATCCACCCGTCCCAATCGTTTTCACTCAATGGGTCTTCAATTGAAATGATGGGGTAGCGCTTGATTAAATCTGTGTACCAATCAATCATTTCGGCAGTGGTTTTTGTGCCTAACTTGCTTTTGTTGAGTTTATAAACTTTTGTTTTTTCGTTGTAAAATTCGCTTGCTGCAACGTCCAGCGCGATGGCAATATCAGTTTTTGGAGTGTAACCAGCGTTTTTGATTGCTTCAACAATTACTTCCAAAGGTTGTTCGTTGTTTTTAAAGTTTGGGGCAAAGCCACCTTCGTCACCAACAGCAGTTGGAAATTTAAGTTTTTTAAGCACTTTTTTAAGTTCCACAAAAGTTTCGCTTGCCATTTGCATTGCTTGAGCAAACGTTTTTGCGCCAACTGGAACAATCATATATTCTTGAAAATCCACATTGCTATCGGCGTGAGCGCCACCATTGATGATGTTCATCATTGGAACTGGCAGGGTTGTGCCATTGCCCAAAGTTTTGAATAGTGGTTTGCCCTTGTTGATTGCATTTGCTCTTGCACAGGCAAGGCTAACCGACAAAATTGCGTTTGCACCCAAATTTGTTTTAAATTCTGTGCCATCTAAATCTAGCATTGTTTGGTCAATTTTGTTTTGGTTTTCAACAGGTAGCCCAACAATATGTTTTGCAATAATTTTGTTTACATTGTTAACGGCTTTTGTTACGCCTTTGCCGTGAAAACGAGTGCCTCCATCACGGAGTTCAAGGGCTTCACGCTCGCCGGTTGATGCACCGCTTGGCACAATCGCTGTGGCTTTAACGCCGTTTTCAAGTGTAACTTCACATTCTACTGTTGGGTTAGCACGGCTGTCGATAACTTCATATGCTGTTATTTTTTTGATTTTCATTTATTCCTCCAAAACAATGATATCACTTTTGATTTTTTTTTAAAAGCAAAAACAACTTTGTTTGATATTTTGATTGTTTGTTGATTTTTTTTGCATGCTATTAAATATGCCTTTTTGGTATTGACATTTGGTTTGTTTTGTGTTATTATCTCAACATAATTAATTTAATAAGGCGGTGGGTGATATGAAAATTGCAAAGCAAAACGAATATCAAATGCTTTTAAATGATAAAGATGAAGTTATTTTTCCACCAATAGCTTCGCTTATTGTTGACATTGGTGAAAATATGTTTGCGGTTAAGGTTGTTGATAAATTTGGAGTGATCGACAGCAAAGGCAAAACAATTTTACCTTTTAAATTTGACGATTATTCCAAATTTAGCCATGGGCTTGTGGTTATGGAACGTAATCAAACATTTTTGGTTTTCAACGCTGCTGGTTGGTTGATTTATAGAGATCCTTATGTTGATAGGCTTGGTGGCTTTGATGGGGAATATTTATACGCAACAAATTATGATGAAGACGAATTTACCCATGAACGTCAAACTGCTTTTGCAAAAATAAGGATAGAATCTATTAACAAACCAATGGATAATTATGAATACAACAAAAGGTTTTTGAAAGAAAAAACAGAAAATGAAAATATGACCGAAAAAGATAGAAAGGGTGTGAACTACTATCAACCATCATTCTTTGACTTGCAAAATTAAAATTAAAAACTCATCAAATTGGTGAGTTTTTTTTGTTAAAATTAAATTTTAATCATAGTTTTTACATTTTTTGTAAGAAAAATATTAATTTTTATTTTTTATGGAATTGATTTTTTGTTGTTTACTTTAATAAATTTTTCTTTACGTTTTACAAAATCAATAAAATATGGTAATATGAACATATGGAAATTTATTCATTAAAATTAAAGTCAAGCAAAAACACAAATATTTTTGTATTGTCAACCAGTGTTGGAGAAGTGCAAATTCATAGTGATATTATTGTTAAATATGGGTTGGCTGTTGGAGAGTTTGATGATGCAAAATTTGAACTTGCAAAACAAGAAAGTGACCAAATAATCGCGCTTAATTTAGTTACAAAATTTTTGTCATCAAGCATGAAAACAGAAAAACAAATTAAGGATTATCTTTACAAAAAGGAATTTAAATACAAAACCATTAATTTGGTTGTTGAAAAACTTAAAGAATACAAACTTGTTGATGACAAAATTTTTGCAAATTATTACATAAAATCAAATCCAAATTTTAGTGCAAACAAATTAAAACAAAAGTTGTTTTTGTTTGGAGTTTCAAAAAATATTGTTGAAGAAGTTTTGCAGGATTTTGATGATTTTGAAGGCTGCCAAAAATCTGCAACAAAGTTTTTGAAAAACAAAATATTAGACCAAAAAACAAAAGAAAAATTAATTAGACATTTAATGAGCAAGGGCTACAATTGGAACGAAATAAATAAAGTTTTAAATAATTTAAATTTTGAAACTGAATATTATGAATAAATAACTGTTAAAAAAATTTAAAAAATAAAATTAAATTATTAAAAAAACGGCAAAAAATACATAAAAAATATTAAAAAAATGGCATTTTTATTAAAATTATTTAAATTTTTGGAGAAAATATGATTGGAATTGATTTGGAAAATATATCTAGATTTGAACATTTAACAGATGAAGGAATAAAAAGAATTTTTACTGAAAACGAAATTAAATATGCAAAAGAATATGAAAATTTTTTGGAGCATTTAACTGGTTTTTTTTGTGTTAAAGAAGCGTTTGTAAAAGCGATAGATGAAAGCATTGATTATTTGCAAATTGAAGTTTTGCACAAAGAAACCGGCAAGCCATATATCAATGAAACTCATTTTATAAGAAGGCTTATGCGTGAAAAATTTTTGAATAAAATTGATGTTAGCATTTCCCATTGCAAGCAATTTTCAACTGCTGTTGTTGAAATTGAATAATTAAAAAAATTTTGATTGAAATTTGGAAAACTTAAAACAATTTTTTGTTAATAAATTTGTTAATAAAATTGTTGATTTGAAAAAAAGATTTTTAGCAAAAATATTAAAATAAAGATAATAAAAAAAGAAAGGTTTTTGAGCCTTTCTTTTTTGTTGATTTTTTAATTATCTTGCCATTTTTATTGTGATTTGTTCATCGCCAATTTCAATTGTGTTTTCTGCCTCTGGCTTTGCAACTGGTGCAATGTTCACAATCAAAAGTTCTGCTTTGATTTTGTTTTGATAGGTGTTTAAAATTTCTGTTAAATCTGTGCCTGTTGTTTTAAATTCAACATTAATGCGGTCGTCAACATTAAAGTTGGCATCTTTACGCATAACTTGGCATGCGCGGATAAGTTCGCGTGCCAAACCTTCAAGCATCAAATTACGGTCAAGTGTAACATCAAGCACAACTGTGATGTCATTTTCGTTGGCAATAACAAATTCATCTTTTGCTTTGGTTGAAAGTGTGAAGAGTTCTGGGCTTAAATTTGCAAATTCTTGGATTGTTACGCTGCCAGATTTAAAGCTTGCAACATATTTTGACATTTCATCGTCAGTTGCATTAACAAGGTAGTTTTTAACTTTTTGAACATCGCCTTTAAGCACTGCGCCGGCCTTGCGAAAATCAAGGTTTAAAAGTTCGATGTTGAACTTGCTGTTGTCGTGTTCCATAACCACATTTTTAATGTTAAGTTCGCTTTCAATAATGTCGCGATAAAGGTCAACAGCTTCGGCAACCAACTTGTTGCCATTAATAAACATAGTTTTGAGTGGTTGTTTAACTTTAATTTGATTTTCGTTTCTCAACTTGCTTGCCATGGTGAAAATTTCACGCACAATGTCAGTTTTGATGGTGTAACCATTGTCTTCAACTTTAAATTCGGCAATATTAAAGCCGTTTAAAGCAACACTTTCTGCTGCGTTTTTGTCCAATTCGCGCACTGCGTTTTGCCAAATGTATTCACTGATAAATGGCACAATTGGGAACATTGCCATAGCAATATTTTTAAGGGCATAATGAAGGCAGAAATATGCGTTCATTGTGTCAAAATTGTTTTCGCTTTTATAAAATCTGCGGCGGTTGTTGCGGATATACCAATTGGTAAGTTCATCCACAAGCAATTCAAAATCTTTGCTTACTCCGCCAAAATCTTGGTTGGTGTAGCACTTGTTTGCATTTGCAGTAAACTCGTTAACACGGTTGATGAGCCATTTGTCCATAAATGTCAATTTGTTTTGGTCTGGCACAAAGTTTGTTAAATCAGGTTTGTCAATCACGGCGTAAGTGTTTAAGAATACATAAGCGTTCCAAAGCCCTAACAATTTGCGTTTTACTTCATCGCAAGTGTCTCGCCCAAACTTAACATCGTTGATAAGTGGGGTTGCAACAAAGTTGTAACGAATAATATCTGCGCCAATTTCTTTAAATGCTGTGTCAAGAGGAATGTTGTTTGGACTGGATTTTGAAAGTTTTTTGCCTTCTTGGTCAAGCAGCATTGGGGTGGTTGCAATCTTTTTGTATGGTGCTTTGCCAGTGAGCACAACGCTCATAACCAGCAAACTGTAGAACCACAAACGAATTTGCTCTTTGCCTTCGATAACACATTCAATTGGGAAGTTCTTTTCAAAGAAAGATTTGTCATCAAAATAATGTTTTGTGCTGAATGGAGTGATGCCAGCGTCCAACCAGCAGTCGCCAACCTCTTTGATACGGCTAACTTTTGCGCCACAATGTGGACAATTGATTTGAATTTTGTCAATGTAAGGGCGGTGCAAGTGTGGCAAAGCGTCAACTTCTTTTTCACTTGACAACTTTTTAAATTCGTCCAAACTGCCAACAATGGTTAATTTGCCACAATTTTGGCAAGGGTAGAAAGGCAATGGCAAGCCATAATAACGGGAACGAGAGATTGCCCAGTCGCCCATATTGTTAAGCCAATCTAGCATACGTTTTTTCATGAAATCTGGTTGGAATTCAACCGGTTCAATTGCAGCAATCAATTGTGGGCGCAATTCGTCCATTTTGATAACCCATTGGTCTACCAAACGGAACAAAAGTGGGTTTTTACATCTCCAACAGTGTGGATAACTGTGTGTGTATTTGTGAGTGTAGTAAAGTTTGTTTGCCTTTTTCATCAAATCAAACACAAAATCACGAGTTTCATCGCAGTTTGCGTTTTTGCCAGCAAATATGCCAAAATTGTCATAATATATGCCAGATTCATTGATTGGACAAACTTGTTTTAAGCCCAAACTTTTGCCAAGTTCAAAGTCTGCATCACCACAACCTGGTGCAATGTGAACAGCACCAGTACCTTCAGTTTTTTCAACCAAATCCCAAGCAACAATTTTGTGCTCAAATTGTTGTTCTTCAAGGTCTGGAAAGCAGGTTTCATATGTCAAACCAACAAGGTCAGCACCTTTGACAGTTTTAACTATTTCCACAACGTCATCTTTAAGCACTTTCATAAGGTCAGCACAGACAATCAAATTGCGGGTTTGTGATTTTACTTTTACAATATTGTAATCAAATTCAGGGTTAACAGCAATGGCAACATTGGCGGTTAATGTCCATGGGGTGGTTGTCCAAACCAACATGTCGTTGTTTGTGCCAACTATTGGACATTTAAAGAATATCGCAAGGCAGGTGTCGTTTTGATAAGCATCAGCATCGCTCATTTCGTGGTCGCTAATGCTTGTTCCGCACCTTGTACACCAACGCATAATGCGGTGGCTGTTTGCAATGTAACCCTTTTCTTGACACTTTTTCAAGAAATACCAAATTGTTGTGATGTTGTTGTCGCTGTTGGTGTAATAACTGTCGTCCCAGTTCATCCATTGCCCAAGGCGGATTGAACTTTTGGTTTGAAGTGCAGAGTACTTGTCCACAGTGTTCATACATTCTGCAACAAATTTGTCAATCCCATATGTTTCAATGTCCTTTTTGCTGTTAAGCCCAAGTTCACGCTCAACACGAAGTTCAACAGGCAAGCCGTGAGCATCAAAACCATTTTGGAAATGCTCATCATAGCCTTTAAGTGCTGCAAATTTAATCATTGCATCTTTAAAGGTGCGGTTGTAAGCGTGGTGCAAACCCATAATGTAGTTTGCGGTTATTGGACCATCAAGAGTGGCAAAATATTTGCCTGTTTGTTTGTTTTTTGCTTTCATTTTTGCAAAAACATCATTGTCTTGCCAAAATTTAAGCATTTCCTCTTCCATTGCAACATAATTCAAATTGCCTTGTTCTTTTTTCATAAAATCTCCTTTGGTTTTGTTTTTTTAAAAAAATGCCAGCGTTAATGCTGACATTTTTAAAACAGCAAAACGCTTTCTACATCTTGATTGGTAGAATAATTTTGCTAATAATAATTACTGCGAAAATAAACGACAATATTCCCATAATGTCCTTATTATATATAATAGGTTCCGTTTTGTCAATTGATTTAAAAACCAAATTTAAATTTGCCAGTTGATTGGTTTAACTCCATTTGAAGCCAAAAATTGATTGCATTTGCTAAAATGTTTGCAACCAAAAAAACCATTGTAAGCCGAAAATGGACTTGGGTGGGCAGCTTGTAAAATCAAATGATTTGGGTTGTTGAGTAGTGGCAAAAAACTTTTTGCGTGATTGCCCCAAAGCATAAACACAATTGGCTGATTTTGTTGGTTTAAAATTTCAATAACCTGTTTTGTAAAAGTGTGCCACAATTCGTTTGCATGGCTGGCAGGCTGGTGCGCGACAACCGTCAAACTGGTGTTCAAAAGCACAACACCTTGGCGTGCCCATGGGGTTAAATCTGTGCTATCACTCATTGTCAAGCCCAAATCGTTGTGAATTTCTTTAAAAATGTTTTTTAGGCTTGGTTGCGGCGTGCCGTTGTGACAACTAAAAGCCAATCCGTGTGCCTGACCTTCCGTGTGATAAGGGTCTTGCCCAATGATAACCACTTTAACTTGATTTATTGGCACAAAATTGAGCGCATTAAATATCTCTGCCTTTGGTGGATATATTGTTTTTGTTGCATATTCTTGGTTCAACCAATTGAAAAGTTTGTGTTTGTATTCGCTATCAAATTTTGGAGCAAGGGCGTCACTCCAACTTTTTTCCATAATGTAATCCATAAAATTATTGTAACATATTTTAAACATCAAAGCAAATTTTTGGTTTTGATATTTGCAAAATTTAAAAAGTACTTTCAAACATGATTGATAAGATACACTCAATGTTTTCAACATCTCAGTATGACAAAGTAAATTATTTAAATAGGCACACTTGAGCACTTTGTGTTTTGCTATATGAGTTCGTAAACTCGCATTCATATATCTCAAACACTTTGTGTTTTCAGTATGTCAGTGGAACAACTAGTGCTTTGTGATTGCTTTGCAAAGGGCAACCAAAGTGGAAAGCATTTTGTTTGCTTTTGCTTTGTCTTTATGCTCAACAAACACACGCAAAACAGGTTCGGTTCCGCTGGGGCGAATAATTATGCGCGCACCATCGCGAGTGTATTTGTCTATCATCATTTTGATGTTTTGAGTTTGTTTAAAAGGTTTGGTTAAATTTAAATTTGCTTTTGCCATGGCATATTCGTTGTAATCTGTTAAAAGTTGGTTAAAATCCAAATTTGTTAAGTTTAAAATATTCATTAAACAAATTGCTGTTAAAATGCCGTCGCCGGTGTTGGTGTATTTTTTTATTATGATATGTCCGCTATCTTCACCGCCCAACATCGATTTGATTTTTTTCATTTGTTGATATATAAATTTGTCACCAACAGGGGTGCGCATTAAACTGATGTTGCGATTTTTAACCGCATCTTGCAATGCGGAATTTGTGTTTACAGTGCCAACGATTGTTGAGTTAAAACTTACAAAAAACTTTGAAAGGATAAACAAAATTTTGTCGCCATCAATCACAGAGCCAAACTTGTCAACAGCAATAATGCGGTCGGCATCGCCATCAAAAGCAAAGCCAACAAGCCCTTTTTGACGACATAATGAGGACAAAACTTCAATATGTGTGCAACCAGCATTTTCATTTATATTGTTGCCATTTGGGTTGCAATTGACAAGTTTTGTGCTGGCAAAAACTTGCCTTGCAATGTCACTTGCACCGCCATTTGCACAATCAATTATGCAAGGGTAGTTGCACTTTTTTATATTTTTTAACATTGAAATATAATCATTTTTTAATTGTGGACAGTTTGTGCTTTGTGCGTAATTAATTTTAAGTTTTTTTGTTTTGTCCATATATAATTCGATTTCTGCTTCAAAGGCGTCTGCAACTTTTTCACCGTCAGTGTTAAAAAATTTAAGCCCATTATATTCCTTTGGATTGTGGGAAGCGGATATCATAAGTCCAAGTGGAAAATTGTTTTTGCGAGTTACGTAGGCAAGGCATGGGCTTGTGCATCTGCCAATGTTGTGAGTTTCCACACCATATTTAAGCAAAACTGAATTTAAAACCGCAAATATGTAATGAGAAGTGATGCGAGAATCGTTGCCAACAACAATCTTTTTTGGCAGATAATGTTTGTTTAGATAACAAACAATTGCTTTGCCAAGTTTTTTTATTAGATTTTCGTTAATTTTTTTGCCAACCACACCGCGAATGCCGTCTGTTCCAAAATATTTCATAATAGTTTTTATGTTAAATTTTGTTTAATTGTCAAACTTGGTAAAATTTTGTTCTATTTGGTGGTGGAGCGGATTTTAGTTGATTTTTAATTGCAAATTGTTATAATAATTGTATGAAATGGTATTTAAATCCGCCCTCAAGTTTTTTTATTGGCGGAGTGGAAATTCAATATTATGGTTTAATGGTGGCTCTTGGCATGCTTTTTGGCTTGTTAATTACATCAAAACTGGCAAAAAAGCGCGGTTTTAAAGATGACGACATTTGGTTGCTTGCCTTGTTTGTGTTTCCACTTGCAATTTTGGGGGCACGCATTTACTACTGCTTGTTTTATGACCATAATTACACTTTTTGGGAGTTTTGGCGCATTTGGGACGGCGGAATAGCTGTTTATGGTGCAATTATTGGCGGTGCAATTGCTGTTGCATTGTATTGCTTGATTTTTAAAAAGAACTTTTTGGCGTTGGCAGATGTTGTGGTTATTGGCGTGGCATTAGGGCAGGCAATTGGGCGTTTAGGTTGCTATTTTGGGCATTGCTGCTATGGTGTGGAAGTGACAATTGAAAGTTTAAAAGTTTTTCCTATCAGCATTGTTCATGATGGAACTTGGCATTATGCAACATTCTTTTATGAAAGCGTGTGGAACTTGATTGGAATGTTGATTTTGCTAAAAACTATTGATGTTTTGCATCAAAATGGCACAAATTTAAGTTTGTATATGATATGGTACGGCATTGGGCGATTTATGATTGAAGCAATCCGCGGAGATTCACTTTTTGTGGGTGGCGGAACAAGCAAAATTTCCCAAATAGTCAGCATTTTGTTTATTGTGGCTGGCACTGGGCTGTTGATTTACAATATTGTTAAAAAAAGGAAAACAGATGGGAAAGAAATCTAAAATTTTGTATTTTACTCTTTTGATTGTCAACATTGTGTGTTTTGTGTTGGATTTTTTGCCGCTGCCAGTTGATATCAACTTCTTCACATATAGTTTTCCAGCTTCGTTGATTTTGGTTGGCTTGCTTTTGATTATTAGGGCATTTACACTTAAACTTGACAGCAGTTTGTTTATTGGGATTGTTTCTCTTTTGGGTGGGGTGCTTAACATTCTTTCCAAACTGGGCAGCAAGTTTTGGGCTTGGGATATAAATCAATTTTGGCCATACTACTTGTTTGCTTTGGCAATTGCAAGTTTGGTTACAGCCATTTACTTTAAGGACAAATTTCAAGTTAAATTATTCTTTTTATTTTTAGGTTTTGGGTTTATTGTGCTTTTATTTGTTCAACATTTAATTGTGTTGTGGGTTATGATTGTGTTGCTTATTGTTTGGTTTGCGGGGTATTTCACAATCAATTCAATTTTGGCAAAAAGGAGAAAAAACAATGGACAAAACTAGTGAATTAAATTTGCGCATTGCGGCATTGGAAACAACCGTAAGGCAATTGCAACAAACAAATGCAAAGCAACGTGAAATTATTGAGGAATTTAAAGCAAAAGAGCAATCCATTTCAAACGCAATCATTGCCAGCATGGAACATGCCAATCAGTTGGAACAATCTAGGAAAAAACTTTATTCACTTGACATTCAACGCAGCAGATTGATGTATTTAAGAATGGAACAAATAGTAAACGAATTGTATGCGCGCTATCCGGAATTGAAGCAAGATATGAAACTTAAAGATATGAGTGAAAAATTTAAAAATCTTGTTTATGAAGGACTTAAAGAAAAAGATATTGATGTTAATTTTGAACTTAAAAATCAACAATTGGCAGATGACCCAATCAAAAAACTTTTGCACAACATTATTCAAGCAATGGACAGCAAAAAAGTGGAAAATATGGAATTAAAAGGCGCAGCACCAAACTTTGGAGTTAATGCAAACAAATCAAGTTCAGGCTTTGACATAAACGAAGCTCTTCACCCAACCATGCCTCTTGATGAAATTTTAAAAGCCTTTGATTTGGGCAAAAAAGATGACAAAAAGTAAAATATTTTAAACATAAAAAACAGATTTTTGAAATAACAAAAAAGCACTCGTTGTGAGTGCTTTTTGTTTGCAACAAATTGTGGTGTGATTTTTTGCATTTGCCAATAGCTTGCAAAATGCAAAATTTAAGGGGTTTTAAGTTAAATTAATTGCAAATCAGATTCTTGCAAAATGCCTTGTTCAATCATGATGTCTTCTTCAATCAATTTTGCTTCTTCTTCCAAAGCTTGTTTCAAAGCAATGTTATTCATTCTGCGGCGGTTGTAGCGTGCTGTTGAAATTTTCATGCTTGTGTCGCTTTGTTTGCTTGAGTATTTGCCAGTTGCTTTAACTGTTAAAAGGCGGTCGTAAGGCATTTTCTTTTTGTTACGAGCATTTTCTGCATCTTGAATTTTGCTCATAGTTCTTTCATAATCGCAATTAATTAAATTTTTCATATATTTCTCCCTTGTTTTGATGAATTATAACAGAAATGTGGCAGTTGTCAAGATCAAAATTAAAATTGGCACTGGCAAAAACCATTTCTTGCAATTTTTTGTGATATATCTGTCATAATTTGCAACAAATCAAAATAAGTTAAGGTATTGGAGGAGAGAATGGAAAAAATTTCTAACATCTATTTTGACATTGCAAAGCGCACAGATGGTAATGTTTATATAGGTGTTGTTGGGCCTGTTAGATGTGGCAAATCCACATTTATACAAAAATTTATGCAAAACTTTGTTGTTGGCAACATAACAAACAAACATGATAGAGAACGCGCCGTTGATGAAATGCCACAAGCAAGTGAGGGCTGCATGGTTATGACCACAAAACCACAATTTGTGCCAGCGGAAGCAGTTAAGGTTAAAATTAATAACACAACTTTTTCGGTTAGGCTTATTGATTCAGTTGGATTTATGGTTGACGGGGCAGTTGGTGCAACAGATGGTGATAAACCTAGATACGTAAAAACCCCTTGGACAGAGCAAGCCATACCATTTGCACAAGCAGCAAGCATTGGAACTGAAAAGGTGATTAACGATCACAGCACCATTGCAATAGCGTTGACCACTGACGGAAGTTTTGGCGAAATACCGCGAGAAAACTTTGTTGAAGCGGAAAGGCACACAATAAATCAACTTAAAGCAACCGAAAAACCATTTGTTGTTGTGTTAAACTCTGCCACACCAGAAAACGAGCAAACACTAAAACTTGCAAAAAAGTTGACGGAAGAATACAAAACACCGGTGTTGCCAATAAATGTAAATAAATTAGAAAAGGAAGATATTGATAGAATTATGGCAGAAATTTTAAAAGAATTTCCACTTGAAGTGGTTAATATCAAAATACCTAAATGGCTTAAACCATTGCCAGTTGACAATCCAACGATTAAGGAAATTTTGGACAATGTAACTGCGGCAATTGATGATGCTCAAAAAATTGGAGATTATTCTTCCAGCAAAGTGCTTTTTGAACAAAGTGACGCATTTGAACCAATTTTGAACAATGAGGTGCAAATGGGTGAGGGAGCAATCAATTTTGAAATTGTGCCAAAAGAAGGATTGTTTTATCGCGTTTTAAGCGAACAATGTGGCACGGAAATTAAAGATGATTATGAATTGATTTCTTCACTTAAAGATTTGACATATGCAAAGCAAAAATTTGACAAATTGAGTGAAGCTTTAAAACAAGTTGACGAAACTGGTTATGGTGTTGTTGTGCCAAGTTTAAGTGAAATGGAACTTAAAGAGCCAGAAATTGTACGCCAAGGCAACAAATGCGGCGTAAAATTAAAAGCACAAGCACCAAGTTTGCATATTATGCGTGTTGATGTTGAAACTGAAGTTAGCCCAATTATGGGTGGCTACGAGCAAAGCGAAGATATGCTTAAATATTTAACTGAACAGTTTGAAAACAATCCACAAGGCATTTGGCAAACCAACATGTTTGGCAAATCGCTTGAAAGTTTGGTGGCGGACGGCCTTAACAGCAAACTTACGGCAATGCCAGTTAAATTGCAAAATAAATTGCGACGCACACTTTCCCGTATTGTTAACGAAGGCAAGGGCGGAATACTTTGTATTTTGCTTTAAATTTTAAACAAACAAAAAATCCACAAAAATGTGGATTTTTTTGTTTTACAATTGAAGCTGGTCAAACAAAGTTTTGGCAAATTTAACAAATTTAACATTTTCAATTTTGCCAGTTTTTCTATCAACAAATTTTCTATCATGCCCATTGTCCCACAAAGCAACCTTAAGGTTTAACTCTTGCATATATTCAAGCAAAACTTTGAATATATCAAGCCTATCACTAACAGCCCTTTTTAGTCCTATTTCGCCAACAAAAACCGGTATATTATTTTCCAAAAGCAGTGTGCGTAAATGCTTAAAATAGTCAATGTAAATTTCTTTGTCATCAGTTTTGCCATAAAAATGCACATCAACAATAACATTTTCATCGTTTGGCAAAACAAAATTTTTTAATGCATGTTTGTGAAATTGCGCTCCATAGGTTGCCACCATAAGGCATCTATCCAAATTTTTGCCACCAGAGGCTCTTATGGTTTTAACAAACAAATCGCATAGTTCGTTCACACGCTTGTAGCCCAAGTTGTCTCCAATCCAATCTTCATTATTATCATTAATATTGATTAATTCATTCATGCCTTCAAAAACAAGGTTGTGGTTGTAGTTTTTAAATTCTTCACAAATTTGTTGCCACATTTGAACGTATTCATTTTTAACTTCTTCAAAATCTTCATCATTTGTGGCAATGTTCAACCAGTTTTTGTCATCATGGTGCATATCAATGATAACAATATAGTTTAAGTTGATAGCGTAATCAACAATTAGTTTTAGTTTAGCAAATATGTCGTGGTTCAAAATGTAATTTTTGCCATCATATTCAACAAAATTGCACCATGTTACAGGCACTCTCAAACAATTTACGCCAACGCTTTTTAAATTATCCAAACACTTTAAATTAAACTCTGGGTTGTGCCACAAACCAACAATTTCATCAACTGCTTTGTTGCCAGACATTTTTGTTTTTATTCCATATTTGTGGCAATCAAAATAGTTGCCCAAATTCCATCCATAATTAATTTTGTTTAATATTTCATTTGTTAATTTACTCATAATTTAATTTTAATAAAATTACAACATTTTGTCAAATTTATATCCAAGTCGTATTAAGTACAATGGTATTATGTAGAAATACTTAAATAAATAAATTATTTTATAATAAATTGTTGACATAAGTATTAATATATGATAATATAAATTTTGCACTTATCGTTTTTTGCTCGAATGTTGATGGTTTAAGGAGAGAAAAAATGATGAAAATTTTTGAACAGAGTTAATAAAAATGCCAGATTTGATGCCCGAATGTAAATTTGGTGTTTTTTTTGCTCTAAAAAGGGAGGTGAAGAGTGTCAAAAATTATACAGTTTAACAACATATGCAAAGAGTTTAAAATTTCTACTCGCAAAAAAGGTGTTTGGGGTGCAATCCGTGCTTTGTTTAAACCAGAATATAAAACAATCAAAGCTCTTGACAATGTTAGTTTTGAAATTGAACAAGGCGACATTGTTGGCTACATTGGGCCAAATGGTGCTGGCAAAAGCACAACAATTAAAATCATGAGCGGTATTTTAACACCATCATCAGGTGAATGCTCCATTTTGGGTTACACACCATGGAAGGACAGAAAAAAGTATGTTAAAAACATTGGCGTTGTGTTTGGGCAACGCTCGCAACTTTGGTGGGACGTACCTGTTAGTGATAGTTTGGAATTGCTCAAAGATGTATACAAAGTTCCAGATGATGAATTTAAACAAACAGTTGAACTTTTAACTAAAACTTTACATCTTGAGGAAATTATAAACCGACCATTAAGGCAATTATCACTTGGCCAAAAGATGAAATGTGAACTTGCCGGGGCATTGATTCACAAACCAAAAATTTTGTTTTTGGACGAGCCAACCATTGGGCTTGATGCTGTAACAAAACTTGCGGTGCGTGATTTTGTTAAGTACATAAACAAAGAATGGGGCACAACAATCATTTTAACCACTCACGATATGAGTGACATTGACGCTCTCACCAACAAAATTATTTTAATTGGACGTGGGCAAATATTGTACAATGGAAGTTTTACAGAAATAAAAGAAAAATATGACAACAAAAAAATAATAGAAGTTGAATTTGCAAAGGAATATGATAATGTTGAATTTGAGGGCTATGAATTAATCAGTCACAACAAAAACACGGCAGTTTATCGCAACAAACCAAACACACATTTCAACACCAAAGATTTTATCACCAACATAAGCAAAAAATTTGATGTTGTTGACTTTTCTGTTAAATCAATCAGTGTGGATGAAATTTTGGCAAACCTTTACACTGATTTAAAATTATAGGTGGCGGCTATGCATTCTTATATTGGATTGTTTAAAATGACATTTAAAGGAGAATTGCAGTACCGCGCCAAAGCACTTTCTGGCATGGCAACACAGTTTTTTTGGGGATTGATGTATGTTTACCTTTACACAGCGTTTATGGGCGGCAGAGTGATTGAAGGATTTTCAATTTCACAAATGGCAACATATGTTTGGCTTGGACAAGCGCTGTTTGCAATGCGATGTATCGGCATGCCAAAACATTCAGCTGGAGATATCGAAACCGGCAATGTATGTTACAAATTTGTGCGTCCAGTTGGGATTTATGACCAATGGTTTGCAGAATATCTTGGCGAAAAAGTTTCATGCACTCTTTTAAGATGCTTGCCAATAACAATTATTGCATTTATTTTGCCAAACAATATTGGCATGAGTTTGCCAGATGGTTTTGCGGCTTTTGTTGTGTTTTTGCTTGGTGTGTGTTTAAGTTTTGCTATGGTGGTTGCATTTTCTATGTTTGCGGTTTACTTATCTTTTAAAACAATGTCAGCAAAAGGTGCACAAGCAATAGTTATGGTTGTTGTGGGATTGTTTGGTGGAATGTACGTGCCAATCCCTCTCATGCCTTTGGGCTTGCAAAAAGTGCTTAATTATCTTCCTTTTAGGTTTGTGTCTGATTTGCCGTTTAGAGTTTATATTGGCAATATTTCACCATTGCAAGGATTGATTGCAATTGCCATCGGCGTTGTTTGGCTTGCAGTGTTAATTTTGCTTGGCAAATTGTTAATTAAATCTGCACTCAAAAATGTTGTGGTTCAAGGAGGTTAAAATGCTGTACGGAAAATATTTTAAAATGCACTTTAAATCTGCACTGCAGTACAAGTGGAATACAATCCTTTTGGCGTTTTCTCAAGTAATAATCACCATTGGTGAAATTCTTGGCATCTGGTTGTTGTTTAAAACTTTTAAAACTGTTGGTGACTGGGGCTTTTATGAATCTATGCTCATGGTTGGAATTGTGGTTACAGTGTTTGGTTTTAATGAGTGTTTTGCACGAGGATATGACGAATTTCCAAAATTAATTAAATCTGGGCAATTTGACAGATTGCTTGTGCGACCAGTAAACATATATTTTCAAATTTTTTGTTCAAAAATTGAGTTTTCAAAACTCGGCAGAATATTGTTGGGGATTGTTGTGTCAATTATTGCATTAATCAAAATTCAAATTCAATGGACAGTTGCAAAATTTTTGGTTTTGATTGCCACTTACATGTGCGGAATAATGGTTATAATGGGTTTGATGTTTATTTGTGCTGGTGTTAGTGTATTTACTGTGGAAAATTTGGAGTTTTTAAACATTTTAACAGATGGCTCAAAAGAACTTTCATTTTATCCAATTAATATTTACAAAAAGTGGCTTAAAAACATATTTACTTTTATCATTCCATTGGCGTGTTTTAATTACTTGCCTTTGTCGTTTTTAATGGAAACAGGAAATGTGCCGATGTGGTTGTGCGCGTTATCTCCAATTTTAGGGTTATTGTTTTTTGTTCCGTGCTTTTTCTTTTTTAAATTTTCATTAACCAAATATCAGGGCACGGGTAGTTAACAAAACAAAATTTAATTAAAGCCATTATTTAAAGGCTAAATGAAGCATTTTTGCTGTTGCAACTTGATTGTTTGGTTAACATATTAAAACATCACGTAAAGTGGTGTTTTTTTATTTTAATAATTGTTTTGATTTATTTTTGCAAAAATTCGTTTTTAACAATGAACCAACAATTATGGTTTTGTTAAAAATGTTGACTACAAAATAAATAATTTTGTAAAAATTTGCAAAAAATATGTCAAAATTGTTTGTCTTTTAATTTTTGGCGTGTTACAATAAAATTGTTATATAAAAGGGGAAAATATTATGGAATTTATTTCACAAAATTGGTGGTGGATGGTTTTAATCCTTGTGGTTATTATTGTTGCACTTATCATTGTTTTGGTGTTGCTTGATGTAAGAGATAAAAAGATTTTAAAAGACTTCCAAGAAAAAGTTTTGTTTGTGGAAGATGACAAATCTGACATGCTTGCAGAGCAACCAGAACAAACTGAAGCACATGCTGAACCTGTTAAGGAAGAAGTTAAAGCTGAACCAAAACCAGCAAAAAAAGCAGCAGTTAAAACTGCAAAAGTAACAGAAAAACCAGCAAAAAAAGTTGCTGAAAAATCTGACAAAAAACAAGCTGAAAAGGTTGAAGAACCAAAAGTTGAACAAGCAGAAGAAGTTAAAACAGAGGCAGTTGAACAACCAAAAGCTGAAGTTGAACAACCAAAGGCTGAAGTTGAACAACCAAAAGCAGCAAAATCAACCAAAAAGGCTGAACCAAAAGCAAAAAAGGTTGCTGGAAAAGCTGAAGTGAAAAAGGAAGTTGAAAAACAACCTAAAAAAGCCGAAGCTAAAAAACCAGCTGCTAAAAAAGCAACAGAAAAGAAAGTTGCAGAAAAGAAACCTGCAACAAAAGCAGAAGCAAAGGTAGAAACTAAAAAAGCTACTGCAAAAGTTGCAAAAGCAGAACCTAAAGTTGAAAAGAAAGCAGCAGAAAAACCAGCAGAAAAAGCAGAAGCAAAAGCTGAACCAAAAAAGGCAGCAAGCAAAGCAAAAACTGCAGCAGCAAAAAAACCAGCTGCTAAAAAGCCTGCAGAAAAGAAACCTGCAGCAAAAAAACCAGCTGCTAAAAAAGCTGCAACAAAATAGCAAAACAAGAAAGGTGTTGAGCCTTTCTTTTTTTATATAAAATATAATTATTATTAAACTGAAAAATTTTTAAAAAGTTAAAAAAGCATTGCCAAATTGTTTACACTTGTCAAATTTTTTGATATAATGCAATTATTAGGTTAGGGAGAAAATTATGTTTTTTGTTTGGTCTTGGTGGTTTTTGGTTGTGGCATTGTTTGTTGCAGGAATTGTTGCGTGTGCCGTTTTGCTTGTTAAAATGAACAAAAAAGACGTTCAATTGATTGAGGAATTTCAACAAGCCAATGCTGCTGAAACAGTTGAACCATCAGTTGAAGAAAAAGAAGTTAAATCAAACTCTTAGTTTTAATTTTTGTTTTAGTTAATTTGAAAATCAGGTTTGAAAAAACTCAACGATTTGGTTGAGTTTTTTTGTTTTTTGATTTATGATATTGACATGAGAATAATTTCTGGCAAATATCGTGGCAAAAAGTTGCAAGAATTTGATTTGCAAACAACAAAGCCAACTTTGGATAGGGTTAAAGAAAGCATTTTTAACTTGATTCAATTTGATGTGGCAAATGCATTGGTTTGTGACCTTTTTGCTGGCACTGGGGCATTGGGTATTGAGTGTGTTTCCCGCGGGGCAAAGTTTGTTTGGCTGGTGGACAACAATCCAAAAGCAATCAAAATTATACAGTCTAATTTAAAAAATATTCAAGGTGATTTTAAAGTTGTTAATGCAGACTATTTGTCATTTTTAAATTCATCAAAAACAAGATTTGATTTGTTTTTGCTTGACCCACCTTACAAAACAGACTTGGGTGTTAAAGCAATCGAAAACATTGTTAAAAACGATAGATTGAGCGATGATGGTATAATAATTTTTGAAACAAGCAAAGAACTTGATTTTGATTTTAACTATCCACAATTTGAAATTGACAAACGCACTTATGGCACAGTTGCAGTTTACAAATTTGTTAAAAAAAATAATTAAACGGATTAAAAATGAAAGTAACAAAAGCAAAAAACAAAATTTTTGTTGAAAATCCACAAGATTTTGATGTTGTTCAAACGCTAAATTGTGGGCAAATTTTTCGCTATATCATTGATGGCAACACTGCAAAAGTTTTTTCTCAAAACAAAAAGGCAGACATCTGTTTTGATTCTAACAAAATTGAAATTACAACCGAAGATGTTGACTACTTTTTTAATTTTTTTGATTTATCAACTGACTATGGTGCAATAAAAAATGAACTGTTCAAAGATCCGTTGGTTGCACCAGCAGTTAAATTTGCGCCCGGCATTAGGATTATCAACAACGATGCATATGAAATGTTGATTAGTTTTATAATCAGCGCAAACAACAATATTGGCAGAATAAAAAAATCAATTGAATTTTTGTGTGCTCACTTTGGTGAGCGTTGTGGCGATTATTACGCTTTTCCAACTTTGAGTGAACTAAAAAAAGCAACAGTGCAAGACTTTGTTGCAGCGGGTTTGGGCTATCGTGCGGAATATATGTTTGACACTGTGCAAAAATTGACAAGCCAAGATATTGAAAATTTAAAATCAGCAGATAACCAAACAAAATTTGAAATGTTAACTTCGTTTAAAGGCATTGGGGAAAAGGTTGCAAATTGCATTATGCTGTTTGGCCTTGGTGTTAAAGATGTTTTTCCGGTTGATGTTTGGATAAACAAGGTTTACAATCATATATTTGGTGTTAATGTGTCTGACCGCAAAAAGATAACAAAAGAGTTGACAGCAAGATATGGCAAACTATCGGGATATGCACAACAATATTTTTATTACTACTATCGCGAAAATAAAATAGATTAAAGTTTTGACATGCTGGTTTAATTTGTGTTAAAATAAATTTACAAAGGAGAAATGTATGTTTTGTTCAAATTGTGGGGAAGAAAATAGAAATGACAGAAAATTTTGCGCTAATTGTGGCAATCCGCTTAAGGACTACACAAAGCCAACCCCAAAAGAAGATTTGCTTATGCCACAAGATGTGATTGAAGCAAACAAAAAACAGGCAAAAACAAAAAAGACTTTGATTGTTTGCAGGGTTTTGAGTTTTGTGATGTTGATTTTGGCATGTGCTTGCGTAATCTTTTCAAATTTTGTTTTTAAAGATAACAAAACATTGCAAGTTGTGCTTTCGTCTGTTGCAATTGGATTGACTGTTTTGTTTTTGATTTTAGCATCAATCAATGCAAAAATTGCAAAAAAAATCAAACAGGCAGAAAAAGAGTAGTGTTAAAACAACCAATTTGGGCAATCTCAATGTTGGTTGTTTTTTGTTGTAATTTGTTTGTTTTTTGCCTTGTTAATCTGCAAAAATTGGGGAAATGTGCTTGCATGGGCGGAGATTATTTTGCCTTAAATTTAAAAATGGGTATTGACGGGCTTGGTTTTTTGGTATATAATTCGGGCATAAAGTTTTGAGGGAGAAATATGGAATTTGTTGAAATTTTTACTCAAATGAGTTGGATTGTGGCAGCATTGCTGTTTTTGGGGCTTGTTTTTATTGTTGTTGAAGTGTTTTTGCCAGGATTTGGATTTTTTGGCATAACTGGTGCTTTGGCAATTGTTGCAGGCGTGGTTTTGCGTATATGTCAAGGCTTAAATTTGTTGCAATCTGTTGTGCTGATTTTGATGGTTTTGGCTTTCTTTATTGTATGCTTAATCTTTATGATTTTCAGTGCACAATATGGCATTTTGGGCAGAACAGGCTTGTTTGAAAATGACAACACATTTTCAAATCGTGGCAGAAAGGAACTTAAAGAGTTGAAAAAACTTGTTGGAAAATCTGGCAGAGCAGTTGGGGTTCTTAACCTTGGCGGCAGAGTTAAAATTAATGGCAGATTTTATGAAGCAGTTTCAGTAAAATCTTTTATTGAAAACAATCAACACATCAAAGTTGTTGGAGTAAAAGATAACACACTTTTGGTTCGCAAATGGTTTGAATAATAGGTGTAAAAGGAGAAAATTATGAATAATTCAATGTTACTTTCAATGCCAGCATGGGCAATTTGGTTAATTGTTTTGATTGTTTTGGCTGCATTTATTGTTGGCATTTTTGTGCTTGTGCCTGTTCGTATTTGGTTTAGGGCATTGGCAAGTGGTGCACATGTTAGCATGACTCGTTTAATTGGCATGAAACTGCGCAAAGTGGATTTTAAAAAAGTTGTTGATATTTACATTGTTGCTCAAAAAGCAGGTTTAAACATCAATATTGCAGAATTGGAAACTCACCTTATGGCAGGTGGACATATTGAAAATGTTGTGGATGCTTTAATTGCGGCAAACAGTGCAAAAATAGACTTAACACTTGACCAAGCAAAAGCAATTGACTTGGCTGGACGTGATGTTGTGGAAGCGGTTAAAACAAGCATCACCCCAAAAGTTATTCGCACACCTTGGATTGAAGCAATGGCAAGAAATGGCATTCAAGTTAAGGCTTTGGCACAAGTTACTGTGCGTGCAAGGTTGGATCGTCAAATTGGTACAGCAGATGTTGAAACAATTTTGGCGCGCGTTGGCGAAGGGATTGTTAGTACTATCGGCAAAGCAGAAACACATCGTGAAATTTTGGCAGACCCATCAATCATCTCAAAGGCAATTTTGGCAGACAATCTTGACAGGCAAACTGCTTATGAAATCCTTTCAATTGATATTGCCGATGTAGATATCGGTTCAAACATGGGCGCAAAATTGAAAATAGAAGAAGCAGAAGCAAAAAAGAAAATCAGCCAAGCGGCGGCAGAAGAACGCAAAGCACAAGCAATTGCACATGAACAAGAAATGAAAGCAAAAACTCAAGAAATGAAAGCAGTTGTTTTGGCAGCTGAAAGTGAAGTGCACAAAGCAATGGCAGCAGCACTTAAATCTGGCAAAGTTGGCGTTTTGGACTACTATAAACTTCAAAATTTGGAAGCAGACACAGATATGCGCAAATCAATCAGTGGCAAGGCAGACAAGGATAAAGACAAACCACCAATGGGTAGGCCGGGCAATCCATTTGAAGGCTAACAGTGTGATTTAAAATGAGTTGGGTGGAAATTTGTTTAATTGTTTGTGCGGTTTTAGTGCCGGTTGATGCATTGTTTATGGTTCTGCCAAAAATCAAAGGCAAAAAAGCAAAAGCTGAACAGCCAAAGCAAGAAAAAGTGGCTGAAAAGGTTGAACCAAAACCAAAAGAGCAAACAAAGGAAGAAAAACCAAAAGAAGGTAAAATTAATCAACCAATTTTTGAATCATCTCAATATTCAGCTGACGATTTTAAAGATTATTTAAAGGAAAGAAACAAAAATATAGAAACTCCAAAACTAAAACAACAACCAAAAGATTTTAAAGATATGTCATTAGGTTTGGACGAATATATGAAATTAAAACAAATGCCAAAACAAGATATTCTTGACGAAATCAACAAAATGAGCCCCGAAATGCAAGCGATTGTGTTTGCGGGCTTGCTTGACAAAAAGTTTTAAGTTAATATTGACCTACGATTTTAATACTGACAAAAAAGGAACAGCGCGTTAAATTGCGTTGTCCCTTTTTATTAGTATTTTAAAGGTTTTTAGATGTTGGATAAATTTACATGTTGATTGCAAATTATTACAACTCCAATGTTTCTTCTGTATTTTGGGTGGTTGAATTGTTTGATTGTGATTGAGATATTGTGTTGTTTTGTTGAAGTATATGTGTTTTTACAATTGTTAATAATTCACTTTTAATTTTTTGCAAATTATCAATAGATATTGTAAATTTAAAATCTGGAGTTTTGTCTGTATTTGAGATGTAATCATAAATAAACAATTCATTATTCAAATTGTTTAAATATAAAATATGGCTAAAACTGTCTCTTAAATGTTTAAGCACTGAATTTATATCATTTTTATATTTTGGTTGTGCTTGAATCTTTGTCATTTCTGTTTTGTTAAAGCAATCAATAATTTTTTGAAGAGATTGAGAGCTTTCACATTTGCTTGCCAATGAATTGTCTTCAATTATTTGCAACAAAATCATAGTTTCTGTGATTAAACATTCTGAATAGCTGCTAAATGTTTGCATTAAAAATGAAATTATTTGAGAAAATGTGTCAATAATGTCGCCATTGAAATTTAATAATTTTTGATTTGCAATTGCAAATGAAGAGTTAATGGCTGTTGAAGTCATGGCTGCTGCACTTGTTTGGCAATGATGACAAAAGAAATCATCTAATTGTGTCAAATTTGAAAGTTGATTTGTTGCAATAAAATCTCTTAATGGATTTTCAATCATCTTAAAATATTCTTCTCCAAACCATTTTCTGGAATTAATGTAGTCATTAACAAAAATTAATTTTTGCTTATCGTCAAAATTTAATTTTTGTTTAGCTTGATTTTTGTTGTCCATCAAATAGTAATCATTTATTGTCAAAAGGTAGTTTGCAACATATTCATCTGTTGCGTTTTGAGGCAAAACAACTGTTTTTGGCGCTGCTTTGTTGGCGTTGTTGGTTTCAATTGAAAGCTGCACTTCGTTGTTTGTTATTAACCTGTTTTGTGATATCACTAGGGAAATTAAATTTTTTAGTTGCTTGTGATTTACTTCCAAATTAAAAATTTTAGGGCTTGGGCGAGCAACAACATTCCCGTTGGCGTCAAGCATGCGGCTGCTTTCGTATTTAAACTTCAATGTTTCTATGCTTGTTTCCGAGTTGACAGTGTTGTAAAGCAAATTTAAAGTAAAATCAAGATTTGATGATTTTTGAAAACTTGAAAACTTGTTTTTGCCAAGCATTAAATCAAAATTGTATTCAGTGTAATTGTTTGACTCATTTCGTTTTGAAAAGGAGATTGGGTTTTTGTTTGACCCTGTCCAAACTTTGTCAAGTTTTTTCATGTCCAACAAACTGTCGTAATTGCCATGAGCCAAAGCATTGCCAATTTGGCGCAAAAATCTGCCATCATCAACAAAATTAAGTTCAGGATATTGCGACAAAATTTCATTTTTAATTTTAAGATATGTGCTATTAGTGCCTAATAGTGCAAAATCAATATTGTTAAAATTTTCTCTAACAATTGTCAAAAACAACCTTCTGTCATTTGCATTGTTTAAAACTTTCAGCATTTTCATTCTTTCAACACAGTCGTCCATAGTTTTTAATTTGGAAAGTTGAAAATCCTCAACAATATCAAGCATTTGTTGTTCATCAAATGGTGGAGTGGCAGATTTTAAGGCAATTTGTTTTTCTTTTTCCCATTCAACGGCCTTGTCCAGATATTCCAAAAATTCAATTTCGTTTGTTGTCATACTTTTCCTTTTTGCTTATTATAAAATGTTTTATGCTGTTAGTCAATATTGGTAACAATTGTTTTATTATGTTTGATGAAAATAATTAAATTATTTAATTCTAAAATCAACCAATTTTTCTTTGTCGGTGGCGGAAATTTGAAAGCTATCTCTGCATTTGCTTATAGCTTTGTTTTGAGTGAACTTGTCCAAACATTTTTGCTTTAAAAGGGCATAGGTTTTGTTTTTAAACTTCATAAAAGCAAAACTAACAAGCCAAGCAACAGCCATTTTTACGTAATAACCTTGATGTTTAACTTGTTTGCAGACTGCCAAAATATCGTCGATATAATCTTCTTCCAAAAAATTTGTCATCAAGCAAACAATGCCAACGCGTGCAACAAATTCGCGCTCATCAAAGCACATAAGTTTGTAATTTTCAAAGTATTTTGATTTGTTTTGGCTTTTCTTTAACGCTTTTAATGAAGAAACAACAGTGTCGCATGATGACCAATTGTCAATTTTGGTTGCCCAATTTGCCAAAAGTTGGGTCTGCAAGTTTAAATCTTTAATTTGAGCAATAACCAAACCTTCAATTGTAACTTCTTCGTATGAATTTGTTTTAACAACTGTTAAAAAGTTCATATAGTTTCCTTTGAAAATATTTTTTGCCACCAATCTTATATTTGCCATAGAAAGAGCATAAACCGGAAGTTGCGTGTTTAAAATTTTTACATGTCGCGCATGATCTTCAACAGATTCTGTTTTGCTTAAACTTTTAAGCAAGTTTAAAAAAATTGAGTAAGACTTTTTATCATTCCAATCAATAGTGTTTAAAATTTCAACATTGTTCATATGTTCATCTTATCATATAGCAAAAAAATCTCCAAATATTTACTTAAATTGATGAAAAAGACTTGTTTTATCATAATATAAACGCATATATGTATGCGCGCGCACGCGTTGAGCTGAAAATCTGGCATAAAATATGGTTGTTAAAAAAAATTTTAAAATTTTAAAAAACTTTGTTAAAAACGCTTGCTTTTTGTTTTTTGATATGGTATTATGCCTATCGACTCAACCAATGAAATTGATTAAAAAATTAGTTTTAGGTTTGGGTTTACAACACATTTTAAGCGAAATTTGACACAGTTTGACAAATTTTGAAAAAAATTTAAAAATTTTATAAAAAGTTTTGAAAAAACTGTTGACAAAACAATTTTAGTGTGTTAGTATACAATCGCGTCAAATGTAAGGGACGGTTTAAGTAACTTGCAATTGAAGCCTATAACATATTGCTTTAGCAGTCAATGTTGTAGTATGAGAACAATGACAACTGCATATTTTTGAAAAATACAAATACGAGAAGTAATTGCATCAATGTAATTTATTTCAATTTCAAATTTGTAATTTTGCCAAAGAACATTAATCAAAGGAACAAAAAGACGATCAAGCTACAAAGAGCATATAGAGGATGCCTTGGCACTAAACGCCGATGAAGGACGTGACTAACTGCGATAAGCTACGGGGAGCTGTAAATGAGCCGTGAGCCGTAGATGTCCGAATGCGGAAACGCACTATGGTGAAGCCATAGTATTGCAACATGAATACATAATGTTGCAAGGGGAACTCAGGGAACTGAAACATCTAAGTACCTGAAGGAAAAGAAAGTAAATTAACGATTACCTTAGTAGTGGCGAGCGAACGGGTAACAGCCCAAACCACGGGTAGCAATATCTGTGGGGTTTAGGACTCAGTGAGTAGTGGAAATGTTGATAGTTGAACATACTTGGAAAAGTAGGCGAAACAGGGTAATAGCCCCGTAAGCAAAATCAATATCAAGCGAATGAGTATCCAGAGTAACATGGGACACGAGAAATCCTGTGTGAAGATAGGAGGACCATCTCCAAAGGCTAAATACGATTTAGTGACCGATAGCGAATAGTACCGTGAGGGAACGGTGAAAAGAACCCCGGGAGGGGAGTGAAATAGAACCTGAAACTATATGTTTACAAGCAGAGAGAGCTCTACGTAGCAATACAGAGCGATCTCGTACTTTTTGTAGAACGGACCGGCGAGTTACCGTACGTAGCGAGGTTAAGCGATTCAGTCGCGGAGCCGAAGCGAAAGCGAGTCTTAATAGGGCGAGTTAGTTGCGTGCGGTAGACCCGAAACGAGACGACCTATCCATGAGCAGGTTGAAGCAGGGGTAACACCCTGTGGAGGACCGAACACACTCCTGTTGAAATAGTAGGTGATGACTTGTGGATAGCGGAGAAATTCCAATCGAGTCTCGATATAGCTGGTTCTCCTCGAAATAGCTTTAGGGCTAGCCTCTGTGTAAAGATAGTTGGGGGTAGAGCACTGAATGGTCTAGGGGGCTTCGCGGCCTACCGAAACTTATCAAACTCCGAATACCAACGTATCGATAGCAGGGAGTCAGACTGCGAGAGATAAGTTCCGTAGTCAAAAGGGAAACAGCCCAGACCTACAACTAAGGTCCCTAATGTACAGTTAAGTGTGGAAGGATGTGTAAACGCATAGACAACCAGGATGTTGGCTCAGAAGCAGCCATTCATTAAAAGAGTGCGTAATAGCTCACTGGTCGAGTGGGTATGCGCCGACAATAATCGGGGCTAAAACTGTAAACCGAAGTTTAGGAATGTATATTTTTATACATTGGTAGAGGAGCAATGTATGCGGGCAGAAGCACGATCGAAAGGGCGTGTGGACTGCATACAAGAGAGAATGCCGGTATGAGTAGCGCGAGCGTAGATACAATCTACGCGGTCGAATGTCCAAGGTTTTCTGGGGAAGGTTGAACCCCTCAGAGTAAGTCGGGGCCTAAGCCGAGGGCGAACGCCGTAGGTGATGGATAACAGGTAGATATTCCTGTACCACTTAGTATAGACCAAGAATCGAAGCAGGGACGCAGAAGGATAGTGTATCCGTGGGGATGGAAATCCACGGCTAAATCAGGAGTTGGATTAGGTAGTAAAGTACGCCAAATTATTAACAATGACTGATGATGGGGAGTGAATATAGTAACGAACTACATGAATTCACGCTGACGAGAAAAGCTGCTAGATATATACTTAAGTGCCCGTACCCCAAACCGACACAGGTGGACGATTAGAGAATAATAAGACTGGCGGGATAACCTTTGTTAAGGAACTCGGCAAAATGACCTCGTAACTTCGGGAGAAGAGGTGCCAATAGCAATATTGGTCGCAGAGAATCGGCCCAAGCAACTGTTTACCAAAAACATAGGTTTCTGCAAAATCGCAAGATGATGTATAGGAGCTGACGCCTGCCCAGTGCTGGAAGGTCAAGGGGAGATGTTAGAGCAATCGAAGCGTCGAACTTAAGCCCCAGTGAACGGCGGCCGTAACTATAACGGTCCTAAGGTAGCGAAATTCCTTGTCGGGTAAATTCCGACCTGCATGAATGGCGTAATGATTTGGGCACTGTCTCAACAGAGGACCCGGTGAAATTGAAGTATGTGTGAAGATGCACATTACCTGCGACTGGACGGAAAGACCCCATAGAGCTTTACTGTAGGTTAATATTGAATTTCGAAATTGTTTGCACAGGATAGGTGGGACGCTACGAAACTGGAGCTTCGGCTTCAGTGGAGCGGTTGTTGGGATACCACTCTGATAATTTTGAGGTTCTAACTTGCAACCATAATCTGGTGTGAGGACAGTGTTAGCTGGGCAGTTTGACTGGGGCGGTCGCCTCCTAAAATGTAACGGAGGCGTTCAAAGGTTCCCTCAGGATGAATGGAAATCATCTGTAGAGTGCAAAGGCAGAAGGGAGCTTAACTGCGAGACCAACAAGTCGAGCAGATAGGAAACTAGGACTTAGTGGGCCGGTGGTTTAATATGGAATTGCCATCGCTTAACGGATAAAAGTTACCTTGGGGATAACAGGCTGATCCATCCCAATAGTTCACATAGACGGGTGGGTTTGGCACCTCGATGTCGGCTCGTCACATCCTGGAGCTGTAGTAGGTTCCAAGGGTTCGGCTGTTCGCCGATTAAAGTGGCACGCGAGCTGGGTTCAGAACGTCGTGAGACAGTTCGGTC
>CAKVFI010000003.1 GCA_934746715.1 uncultured Clostridia bacterium
GTTCGGCTGTTCGCCGATTAAAGTGGCACGCGAGCTGGGTTCAGAACGTCGTGAGACAGTTCGGTCCCTATCCATCGCAGGCGTAGGATATTTGAATGGGGCTGCTCCTAGTACGAGAGGACCGGAGTGGACGTACCTATTGTGCACCTGTTGTCGCGCCAGCGGCATAGCAGGGTAGCGAAGTACGGAAGTGATAAACGCTGAAAGCATATAAGCGTGAAACATGCCATAAGATAAGATATCCCATAGCATAAGCTAGTAAGACCCCTTTAAGACTAAAAGGTTGATAGGTCAGGAGTGTAAGTGCAGTAATGCATTGAGCGGACTGATACTAATAGGTCGAGGGCTTGATCACCTTCCTTTTGAGAAATGAATTCTTTAGGCAAAATTATATTTAGTGTTTGTATTCTATAAGTTCAGTTGAACGGCGGGCGCAAGCCTTGCTGAAATATGCAGTTGTCATTGTTCTAAACAACCGAAAGGTTGTGTTCAATGTACCATGATGGTGATTATAGTTGAAAGGTTCCACTTGTTCCCATTCCGAACACAAAAGTTAAGCTTTCACGCGTCGACGATATTTGGCTGGAGACGGCCCGAGAAAATAGATCGTTGCCATCAACCTGATGAGAACTCAGTTAATCTGGGTTCTTTTTTTATGCGTTGCCATTGAAAAGTATATAGGTAGAATATCATATTTGCTTGGTCTTTGTTAAATATGATAGTGAAACACGATTTATGTATAAGGTTTCATTTAAATAATTATTTTTGCTTATTGACAAATTATTAATATAAAGTTATAATGAAATATGAGTAAGTGAGGGTGTTATGAAATTTTGGAGTAACTTATTTAAAAGGAAAGCAAGATTAGAAAATGAACAACAGCAACAAAAACAATTGGAAGAAAAGCAAAATGAAGGTATTGAATCAAACTTTCAAAAATTGGTAAGAGTATTTGAAGGGGTAACGAAAGATGACTATGCAGACTTATTAATTGAAAGACAATATCTACGAGGGATTTACGAATTTGCAAGAGATGTTGAAGATGCAAATATTATTGTAAAGTTGCAAGATGCAATAATAAAATCAGGCGATGCAAATTATATTTATCGTTTTGCAAAGGATGTCAAAGGTGCTGATATTGAAAAGTTGCAAGATGCAATAATAAAATCAGGCGATGCAAATTATATTTATCGCTTTGCAAAGGATGTCAAAGGTGCAGACATTGAGAAAATGCAAGATGAAATATTAAAAACTGGTAATGCATATTTGATTTGTGCTTTTGCAATAAAAGTTGAAGGTGTGAATCTTGAAAAATTTGAAGATGCAATTATAAATTACGGGACTGAGGAAAGTATTTGTGAATTCGCAAAAAACATTGAAGGTGCGAATATAGACAGACTTCAAAAAGCTTTAATAGAAAAAGTCAATAAAAGTGATTGTCTAAAAAGGGGTGATGAAATTTTTATTCCTAGATTTGCGAACGAAGTTAAAGGCGTAAATATAGAAAAATTTCAAGACGATATTATCAATATGTGTTCGATTCCCACTATTTATTATTTTGCAAAATATGTGGATGGTGCTGATATTGCCAAGATTGAAGATGTAATTATAAATTGTAAATCTTATGATGATTCTGTAATATGGACTTATTGTTTGGCGCGCAATGTAAAAGGTGCGAATATAGAAAAATTGCAAGATGCAATTGTTAAAAAAGGGTGTTGGGAATTTATTAGAAGATTTGCAAAAGATGTGAAAGGTGCTGATATACAAAAAATGCAAGAGGGGATATTAAAAACTGGCGAAGCAAAAAATCTTTACAATTTTGCAAACGAAATCAAAGGCGCTGATGTAGAAAGGTTGCAAGATGCAGTTATTGGAACAGGCAATCCTTCATATATTCGTGCATTTGCAAGAGATGTTGACGGTGCAGATATTGAGAAACTTGAAGATGCTATACTAAAAACAGGTGTTGTTGGTTCCTTTTATGATTTTGCAAAAGAAGTGAAAGGTGCGAATATTAAAAAATTGCAAGATGCGGTGATTGAATCAGGGAGTGCATACACTATTTGTGATTTTGCAATTTATATCAAAGGTGCAGATATTGCAAAATTACAAGATGCAATAATCAAGTTGGGCGATGCTGAATATATTTATTTTTTTGCAAAAACTGTAAAAGATGCAGACGTTAATAAATTATATGATGCTGTGCTTGCAACGGGAGATAAAAAATACATTGAGAAATTTGAAAAAATGCTTGATGAAAGAAAAAATGAAGTTGGTGACGACAGTGGCGTTACTGGGGATATGCAATAATTAAATTAAAATGAACTCGCTTAATACGGGTTCTTTTTTTATGCTTTGCCGTCGAACAGCCAAATCAATAAATAAATTCATATCTCATCAAAAAAGATGATATTGAAATAATTTGTTTTTTAATTTAATATTGACAAATTGGATTTTGCTGCTATAATTGTGCTATAAAATAAAGGGAAATAAATATGAAAAATAATGATTTTATTGGTTTGTTTAATAGTATTGTAAGTTCGTATTTTGTTGTTGAAAATAAGTTTTACAAAGCTGATGGCAAGTGTCAAGTTGTAAGACAATATGCTGCCAGTATGAACTCAAAAAGGGCATACACCATTTTGACAGTTGATAAAAATGGTAACCAATATGTTGCTGTTGATGATGAAGATTACAACACTCCATTTTGCTTTTCTTGGATGTATAGGAACAAACAAATTGTAGACGATTTTGATTACATGTTCTTTAATATTAAAAATCCTAAAGATATGTGTTCTCAAATTTTATCATTTTTGAACAAAAATAAGGATAATATTGAATTTGATAAATTGTTTTACTTAAAGCCTTCAACAAAAATAATGTTAAAGCAAAACAACAATTGTGTTCCTATTGCGGAAGTTTTGATGGACAGGTCAACAATAAGCCCATTTGAGTATATTCACTTTAATTATAGGAACATTGACCTTAACATTATTCCTATATCTGAAAAGACATTTAAAACAAAAACATCAACATTTGATGAATGGGTTGACGAAACAATTGAAAATAATTTGCAATTAAAATAAAAAATTGGGAAAATTCCCAATTTTTTTAATTAATCAATTTAAATCAATATGTCGTGAGGTTAAAATTACAATATATTTATAAAACTAACGCCGGTAATTTCATTTAAGCCTTGCAAATTATACTGCAATAGTCTTGCATAAGTTATTGCATCTTCTTGAGAGTTGTTGGTGATGGAAGCGCACAAATATTGAAGATAATCGGAAACGGACTGCATGTCTTTGCGTGAAATAGATATGGCAAGCGTGTCCATATTTTTTGTCCAAAAATCATTTAATTTGAATATTCTGTTTTGTAGGTCTTGGTTTGAAACATCTGTGGTAAGCACAGTTTGGTATATTTGTTTGCTTTCACTTTCCATATATTCAAAAGTTTGGCTTGTGTGGATTGTATCCCACACGCAAAGGGTGGTTACAAGCGCAAGCAGAGTGAGCATATAAATCCATTGTTTCATTGCTGCACTTCCTTGTTGATATCTTGAATTGTTTGTGCTTGTTTGCCTTTGATTTGATAATAAGCTTTGCCGTCATCGTCAAGGGTGAAAACAAGCAGATTTTTGATTGAGAGTTGCAATTTTTCAAGCATTTTGTTGAGAGATTTTAAGTTGACAGAACTCGCTTTGACTTCATCTTTGATTATTTTGCCGTCAGCAACAAGCACGTGGGGGATTTTGGCTGGCGAATTTTGTTTGCCAACATCTTGTGCGGTTGCAGGTGCGTTTTCTGGCGTTGGAATAAGGCTTATTTTGCCGTTTGTTTCCACTATGGCGTACAAAATTTGGTCAAAACTATAATAATTGCCTTGACGCATGGCTTCCAAAAGGTCGTCAACATTCATGTTAAGTTCTTTAAGCGCTTGGTACATTATTCCGTCTGGGGAAATAACAACAACGGGTTTGCCACTCATTAATCTACGAATTGCAACGCTTTTACGCGTTAAAAAGGTTATTGCATAATGCACAAGCACAAGTATTGCCAAAGGCAACAAACCATGCAAAAGAGGCACATTTGTGTCGCTCATTGGGATTGTTGCAAGGTCGGCAATAATAAGCGTTATAACCACTTCGTATGGCTGCATTTCGCCAATTTGGCGCTTGCCCATAAGGCGTAAAAACACCAAAACTGTGATATAAATTATTAAAACTCTAATAAAAACTGTTAGCATACTTAAATTTTTGCCAACAGTTGAATTTTTAAACTATTATTTATACTTTTGATTTTTTACGCAATTTTAATAATTCAAGCATGGATTTTATGTCATACAAATTGAATATGTTGCAAACAATCAATGTTGCAAGCATGCTTAATCCACCACCAACAACGCATGAGATGAATATCGGCAAAAATTTAAAACATATGTTTGCAACAAAATGACCAAAAAGGCTGGCAGGCAAAACAATCGCCAAATATTTTAATGTTGTTTTGATTAAATCAAATTTAAAATCTGGCACTGCCTTTTTTATTAATCTCAAATTAAGCAATGATATTATTGTCATTGATAAGCAAAACGCCAGCACTATTGAATTTATGCCTATCAACCAAGTTGTGCCAAGCAAAATTGCAAATAACACTGATGAACCGATTAAATAGTTTGTAAACGACTTAACTTCCAAATTCAATGCGTTTAAAATGCTTCCTGTGAGATTGCAAAGAGTGATAGGAAGCACGCACAAGGCTGAAATTTGCAACATTAAGCCCGACATTGAGTTGTTGTAAAGGATTATGCCAATCATGTCACCAACGGACAAATAAAGCGGAATAAACATCATGCTGATAAATATTGAAACTTGAAGAGTTTTTGTTATGTTTTGGCTGATTTGCTGATGTTGATTTTTTGCAAGCATGCTGCTGATTGATGGAATAAGAACCATGCTTATGCTGCCGATAACTGCCATTGGAACAAAAAGCATAGGAAAAGTCATGCCCATAACAACGCCAAAACTGGAAACTGCTTCTGTTTGCGTGTATCCAGACAAAATGAGCATGGTTGGCAAAATAAGGGTGGTTAATGGTTGAACCAAGGAATTTGCAAGCCTAACACCAGTTATTGGCAAAGCGCTTTTTAAAATGTTTTTGTATTCGCCTTTGCAAAATAAAAGTTTGCCATTTTTGAGGTAGATAAAAAAAGTTACAGCCGCTGAAATTAAACAAGTGATGTTAAATGCAATGGCAGAGTTTTTGGTTGCAACAAACATGTCGTTTACATTCAATAACATCAAAAATGTTAAAGCAAAACGGACAATTTGCTCTAAAAGTTCGGTTAATCCACAATTGAAATAATCACTTTGACCCCACAATGCTCCACGGAAAATTGCATAAACACTGCTAAAAATAATGCTTGGTATCATTATGATAAGCAATTCAACAGCACGATTGTCGGTTAAAACAATGTTCCAAATGCTTTTTAAACAAACGATAATCAAAGCACTTAAACACGCCGTAACTAATGCAACAACAAGGCTTGAAGTAACCACTTGGTTGCGCTTTTTTAAATCGTTGTTAACTTGATATTTTGTAACCATTTTTGCAGTTGTAACTGGCAAACCACTTGCAATAAGTGTCATAAATATGCTTAAAATGTTGCAAGACATTTGAAATAATCCCAGTCCTTCTGCGCCCAATTTTCTTGAAATAAAAATGCGAAAAAAGAAGCCTAAAGTCCTTGTGATAACAGAAAAAATTGTAACAACAGCAACTGCTTTAAAAATTGATTTCATTTTTTATTTTCCTTTACAGCTTGTACTAATATAATATATAAACAAAACAATGTTGGTATGTCATTTTTTAAGTTGAGTGGCTGAAATCTAGCGGAAAATGGCTATTGACAACCTACGTGTTTATGTTATAATAAAAATAGGAGAGAGATATGGAAGAAAACGAAAATGTGGCATATTGCTTTGCATCAGCATATAGATGGGCAAAAATGTATTATAATTTTAAACAAAAAGCAATGAAAGAAAATTTGGCAAATTTCCAAAAGAACACTGTTTATAAAATCTACTTTTCAAATTTGGTTAGTTGCTTAAATGGTATGAAAAAATCAACTTTAAATCAAGTTATGAATGGCGTTAACCAAGTTTTGAAAGAGAATATTGATACTGAAATGGTTGAAGTTTGCAGATATATAAAAGTTGCTTATTCAAAAATGCTTGAAGAAGAAAAAGTTTTGTAAATTACAATTAAAACATGCACTAACTAAAAGTTGCATGTTTTTTATGTGCAATTTTGCAAGATTTTAAATTTAAAATGTTAGTGTTTTGTTGTTTTGTGTTTAATTTGTGTTAAATGCAAAATTGCAGTTGCCTAAATTAAATGTTTTAAAAGTGTTCAAATTTTTGTTTTTAGAATATAAATAAATATGAAAATAAAGCAAGCGGATAGTTTTTTTTATAGAATTCAATCAAATATAACAGAAAATGTGATTTGCTCAACATTAAACACTAACAAACAAAATATTTTGCGCAACAACGATAATCTCAATTTATATGCTGGTGAATGGGTTAAAGTAACAACAAACAATTATTGTGTGCATGTTGTAAAACCTGTTGAAACACTAACCAGCATTGCACAAAAATACAATATAACGGTTGAAAAGTTGTTTGCAGATAATGCCCTTAAAACTGATAAACTTTTTATTGGTCAACAACTAAAGATTTTAAACAAATAATTTTGCAAAAGCAAAAGCAATGTGAATGTTTGGTTTTGATAATACCATTAATTTTACACGATTACACAAAAAAGGAGCAGTTAATTGCTCCTTTTTGTTGTAAATTTAAATTTTAAAACCATCCAAATTATTGATTGTCTTGTTCTTGTTCATCTTGCTTTGCGCTTGAAAGTTTTTTAACAACTTGTTTGATATATTCGTTTGAGTTTGTAAAATCGATTTCAAGTTCAACAGAACGGATAGATGAGCCAATTTGTGCACTATGCTTTTGATTTTGTTTCATGTCTTTTTCAAGTTTTGCAATTTCACTTGCAGGTGCACGTTTGATTTTTAATTGACGGAGAGAGGACAAATCTTTTTTGTATTGTGTTTCGTAAGTTGCACGTTCATTTTGCAAAGTTTCAAGTTGTTGTTGAAGTTCACGCAAACGCTCTTCACGAAGCATTGTTGCTTTACGCATGTAAATTTGTTGTGATTGTTTTGAATTGCGGTCGTAAGCATTTTTTGTTTTCTTAACAGGTTTTTTGAATTTAACCTTGCGAAGGGCAACGCCAACAATTGCAAGCACGATAGCAGCGCCAGTCAATATTGATGGGATTGCAATAATCCATGCTGTGTTATTTGAATTTTTTGTTTTGTTGCTATTTCCGTCTTTATTATTGTTGTTGTCATCGTTTTTTGTTGTTGATTTTAACACAAGAGTTGTGCTGTTTGGTGTTTCAACAAAATTTGCTTCTTCAATTTCATCAACCACGATGTCGCCAATAAATGCATCACCTTTGAGGTTTGCTTCTTCATTGCCAAAAATTAATTTTAGCATTGAAGTTGTTGTGTCTGAACTGTTGATGTAGAAATTGTAAGTTGTCCAACCATTGCTGTTTTCAGTTTCTGTGTTGATGTTTGAAAACTTTTCGTCAAAGTTTGAAAGTGCCAAACCTAAACCAAAATTTTCTTTTTCACTGGATAAATTTTGTGTGTAAACTTTAACTTTAACAAGATAGTATTTGTTTGATTCAAAGCGATAACCAATGTTTGCTGTGTAAGTTTGAGCAACATAATCAACAGCATGTATTGCAAGGATTTTTGAATTGTCAACAGACTTAAAGTTTTGAATATTTTGATTTTCATTTAAAATAAATCTAACATCTGCATCGTTTGCTGTGTCAACCACGCCAAAGTCAACATTTGCATTTGTGTTGCTGCCAAAGTGAATAGGAGTGGCATATCTTGATGTTGAATCTGCTTCAATAATGTTTGACAAATCAACTTTTGAGATGTGGAGTTTGCCGTTTGAAGAAGCTTGAATTGCATCAAATTGAGCTTGTGTTGGTTGTGTTAAGAATTCGCCAACAGAACGATGAGCATAATCGAATGTTGCGTCATCAAGGTAAGCATAACCAAATCCGTTTGAATTCATTTCTGCTTTAACACCAACTTCCAATTGATGAATGCCGGTGTAGATGTAAAGGTCAACATTATGCCAAGCACCATCTGTTGCGATGTTTTTAAGGCTAGAAAGCACAACTTCTTGATTGTTGATGTTTGCAACCAAATATAAATTTAATGTTGAATGTTGAGTTAATACATTAATGCTAAATCTGTGGTAGGTTTTTGCTTCCAAAGATTTGTCTTTTTCACTTGTGTAACTGATTGTGTCTGTAACGCTGTTGTACATCATCAAAACATTGTTGCTTTCAACCAAACCATTTGAGTTGCCTGGGTTAACTGGGGCAGAAGTGAATGAGTTGTTTGCAACAAATTTGTTAAATTCGGCTTCACTTGTGTTAACAACGCCATAAAGTTGAGTGTTGTTGCCAGTTGTAACAGTCCAAGAAGCAGGTGCAACTGGATATGTTTTTGAGTAATTTGTGTTTTTAACTGTGTTGAATGAACCATTTGTTAAGAACAATGATTTGATATCGCTGTTGTTTGTGATTTTTGTTGAAACGTCAACTTTTTGAGCATTGTCACCAGTTGAAGCGTTTTCATAGTTTGTGTAATTAACACTTGTTAAAACAGAACCTGCCAAATAAATTGAGCCTTCTGTTTGAGTGCTATCATCACCCAATTCAACAACAAGTTTAAATGTTGTGGTTTTGAGTGGGTGCGAGTTGATAAAGAATGAATATTTTTTAAATCCGTTTGTTAATTCTTGAGAGGTGTTTGCTGAAATTGTTATTGTGTGATTGTTGTCTGTGTCGTAAATGTAGTTGCCGTCATCGTCTTTTTTAAGGTTCGTTTGAACCAAATGTAATTTAATATTGCCAGAAAGGTCTGTTGCTTTTGCGCTTACTGTAAAGCGATAATTGCGATTTTGTTCAAATGTCAAAAAGTTGCTTGCTGTTTCATATTTTGCATGAGCGGCTTCTGTGTTTGTGATTTTTACTGATGATGCAAAAGCATTATCGTTCACATTTGAATTTTCAATTGTTGTTTTTGCGCTTGTTTCAACAGCTGTAAACATTGACCTTGAAAATGTTTGTTGACTAACCACATTGTCAGTTGCAGGTTCAACTGATTTGCTTGTGCTTGGGTAACGAGTTTTAAGATTTTCCAATTCTGTTTTGTTAACTTCATTGATGCTAACACTATCAAACAAAACTGTGCCGTTACCTTCCAAAAACATTGCCAATTTCAAGTTTGCTGAAGAGAAGTCGTCAGTTTTGATAAGGAACATGAAAGTTGTCCATCTGTTTGCTGAACCAATTTGCTTGTAACTTGCGTAAACTGTGTTGTTTTCGTCAATAAGGTAAAGGCACGCAAGTTTTTCTGCATTGTCAACATAAATATCAACAGAAACGCTGTAATATGATTCAGCAGCCAATGTAAATTGAGAAGAAGTGTAACCATATTTAACAGTGTTTGAAACATTATCTTTTTTGCTGCTAATCATCAAAGCAAAGTTGTCCATATCGCTGGAGCGCTTTGTGTAACCTTGGCTTTCGATATTAACAACGCCAGCAGTAATTTTTGGTTGATTTGCTGTTGTTGATTGTGGATTGTAACTAACTGTTTTAAAAGAACTATCCACAAAAGTGTAAGAACTTGGGCTTGCTGGCGTGTTGGTACTGTCTGACATATTGTTTGAAAAGTTTGCATTGTCAACACTCAAAGAATAAGCAGGGCTTATGTTAAAATAAAACGCGCTTAAACTTGCCAAAATAGCCAAAACAAAAATGGCTGTGATTGAAAATAATTTTCTTAATGTGCTGTTTTTTGATTTCATTGTAACCTCTTTTAGAATTATTGCTTAAAAGCAAACTAAATAAACATAAAATTTGCTTTTGTTTTTATTGTTGAATTTCGCTGGTAACAATTGCGTTAAATCAACAAATTTAGTCTTTTGTATTATAATACAAACTACAAAAAAATGCAAATAAATTTATATGTTTTGCAAACAATAAGGTTATGAAAAAACCAAAAAAAATAACAATAATAGTTTTTGGGGCTTTGATTGGTGCAATCAATGGGTTTTTTGGTGGCGGTGGTGGAATGATTGTGGTGCCTCTTCTCACAAAATTGTTTGGTATGGAACAAAAAAAAGCACAAGCAACAGCGTTGTTTGTTATTTTGCCAATAAGCATTGCCAGCACGATTGTTTACTTTTGTTTTAATTCAATCAATTTTGCAAATGGTTGGCCGGTTATTGTTGGAATTGTTGGCGGTGGTGTGATTGGTGCAACGCTGTTAAACAAGTTAAACAATAAAGTTGTTAAAGGTGTTTTTGTGTTCTTTATGCTGCTGGGCGGCGTTACAATGTTGTTTAGGTAGGTTTTTATGATTGTTTGGAGCGTAGTTGCAGGTGTTGTTGGTGGAATTGTTGCAGGCATGGGTATGGGCGGAGGAACGCTGATAATTCCAATATTGACTATTTTTTTAAATTTTAATCAAATTGACGCGCAAGGGATAAACCTTATTGCTTTTTTACCAATGTCTTTGGTTGCAATTATCATTCATGCAAAAAATCATTTGGTTGATTTTAAACATACATGGATTCTTGCAGTTGTTGGAATTGTTTTCAGCTTGGGTGGAGCATATCTTGCAAACAAAATTGCCACAGATGTGCTTAAAAAATTGTTTGCGGTATTTTTGATTTTTTTGGGCGTTTGGCAACTTGTGGAGTTGATTTTTCAGATAAAAAAAGATGCCAAGCAAAAAAAGCAGGCAAAAACTGATTTAAATGCTAATGGGAGTTAACATAATTCATTAAAAATCATTGAACTGGTTATGGCAATGTCAACCAGTTCATATTTAATTTTTTGTTTTAAATCTTGCTCGCTGCAGTTAGAAAGGCGAGTTAAAGCGTTGAAAATTTCATCAAGTTTTTTGTTGGTGTTAAAATAGATTTTTTCGTTTTCAAAACATTCATCAAACTTTGATTGCTGCAAACAAAAGGTGTCTTTTAAAGTTGAAATTTTTGTTTTCGTTGTTTTAAAATTTTCTTCGTTTTTGTCAAAACTGATTGAAATTTGATAAAGGGATTTAACCAAATTTTGAATGCTTGAAATGGTGTTTTTTAAAGCTAAATTTTCATTTTTTGAGTATTGATTTTTGTTTTTAAATTTTGCTGTTGAGATTGCAAAAATTTTGGCATTTGGATAATCGTTTAAAATGTTTTTTGAAACAGTTTTTGCACTTTCCTCCGTTAAATACACCCCCGCAAAAACATGATAGTTTTTGTCAAAAAAAACATAGCCAGCACCAGATTTATTTGTTAGTTCAATTGCAGATTTGTTTGCTTGTGAAAAGGTTGCAAATGTGTCAATTTCAACAAAATAATATGTGCAAAATTCTTTATTATTTTGATTTATAAAAACACAAATTCCCAGCAAAAAAATCAAACATAAACTCAAAAATGCTATACTAATTTTTATTGGCTTTTTTTGCCTTTTTTTATATCTAAAATAATATTCGTTATTTTGTTGTATGGTTTTTGTATATTCTTCATAATTAAAATTATTTTCTTGCATATTTATTTTATGATTTATTTTTAGCTAATATGAAAATATATTATTTTGCAAAAAAATATAAAAAATGTATTTTTTATTGAAAAAACACGCTATTTTTACGCATTTTTTAGATTTTTTATTTAATTTTTAATATTTTTTATACATTTTTAATTTTAATTGTAATAATTTAAATATTATTTAATTAATTATTTTTTAATTTCAATTTATTTTATTTGTTAAAAACTTGTAAAATTTTTTTAAAAAAAGTTTTGCCAAAAGTGGCAGGTTTTGGTTTTAAAACAGACATCGTGGGTTACAATGTTTGGCAGGAGGAAGGATATGAAAATTTTGCCATTATTTGATAGAGTTGTGATTGAACCAGAGCAAAAAAATAATGTATCTAATTCTGGATTGGTTTTGCCAGATATTGCTAAAGTTAGACAAGAAAAAGGTGTTGTTGTTGCGGTTGCGGACGGCACCAATTTTGACGGAGAAAAAGTTGAAATAAAAGTTAAAATTGGTGATAAAGTTTTTTTCAACAAATATGCTGGTGCAGAAGTTAAAATTGAAAATAAAACTTACATTGTTATGCGTCAAATTGACATTATAGGAGTGATAAATGATTAGAAAAATTGAAACAAATGAAAAAGCAAAAGAAAAACTTTTACATGGTGTTGAAAAACTTTCAAATGCAGTTAAAATCACACTTGGGCCAAAGGGAAGAAATGTTGTGATTGACAAAATGTATATTGAACCAATCATCACAAACGACGGCGTAACTATAGCAAAACAAATTGAATTGGAAGATGAAATTGAAGATGCTGGGGCAAGCATTTTGCGTGGTGCATGCACAAAAACAAATGACATTGCGGGCGACGGCACAACAACTGCCACAATATTGGCGGAGAAAATTTTTAGTGAAGGGCTTAAATGTTTTAACACTGGAGCAAATCCAATTTTATTGCGCAACGGCATAAAAAAAGCAACAGATTTTGTGGTTGAAACAATGGCTAAAAATGTAAAGCAGGTTAAAGATAATTTGTCAATAAGTCAAGTTGCAACAATTTCGGCAGGAGATAAGGCAACAGGTGCTTTGATTGCAAAAGCATTTGAACAAGTTGGGCTTGACGGAGTGATTTCTATTGATGAAGGCAACGCTATGGTTGATTGTTTGAATGTCGTGGAAGGCACAAGGATTAATCGTGGATATATCAGCCAATATATGTGCGCGGACCAAAACAAAATGGTTGCAGAACTTGACAATCCATACATACTTATTACAGACAAAAAGATTTCGCATATAAATGAGATTTTGCCGATTGTTGAGCAGGTTGCAAAGGTTAATGGTTGTTTGTTGATTGTTGCAGAAGATATTGACGGCGACGCGCTTACAACTTTGGTTGTTAACAATGCACGCAAGGTGTTTAATTGTTTGGGTGTTAGAACTCCATATTTTGCCGATAGACGCAAAAAATCTTTGTCCGATTTAGCGCTGATTACTGGCGGCAAATTTATTTCACAAGATATTTACAACAACTTTGAAAGCGTTACGTTGTCTGATTTGGGCAGATGTGAAAAAGTTAAAGCGGACAAAGACCAAACTGTGATTATTGGGGCAAAAGGCGACAAACAAAAGATTGCAGAACTTGTTGCAAAATTGCGTGAACAATTGTTGACATCAACTGAAGATTTTGACCGTGAAGTGATTTTGGGCAGAATTTCAAGCTTAAATGGTGGCGTTGCAAGAATCAAAGTTGGTGCTGCAACCGAAGTTGAAATGCGAGAAAAAAAGTTGCGCATTGAAGATGCTTTAAACGCAACACAGGCAGCAATTGCAGAAGGAATTGTTGTTGGTGGTGGCGTTGCTTTGTTGCGTGCAAAAAAGGATTTAAAAACATACATTCAAACTCTAACTGATGATGAAAAATTGGGTGCAATGATTGTTGATGCTGCGTTGGAAGCGCCTATTCGTCAAATTGCAAAAAACGCTGGGGTTGATGCTGGTGTTGTTGTGCAAGAAGTGCTTAAAAATGACAACATAAATTTTGGTTACGATGCTCTTAACGATTGTTATTGTGATATGTTTGAGCAAGGTATTATTGACCCATTTAAGGTTACGCGAACGGCATTGCAATGTGCGTCAAGTGTTGCTTCAACACTGCTTACAACAGAATGTGTTGTTGTTGCAGATAGGGCAAAATTGCAGCAAGAAAAATTGACTATAAATTAATTAATGCAACAAATTTTTTATTTTTTCCATAAAAATATTAAAAAATGCAGGTTTTTGCCTGCATTTTTTGTGTTTTTAATAAAATTTTAATTAAATTTTTAGTTTTTAATTCAAATTTTTATTGGTTGTTTTTTATTGATTGTCAACAATTTTTCCAATAACAACATTAAATTCACCTTGTTCAACTTTTAAATTGTGAATTGAACAAACAGCTTTAATGTCGGAAGCACAACTTTCAATAAAATCGGTTTTGTCGGTGGAAATTGTAACATCTTCAATTTCTGTTTTTAAACTCAATTTATTTTCACTTTTAAATTGACGAACCTTTGAAACAATGTCAACAACCATGTCGCCATTTTCAATAATATTTGCTTCTTTGTCAACAGCGATAGGAGAAAGAGTGGTTAAATGAATGCTTTCTGTTTTTTCAAATTGACGGAAATAATCTTGATAAATTTCTTCTGTGATATGTGGCATTGTGATTGCAAGCAACTTTAACATGCCAAGCAAAACATTGTAGCATGCCCATTGGGCACTTTCTTTTGCTTCTTCGCCATAAACTTCTGGTTTGTAAAGGCGGTTTTTTGTAATCTCAATGTAGTTGTCGCAGAATGACCAAAAGAATTTTTCAATTGCGTCTTTTGCGTAGCCCATTTCAATGTTTTTGTAAAAATCAAATGTCTTTTGATATGCTTGGTTGAACTTGTGCATGATATAGCGATCCATTGGCAAAATTGTGTCTGGCTTTTTTGGTGTGTAATCGTAAAGGAAACTCAACACAAATTTTGAAGCATTCCAAATTTTGTTTTGAAGTTTAAGTCCATCTTTCAAACCTTCATCTGTAAACATAACATCTCTGCCATATGCACCATTTGCACACCAGTAGCGCACAACATCGGCACTGTAGTTATTGAGCATGTCGTTCAAATTCATTTTACTGTTTGATTTTGACTTGCTAAATTTAACGCCTTTGTCTGCCATAACCCAGCCATTAACAATCAATTGTTTCCATGGCAAGCAGCCTTGATGATAGTATGCTTTGATGATAGTGCGCAAACACCATGTTGTGATGATGTCACGCCCACAAAAACGCATATCCATTGGCATTTTTTCAGCACAACCCTTTTCGTCTTCTGCCCAGTTGCAGTTGATTTGTGGGGTTACTGAACTTGTTGCCCAGGTGTCCATAACGTCTGTTTCTGGCACAAATTCTGTTGAACCACACCCGCAAGCGCATTTTGGATTGCTAGTTAATGGGTTAACTGGCAAATCTTCAATGTTTGCAAAAGTTGGTTTTCCACATTTTTTGCAGTACCAAACTGGGAATGGAACGCCAAAATATCTTTGACGGCTGATTGACCAGTCTTGATTTAAGTTTGCAACCCAAGCCATGTATCTAACTTTCATGCCTTCTGGGTTCCAAACCAATTCATTGCCAAGGTCTGCCCATTTTTGTTTAAGTTCTGGGGTGGATGTGCGTATGAACCATTGTTTTTTTGATAAAAATTCAATTGGTTGTTCACAACGCTCGTGAACTTTAACAGAGTGGGTGATAGGGTCTTGTTTGTACAAATAGCCTTGTGCTTTAAGGTCTTCAATGATAGCTTTGCGTGCTTCACCAGACTTCATTCCAGCATATTTGCCAGCAATTTCTGTCATGTAACCACCTTCGTCAATAGCTTGTTTAAGTGGGAGATGATATTCTTTCCACCACTCAACGTCGGTTTGGTCGCCAAAAGTGCAGCACATAACAATGCCTGTGCCTTTGTCTATGCCAACTTTGCTGTCAGCAAGAATTTTAACTTCTGTTTGTTCAAACAATGGCACTTTAACCATTTTGCCGATTAAGTGTTTGTATCTGTCATCTTCTGGATTTACAAATATTGCGCCACAAGCGGGCAAAAACTCTGGGCGAGTGGTTGCAATTGGAATTGTGCCACTTCCGTCCGCAAGTTTAAAGTTCAAATAGTTAAAAATGCTGTCAAATTCTTTATCGTCAAGTTCTGCTGCTGCAACACTTGTGCGGCATTTGCAACACCAAGGGCTTGGTTTGTCTTCACGATAGGCGATGCCACGGCGTGCTAAATCAATAAATGATTTTTGGCTTGTTTTTTGGCTGTGTTGGTCAATTGTGTTGTAGCCCAAACTTAAATCACAACTCATGCCAGCACGAACCATCATATCACGATATGCTTGGTTGTAATCTTTAACCAAATCAAGTGCAATTTGAGTGAACTCTTCTCGTGGGAGAGTGTGGGCACGGATATTTTTTTTCTTTTCAACCAAAAGTTCGGTTGGCAAACCGTTATTATCAAAGCCTAATGGATAAAAAAGATTTTTGCCTTGCATACGATTGAAACGGGCAATCATGTCGGCTTGAGTAAAACCAGAAATGTGTCCAATATGCAACTCACCACTTACTGTTGGAGGTGGAGTGTCAATTGAAAAAGTTGGCTTTTTGCTGTTTTTATCAAATTTGTAAATGCCCTTTTCTTGCCAATAATTTTGCCACTTTTTTTCTGTTTCAAGCGCATTATATTTGTTTTCTAACATAAATTCTCCTTAAAAAATTATTTTTAACTAGATCGCGTAGTTTTCTATATTTTAACAGGGCATGGTAAATTTTAAACAAACATGCCATTATAAAATAAAAAAACCTTGCGCAATGCAAGGACGAAATTATCGTGGTACCACCTTACTTCAAGCAACAAAAGTTGCCCCTCAATTTAAACTAACGCATTTTTCACGGCGCAAGCGGTCTACTATTCTTCTTCGCTTGAACTTGTTTGCTACCTTCTTGCCATAACCTTCACAAGTTGCTCTCAACCGGCGACAACTCTCTCTGTTTGTGTTTTTGGCAATACTCCTCAAACTTTTATATCGTTTCTCGCTAATATTTTAACACACCAAAACAAAATAGTCAATTGTTTGTTTAAAATTGAATTTAATTTTTTTAATGTAAACACTTTGATTTTGTTTTGACAAACTAATGGTTGACTTGATTAAAAATGATATATATAATAGGAATATAAATTATAAAATAATTTTTGGCGTATTAACAAATAAAACAAAAAGGCTGGCATAACTGCCAACCTTGCTTATCATTTGTGTTTTGATTAAAATTTTTCTTAAGTATACAAAAATAATATCAAAATTAGAAAAAGTTGTCAATAATTATTAAGATTTTTTAAAAATTTTGTCTAATTTTAATTTGTTCAATTCAAATCTTAAATGCTAAAATTTTAAAAGTTAAAAATGTTATTATTTTAAAAAGGTGAAAAATATGGAAGAAAAAATAAATTACAAAAAAAGTTTGGGGCAAAACTTTTTGTTTGATGTTAATCTTTTGCGTGCGATTGTAAAAGATGGGCTTGTTGGAGTGAACGACACCGTGCTTGAAATTGGTGCTGGGGCGGGGACACTTACAAACGAACTGTGCAAAGTTGCAAAGAAAGTTGTTTCATTTGAAATTGACAAAAGTTTGAAACCACGCCTTGATGAAATTCAAAAACAGAACCAAAATTTAGAGTTGCGATTTGGTGATTTTATGGATTTTGACTTGAACAAATTTGATGAGCCAAATGCGCGGGTAGTGGCAAATATACCTTATTATATAACCACGCCAATAATATTTAAATTGGTTGAGCATATTGAAAAATTTAAAAGCATTCTGGTGCTTATTCAAAAAGAAGTGGCGGAGCGCTTTTGTGCAAGTCCAAACTCAAAAGAATATGGGATAACAAGTGTGATTTTGCAATCTGTTTTTGATGTAAGTATCCCACGAGTTGTTAAAAAAGAATGCTTTACGCCATCACCAAAAATTGACAGCGCATTGTGTTTGCTTGTGCCAAATTGTAAATATAAAATTAGTAATTTTGATGGTTTTAAAAATTTGATTCATCAAGCGTTTGCAATGAGAAGAAAAACTTTAATTAACAACCTTAAAAATTTTTATGACAAGCTAAAAATTGAAAATGCTTTGTTAACTTTAAATTATCCATTAACGGTTAGGCCGGAGCAAATTAGTGTGGAAAATTTTGTTAAATTATTTGAAATTTTAAACAAATAATTTTGGGTTTTAATTTTTATTCAAAAGTTGTTTGATAAAATATTTTTAATTGTGAATAAAATAACTGAATATAATTTCAAAAATAAAAAATAAATTAAATTTTATAAAAACATGCAAAAAACATTAAAATTTGCATGTTTTTTGTTAATTTTTTAAAAAATATTAAGATTTTCTGTTTGTTTTAAATATTTTTTACATTTAGATAAAATAATTAAAAAAATATTTTTTTGTGATAAAAATGCCGTAATTTGATGTAAAAATTTGCAAGTTGAATTTATTTTTTTATATTTATTTATGCTAAATAATTTGAGCTGAATTTATGCAAATGTTTATAATTTAAATTTGTATAATCTAAATTTAAAAGCGAACTATTTTGTTTGACATATATCGACAAAAAATATATAATATTTTTGTAATTTAATTTATTTTCTTTTGAGTTTTTGCTAAAATTTTGTTTAAATTTTGATGTATATAAATGCTTGTTTTGGTGTAAAAAAATTCAATTTGAAGATAATAATTTTAAAGCATTTAGGTAGGGGAAAATGGCAAAAAGAATTTTTAAAGTTATAGGCATTGTGCTGGCTAGCATCTTGGGGTTTACAGGTGCGGTTGTTGGCGTGATGGCAATCATGGGCAAATTTAAAAAACCGGTTGTTTATCCAAAACAACTTGTTTTTGCTGAAACGGAAAAAATTATTGTAGACAATTATAGTTACACTGATGGTTACAGTGACAAAATTTACTCATTTGTGTTGACTGGAATTGGAGAAGAAGAAAAAGAAGTTACCATGAAAGATTGTTTGCTTACAATCAATTATGGTTCCAATCTTATTCAAATTTGCAATGAAAATGGTGAAAATGTTGTTGCTGAATCAAACGGCAAATACAAAATTAGGTGCAATGAAAATACATACTTTAAGTTAAAAAAGGTTGAAGACAAAATTTTTGATTCTACCACATATGGCAAAGTTAGTTTGCGTGCAGATGATGAAAAAATGATGACAGGCACTGCGCGTGACCAAGATATGGTTATTTGGATTGATCGTGCTGTTAAAGCGTTGGAGATTAAAGATGATCAAGTTTCAAATGAAAACAAAAAAGATTTGATTGAAAATGGCTCGGTCGTAGGCAAGGAAATAACTTTGGGGCTTGATGAAGAACTTGCTTTTGATGTTGTTTCTTCTCCAAAATATGCCTTAAATCCAATTAGCAAGGCTGAATATGGCAAAAAAATTGTTGAATATTTTTACTTTAAGCAAGGTGTGACAGATGGCTGGCAAATGATTGACAAAACCAATTTGGAAGGATTTTCATTTTTGGCTTATGATGAAGAAACAGACAGATTGACTTTTAAGGCAAATTCAACTGCAATGGCTGGGCAATCATACATGTTTAAGATTGCAGTGTTTGACACATATGCTCACAGACAAGAATTTTTGGCAGGGTTGGAAGGCAATCAAAACCCAACTAGCAATTTGGATAGGCTTGCAGAGATGGTTACAACTCAACTAAAAATCAATGTAAAAAGCACAAAAATAACCAACATTGGCAGCGAAACTGCAAATATTGACATCAGTTTGTTTGAGGGTAATAACAATATCATTTTAAATGCGGAAAAAGAAGGCTACAAAAACTTGCAACTGTACATGATTGGTGCAGGTGCGCGCACAAGTTTGCGTTTTGACGAAGCAGATTTTGATTTGAGGACAATCAACCTTATCAACAATGCTGAAGTTGAAGAATATAATTTTAAAAAGTACACATCAGCAGATTTTAGTGCTGACGCAACAAAAAAATTAAATCTCAATTCAATTGTTGGCAACACCTTTATTGATTTCTTTGTTTATAACGACCAATTTGGCAGTGAAAACTACCAAACATATCGTTTGGCAACAAAAGCCGAATTTGATTATGAAGCAAAATACATTAAAGATTCATATGGCAATGAACGAGCATTTAACATAATTGCAAAATCGTTGCCAACAATTTCAAGTGGAAAACTTGTGTTGGGCGTTATGGTTGTTAACAGCACTGGCGAATATTATTTGACAACAATTGATGTTAATGTTGCTGAAATGGATTTAAATTTTAATTTTACAAAAGAAAATCAAACATACACTCTTGATGTGGATTTTGAAGGTGAAGATAATTCCAATTTGCCAATTTATGGCAAACTTAAATTTGAAGATATAGTTAACATTTCTGCTGGTAGTTATCGCGGTGGTGTGTTTATCACTCCAAAACTTAACGATGGGGCAAAATACAATGTTAGGGTTTGTGAAAACATCAAATTTGTTAAAGATGACCAAACATATGTGCTTGTTGGCTATTTTGAAGACGGCAAATTTGTGAATGTCGTCCAAGCAAATGAGGGTGCAAACAATTTGGATACTGCTTTGTATATGCTCCAACTCAAAAATGCTTTTGAACATCAAAATTCAACAAATGTGGCAGAACAATACATTAATTCTGTGATAAAAAACAACATTTTGGGCGATTATGTGCTTGACTTTAATAATGAAGGTGCGGATAACATCATCTTGGTTAATAAAGATTACATCAGCATCGGCAGAAAAATTGTTGTTAAAATTAGATACAATATTTCTGCAGCGGTTAACTTTTTGGAGTTTGCTTCTGACAATACCACTGATGGAATAGTTGAAAATGGAACAGACCAATCAGTTTTGGTTGGTGGGTTCAATTATTCTGTTAAACTTTCATCAGATGTGCCTGATATGCTTAAAAAGATTTTTGATGCAGAAGGGGAAGAATCGTTTAGAAATCACTTTAGTGTGCTTACCTATGACAAAAACAATGCACTCACTTCAAGCGACAATATGCTTACAATTGGTGATGTTAAATTATCTAATGATGAAGGCAATGAAGGTAAGTATGTAATAGTAAATTTATCTATCAATGAAAGTGCAGATTCAAGTGCAAACAATGCCAACATTTACAAAATTCAATTCAAATATGGTGCAATAACCAAGGAATCTAAATTTATTTTTGCAAAAAGCAACAAACCTACAAATATAAATTTAACCTACATGGAAGGTGAAGGCGAACAAACAAACAGGGTTGACATAGAACTTAACAAAGCAAGTTTGCATGTTTCAATTGCTGGCGTGCAAGACGGTAATTACATTTATAATTATGTTTTAAAATATACTTTGCCAAATGAAGATGTGGAAAAGTCATATACTTACACATTGGAAGAAGGCAACAACTTTGTGTTGAACAATGCCCAAGTTGACACTTTGACAAAAAGACCAATTTTCACATTAACACCAAACTACAACGCAAACAATACTTTAACTTACTCAATCAATGGAACAGAAATTAAAGATAATTTGACTGGCCTTGCTGTTGGTGAATATGATTTGATAATCACAACCACGGGTAATTTAAGCAAAACATTAAAAGTTTTTGTGGATTCTGTGGTTAATCCTGAAGATGTAACAAGTGTTGATGGCTATTTTGCTTATAACACACCAAAAGAAAATAATATTTTAAGCATCGAAGCTAAAGATAAAAATCAATTTTCTTTAAACGCTGGCAGTGAGGGGGTTGCTGGTGTTGATTACAAGTTTGTTAACAAAACAACTGGCGATAGCACACAAATTTCAAATTTGGTTAATATTTCAAATATTAGATTTACTTTTGCGGGCAGTGAAACATTAAAATTGGTTGAAAACAAAGATGAAAATGACAATATTGTTGGATATCAATTGCAAACTAATGCAGATTTGCCAGTGCTTACAATTGAACGAATTGATGGCGATTGGACATTTGTGCGCAACAATTATTTAAACACAAGATTGGTTGTTACATTAAGCGTTAAAATGGACACAATTGCAACTGCGTTTGATGTTCAAATTGCGTTTACTTCCAGCAGACAAGTTGATTTGAACAGAAATTGGACGGATATTTATGCTGACACAACAATTAAGTTTGCGGAATCAATTAATGGTGATGTATTTAACACAAATGCTTTGTTTAAAATAAAATTAACAAGCAGCGAAACTTTAACTTACAACATCTACAAGCAATCAAGCGACGGGAAATACCCAACAAATGCAACAAAAACAGAAGCAGATTTTGTTGATGGACAAGGCAGTTTGGAAGTTGGCAATTACAAAGTGGATTTCTTGATTGGCACAGAAATTTTGGCAACATTCAACAATCTTCAAGTTAAACCAAATGCAATTGTTAATTTGAAAACTGACTACACTTTAAAATCAGAAACCGAGCATGATTTAAGCACTGTGTTTGCATTGCATCAGTTTGACACAACAAAAGTTTATGGCAGTGATTTAACTTCTAGCATTGTATACAAAAACACCGATTTGGTTGAATTAACCAACACCGCAAACTTTGCAATTGAGTGCAATCAAAAAGATGATAGTGCAGAGCAAAATGCATTAATAAGTTTTGTTGATGGCAAATTGAGTGTTGGATTTGTTAAAGACCTTGGTCAAACAAAACAATGTGAATTTAAGTTGAAATATGACGGCATTGTTTTGGGTGAGTTTGTTGTTAATATTGTAAATAAATACGAAGTGATTGACACTTCAATTGTTGAAGGCAAACAAACACAATTTATGGTTAATAAAGATGCTGTAACAGACGGCTTGACAATTAAGTTTGGCGAGCATCAAATTGCTCCGTCAAATGTAACAATAGACGGCTATAATTTGGTTGGCTTTAAAGTTGAAAACAACATCAGCAGCACTGTTGAAGTGATTGCAACTTACACATTTGACAACAAGTATGTTTACACAAAAACAATTGTTTTAACACCTTACATCCCAACAACAAAGTCTGGCACAAACACAACAAAAACACATTCTCAAAATGATGCTTTTGATATTGTAAATGATGTGTTTAATTTTGGTTATACACAAGGCAAAATCAACGATAAAAACATTAAAAATATTTACATTGAAAGCATTAAGGTAAACGATGTTGAAAACAACACAATAATAACCACACAAAGCGGAGATAATGCGGTTGGCGTTGGCTATCAATCTTCAATTAATGTAACAGAGTTTTTGGTTAAAATTGGTGCAATTGCTGGTTCAAAATTAAATGCAGTTATTGTGTACCATATTGATTACACAGACGGCGCATCTTACAACTACACTCACACATTAAATATTGAAAACTACCTTGCATTAAACAGACAATATCCATTTGCAGATATACAAACATCAAGCGAATTGAATCTGAAAGCACTAGACGGCAAAACAAACGACGTTTTGATGTATGCGGAAAATGAATTTGGTGATGAATCAAACAACAAATTGACAATCAAAAACAACAATGTGTTTGGCTTTGCAATGGGCTTAAAATATGAACCTATAACAATGGGTCAAAAAATTGGCTTTAATGCCGACGATGTGATGAACATACGTAGAATGTTGGTTTTAAACGGCACAACCATTGTTGATGATTCTATTACAAAAGTGGAATTGGTTGCATATCAAAGCATTCAATCTGCAAAAACTTACATTGATAGTGGCAGTATTATAATAGGTAGAAACAGTATTACTTTTAATAATAGTTCTACATTTACAGGCTCAAGCGTTTATTTGTTGTTTAAAATAACAACTTCATCAAACAACTTTGGTTATTATTTGGTTAGATTGCAAAAACAATCTGGCAATTTTGCTGGTTTGGATTTGACTGCAGGCAGTTTTGACAAAATTGGTGAGGCTGTTGATGGTAAGATAGATATTGTTCCAACAAAGTCAGAAATCGAAAACAACAGCGGTGTAACAATTGATGACGAAAGCAAGTTGCATTATTATTTGATGAGTGTTAAAAATAGCGACAACAACACTACGGATTCGTTTGTTGATGGCGTTGTTGCAAGCGGTCGTTATGCTGAAATAATTGCAGAAAATCAATCAATTGATGTTCCAAGCGGGTTTGTTCAAATTGTTGTTGCAACAGTTTATATTGACAATAACCAAGCAATATATCTTGGCAGTTGCACAATCAACATTGCAACAGAAACAGGTTTAAATATTTATGATGAAAGCACACCAACAGGATTGCTGCACAAAACAAGCACATTGGGGCGTTATTCTGCAACAATCAATGGTTTAAATGATTTTAATATCATAAAAACTGGGGAGGGTGCACAATCAACCACTGCGGACATTGAAGAAATAAACGGTGTTTCTGGATATTTCAAATTAGTTGAACATGATATTGTTTCATCAAACGGCAACAAAACAATTGTTACATTAAATGGTTCAAAAATCACAACAGTGTTGTTTGCTAGTGAAAAATTGACATTCACTGTTAAATATAAAGTTAACAATTCTTATTCTATTTATGTTGATTTTGTTTATGACGGGGTGCAAATCGATGCAGTTGCAGACGCAATTGTTGGCACTTTTGACAAAGAAACAGGCTTTAACACAAGTGTTGATTTAACAAATACAATTTCATCTTATGCAGGAACTCTTGCAGCAACAGCAGATGGCGAAGTTGCGGAAATTTATGAAAACAAAATTAACTTTGTTCAATCAAATGCAACAACAAACAAAAACATCATATTATCTTTTGATGATTTGATTGATTTAACAACTGGCGAAACTTTGGTTAGAGAGTTTAAGGTTACAATTTATCCTGCGTATTACATAGAGCAAACAATGGGCACACAATCAACACCTTTTGTGGCTAAAGATAAGTCAAACAACTTTGAAAGTGTGATTGGCAGTTCTGCTCAATTTGCATTAAGCACAAAAGAGAACGCCACTGGCGAAACCTTATACATTAGTTACCAAATTGATGGCTTAACAATCTATGTTGCAAGCGGAAGCTACCTTTCATTAACTTCTCAACCAGAAAACAACAAATATAGTTATGTTGTTAAAGATGCTGATGCCACTGAAAACATTTTGTTGGGCAACGAAAGTTTGTCAATCGGCAGAGATAATGTGCAAACTTCAATCAACTTTGTTCACACAGCTCAAAGCAAAACCATAAAGATGGAAATTGGCATAAAAATTAAAGCAGAAGATGGTGAAGATGTTTCAATTTACGACAAAAATGGCAACAAAGCTTTGGTTGTTGATTTCTATGTAACATTGCCAGTTACTTATTCAAATTTAAAACCAAATTATTCAGTTGTTGGCTCAAATCATGACAACTTTGTTGCAAAATCAAATCAACAAAATATTTTGGCATACCTGTTTGGCAGCAATGCAAATATTGAAAATGTAACCAATGCAAAACGCATGGATTTGATTACAGGATTTGATGCTAATAGTGGCAAAGATGTTGTGGCAGCAACCTTTAATGCAACCAAAATGGGCTTTTATGATGAAAGCAATCCTAACTGCTTGGCATTTGTTTTGGGCGATGGCTTAAAAATTGACAAAGTTGTTGACCAAGATACAGGCGTGTTTGACTACACAATGACTTTTGACAATGTAATGTCTCAAACATCAACATGGTTTAGGCTCACAAATGTTGCGGGGCTTGAAAGTGAAACTTACAACATAGAAATTTTAACAGAAGCAAAAGACAAATTGATTTACAAGGCAGATGACAGCCAAACAAATTATCTTGATAATCATTCAACATGGGTTAGTGATGGGGCAAATCAATTTGCTTCAATAGTTATCAATGATGTTGAAATTGGTTCAACTTACGATTATTCAACAATTTCAAGCAAAAACGTTATTGCAAAGATTTACGATGTAAGGAACAATGTCTTTAAGGTTGTTAACAATGGCAATGTAATGTTCAACAACAATGCAGATAGTTCTGCAAAAATTGCATTTAATAATGAAGACAACACTTATAGTTTAACAACACATGATTACACAATCACATTCTGGTCAAACAACAGTGGAGAAATTTTGTTTAATATTGAGCGTGTGCAAAATTCAGCAGTATGTTCAAGCGTTGCAATTCCATTAACAATTTACACTAATGCTGGCAAGGTTTGTGATTTTACATTCAACATATTCAATTTCTCTTCAATCAAGTCGTCAGAAACAGAGTATTATGCAACAGAAACCTTTAAATTAAGCGATTTGCTTAAAATAAGCAGTGCAACAAAAGCAGAGGGTGAAGAGAACTTCACAGATGTTACATCAAATTACAAATTTGACCTTGATTTGAAAAATTGCAGTTACTTTGTTGCTGGTAACAAGTACACTTTAACAGACGAAGACAGCTCAAACAGTTTGTTTAGTTATGATGCAACAAATCGCACAATTACACTTGAACAAGTGCCGGAAGATGTGCAATTAACTGCATACATCAAGATAATGAAAGACACAACTTTGGTTGATGTTGTTCAAAGAGTTATCACAATCAAACGCAACATAGAATTTTTGATTGATGGCAACCATGCTGCAGCAGGCAGCCAATTGGAAACAAATTATGACTTTGCAAATGCAGCAAATTCAAGCATAACTGGCAACAAGGCAGTTTTAACACCAAAATCATTAACAAACAGCACAACCGCTGGTGGCTTTGGCTTGACTTTGAATTTTATTAAGAATTCTTCGCCTATCACAATCGACAAAAACAACACAAAAATTGCAATCAGCCAAGTTGAAATAGCAGATTTCATGGGCAACAATGCAACAGACTATGTTGAACTTAACCAAGAAACTTACACACTTACATTCAAACGTGATTTTACTGGCGATGTAACATTAAGTTTAGGCTTTAAAACAAACTTTGGTTATTTCTATCAATATTTAACAATCCATGTAACAGGTTTGCAATCATTCAGTTATCGTTACGCACCAACAAGTGCGTTGCTCAACGCAGGTTCATCGTTCTATTCGGGCAACTATGTTAACATTGTTTCACAATCAAGTTCAAACAACCCAACAATCGTTGCAACAAACAGAGAGATTGCAAATTTAAGATACGACATTTCTTTGGGCTACAAAGTTTGCACATATGAAGAATATGCATCTTTGAATATGGAAAAATTGCAAGGTTTAACATATTCTGCCATTGAAGGACATTTGGGTCAGTCGAATGTTTTGATAAGTGAAGCTTTGCCTCTTGTGCCACAATCAAAAATCGACAATCCAATTGATTATTATGTCGTTTATAAAATTGTTTATGACTATGTTCAAGGTGCAGAAAATCAACCTTTGTTTGCAATTTACAAAGTGCGCAATGTGGCAACAATCAACATTGCACCAAATGTGGAAACAACAATCAATGTTGATGATTCTGGCTCTCAAATTTACAATGCTTCAAGCAATTTGTTAAATTTGTTCTATTACAAGGAAACTTTCACAAAGGATAGTTTAAGCGTTGCAATAATTTATCTTGGGCAAAACAGTGAAGGCAAAGACCAATTTAAAATAGGCGAAACCATTGTGACAGCAGCATCAACTGCAAGTTTGGCAGTTAATGAATTTGCAATAGAAAACGGAAGCATTTTAAAAGCAAATGTTGATGGTTCAATTTACGAATTTGACTTTGCAAAATCTGTTCCAACATTAAAAGTTGGGGAATTGGAGTACACTCGCACACAAGTTGAAAACTATGCAAAAACCATGTTTGTTTGTGATTATTCAAACATTTTGAGATTTAAAGACTTTGTTGACAATCTAAATTATATTGAAATCAACAACAGACAATTTAAATCTTTGGTTAACACAAATGGTTTGTTTGCAATCAACTTAAAAGAGTTTGACAAATCAACTGGCAAAACAGTGTTGTTTGAAAACACAACAGAAACATCCCTTGCAATATATGCTCAAAACAGCAGTGTTGCTTTAACATCTGTTGATTTGATTTTGACAGGTAAAAACACAATTGCAGAAAAGGGCAAGTTTAACCTTTCTCAAATATTCCAAGACGGCAGTTATGTTTCAGATTATTCAATCGTTGGTATAACAAGCAACTTGCCAAATGTTAATTGGGTTTCAAAGGCAACAAGTTGTCAAGTTGTTAAAAACGAAGGGGCAGATGTTGTAATTTCAACCTTTACAGTTGGTGAAAAAACTTACACAGTTAAACAAGCAACATTTATTGGTGGCGGAGTGTCAGGTTTATATCAAGTTAGCCAAAACTACTATTACTTGGTTTCAACTGGCGAAACAAGCATCTATGTTGTTGATTACCTTCCATACGGCAATAGTTTCTACTTCCGTGTGCAATACAACGATGGTGGCGCTTCATCAATCGACTTAAAAGATGCAATTAAATGTTTTGCAAATGACGAATCTGGCAAATTAACTGCAACACCTATGACATTAGATTCTATTAGTGCCGAAGTCAGCACGGACGGCTCAATAGTGGCAGTTGGTGAAACAATCTTAAATGAATACAAGCAAAATAATCCAACAAAAACAACAATGGATATAGATGTTACATTAACAAGCGGTTCAATCTCACTTATTGCAAAAATTAGATTTGAATTGCCAACAAGTGTTTAACAAATTAAAAAGGCAGCAAAATTGATTGCTGTCTTTTTTGTGTGAAATTTGCAAACAAAAGTTAAATTTTGGTCAAACAAAAATTGGTTTAAGCTGACATATTTCCTTGACAAAGTTTTTTAATCAAATTAAAATAATGTTAAGGAGAATTGTATGACCAATCAAGAAGAATTTGAAAATAAGTGTATGGATATTATTGAAGTGATTGTTTCAATCGATGTTAAACAAAACAGGCAAGGGGCAATTGCTGTGGCAAAAAAGATGCTTGATTCTGCAAGCAAAAAAACAACAAACAAAAATGTTATTGCCATTTATGAGCGCGTTGTGCATGAATTTGAAATTGCCACCGATGAAGAATATGAAACATTAAGAAAACAAATTTTTGGTTAAAGGCACGCGTATGGGGTTTTTTAATTGGATCATGAGCGGGCTTGGGTTTGAAGGCGACAAAAAAAAGAAAACCACCCAAGTTGCAACAGAAGATAAATATGCAAACTTCAATCTGCATGAAAGGGTTAAAGGCGAAACTGAAAATGCAGAAAGTTTTTCTGCCACAAGTTTTAACAATTTTGGCATACAAAGTGAAAGTAACATAATTTTGGTTGAACCAAAATCTCACAAGGAAATTCAACAGGTTGTTGATTATTTAAAACAAGGGCAAACAGTGGCAGTTAACCTTGAAGGCATTGCGCAGGCAGACAGCGAGCGCATTTTGGACTTTTTGTCCGGCGCACTTTATGGTTTGGACGGCAGCATTCATCGTTGGCATGGCGATTTGTTTATTTTAACACCAAATGGCCATAAAATTTTGCGTCCAGAAGGGCAATAAATCCTTTTATTTGCCGTGTGTTAATTGCAACAAAATCTATTTTATAAGGCAGTATGAAAAAATCTTTAAAAACTACAATCACAATAATTGCAACTATAATTCTTGTTTTGGTGGCAGATCTTGTCACCAAACATTTTTTATCAAACATTGAATATAAAAACCTTATTCCAAATGTCGTTTCCATTGCAACAAATCATGGCAACACTGGGGCAGCGTTTGGCATATTGCAAGGCAAAACTTTAGCGTTGACAATTGTCAGCGTGCTTATGATTGTTGCATTGTTTGTGTTCAACTTTTTTGTTAAAAACAAAAATTGCTTTTACTGCATTGCTTTTGGCTTTGTTGTTGGTGGAGCAATTGGCAATTTGGTTGATAGAATTGCTTTGCATTATGTGCGTGATTTTATTTACCTTGATTTTTTGCCAAACTTTCCAATTTTCAATTTGGCGGATAGTTTTTTGTGCATTGGCGCGGTGATGTTGGCATTGTACATTTTGTTTATGTCAGGCAAGGAAAAGGAAAAAAATGAAAAATAACATTGTTTGCGACACCAATAATGTTAGGCTTGATGTGTTTTTAACTGAACACACCAATTTTTCTCGCAGTTATGTTAAAACCCTTAATGAAAATGGTCAAATTTTGGTTAATGGCAAGGCTGTTAAGGCTGGCTATATTTTAAAGGTGGGCGATATTGTTGAATATGAACAAACCGAGCCACAAGCCATTTCTGCTGAGCCAGAAAATATCCCACTCAACATTGTTTTTGAAGATGATGATTTGCTTGTTATCAACAAACAAGTTGGCTTGGTTGTGCACCCATGCAACACAACAAAATCTCACACTTTGGTCAATGCTTTGATGTACCACATTAAAAATTTAAGTTCAATCAATGGGGTGTTGCGCCCGGGCATTGTGCATAGGCTGGATAAGGACACTGGCGGGCTTATGATTGTTGCCAAAAACGATGCTGCTCACAAAATTTTGAGTGCTCAACTTAAAGATAAAACTTTAAATAGGGAATACAAAGCATTAATTAAGGGCAGAATTAAACAAGATTTTGTTGTTGAAGGGTATTTGGGCAGAAATCCAAAAAATCGTGAACAAATGGCACTTGTGGGCGAACAAAATGGTAAATATAGCAAAACAATATTTTCAATCGACAAAGTTTTTGACCATTACACATTGCTCAACTGCAAACTAACCACGGGCAGAACACATCAAATTAGGGCTCACTTAAAAAGTGTTAATCACCCAATTGTTGGCGATGTGCTTTATGGTGGGGTGGACAAGGCAATCAAAACCCAAGGGCAGTTGTTGTTTGCTTACAAAATCAGTTTTGTGCACCCAACAACAAAAAAAATGATGACCTTTGAAGTTGACTTGCCAAAATATTTTAAAGATGTTTTAAATCAAATTGGTTAACAATTTTATTGAGAACAGCAATAAAACATGTTTTCAACAGAAAATTGTTTTCTTTAATCAAATTTACGACAAAAGTTTTTGTACAAACTATTTGTAACATCACATATTTTATGTTATAATGAGTTTAAATTAAAGTGCACGTTTTAAAAGGAGATATTTATGAACGGAAAACAAATTGTTAATTTTATGGCATATATTTCAGTTGCCTTGATTGCAGTTGTGCTTGTTGTTGGCAAATTGCTTGGCTGGTTGGTTAATGCAAACATTTTAAATTTGCTTAATTTAATTGCACAAATCATTGCGTACATTATCACTGCAGTTTACGCATTTTGCTTTGCAAAAAGCAAACGCAACATTGGTTGGATGATTGCTTACATTGTGTTTATTGTGTTGATTCTTGTGTTTGTTGGCATTCAATTTGCTGGCATTGTTAAATCATTTCAAGCTTAATGAAAAAATTTAATTTAAAATTTGCTGGTGCAACGGCATGTTTTGTGGTTAGTTTAATATTTTTGCTGTGCAGCAAGTTTTCAAAGTTCTGCATATTGTTTGCTTGCATTTTTGTTGCTTTGGCGCTTGTTGCTTTTGCACTTTTTAGGCAAGAAAATGTTAAAAAAACCTTGCAAGCAACCGAGCAAGATTTGGCAGATAACCCTGCAACAGATGAAGAAATTGCAGAAATTCAAAAGCAAGCAAAAAAGTTGGTTAAAAAGTCCAAATGGCTTGATTTTGCTTTTTACACTTGCGCATTTTTGATGATTGTTGTTGGTATTTGTGCAGTTGTGTAGGCTTTTTAAAGCAATTTTAAGTTTGTTAAATTAAGCAAAAAATTGTTTACAAACTTAAAAATGTGTGCTAAAATGCGATAGTTAATTTGAAAAAGACCAAAAATATAACATTTTTTGGCATTTTAAGGAGAAAAAATGAAATACGAATTAGAAAAGAAAGAAAATGGCTTGTACGTTGCCAATGTTAATTACACAGCAGAGGAATGGGACAAGGCATTAAACAATGCTTACGAAAAAAACAAAGGCAAATATAATGTGCCAGGATTTAGAAAAGGCCATGCTCCACGCAATATTATTGAAAAGAATTATGGTGTTGGCGTGTTTTTAAACGAGGCTTTGGACGAAGTTTACTACGCAACTTACACAACAATTTTGCGTGAACATGAAGAAGTTAAACCTGTTGAAGCTCCAGCATTAGACATTCAAAAATTGGACGAAAATGGTTTGGAATTCACTCTCAAAATCAGTTGCGTGCCAGAGTTTGAATTGGCTCAATACAAAGGCTTGACATTCACAAAACAAAAAGTTGAAGTAACCGAAGACCAAATCAAAGAAGAAATTGAACATGAATTGTTGCGTGCTTCTCGTTTGGTTGAAACAAACAAACCAGTTAAAAACGATGATTTTGTAACTCTTGATTTTGATGGTTACATTGACGGCAAACAATTTGATGGTGGCAAGGCAGAAAACTATCAACTTAAAATTGGTTCTCACACATTTATTGACACTTTTGAAGACCAACTTGTTGGCTTGAACATTGGCGACAAAAAAGATGTTGTTGTAACTTTCCCAGCAGACTATCATGTGGCAGATTTGGCAGGCAAACCAGCAACATTCAAGGTTGAAATCAAAAATATCCGTGAACGCGTTATGCCAGAACTTAATGAAGAATTTGTTTCAAACAGCACAGAATTTGAAACTGTTGACGAATTTAAAGCAAGCATTAAAGAAAAACTTTTAAAACAAGCACAAGACCATGCAGACATTGAACTTGACAACGACATTTTGGATAAGATTATTGATGACACAGTTTTGACCGTGCCAGAAACTTTGGCAGAAGACGAAACAAAACGTCAAATTCAAAATATGGAACAACAATTGCGTTACCAAGGCATTGACTTGGAAGCATATGCAAAATACATCGGCAAATCAGTTGACGATCTTAAAGCAGAAATTAAAGTTCAAGCAACTCGCAATGTTAAAGCAAGATTGGTGCTTGAAAAACTCATCAAAACAGAAAATCTTGATGTAACAGAAAAAGATATCGACACAAAAATTGAAGAAATGGCAAAAAATGTTGGCAAAACTGTGGAAGAATACAAAAAACAAGTCAATGATTCTATGGTAAACCACATCGCAAACGATTTGCTTATGAAAAAGATTGTTGATTTCTTGCATGCAAACAACGAAATTAAATAATTTGGTTTTTAATTAAAACATCATGGTGGCATAAGCCAACCAAACACTAGAAGGAGATTTTATGTTAATTCCTATGGTTATTGACCAAGTTGGCAGCAACGAACGCAGTTACGACATTTACAGCCGTTTGCTTGAAGACAGAATTGTTTTTGTAACAGGCGAAATAAACGACCAAATGGCAAACACTGTTGTTGCTCAACTCATTTATTTGGAAGGCAAAAATCCAGATAAAGATATTTCTATGTATATCAACAGCCCGGGCGGCAGCGTAACAGCTGGTATGGCAATTTACGACACTATGCAATATATTAAATGCGATGTTTCAACAATTTGCATTGGTATGGCAGCAAGTATGGCAGCAGTTTTGTTGTCAAGTGGTGCAAAAGGCAAGCGTGTTTGTTTGCCACACAGTGAAGTTATGATTCACCAACCTTTGGGCGGGGCGCAAGGTCAAGCAAGCGACATTTTGCTTCATGCAAAACACATCGAAAAAACTCGCGAAAACTTGAACAAAATCCTTGCTGAAAACACTGGTAAAGATATTGACACCATCACAAAAGACACTGACAGGGACAATTTCCTTGATGCAAAACAAGCAGTTAAATATGGTTTGGTGGACAAAATTTTTAGCAAGCGTTAAAATTTTAAAAATGCAGACCAACACTCTGCATTTTTTGTTAAAATTGTGCGTCCTTTGCTTTTTGTTTGCACTAAAATTATTGTTTAAATTTTGCAAACAAAACAAAAAATATGCAAAATTTTAATATATAAAAATCAAAAATGTTATATAATATAAAAGTATAAAAATGTTGTTTTAACCAAACATATAATAAACAAAACAACAACTATTTTGGGGGATAATTTGAGAGAAATTGAAACTATTTGTTCATTTTGCGGGCGTCCTGCGCGTGAACTTACTGATATCATAAGCAATCCAGAAGGTGACTGCTTTATTTGCAAAGATTGTTTGAACATTTGCCGTGATTTGATGGATTACACTCACAAACAAAAACAAAGCGACAAAAATGAGTTTATTGACTTGCCAAAGCCACAAGAAATCAAGCAAAAACTTGACGATTTTATTATTGGACAAGACGAAGTTAAAAAAATCCTTGCTGTGTCAGTTTATAATCACTACAAGCGCATAAATTATAATTTGATTAAAAAGGACAACGCTCAAGACGAAATAGAACTTGAAAAAAGCAATGTGCTTTTGGTTGGCCCAAGTGGCAGCGGCAAAACCTTGCTTGCAAAAACCCTTGCAAAAACTCTTAAAGTGCCATTTGCCAGCAGCGATGCAACCGCTTTAACCGAAGCAGGTTATGTTGGCGACGATGTTGAAAACATTTTGTTAAAACTCATTCAAAATGCTGATTATGACATAGAAAAGGCTCAACGTGGCATTATTTATATTGATGAAATTGACAAAATCGCACGCAAAACTCAAAATGTTTCAATCACTCGAGATGTTAGTGGCGAGGGCGTGCAACAAGCATTGCTTAAAATTTTGGAGGGCACTGTTGCAAGTGTTCCACCACAAGGCGGGCGCAAACACCCTCAACAGGAAAATATCAAGATTGACACAACAAACATTTTGTTTATTTGTGGCGGTGCATTTGTTGGATTGGACAAGATTATTGCAGAACGCAAGGGGGCAAGTCAACTTGGCTTTGGTATGGACGTTAAATCAAAAATTGAAAGTGAATCAATCAACAAATTTGAAGATATCCAACCACAAGATTTAATCAAATTTGGCATGATACCAGAGTTTGTTGGGCGTTTGCCAATTGTTGCAACATTGGATAGTTTGGACGAAAAAGCATTGGAACGCATTTTGGTTGAGCCAAAAAATGCAATAACAAAACAATATGTGCAAATGTTTAAAATGGACGGCATAGATTTGAGTTTTGACCCAAAAGCAATCAAGGCGGTTGCGCGTCGTGCCATTGAACTTAAAACTGGAGCTCGTGGTCTGCGCACAATTTTGGAAGAGCGCATGCTTGATGTTATGTATAGCGTACATTTTGAAGAGAATATAAAAAAGATAGTGGTAACGGAAGACTTTATATTGAAGAAAGGTAAACCAGAAATAATTTACGATAAAAGCAAAATAGCGACACACAAAAAATCTGCCTAAGCGCGGATTTTTTTTGTATAGCGTACATTTTGAAGAGAATATAAAAAAGATAGTGGTAACGGAAGACTTTATATTAAAGAAAGGTAAACCAGAAATAATTTACGACAAAAGCAAAATAGCGACACACAAAAAATCTGCCTAAGCGCGGATTTTTTTTGTAACAAAAAAACCGCTTTGATGCGGCTTTTGGTTTTTATATTTGTGCTTTGATAAACTCTTCAACATTGTCAACTTTGGCAAGTTGGTCAACCAATTTGAGGTTTAAATAGTAAATTTCTTTGTCGGTTAGTTTTTCAATTGGATAATTTTTGTAAAATTCCTTTTTCTTGCTTGTTAAAAAGTTAAATCGTGAATGCTCATTAACTTTCATTTGCGCAAGCCTTGCAACAAGGTTGCCTTGCAGATAAGTGAAACCATTTTTGTTAAGATATTCAACCAAACTCATGTTTTTTGAAATTGAAATTCTGATGAGTGTGTAGTAAAAATCTTTGTCAGTGTAAAGCGAACCGTCAATAATTTTAGAAGGGAAAAGTTTGTTTAATTTTTTCAAGTTTGCTTTTTCGTCAATCGTTGAATGACTGCTGTTAACCGCTTTGCTGTTTTCAAAGCCTAGCAAATTAACAACTTCTGCCATTGAAAGTGTTGGATATTTATATCTCCTTAAATGGCGAATCATTTCGTATAATTCTGTGTTGTTGCGGCGTATGCCAACCAAATTTCTGTCAGGGTAGGCGTTTGACAATCGTTCAACAAGTGCTTTTTCGTAATCAATGTCGATGTTTGATTCTTTTAATCTGTATCCAGTGGTCAAAACCAAAAAGTCATAAAGGCAAGTGTTGTGTTTTGTTGCAAGAGTGCAAAGTTTGCCATAAGATTCACTTTTTGCTTGTTTAAAGTTTGTTGTTTTGTCCACATAATTGTTGCAATCTGCCAAAGCGCGCAAATCTGCAACAATATCAAGAAAACTGGCATAGTCTGGGTCAAAATCAAAGCCACAGATTTTGTAAATATCTGCAGTTTCATATTTCATTCCATCGCGTTTTGAAAATTGCTCTTTAACGTGTGCCAAATAGTCGTAATATGGCAATTCTCTTTTTGGTTGATAAATGCTGCCACCATTATTAATGTGGGTTTGAATTCTTTTTGTTAATTCTTCAATTGGATTGTCAATCTTTTTCATATTTTTATTATACCTTAATTAAATGATGATGTCAATATTAATTTTTTAGAGTGGTTGCGATTAATATGCCTTTTAAAGATAATCAATATTTAAATTTTGTGTTTTTGCAAAATTTAGGTTTATATTTTTGACTAAATTGCTTTTTTGAGTTAAAGTTGAAATATGAAATTGATAACTATTGACATAAAAAGTGAACAACAAACAGTTAAACAAGCAATTGCAGAATTTTTGGTTGAAATTGACGCTTGTCGCATTGGTGGTTTTAAAGTGATGAAAGTGATTCACGGCTATGGCAGCCATGGTGTTGGCGGTGCAATTAAGCGTGAATTTTTGCGAGAGTGCCAAAACCTTAAAAATCGTGGAAAGATTGAGGATTTTGTTTGTTGCGACAATTGGACAGAACGCAATATAACTCGACGCATTGCAATCAATTATTGCCCAGATTTGCTTGCCGACCGAGAATTGTATTTGTTAAATCCGGGGTGCAGCATAGTTATTGTTTAATTGGTTAGTTTATATTTCGACATCTAAATTTAAAATTAAGCACAAAAATGTTTTCTTTTTGTGCTTTTTTGTGGCATAATAAAATTAATAAGTTTTTTGGTGTGTGTAATAGTTTAAAGTTTTAAAATTTGTTGCATGCGCTTTTAAATTAAAGGGGTAAATATGGGCAAACGCATTGGTGAAATTGAAAGAAAATACAAACGACGCAGTGGTCTTGGTCAATTCTTTTTGGGCACATTCATTGGCATTTTGTTGGGTATAGGTGCATTGGTTGGATTGGGCGCGTTGGCATATTTTAAGGCAACGCCACAATGGATTAACAACACATTTAAAACCAATATTGATTTGGGCAGTGATGAGTTGAACAAAATTACATTAAGTCAAGCAGTGAACAAGGCTTTGTATATCTCAAACAATTCAGATAAGTACAGTTTGGCGGATTTTGAAAAAGATTTTGGCTATAAACTTCCAAAAACAATTAAAGGCATTAATATTGAAAAGTTAAAAACCAAACCGCTTGACAAAATTGGCGATGGTATCAATGAAATTTTGAACGATGTTTCAATTAACGAATTGAATGAGATTTACACTCCTTCCGGCGATATGAACGAACTTTTGGATGATACTTTAACTTTGTATGTTAAAACTGGCTTTGTTAACGGGGACAAAGTGTATTCAGATAGCGCATGCACGGAAGAAGTTGTGTTTGCAAGCATAGAAAATGGGGCAATCAAGGTTAAAGATATAAGCAAAATGCCAGTTGGTGGCAAAGCAGAGTTCCCTCTTAAAGAAATTCCACTTTTGCAAGGTTTGCCATTATATATCACACATATTGGCGACAATATGACAATCAAACGCTTGGAAGATAAGTTTGGCATAATATTGCCAAGCATTATCAAAATGACAGCTGACGAAAAAGCTGAAAAAACAATCAATCAACTTGGCGATGTTATTGACAATATGTATCTTGCTGATTTCCTTGACTACCAATACGACGAAACGGCAGATAAAGTTTTTAAAATGGTAGATGGTGTTAAAACCGAAGTTACAGGGGCAGTGGCAACAATTTCCAAAAAGAAAGTTAAAGAATTGAACACTTTGGAAAACACAATTCAAAACATGAAAGTTTATGAAGTGCTTAATTACACATTTAATGCTGGCAAATATTACGATAACGGCACAGAAGTTACTGGCATTATGGGCAAAATTGCCGGCTACACAGTTGGCACACTTTCAAATGATATAAAATCAACAACTATTGCAGATATTTTAGATTACACAATTTCTGGTGGCAATGTAACAGATAAAAATGGCAACCCTGTTAAAGGTGTGCTTAAAGCAATTGCAGATTTGACTGTTGGCAACATGGGCGATCAATTGCAATCAAGGATTGATAATATGCAAATTGCAGATGTGTTGGATTTCACAATATCTGGTGGCAATGTAACAGACAAAAACGGCAACCCTGTTAAAGGAGTGCTTAAAGCAATTGCCGACCTTAAAATTAGTGAGTTAAGCACAGGATTGCAAACCAAAATTGATGGTTTAACTTTGGCTGACGTTATGGACTACACAATTTCTGGCAACAGCGTAACAGACAAGGACGGCAATCCAATCACTGGCATTATGGCAACAATTGTAAAGAAAAACGCCACAATCAAAAACTTGCCAACAGCAATCAACAGTTTGGCAATTTATGAAGCGCTTGATTATGTTAAATATGAAAACGCAGGCTCAACCATTTATTATAAGGACAGTAATAACAATGGCACATACGATGCTGGAGAAGAAATTTCTGGAGTGTTATCTTTGATTGATGTGGAAAAGGGCGTAACAGAATTGAGTGATGAGATTTCAAAAATATTCACAGGTACAAATGCTAAAACATTAAGTCAGTTGCAAGCAGCAGGAGTTATTGGCAAAGATGTCGATTTAACCAAAAAAATTGCTGGCACAACAGTTGTGCTTGGCGATTGCACAATTGATGAATTGCTTAAAAACATTCCAACAGAATAGTTTTGATGGCAAACTAAAACAAAAAATTATATCCTTATTATATATAGGCACAAAGCATATGAAATTGAAACTCATATGCTTTTTTGTTTAAAACCTTAAATAACCGCTAAAAGAGTGTTTGGTGCGGCGGGAGTGCAAAATCGTCGAATTTGCATTTTTTACAAAGAAAAACAAAAAAATCAAAAAAATTTAAAAATTTTGTAATTTTTTTTGCAAAAACCTTTGACAATGTTCTTTTAGTGTGCTATTATAGCAATGCTTTTGAATTAATAAAGGCATTTTTTAAGAGCATTTTGAAAGTTTTAAATAATTTTCAAAAAAAATTTAAAAATTTTGTAAAAAGTTTTAAAAAAACTGTTGACAAAAGATTTTAAATGTGGTATCTTAATCTTGCACTTGAAATAAAGGGGCACAGTAATGTGTTCAAATTCAGGAGCCAAACCGATTAGGTTTGTTAGAACAATTTATATCTTAATAGGTACTATGGTAAGAAATTTGATTTGAACAAAACAAAGTTTCTGCCAATTCCAAGTTTTTTGAACAACGAAAATTAGCCAAGCTTAATGAGCAAGGTATTTACAAAGATTGTTTGTTTATCGCAAGATAAATTTTCAATACCATTTTTGTAGAGTTTGATCCTGGCTCAGGACAAACGCTGGCGGCGTGCTTTAAACATGCAAGTCGAACGGAGGTTAGGTTTTCCACAGAGTGTTCTCGACTACGAAAGTAGAGTATAGTGCACTGTGTGGAGAACTTACCCTTAGTGGCGGACGGGTGAGTAACGCGTGAGTAATCTACCTCTATCTGGGGGACAACAGTTGGAAACGACTGCTAATACCGCATAGGACCACAGGAACACAAGTTCTAGGGGTGAAAGATTTATCGAATAGAGATGAGCTCGCGTAGCATTAGTTAGTTGGTGAGGTAACGGCCCACCAAGACTTTGATGCTTAGCCGATCTGAGAGGATGATCGGCCACACTGGAACTGAGATACGGTCCAGACTCCTACGGGAGGCAGCAGTTAGGAATATTGGGCAATGGAGGCAACTCTGACCCAGCAACGCCGCGTGAAGGATGAAGGTCCTCGGATTGTAAACTTCTGTATTAGAGGAAGAAGATAGTGACGGTACTCTAATAGAAAGCTACGGCAAACTACGTGCCAGCAGCCGCGGTAAGACGTAGGTAGCAAGCGTTGTCCGGAATAACTGGGCGTAAAGGGTGCGTAGGCGGTTATTTAAGTCCGATGTGAAAGCCCGTGGCTCAACCACGGAACTGCATCGGATACTGGGTGACTAGAGTGCGGAAGAGGTTGACGGAATTACTAGTGTAGCGGTAGAATGCGTAGATATTAGTAAGAAGACCGGTGGCGAAGGCGGTCAACTGGGACGTAACTGACGCTGAGGCACGAAAGCGTGGGGAGCAAACAGGATTAGATACCCTGGTAGTCCACGCCCTAAACGATGTATACTAGACTATGGCTTTATCGACAAAGTCAGGGTCGTAGCAAACGCGATAAGTATACCGCCTGGGGAGTACGAACGCAAGTTTAAAACTCAAAGGAATTGACGGGGACCCGCACAAGCAGCGGAGCATGTGGTTTAATTCGACGCTACGCGAAAAACCTTACCTAGGCTTGACATAGGATGCATAGCCGTGAAAGCGGTGAAGTTATAGCAATATAACATCCATACAGATGGTGCATGGTTGTCGTCAGCTCGTGTCGTGAGATGTTGGGTTAAGTCCCGCAACGAGCGCAACCCCTGTCGCTAGTTACTAACATTCAGTTGAGAACTCTAGCGAAACTGCCGTAGATAATACGGAGGAAGGTGGGGATGATGTCAAATCATCATGCCTCTTACGCCTAGGGCTACACACGTGCTACAATGCCCATTACAAAGAGATGCAATACCGCAAGGTGGAGCTAACCTCAAAAAGATGGGCCCAGTTCAGACTGTGGGCTGCAACCCGCCCACACGAAGACGGAGTTGCTAGTAATCCCGAATCAGCATGTCGGGGTGAATGCGTTCCCGGGTCTTGTACACACCGCCCGTCACGCCATGGGAGTCGGGGGTACCCGAAGTCAGTGAGCTAACCCGCAAGGGAGGCAGCTGCCGAAGGTAAAACTGATGACTGGGGTGAAGTCGTAACAAGGTAGCCGTATCGGAAGGTGCGGCTGGATCACCTCCTTTTAAAGAGCATATCTTTAAAGTCGACTTGATAACTTAAAGTTATCTTGAATAGTGTGAGTGAACATAACACTCGTTAAAAAAATATGGGAACAGAAAACGTGATGTACCTTTGAAGTTGAGATATAAATATATAAAAGAACGAGATTAACCCTCTCGTTCTTTTTTTTGTTTTATATTCTATTTTGATTATATCTTTATAATTTTGATTGTAAGTGATTTCAAACATTATTTGTTGATAAAGAGAGTTGAAATAGGAAAACTAAATAATTTTATTTAACGCTTAAAATTAACTTGATTTGACAAATGTGCTTTTGTGTGCTATCATTTTGTTATGAGTGAAGAAAATAAACCAATTGAACAAAAAAAATTAACGCCAGAAGAAATAAAAAAGGCAAAAGATGAAGCTGACCTTAAATACATGATTGAAGGCGTAAAAAAGATGAAAGAATATGAGTTTAGTTTGTTGCCAAAAACAACAAGAGATTTAATCACTCATTTTGTTAACACATCAATTGAAAACAAATTGACTGATGAAGAAATTTTGGACTGTATTAAATTTATGCCTGCAGAATTTGCAGAACAGATTTGTGATAGATTTAAATATAACGAAGAAAATAAAGTGGAAAAGCCCAAAAGCAATTCAAAAGTTGAAGTTAAAGAGCAGGAGTGTGACAAATTAACCACCAAACTTTGCAAACTTTATGCTGATGAATTTATAAAAGCTTGTAACAATGCCAAAGATGGCAAATTGAAAATTCCAACTCCACCTGCGTATAAGCAATTTTACAAAAGAAATAAAACAAAAAGATTTTTAAGTTATTATGAGCTATTCATGATCCTTAATGGATTGGGACTTTCAGTGGCGCCATTGATGATGAGCAAGGCAGAGCAACCAGACAATAAATATTATAAGATTGTTAAGGCACTGCATACTGAAAGATTTGACAGTAAGTACAGGAACTCTGAATATAAAGTTTTGTGTGACATGCATGAAAATTTTGTTAAAGATGCCATTGACATTCAAGCAGAGATAATATCAAAACATAATGAACCAACAGTTTAAATAGGCGTAAAGCCTATTTTTTTAACAAAAAAATAAAAATGCTCAAAATTTATTTTCAATAAAATTAGTTTAAAAGCAAAGCAAAACATTGGAGTTAAAATAGATAATTATGTTATAATAATTTTATGAAAAAATTAAAAATGTTTGTTGCAACATTAGTGATGACGTTTTGCACAGTTTGTGGTTGTGTTTTGTTTTGCTTTTTTCAAAATTCATCAAGTTATGCTTCAACTTTTTTGTCCACTGCTTCAACTTTGCCTTCAACATACGACAGCAGAAATTTAAATATTGTAACCACAGTTAAAGAACAAGGGGACACAAATTTATGTTGGGCTTATTCAAGCATCGCTGTTGCTGAAACATCAATTTTAAAATCGGGCATTGATTCAACTGCAAACAACACAAATTTGTCATTATCTCCAGTTGCTGTTGGTTACAGCAGATATAAAAGAAATGCTGACCCTTTGAATAATACACCCGGAGAGTATTCAAGCACAAACTATTTAAAAGCTTCAGGCAATCCAACATATGCGGAAACATTGTTTTCTCAATGGTGTGGGCCGATTAATAGTAATATTAGCGCCAATGCTGATAGTTTTGTAAATTCGGCTTATCGATTTGTTGAATCTTCACAAATTTATGATTACAACTTTTCAAAAGAAGAGCAAATAAAGGCAATCAAAAAAGCGATTGTAAAATATGGGGCTGTAACATTTTCTTATAACAATGTGAGAGAAAAATATTATTACAATCCCAAAAATGAAACGGGCGACAATGTTTATCCGCACGCTTGCACTTTAATAGGTTGGGATGATAATATTTTATCCACAAAATTTGAACCAAATGGGGCAACTCAAAATGGCGGATGGTTGGTTAAAAACAGCTATAAAAGTCTTCCTTATTTTTATTTGTCGTATGATACCAGCATCAGTAGCAGCGTTTATGCTTTTGAGTTTAAAAAGAAAGAAGAATATGATTACAACTATTTTTATGACTATGTTTTTGATGATTTTTTAAATTACACCAAAAATTGTAGATTTGCAGGCAATGTTTATCAAGCAAAAAAAGGGGATAACAATCATGCAGAATATTTAAAAGCAGTTAATGTTGCTGCGCTTGGAAAAAATTATAGTTGTGACATAGAAATTTATACTGATTTGATAGACAATTCAGATCCAACATCTGGCAATTTGGCCGCAACAGCAACAGCCAGTTTTGAAACATCGGGGTATAAAACGATTAATTTAAGCGCCCCAGTAAAATTAACAAAGAACAGCAATTTTGGGGTTGTTGTGCGCTTAAATGGTGACAGTAAAACAGTTTTAAGGTTGGCGCATTGCGCAAGTAAGTCTTTTGAAAAAACAAGTTCAGGTTGGCAAAATTTAACCAATTGCACAGCCAGAATAAAAGCTTTTACTTCATTGGAGGAAGAATCTCAAACAACAATAGATATAGCAGGTGCAGAATTTTCAAATATTCAAGATTTTACTTTCACAGGAGATTACATCAAACCACAAATATTGGCAACATTCTCAAACACTCAATTAATTGAATCAAAGGACTATGTTGTGGAATATTACAACAATCAAAGCGTTGGTCAGGCGCAAATTGTTGTAAAAGGTATAGGGAATTATACTGGCACAAAAGCGATTGAGTTTAATATTACACCAGCAAACATTCAAAATTGCAACATTGAAGTTTTGGGGAGCTTTACATATGATGCTCAACCTCAAAAGCCAAAAATAAATGCAAAATATAATGGTTTAATGTTAACAGAAAATTTAGATTATAATTTAGAGTATCAAAACAATATAAATGCAGGTGGTTCTGCAATTATTAAAATTTTTGGCATTGGCAATTTTGTTAACAACACAAGCGTATATTTTGAGATTAAAAAAGCCGATAAACCATCAACTAAAATAGAAAAAATTAACATCGACAACACAAAAGCAAATGTCTTGGCTGATGTTGCTTTGCCAGAAGGTTGGGCTTGGGCAGATCCAACAATTAAAATAACCAAAAACTTAAATTCTGCTTACATTGTTTATGTTGGAGAAGATAAGGATAACTATTTAGAAACCACCAGTTTGATTAGCATTAATCAAGAAGAAAACGAACCCTCTAAAAATGAAGAAAAAAACGATGACAAAGCAAAATCTCAAAAACAGGTATATATTATTGTTTTAATTACTGCTTCATTTGCGTTAATTTCCGTTGTTGTGGTTTTGATTGCTAAAAGGCACAGATATTAAAAATCAAATCTTGACAAATTTAAAATGTGTGCTATTCTTGTGGTATGAAGTTAACATGTGAACAAGTTGAAAAAATGCGTCAGCAAGAAGAAAAAAACGAACTTTTGCCAATATTTAAACAAAAATCTTTATTTGGCAAATTTTCTGAATATGACATATACATGGCAATGGAATTGTTGTTTTTAAAAACCCGCATAAGAAAGTTTAATTTGATTAAAAGAACAGCGATTGAACTTTCATTTAAAAATAACGAAGTGATTAAATATTTGCGCAAAAATGGAGAACTATCTTCAATGCTTGATGATAAAGTTTTGAAGAAGGCAGCAAAAAAAGCAAATGCAGAACCAATGATGTGCTTTTCAAATTCATTTTTTATGGCTATGTTTATGTCTAGAGCAGGCTATGAAGATGTAAAAGTTGTTGCGGGGCTTGCAACTGTGCCTTGCATTGATGAAAGAGATTGCACATATTTCCGCCACACATTCACGCATGCTGTTTTGCAAATTGGCAAGTATATTTATGATTACAATTACAACATCAAGCTTAAAGCAGAAGAGTATATCAAATTTTTTGCTTTTAACACACTGTGTGAAATTTCTGGCGAAGAATGTTTAAAGCAATTTTCGATTATTAAAAAAACTAAAAAAATGGGCAAAAAAGTTGGCAAATATGGTGACATGATTTACATCACACTTGCCAATAAAGACGCAATGAAACGATTGTTTAATTACAATGTTGGAGAATCAATTGTGATTGACGACCAACTTTTTGAATAAAAATCTTTATAAAAAGCACTGCAAAATGGTAGTGCTTTTTTTATTTTGTGTTCATCATTTGGTGATGCAATTTGTTTAAAATTTTCTTTTCCAAGCGAGAGATATAACTTTGAGATATGTTCATTGTGTCGGCAACTTCTTTTTGTGTTTGCTCGTCAAATCCGTTTAAACCATAGCGCATGCACATTATGCGCTTTTCGCGGTCGTTTAAAGTGTTTATGCATTGCAACAAATATTTTTTTTCGTTTTCAAGTTCAATGTTTTCATAGGCTGGCTTTGGGTCTGGGATAGTTTCGCCAAGTGTTAAGTTGTTGCCTTCGTCGTCACCAGCCAAAATGTCGTCCAAGCTCATATCATTTATGCTTTTGTTAACCTTTCTTAAATACATTAATATTTCATTTTCAATGCATCTGCTGGCATAGGTTGCAAGTTTAATGTTTTTATCCAACTTGTAACTATCAACTGCTTTAATTAATCCAATTGAACCGACAGACACCAAATCTTCCAAACTCAATTTTTTGCTTTCAAACCTTTTTGCAATATACATCACCAATCGCAAATTGTGTTCAATCAATTTTGCTTTGGCGGACAAATCGTTGTTTTCTTGAAAATCTTTAACCAAATTTTGTTCTGCGGTGATGTCAAGCGGTTCTGGCAAGCTTTCGGCAGTGAATATGTAATTGACCAAATTTTCTGGGCGCAAAAAATCGGTTTTAAAAATCTTTAAATACATACGTTTAAAAAACAGTTTAATTTTTTGCCAAAATTTTGATATTGTTTGCTTTATTTTCATAACATTCTCCTTTTAAAAAAACGCTGGGGAAATCAGTGCTTGATAATTTGTTGAATTGAATTTGTTTGAGGAATTTATTGCAACAATTGGGCTTAATATTTCTTTTGTTTTGCCGTTTAATGTTATCTGCATCTTGCTTAATGTAACAAGTTTTAAGTTTGTTGCTCCTGCAACTGTGTTTAGGTTTAAATTTGTGCTGTTTGGTGGGTTTAAAACATAATCAATGTACGTTTTGTTTGTAAGTTTAAGGTAACTTGACAAATCTAAAATCATCACAGGTTTACCATCGATTGTGAGCATGTTGCCAGTGTCCAAAAAGGCATTTATTGATAGAGTTTGCTTTTCGTTTGTCAATTTAACTTTGTAAACAAGGTTGTTTAAATTTATTTTTAATTTGATGTGTTTTGCAATTTTTTCAAAGATATAACTAAAAATCAAACTCATCAACATAACCAGCCACAGATTTATGTTGGTTGTTGCAATGCCAAAGCTTGTAAACTGCGCATTTGATTGTGTTGCCAAAACAAAACCACACAGTGCAAGAGTAAAGCTAAACAACAACAAAAAGTTTGCAACAAAGTTTTTAAAGTTGGATTTAAAACAAATCTTAATCATAACGCAAGCACAAGCAATTTTTAGCAGGTTAATAAACACAGAATTTGTTAAACAACTGGCAGAAATTACACTAAAACCTGCACCTACAATGCTTGCAATCAGCATTTTGAAAAATGTTGTTTTGCTTTTTGTTGTTATTTGCACCAAACGCAGCAGGCAAAGATTTATAATTGTGTTTTGCAGTAAAAAATCTTCAATATAAATTTTCATATCAAAAGTATAAAACGCAAAAACAATTTTACCTTGCAAGTAAAATAGATTTTGTTAAAAAGAAATGTCGAAAGTTGAGTCAATTTGGCAAATTTGATTTTTGCTGCATAATTGTTGAAGGGTTAGACACAATATTTACGAGGTGAATATGTCAAGACGGGTGTATATTTGTGGGGTGGACACAGGTGCTCTTCCAAAAATAACAAGCAAACAATCAATTGAACTTTTGCAACAAATCAAAGCGGGGGACGAAAACGCCAAAGATTATTATATCTACTGCAACATGCGCTTGGTGCTTTCAATAGCACAACGATTTGTTAATTGCAAAGAAAACATGGACGATATTTTTCAGGTGGGTTGTGTTGGGTTGATGAAGGCTATTGACAATTTTGACACATCATTAAATGTTCAATTTTCAACATATGCTGTGCCAATGATAATGGGCGAAATAAAGCGTTTTTTGCGTGATGCTTCCGCAATGCGTGTTAGCCGCAGTTTGCGAGATACTGCATATCAAGTTTTAAAAAGCAAAGAAAAGTTGCAACAAAACAGAGCAGATGATGTTGCAATTGAAGAAGTAGCTGGCGACCTTAATTTAACAATAAGGGAAGTTTATGATGCTATTGATGCAATAAGCTCGCCATTGTCGCTTGATGATGCTCTTTTGAGCGAAAGCGATGAAGAAATGAAATTGAGTGACCAAATTGCAGACACAGAACATTCGGTTGAAAAATGGATTGACCACACAGATTTGCTTGACGCAATCAAATTGCTTGACGAACGAGAACGCGAGATTTTAAATTTAAGATATTTTGTTGGAAAAACACAAATGGAAGTGAGCGACGAAGTTGGCATATCTCAAGCGCAAGTCAGCCGATTGGAAAAAAATGCCTTGGAGCATATCCGCAAAAGCTTGTAATCAAGCAAAAACATTAAAACAAATGGGAATTTCGACATTTATTGTTGATATTCCTTTTTTTGTTGCAATTTTAGTTAAAATCCGGTGTCATTTTTGGGGCGATTGATTACTAAATTATGTTATATTAGGAGTGGTTTGTGAAAACAAAGCGTGCAAAAATAATAATTTTTTCAGTTTTGGCAATTTTGATTGTTGGTTGTGGCTTGGTGCTTAATTTTACTGGGAATGTGGCTGTTGCAAGCACATATTTTGTTAAAGGCAGAAAGTTGCCAATCTACAACGTAAAAACAGATGAAAACAAGCTTTCAATCTCTTTTGATGCTGCATGGGGTGCAGATAAAACCAGCGAGATTATGGATATCTGCGACAGTTACAACATCAAAGCAACTTTCTTTTTGGTTGGCTTTTGGATCGAAAAATATCCTGACAAAGTTAAGGAAATTCATGATCGTGGGTTTGAAATTGGCATTCATTCAAACACTCACCCAGACATGACCAAGCTAAGCAAAAATCAAATGCGGCAGGAACTTACAACTAACATCAAATTGATTGAAGATTTAACATCTTTTACACCAAAATTGTTTAGGCCGCCATTTGGCTATTACAACAATGCATTGATTGAAGTGAGCGAAGAACTTGGATTGAGTTGCATTGAGTGGAGTGTGGACAGTTTGGATTGGAAAGGTTTGAGCGCGGAGCAATTGTCAGCAAGAGTGATTTCAAGGGCAAAGGCAGGGGATATTGTGCTTTTCCACAATAATTCTGATCATATCACAACAGGGCTTAAAATGGTGCTTGAAAGTTTTAAAATGAAAGATTTAAAAGTTGTGCCGATTGGGGATTTAATTTATTACAACAACTTTACTATCAACACACAAGGAACACAAATTAAAAAAATTAAGGAGTAACAAATGAATTACGAAGAAATTGAAAACAAAACAAAAAAGGAAAACACAAATCAAGTGTTTTTGCAAGGAGTGGTGGAAACAGAACCGCAATTTAACCACACATCTTTTGATGAAGATTTTTACACCTTCAATTTAAAAGTGGCTCGTTTAAGCGGGCAATATGACATTTTGCCAATCAACATCAGTTCACATTTAACTGGTTTTGCAGATTTAAAAATTGGCAAACGAATTGCACTTAATGGTCAGTTTAGGAGCCACAATATGCTTGATGAACAAAACAAAAGCAGGCTTATTCTTTGCGTGTTTTGCAAAGAATTGTGCGAACTTGATGAAAACGCAAACCCAAATGTTATTGAGTTGTGCGGATATATTTGCAAAGACCCAATTTTTAGAGTTACTCCATTTAATCGTCAAATTTGTGATTTGCTTTTGGCGGTTAATCGTCAATACGGCAAATCTGATTATATTCCTTGTATATGTTGGGGCAGAAATGCAGAGTTTGTTAGTTCACTACCTGTTGGCTCAAAAATTAATGTCGCGGGGAGAATTCAATCACGCGAATACAACAAGCAAATTGAAGGGCTTGAACTGCCAATCAAAAAAATAGCGTACGAAGTTTCTGTAGGCAAATTGGTTGAAGAAAAGCAAGAAATTAATTTGTAAGATAAAAAAATTGGGTGAAATCTGCCCAATTTTTTTTGTTTAAAAATTAAAACATTAAAATAATTTTTTAATATATTTTAGGTTGGAAATAATTGATTTTTTTTGACTGCAAAAACAAATAGTGATATAATTATTTTTAATATAAATCTTAATGAAAAATTAATTAATAGCTATTATTAATAAATTTTAAAAATCAATCAATTTTTAAATGTTTTTGTAAAAAATAAAACAAATGTTCGATAAAATATGGCATTTTTGTCGAAAATTTATGTCAATTTAAAGGTGTTTTTGTAAAAAAATGTCATATATACTTGACTTTCACATTATTTTAAAATATACTTTTTTCAAAAATTAGGAGAAAAGTAATGATTAATATTTACGAATGTGAAGCGCTTGTTAAAATCTATTCCACTTTAGAAAAAAAGTGTAATATTATTGATAAGTTTATCAATAATCATGCTTTTTATTGTGGGCCTTATAGTGATGAATACAGTGCTGTTGATGTGTATAACGACATTTTGGATTTGATTGAACGCAAAAACAAACTTATAAATATAAAATTGATGATAGATAACGCCATCAAAAATCTGTCAGAGAACGACAAAAAAGTTTTGTTTATCAAGTTGAATTACAATATTTCAATGAACGAATTATGTGCATTGCTAAATCTCAAAGAGCGCACCGCTTTTAGGCGTGTTGAGCGCGCTTTTGAAGATATGACCGAACAATTGAATCAATCTAAATATGCTTTTAAATTGGAGCAAATTATTGCAAAAGAAGATTGGATAAGCAAAATTTGTGAAAATGTTAAACAAAGACGTTTGGCATATAAAGACAATCCGCAAGAAATGTTGATTAATTAGTAATCAATCACTTCTTTTTGCTTGGTTCGTTTGCCAGTTGCAATTTTGGAACTGCGCATGATTAAATACACAAACAGGCATGCAGGGATTGAAAGGATTGCAATAACAATGCTTGTGGTTTTGTTTTCAATTGGGATTGATGTTTGTTCTGCTTGTTTTGGGGTAAAATCAGGGGCGAGAGTATATTCAATTTCTTCACTGTTGATAGGAATTGGATTTGCCAGTTCGTCGCAAAAATCGCTGTAAATATAGCCATAATAATCTTTGTCTGCACTGTATTTGCAATAGTACCAAATGTTTGTGCGTCCATCAATCAATTGGTCTCCAACAATTTTGCCATAGTAGGTTAAATTGCGGCTTAAATTGGGAATATAAACCAGTTGAGAACTGCTTTCAGTTTTTGTTGTTGGGGCGGAACGCATATCGCGGCTTAATTCAGCATAAACTCTAAAATTTAAATCATCAAGGAAAGGTGTTTGTGGCACAGTTGCCACAGTTTGCACCTTGTCCTTTTTTACATAGCCATAAAACTGTTTGTATTTAACTTTAAAAAAATCATTTCCCGCTTCGTCCAACAATTGAACGAAGTATGTTTTTGGCAAAATGAACAGCACATTGGAACTATCTTCCGCCGCAATAGGTGAAAGGTATAAAAATGTTTCATCTTGCATGATACGTGCGTAATAAACTTCGCTTGCAAAACTGCAAGGCAAAGAAACTTGACACAAAAAAACAATTAAACAAATCAATATTGCCATAATCTAATTTTATCATAACAAATTTAAATTTTTATGGCAGGTTTGGGATAAATTTGACTAATTTTAGGTTTAATATGTGGGCGATGAATTTGAATGAGGCTGCAACAAAATGTGAAACTAACACAAAACACTATATTGAAGAAATTTTAAAGATTGAAGCTGTGCAAAAAAAGCGGATAGAAAACAACAAATTGCTGTTTTACAACACTGGCAAAATCAAACATCAAAAGCAATTGGCGTTTCATCAATGCAGCAAAAAAAATCGATGGGTGTTTGGTGGCAACAGAACTGGCAAAACCGAGTGCGGTGCAGTGGAAGTTGTGTATATGGCGCGCGGTTGTCATCCTTATCGCAAAATAACAAAAGCAACATCGGGTTGGGTGGTGAGTTTAAGCACGCAAGTTCAACGCGATGTGGCACAAAGCAAAGTGTTGAAGTATATAAACCCAGATTGGATTGTTGATGTTGTTATGCTTTCTGGCAGAAAGGATAGCTACACAAACGGAATAATTGATTACATAATCATCAAAAATGTGTTTGGCACAACAAGCAAAATTGGCTTTAAAAGTTGCGACCAAGGGCGAGAAAAATTTCAAGGCACAAGCCTTGACTATGTGTGGTTTGATGAAGAACCACCTTATGATATTTATCAAGAATGTCGTATGCGTGTGTTGGACACCAATGGCGATATTTTTGCAACAATGACACCACTTAAAGGTATGACTTTTGTGTATGATGAAATATATTTAAACAAATTTAATGACCCAAATGTGTGGTGTGAGTTCATTTCGTGGCAGGACAATCCGTATATTAGCAAACAGGCAGTTGAGGCAATGAAAGCGGGCATGAGTGCAGATGAACTGCGTTCTCGAGAGTTTGGGGAATTTGTTGACGCGGGTGGCAGAGTTTATCCAGAATTTGATGAAAATGTTAATGTTATAGAACCATTTGATCTGCCTTATGATTGGCAAGACAAATTGTCAATTGACCCAGGGCTTAAAAATCCACTTTCTTGCCATTGGTATGCGGTTGATTATGACGGCAATGTGTATGTGGTGGCGGAACATTATGAGAGGGAAAAGGATATTTCGTATCACAGTGAAAAAATACATCAAATATGTGATGAGTTGCATTGGCATCGTAACAACAACGGCATGATTGAAGCTCTGATTGACAGTGCGGCTAATCAAACAACTTTGGCTTCCAAAAGGAGCGTGGCAGATTTGTTTTACGATTTTGGCATTTTGGTTAACACAAATGTAAATAAAGATGTTTTTTCTGGCATACAAAGGGTTAAATCTTACATCAAAAACAGCCTTGGACAGAGCAAATTGTTTATTTTTAACACCTGCAAAAATTTGATTAAAGAAATGAAAGGATACCGCTGGGGTAAGGGTGATAGTCCAGTTAAAGTGGACGACCACAGCATGGATGAGTTGCGATATTACATTATGTCGCGCCCAGAAAACCGCCCGCCAAAGCAGGAGATGAGCGAAATTTCACGCGAAAAGGAGAGATTGATAAAATTGATGAAAAGAAGGTGAGCCAATGGGAAATATGCTTGATGCCACAACAATAAAGGCAATCAAACAATGCATGTCTGGTTTGGTTTTGCAAGAGATAACAAGCGAATATGTTTTGGATGACGAAACAAATGAGATGAAACTTATAAAGCAAAAAAAAGTGGAAAAAAACATTCCTCCAAACACAGATATTATCAAATTGATATATCAAAAAGCAGAAGACAAAACAGATTACAATCAAATGTCGGATGAAGAATTGGAACAAACAAAACAACGATTATTAAAACAGTTAAAGGAGAAAACAAATGACAGTTCAACCAGCAAAAATAAAAGTAAAGTGTGATGCAAGTGGCTGCAAAAACAAGTGCGATTATGTTATTGTTAACAAAAAATTTGTGTTTGACGGCAATGTTTATTTGTGTGCCGAATGTTTAAACACTTTGTATGGGGAAATTGGCAAATATATTAAACCCAAAAACATTAAACCATTATACAAAAAGGGAGGATTAGATGAAAACTAACAAGATAGTGGAAGAAGTGCTTGATGATTACGCTTCAAGGCGAGAAGCACGCAAAAGTTTGGAAATGCAATGGCAATTAAACATCAATTTTATGATGGGTAATCAGTATAGTTTTATTGCACCAAATGGTGGCATAAAGGAAGATGAAAAACAATATTTTTGGCAAGAAAAGGAAGTGTTTAACCAAATTGCGCCAATTGTTGAAACACGAATTTCAAAAATTTCTTCAAGTTTGCCAAATGTAACAGTTGTGCCGGCAAGCATGGAAGAAGCGGACTTTGAAAGTGCCAAGTTAAGCAAACAAATTTTGGCGTCGGTTTCAAACAGATTAAATTTGATGGATATTGAAAAAACAGCAACCACTTGGAGTGAAATTTGTGGCACATCATTTTACAAAGTGATTTGGAACACAAACTCTGGCAAAATGGTGGCAACAGACGAAATTGGCAACAAAATTAAGGAAGGAGATGTGCAGATTGAAGTTGTTTCTCCGTTTGAAATTTTCCCAGACAATTTGTCGTGTGAGCGTTTGGAAGATATGAATTCCATTATCCATGCACGTGCTGTGGATATTGACCAAATCCGCTCCAAATGGGGTGTTGATGTTGACGCAGAAGAAGTTTGCGCCTTCACTTTGGAAAACACGTTAAACAATATTGGTGGGCTTGGCTATGATGCACACATTCGCAAGGTTGCAAACATCGAGTTGGGGCATCATTGTGTGTTGATTGAAAGATATATCCGCCCAAGCAAAAATTTGCCAAACGGCAGATTGACAGTTGTTGCTGGTGGCAAACTTTTGTTTGATGGTGAGTTACCTTATCTTAACGATGAATTGCAAGGCAGAACTTTTCCATTTGTAAAGCAAATTTCAAACTACATGCCGGGCAACTTTTTTGGGGTTAGTGTGGTGGATAGATTGATTCCTGTTCAACGCGCTTACAATGCGGTGAGAAATCGCAAACACGAATATTTCAATCGCACTGTGATGAATGTGCTTGCAGTTGAAGACGGCAGTGTAGACACGGATTCTCTTGAGATAGAAGGTTTGAGCCCCGGCAAGGTGCTTGTGTATAGACAAGGCAGCAAAATGCCAGAACTTATGCAAAACCCAAAAGCAAACATCGATTTTGAAGCTGAAGAAAATCGCTTGCTTGATGAATTTAAAACAATATCCGGTGTTAGTGATATGATGACCAAATCGGTTGCACAGTACACAAATATGTCTGGTGTTGCTCTTGAACTTTTGGCAGAGCAGGATTCAACCAGATTGGCAACAGCGATTGATTCAACCAGATTGGCGGTTAAAACTGTAGCAAAATACCTGTTGAGATTGTACAAACAATATGCTGTTTTGCCACGACTATTAAAAATCAGTGGGTCTGGTGGAAGCGTTGAAATGCATTATTGGGATCAAAACGAAATTTGCAGTGATGACGTTGTGTTTGACACATCAACAGACGCGATGGATTCTCTTGCTCAACGCAGGACAATGTTGTTTGACCTTATCAACAAAGGATTGATGTTTGACCAAGACGGAAAGTTTAGCCAAACAATGCGTAAAAAATGCCTTGATTTGCTTGGCTTTGGTATGTGGGAAAACACAGTTGATTTAACTGAACTTCAAATTAACCATGCCAGAGAAGAGAACATTAAATTGACAAAAGGTGAAAAGATAACTCTTTTGCCAATTGATGACCATAAATTGCATATTGATCAACATATTGCTTTTATCCTTTCGGGTGAATTGAAAGATAAAGCAAACAAAACTCAAATTGAAAAACAATTGTTATCTCATATTGAAGAACATAAAAAATGTTTGGAAGAGCAAAAGAAAAATGATTTAAAAGGAGAATAATTTATGGAAAATTTGGAACAACCTATTGAAAACAATTTAGGCTCCAAGGAAGATATTGGTAAATTTAAAGATGCAGAAAGTTTGCTTAAGGCCTACAACAATCTGCAAGCAGAATTTACCAAAAAAAGTCAACGCTTGGCAGAACTTGAAACCGAAAGCGAACAAAAGCAAAAGGAAAAAGTTAGACAAGCGGAGATAGACAAACAGGTGGACGAGTTTGCAGCAAAATTTGACATTGTTAAACCTTTTAGCAGCGCACTAAAAGCAACTTTAACCAACACCGAAAATGCTTCCCTTGCGGAAGAGAGTGTTAAGCTTTTGGCCAAAAACTGCAAACGAGCTGAAGACTATGCAACTGATAGTGAATTTTTGAATAATTATATTTTTTCCAACGCGGAAATTAAGGACAAAATCATCAAAGACTATATATCCAAAATAACTCAAACTTCACCAATTAAATTGGAAAGTAATGGCAACATCCTTTTGTCAAAACCAACAAGCCCAACAACAATTGCAGAAGCGGGCAAGTTGGCAAAAACAATTATTAAGCAAAAATAATTTTTAAATATTTAATATATTATCAAAAAAACAAATATTTTATATATTTTTTATTAAAAATTAAAAAATAATTTAAATATTTTAATAAATAAAATAAAAAAAACATATTATTTATATTTATTTTTTGATAAAAAAATTAAATTGTGATTATTTTTAATATAACAAAATATTAATTATAAAAAATAATCAAATAAAAATATATTTTCTGCTTTTTAATTGAATGACAAAATTTAATAAAATTTTTAAAAAAACCATTATTTTGCACAAAAAACACATAAAAATGCGTTAATTTTGTGTTTTTTATTAAAAAATTATTAAATTTTTGTTTAAATTTTAAAAAATATTAAAAATTAATCAGTAATTAAAATAATTGTAAAAAATTAAAAAAAGAAATAAAAAGGAGAAAATATGATTGATTTAACAACCGCGCAAAATGCGCTTAAAGATGCTTATTTGGTTGCTGCATGCAATCAATTAAACACAAAAACAAATCCATTGTTTGCCAAAATTAAACAATCAACAAGTGATGTTTATGGCAAAAATATTATCAAAGTTGCGCCAATTGGTTTGAACGGCGGTGTTGGTGCAGGCACAGAAACTGGCACTCTTCCAGTTGCAAAAGAAAACAGTTATGCTCAATTTAAAACAACACTTAAAAACCTTTATGGCACAATTGAAATCAGCGACAAAGCAATCAGGGCAAGTGCAAACAGCAATGGTGCATTTGTTGATCTTTTGAATGCAGAAATGGAAGGGCTTTTGGCCGCTTCAAAATTTAACCTTGGTCGTATGCTTTACGGCGATGGTTCTGGTGCTGTTGGCACTGTCAGCGCTTATGCTAACAGTGTGGCAACAATGACAAGTGTTAAAAACCTTGTTGAAGGCATGGTTGTGGACAGTTATTCTGGCACAACAAAAGACAACGCCGGCTTGCGCATTTCATATGTTGACAGAGCAAACAAAAAAGTTTACTTTACTTCAACACCTGCAACTGATCTTGCAGCAAATGATGTGCTTTATGTTCAAGGCAGCAAAGATCAAGAAATCACAGGCTTGGGCGCAATTTTTGGCTCTGGCACAACACTTTATGGTTTAACACGCGCAACCAACAAATGGTTAACACCTTACACCAGCGCAACCGAACAAGAAATCAGCGATAGTGTTTTGCAATCTGCTGTTGACTTTTTGGAAGAAAACGCTGGTTCAAACATTGACTTTATCACATGCAGTGCAGATGTAAAACGTGCATATCAAGAGTACCTTGGTTGTTATCGCCGCAATGTTGATGTAACAATGTTGGAAGGTGGCTACCGCGCTATCACATTCAACGGCATTCCAGTTGTGAGCGACAGATTTATTGAAGACGGCACATTGTATATGTTGGACAGTTCTAAATTCACTCTTCATCAACTTTGTGATTGGGAATGGATTGAAGGAGAAGCTGGCAAAATTTTGCGTCAAAAACCAGGTTACCCAGCTTACACTGCAACTTTGGTTAAGTATGCTGACTTGATTTGTGAACACCCAGCAGGGCAAGCCAAATTTACAAACATCAAATCAACTGTAACAAATCCATTTGTAAGTTCAACTTAATTTAATGGTTAAAATTTTTTGAGGGAGAAACAATGAAGATAAAAATTGAAAATGATGTGTTTGATATAGCAAACCGAATAAAACAAATAGACAGAGATTATTGCATATTTTTCAACACATCAACAAATCAATTTGAAGTGCACAACATCTCCCAACCTTACAACTCGTTTTGTTTAAGCGTGCCTTATCACAATTTGGATGAGCGCGCGCTTAAATTAACGCGAGAAACAAACAGCGCAAATATTGAAATAATATTAAGCCAAATAGACAATGAAAATAGCATTAAAGAAAATGCGGAATATAGAAATATTCTCAACAAATTTAATGACCAATTAGAGCAAATAATTAAGGAGAACAAATGAAAGTAATAGACATTTTAACAAATGGTGCAACCATGCTGGGGCTTGTTGAAACAGCAATCACTATGCAAAACTCACAAAAAACCGATGCTGAAAAATTGGCTGATGCAGATGTTGGCGAATTGTTTAGATTATTCAATTTGTCCATTCAAGAACTTTGCACAAGTTATATGCCAATTTTGTGTTCAAGCAAAATTGAAACCAGCAACAAAACTTATCCAGTTGCATCGCTTAACAATTGCATTAGAGTGAACATGGTCAAGTGTAATGACAAAGAAGTTAAATTTAAAATCATCAATCGCGTGATTAATTTTGAAACAGATGGAACTTATGATGTGGAATTTTCAAGTTATCCAACTTTTTCAAGTTTGAACGATGATGTTTCGTTTTTGCAGCAATATGGCGTTGATGTTGCAGTGTTTGGCTTGTGTGCTTACTACTGCTTAACAAAAGGCATGTTTGAAGATTTTGAAAAATTTCATAATGCATACTTGGAAAAGGGCAACGCTTTAAAAGATATGAAAATTTTTGTTATGCCACAAAGGAGATGGGAATGAAAACAAAGAAAAGAATTGCGATAGAGAATTTTGCAAATTTCAAAAAAGAAACCAATGCAAGTGTTGAAATGTTTTACAACTATCAACCAACCAAAATTTTATCCAATTCTTGTGGAATAAAAGAAGCAACTTTTCCAAACAGTTTAACCGACCCAACGGAATACACTTTGAATGTGTCAAGTGCAAATATCAACAAAATTAATGGCGTAACATATTTTAAACAATATTTTCCACGCACGGGCAACACTCAACACAGAATTTTGCTTTATGGCGACGACAAAAAGGAGTACATCAACCAACTTTTTTGTGAAGATGGTGATTTGTACTGGCTTTATTCGTTAACATTTAACTCGGCTCCGGTAACTTTGTCTTTCAAACAAAAAGGCGAAGACGCAATCATTTTAACCAGTAAGGATAAAATGGTTATCTGGAAAACTGGATATTCGCCATACACAATTGAAAATGTGCCAATCATCACAAGCATGTGTATGAACGATGGTGTGCTGTTTTGCACAATACGCGAGCCTGCATTCAAAATTTGGTACGCAACCAATCTAGATGCAGAAAATGTTGGTAATATTGACTCAAATTCTGGCTACGTTTCACTTGAAGACGATTTGGGCAACGCCCGCAAAATTGTGTGTTTCAATCAAGATGTTTATGTGTTTAGAGATTATGGAATCACAAAAATCAATTATGTTAAAAACAAGGTTTCAGTAAGCCAAGTTTATCAATCCAACACAAAAATTTTCACTGAAACAGTCAGCGTTTGCGAAAATGCCATAATGTTTATGACAGTTGAAGGGCTTTATCAATTTAATGGCGTTAAAGTTTCCCGTTCCAGTGTGGATATTGGCGAAATGCTGCCAATTGCAAACGACAACGCTTGTGCTTCAACTTTGGGTGACAAATATTATTTGGCATTACGCTTGAATTTTAACGACGGCAAACAACTGCTTTGCGAAACAGGAGAGTTTGTTAACAATGCGTTGATTGTTGTTGATTTAACCGATTATTCCTATCAAATTTTGCGTGGGGTGGACATTGGTGCATTGTTGCCAGTTCGCACACAAGTGTTTGAAAAAATGCTGGCAACTTTCAACTCTGTTCACACATCAAAAGTTGGTGAAATCTGTCCTGTTTCAAAGTGCTTTGATGACGCATTGCCCAAATATTGGGCGTCCAACGAATTGTTTGACATGCCAATCACTCGCTTGTTTACAAAACTTAAAGTGGTGGCAGACAAAAATGTTAAATTTAACTTGAAATATGGCAACAAAAGCACCAGTTTTACAACATACATGGCTGGGAACAATGAATTTTGCTTTAAAATTTGTACAGAGAACTTAAAACTTGAGATTTCTTCAATTGAAGCATCTGCGCAAGTTAAAAAAGTTGTTGTGGAATATTATGAATATTGATTTGACATTGCTAAAGCGGTTTAATTTGTATTTTCAATATTTGCAAACTTTCAATTTAACGCCTAAATCTAGGGCGGAAAGGAGCAAAAATGAAATGGAAAAACAGAATAACTAATTACAATTTTTGGATTTCAATTGTCAGCGCAACTTTGCTTATATTGCAGGCTTTTAACATAAAACTGGACATTGCAAACATCAATGAAATTGTAACTGCATTGCTTGGGCTTTTGGTTGTGATTGGCATAATCAACGACCCAACAAAATCTGCTAAAGACACAGAAAATGATGCAAAATCAACCAACAAAAAGAAAGCTGGCAACAAGCAAATTGAGCCATCTAAAACAGAAAATAAAGCTGAAAAAGATGTTGAAGATGTTAACCAAAAAGGCGAAATTGAGCAACAAAACGAAGAAAATCAAATTGATAATAAAGATTTAAACATTGTTGAAAATGAACATGAAACTATGCCCATTGCCAAACAAAATGAGAATGATTTTGACCTTGCTGAAAATGATTTACAAGTTCTTGTAGACAAAATTGCACAAGATTTGGAGCAAAAGTACGCCGAACTTAACAAAGCGGTTGATATGTTGAATAAAACACAAATTAAGCAACCAATTGACAAAATTCAAAACGAAAACAATCCTATAAAAACAAATATTCAATCAATTGAACCAAGCAAATTGGACAATGAAAATATGCAAAATGAGCAACCGCAGGTTGAAGATGCAAAGGAATTGAATACAGTTGAAGATAATTTAATCATTCCAACAAATAATGTCGAAACCAAACAAGAAAATATATCTTTTAATATTGTAAATTAACAAAAGGCCACCGAATGGTGGCTTTTTTTGTTTTGGAGAGATTGGCAGAGTGAGGAAAATTGTAATTTATTAATTGACATGTAAAATAAATTTTTAAATAATAATTGTTGCAAATTTGATTAAAAACCAGTATAATAGCATTGTGTTAGTGGGGTATCGCCAAGCGGTAAGGCCACGGTCTCTGAATCCGTCATTCGTTGGTTCGAATCCAACTACCCCAGCCAGCAAACGTTCAACAAAGCATATTTTGCTTGTTGAGCGTTTTTATTTTAATTTGAGAACCAACGAATAGGGTTCCCGCAAAAGCGATAGATTTTGTGGGAAAAGGAGAAACCGAGCAATAGGTGAGCATTTGCGATAAGCAAATCCACAAAAGCGAGAGTTTTGACGCGGTTCGAATCCAACTACCCCAGCCACTCGAAAGCACAAGTTTTATCGACTTGTGTTTTTTTATTAAAACACAAAATGTCGCATTTTCGCTTGGCTTTCTCGTTTCCCCAACAAACCCACGCTGTTTGGCTTTGCTGGGGTCCCCAAGTTTTAGCACAAGTTTTAGCTAAAACACAAAATGTTAATAATGTAAACTAAAACATAAATTATTTATTGTAAATATGGTCGTCTAATAAAATGTCAAAATATTTAAGCAAATCTTGCTTGCTGCAAGGGTTTGGAGATTGCAGCCAATTCAACCCCAAATTTGTTATTCCACCAGCAAAAAAGTCAGTCATCAAATTAACTGGAATGGTGTAATTTTCTTTATACTTGTTTTTGCTTGTTAAATATTGAATACTACGTTTAACAGTTGTTAAAACCAATTCATTTGCTTTGTCGTAGCTATTTTGTTTTAAAATCAAAAGCAATTTGTTTTTGTTTTCCAAAATAAAGTCAATCACTTTTGAAATTAAGGTCATGTACATTTCTTTTGGGGTGGAGTAATTTTCCTTTTCAATAGTGGCGTTAAAAAGTTCTTCCTTGATTGTGTCAATGGTATATTCAAGCAAATGATCTTTATCTTCAAAATGATTGTAAAATGTTGCACGGTGGACCATAGCACGCTCACAAATGTCCAAAACACTGATTTTTTCGTATGGTGTGGTTTCAAGCAACTCAAACAACGCACGAGAAAGCAATTTGCGTGTTCTCACAATTCTCAAATCTTCTTTAAATTCTTCTTTCATAATCTTCCTTTTATTGCAAAAATTTAGAGTTTTTAACCAATTCAACAAAATTGTAAAATAACTAAACTACTGTATATTTTTGCAAATTTATTCTGTTGAAATTAAAAAAAGGATAGCATATAATTATACAGATGTCAATAAAATATACACTTGTCGAAAAACAAATTAAATTGACAAAAAATATGAGAGGTGCAAATGGCAAAAATTGAAGTTGAACATCTTAAAAATTAATATAAAACCAATTTTAAAGCCAACACAAATATTTTTGAAACTATGTTAAAAAAACTGTTAACTTGATTGTTAACAGTTTTTTGTTGCATGCAATTTGTCAATTTTCAATTTTAAGGTTTTGTTCAGTGTCAGTTTTTTGCGAAAGATATGTCAATTTTTTATGGTAAAATTGTTCATAAGTGAGTTTGTTAAACTCAAAGTTTTTGTTTGCCAAATATTCAATGTTTTGTTTAAAGTTTAAATCATCTCTTGGGTAAATGGGCTTGCCAACGTGCAAAATGAACTGCTTTTTGAATGTGCCGTCTTTACGTTGCTTTAAGTTTTTAAATGTGAAGAATGTTGGAATGAGTGGCACATTATATTTTGCAGCAAAGTGAAAAGCACCAGCAAGCAGTGGCCTTGGTTTTTCGTAGCACCACCAAAGGGCACGCTCTGGATAACACAACACAAAATGCTTTTTTTCAAGCAAAATGCCTATTGCTTTGTTTAAATTTTTCAAGCAAGTTGGACTATCGGAAAGGGGCAATGTGCCAGCAGAGCGCAAAAGCGAGCCAAACACACCTTTAAAGTTGTTAAATTCTGCAACAATTATATTCAACTTTTTGCCTTTGGTTGCTTTTTTGATGAGAGTGCAATCAAGGTCATGAATGTGATTGCAAGTTATCATTGCACCGCTGTTTTTCAAATTTTTGATGTTTTCACCACCAATGATTTTAAGTTTAAAGTGTTTGCTAAAAAGCCAACTTGCAAAGTTAAAAATTGGCAAAGACACCAACGAAACGGCTTTTTTCAAAACACCTTTTTGCAAGTAATCATAATCTTTTGTTACCTTTTTTATTTTGCGATTTGGTGGTTGAACATTTGAATTAAAATCATTGTTTTTTTCTTTAATTTCAATTTCCTTTAAAATTTCAGTTCTCTTCATCAAATTTTATCCTTTCAATGTGATCCCAGTTAACTTTGTAATGTTTGTTTATTGTTTTTAGCAGTACAATAACATATTCAAAAGTTATGATTGGACCTAAAAACACAATCTTTAATTTTTCCAACAAGGTGAGTTTTTTTTCTTCTTCTTCAATAATGTTGATCAAGTTGAATAAGGCAATAACAGCGTATATCAGCAACAACATCAATAAACTAAAAAGCAACGCTTGTTTTGTTAGTGGAGAGTGGAGAACAGCCAGCACAATTGACGAAATGATGAATGTTAAACAGGTCGCTGCTGTTAAACCAATAAAGCAGTAAACAGGCACAAGTTCAAACAGGTATTTTAAGTTTGATTTAACCACTTTGCCTTGCTTAAAAGTTTTTTGCATCAGCTTTTTGTGATATTTTTGATTATTTTCAAAATAACCTTTAAGCCAACGATATCTGCGTTTATTATATTCTTTGTGGGTGATAGGCTCTTCCGAGTAAATAATGGCGTATTCGTAATATAGTTGCTTAAAATCGTTCAACATTGCATTTATCCCAACTTCAACATCTTCACAAAGCGATTTAAAAGGAAAGCCTTTAAATTTTTCAATATATCTGTTGCTCAACATCATTCCCAGCCCAGAAATTGCAAGGGCATAGCCATGGTCGGATTTATATTTGTTGCCCATGGTGTCCAATGCTGTAAAAGTAAGCCCACTTAAATTTGCATATAAAGTGCGATATTTTTTGTTTTTAAGTTGCCAATTTTTAACACGCTTTTTGCAAATCACAACATCAGAATTTGTTACCAGCGCATTGTTCATTTCTTCCACAAATTGCTTGTCTAAATAAGTGTCTGCATCAACAACGATGTAAGCATCATAAACATTGCCTTTTTTTGCCAAAATGTGCTTAATCAAACTGTCCAATGCATCAGCTTTGCATTTTTGGTTTGGTTCAACAATATATTCAAAATCCTTTAATTTTTGTTTTGCAATGTCAATGGTTGGGTCGTTTTCATTGTCCACAACAATAAATACATCAAAGTTCTCTTTTGGATAAGATTGCACATTTATTGAATCCAAAAGCCAACCAATACATTCACTTTCATTTTTTGCAGGTATTAGCAATGCAATCTTGTTTTTTGTTGGGTTAAACAATTTTTTTTGTTTTTTAAATCCATAAATCCAGCATCTTATTTTTGGGATATAGGTTAACAAAATAATAAAAGCCAAAGCAAAATAAACAATTAAAATGATTTGTAAAAAATTCATAATTTATCCTTTGTGTATATAACCAGTATAGAATAAACTTTAAAATTTTTCAAATAGAAATAGCTAAAAAAAACTATAATTAATTAAATAATAAAATTCTAGTTGTTTTTTATATTCTATTGGCATTAGAATTCTACAAATTTATTTAAAATGTAAAAAAACTAGGATTAAACCTAGTTTAATGGTGGAGCGCCGGGGTGAGCAGCGTTGAAAAAATTGCCCCAAATGGTATAAAAATAGGAACCATAAGTTCCTAAATTAAAATTTGGTGGACCGTCGGGGACTCGAACCCCGGACCCACTGATTAAGAGTCAGTTGCTCTACCAACTGAGCTAACAGTCCATGTAATATTAAGATAATTGAAGTTGGTAGAGCAAGCTCTTCCATCGCTTCGCTCACTCGTTGCCTAACGGCACCGCTACAATATGCTAATTGTGGCAAATTGCTTAACGCTACTTGCCAACTGAGCTAACAGTCCATATAATATTGACTTTTAAAGTATAACAAATGAAAATTTTAAAGTCAATAGTTTTAAATTATATTTTTAAAAAATGAAATTAATATGTAAAGTTTTATCTTTTACGCAAACAAGAATAAAACTTTGCAAAAATTAAATTAATATAAAGACCTCAATTAAAAATTTGGTAACTGATGTTTGACACATTTATTGATTTTAAATTATTTGACAATTTTTGCAATAAAATTTAAACTAATAATCAAGGAGAAGTTATGCCAAAGTTATATTATAAGTATGGTGCAATGGGCAGCAGCAAAACTGCTCAAGCATTGATGTGCAAGTTTAATTACGAGCAAAAAGGGTTTAAAGTTAATTTGTTTAAACCAGTGGCAGATAATAGGAAGGTTGTTGACGGCAAAGCCGTTGTTAGCAGCAGAATTGGTTTGAGCAGTGAGTGTTTGGAATTTGACCACGATTTTAACTTTATTGATTTTTGTGTTAAAAACAAATTTGTTGAAAAAAATGATGTTATCATCATTGATGAATGCCAATTTTTGACAGAAAAGCAAGTTGACCAACTTAAAGTTTTAACAAAATTTGTGCCAGTACTTTGTTATGGTTTGCTCACCAATTACAAAACCAAATTGTTTGAAGGAAGCAAGCGTTTGGTGGAAATTGCCGATAGTATGATGGAAATCAAATCAGTTTGTGCTTGTGGCAAAAAAGCAACAGTAAACGCAAGGATTGTTGATGGCAAAATTGTGCTTTCTGGTGACGAAGTTTTGATTGGCGGTGATGAAAGTTATCAAGGCATGTGTTTTGATTGCTTTATGAAACAATTGCAACAACAAAGTCAAGAAGAAGACGCCGAAAAAGCAAATCAATAGATGAAATATAGTTACGCTTTTAAAGCGTGGCTATTTTTTGCATTTTTAACTTTAAAATTTTGCAAAATATTGAAGATTTTAAATTTGTTTAAGCAAAAGATTATCTTAATAAAAATTGAAAACCACAAACAAAAAATACTCAACCAAACATCACATTTCCACATATTTTACTTGTTTAAACATAAAATACATTATGAAAAAAATTGTGTTTACAGGTGGCGGAACATATGGGCACGCTATGCCAAATGTTTATTTAATGGAAAAATTAAAAAATGATTACGAGTTTTACTACATCGGCAGCGATGCAATTGAAAAACGCTTGGTCAAGCCATATGTTAAACAATACTTCACCATACCAACCGTTAAACTTGTGCGTGGCAAAGTGTTTGTAAATTTAAAAATACCTTTTGTGCTTATTAGTGCAATTTTCAAAGCAAAAAAGGCACTAAAACAAATCAAACCAGATGTGGTTTTCAGCAAAGGTGGTTATGTGGCACTTCCAGTTTGTATTGCTGCCAAAATGCTTAAAATTCCAGTGATTGCTCACGAAAGTGATTATTCGTTTGGGCTTGCCAACAAAATAATATTAAAAACTTGCACCAAAATGTGTGTTAATTTTGAAAATTTAACATCAAAAAGCAAAAAGGTTGTGTACACTGGCCCAATTTTTGGGTCGAATTTTGAAAATTCAACTACAAAACTAACTGACAATTACAAAATCAATGGGCAAACTTTGCATCTAAACCCAAAATTGCCAACGATGTTGGTTGTTGGTGGTTCACTGGGCGCGGTCAAAATCAACCAAATGATTTTTGTGTCAAGCAAAGAACTGCAACTCAAATTTAATGTTATCCACATAACAGGCAAGGGTAACAAAAAACTTAATTCGTTTGGCAATTACAACGCAATTGAAATGGCAGATGATATGAATATTTTATATAATTCCGCAAACTTTGTTTTGGGGCGCGCTGGGGCAGGAGTAACAGCGGAATGTTATTTTAAAAAATTGCCAATGTTGCTTATTCCGCTTGAAAACAGCGCCAGCCGTGGCGACCAAGTGCAAAATGCTCAATACTATGTTGACCATGGCGTGGCAAAAATGTTGCACGAAACTGACATTACAGCAAACATCTTGCAACGTGAAATTGAACAATTTTGCCAAAATTTAGAAACTTACAAACAAGCTTACAAAACAATTAAACAAACAAACGGCAGGCAAAAAATTGTGGAAATAATCAAACAAACAACAAAATAGAATGATTGTTTTAAAAAGTATAAGCATAAAAAAATTAAGCGTTTTGCTTAATTTTTTTCATATTTACTTTCAAAAGGAAAGTTAATATTATTCAACAAATATTGGCGGTCGTCTTCCAATGCACCGTTTTGTTCTTCTTTGACTTGCAAATTAAACCAATCTTCAATGTCTTTAAATTTTTCAACTTCTTTAAGTTTGTTGTAATCGCCATTAACAGAATTAAGCAACTTAATCAGCAAATTGTAATTTTTAAACCATGTTGACTTTTTTTGTGATTTTGGGGTGGTGGAGTCGTCAAAATAGAACCCAGTTTTTTTAAGTTCGTATTCTCGGTCTGCGTCAATTCCGCCATTTTTTTCATCATGCTTTTGTTGTTTTTCCCATTGCAAGGTTTTGCTTGTTTTATATTTGCCATCGCGCATAAACCTAGCACCATTTGTGTTTATCATTTTTTGAATATAATTTTGTTCATATTCTTGCCAAGTGGACAAGCCTTCATCGTGTTTAACTTTGTCATAACACCAACAAAAATGAATAGCGTTCAACAATTTTTCTCGATTTTTGTCCAATTTGTTTTGCTTATATTCTTCACGCACGGCACGCGCAAACTCTGCCAAAACTTTTTCATTTTCGTTTTTTGAATTGATGTTTGGATATTTTTTGTTTGTTTTTAAAAAATTGCTCAATTTGATGTATTTTTTAATCCATTCTTCATTGTCCATAACTCACTCCCAAATTTAACATAATATTACACCAAAATTGCAAATTGTCAATACTCGCAAAAAAACAAAAAAGGACACAATTCAATATGTCCTATTTTTGCAATTAAATAAACTAATAATCAACTATATTTTAATTGTTTAATCGTTCCAGTTCCAGTTTTCAATTTCTGGCATGTCAACACCAAATTCATCAATATATGCTGTGTGCTCTTTCAATTTGTTGTTCATTTCGCGCCTAATTTTTGTTTCCGTTGCTTTGTCAATGTTAAGGTAATCAAGGGCTTTAAGCACCAAATGGAAGCGGTCGGTGTGATTTCTAACACGCATATCAAACGCGGTTGTGATTGTGCCTTCTTCCAAATAGCCAGCAACATGCAAATCTTGGTTGTGGCGGTTGTAAGTGAGTGTGTGAATAAGTTGTGGATAGCCATGGAAGTTGAAAAGGATAGGTTTGTCTTTTGTAAAAATTGCATCATAATCTTTGTCTGTTAGCCCATGTGGGTGAGTGTTGTTGGAAACAAGTTTCATCAAGTCAACCACATTGACAAACCTAATGTTAAGTTCTGGCAAAAGTTGATGCAACAATTTTGCTCCGGCAAGCGATTCAATTGTTGGGGTAGCGCCACAACAAGCAATAACAATGTCTGGTTTTTTGCTGTCGCCAAAACATGCCCAATCCCAAACAGACAAGCCTTTTTGACAATGCTCTTTTGCTTCGTCCATATTAAGCCATTGATAACTTGGGTGCTTGCTTGCAACAATCACATTAATGTAGTTTTTGCTTTTTGCACAGTGGTCGTAACAAGAAAGCAAACAGTTTGCATCAGCAGGCAAATAAACGCGAATAATGTCTTTATCTTTTGTGGCAATCATATCAAGCAAGCCTGGGTCTTGATGAGTAAAGCCATTGTGGTCTTGCTGCCAAACATTGCTTGCCAAAATTAGGTTTAACGAACTAATAGGTTTGCGCCAAGGGATATGTTTGCAAGCTTTAAGCCATTTTGCATGTTGAGCAATCATGCTGTCAACCACGCGTATGAATGCTTCATAACTGTCAAACATGCCATGTCTGCCCGTGAGCAAATATCCTTCAAGCCAGCCTTCACACATATGTTCACTTAAATAACTGTCCATAACATGCCCGTCGTTTGCCAAATTTTCGTCGGTTGCAAGTTTTTTGGCGTTAAAGTTGCGGTTTGTTGCTTCAAAAACTTTGTAAAGACGATTGGAATTATTTTCATCTGGGCTAAAAATGCGATAGTTGTTTTTGTTCATGCTTAACAAATCACGCACATATCCGCCAAGTTCAAGCATGTCTTGTGCTTTTGTTGTACCATGACCTTTAAATTTAACGGCATATTTTTCAAATTTTGGTGTTTTAAGGTCTTTCAACAAACTGCCACCATTGGTGTAAGGGCTTGCACAAATGCGTTTGTTGCCTTTTGGCAAAATGTCGGTTATATATTTGTATGGCACATAATTTTCATCAAACAACTCATCTGGTTTGTAGCTTTCAAGCCAGTATTTAAGCATGTTTAAATCATCTTGATTGTTCACAATAAGTGGAATTTGGTGAGCTCTCCAAAAGCCTTCAATTGGTTTGCCGTCAACTATTTTTGGGCCAGTCCAGCCTTTTGGCGTGCGCAATATAATCATAGGGTAGATAGGTGTTGAATTTTTGTAATTGTCTGCATTTTTTCTTATTTCAAGCAAACTTTCAATTGCTTTGTCCATCGCTTTTGCCATTTTGATGTGTATCGAACTTGGTTCGTTCCCTTCAACAAAAATTGGGGCATAGCCATAGCCGTTAAAAAGGTTTATAAGTTGTTGTTTTGGCAACCTTGAAAGCACTGTTGGATTGTTGATTTTGTAGCCGTTTAGGTGAAGGATTGGCAAAACAGCACCGTCCATTTTAGGATTTAAAAACTTGTTTCCGTTCCATGCCGTGGCAAGTGGGCCAGTTTCAGCTTCACCATCTCCAACAATAACTGTTGCAATCAAATTTGGATTGTCCATAACAGCACCAAAAGCATGGGCAAGGGAGTAGCCCAATTCGCCACCTTCATGCATTGTACCAGGGGTTTCTGGCACGCAGTGAGAACCAATACCACCAGGGAAAGAAAATTGTTTGCAAAACTTTTTCATTCCTTCGTGTGAAAAATCTATGTCAGGGTAGTATTTTGTGTAAGTACCTTCCATGTAGCAGTTTGATGTCAAAAAATTGCCACCATGGCCGGGGCCAGACAACAAAATCATGTCAAGGTCATATTTTTTTATGGCACGATTGCAGTGTGCACAAATAAAGTTTTGCCCAGGCACAGTGCCCCAATGCCCAACCAATTTCTTTTTGATGTCCGACAAACAAAGTTCATGGTCACGCATCAGTGGATTGTCAAGCAAATAAAGTTGAGCAACAGACAAATAATTGCATGCACGCCAGTAAGCGTCCAAACTTTGCATGTATTCTTTTGAAAAATAATTTTCTTTCATTTTAACCCCTTATTTTTTAATAACATCTTAAATGTTTTATAAAAACATTATACTCATTCACAATCAAAATTAAAAATGATTAGCAATAATTTTTAAATATCTATATTTGAAATTTGTTTTTCCACAATTTGAAAAGCATACTGTGCTTCTTGTTGGTTGCATTTAAATGTTTTAACTTTTGGTTTGCCCCAAATGTTAAATATGTTTGGCCCAACCCATTGATTGCCTATTGTTTTAGCTTTTGTTGCATAAACAACACTCAAACCTGCCTTGCTTGGTGGCGGGCACACAATTTTAAGCCCAATTTTAACCAACCAATTTATGCCTTTTGGATAGTGGTTTGTCATTTTGGTCAAAGTGAGCCCAGGGTGGGCAATTGAAAACTCAATGTTATTATCTTTAAACAGCTCCGTAAACGCAAACATCGCAATGCGCTTGCTGTTGCCATAAACTTTGTTAATTTTTTTGCAAAGTTTAAATTCAATATCTTGCGGATTGATTTTGGAGTAGTTGTAAGCAATGCTGCCCATAAATATCACTTTTGAGTGGTTCTCTTTAAAGTATGGCAAAAGTGTTTTGGTGATAAAATATGGCATAAGGCAATTTGTTTGGTAAATGTTGTCAAAGCCAAGTTGGGTTGTGTATCTTTTAATGTTGTAAACACCAGCATTGTGAACAAAATAATCAATCTTAAAATTTTTAACTTGTACCAAAAATTGTTTAACACTTTTGTTTGAACACAAGTCAAGTTCAATTATGTCAATCTTTGTGTTGGGGTAAAGGCACAAAATTTCATTTTTTAGTTGTTCGGTTTTGTTGGCACTACGGTTTGCAAAAATCAAATTGCAACCAACAAAAGCAAAGTGTTTTGCAATTTCACTTCCAATGCCGCCACTGGCACCTGTTATTAAAACTGTTTTGTTTTTTAAATCCTTAAAATTTGCCAAATATTTTTTTATTTTCATCAAAACAATGTTAACACAAAGTTTGTTTAAATAAAATCAATTAACCAAAATTTTGCAAAAAAATAAATATTTTTTAATTTTATTATAAAAATAAGCAAATTTTTAACATAATTAAATAAATTAAAAATTTGAGTTATTAATTTTATTAATAAATTTTATGGTTAACTAAAAATTCAATTAAATAGGACAAAAATTCAATAAATTTTGCCTAATTTGCAAATTTATTTGCATATATTTGACTTAATTAAAGGATATTGTTATAATAAAGTTAAAATATAAAATAATATTTCATTTTGTTAATATGAAATGTTAAAAATATATTTTATTAATTAAAAATTATTTTTTTGCAAATATTTATTTTGCATATTAAATTAAAAGTGGGATTTATATGAAAATTGCAATTTCAATTGATAGCGCGTGCGATTTGCCAAAAGAAGTTATAAAAGAAAATAATATTTTTTGTATGCCTTATTTTGTAACAATGGGGGAAAATGAATATCGCGATGGCGTCAATGTTACAAGTGTGGACTTGTTTAAGTTTGTTAAAGAAAATGGCGTGTTGCCAAAAACTGGTGCTCCAAGTGCAGAGATGTTTAAAGAGTATTTTTCTGATATTTTAAAATCTTATGATGCAGTTATTCACATCGGTTTGTCAGACAAAATGACTTCCGCTTTTGCAAATGCCCGCATTGGTGCAGAAGAATTGAAAAATGTGTATTTAATTGACAGTATGTCGCTTTCTTCTGGCATTGCTTTGCTTGCACTTAAATGCGTTGAAAAAGTTAAACAAGGCAAACAACCAGAACAAATTGTGGAAGAGTTAAACGCTTTGCGCCCATATGTTCAAGCAAGCTTTTTGGTGGACACTCTTAAATATTTGCACAAAGGCGGCAGATGCAGCTCTTTGGCTCTTATCGGCGCAACAATCTTAATGTTAAAACCTCAAATTTCGGTTATTAATGGTGAAATGAAGGTTACAAAAAAGTATATGGGTGGCATTAATGGTTGCCTTAAAAAGTATGTCGAAGATATGCTCAAAAAATCAAGTCCAGATTTGTCTGTTGCTTTTGTAACTCACAGCAGTCCAATGGAAATCAGTTCAAAAATCTGCGATCGCTTGCGTGAATATGGCTTTAAACAAGTTTATGATGTAAACGCAAGTTCAACAATCAGTTCACATTGTGGCCCGGGCACTCTTGGCATTTTGTTCATCAACCAAGTTCCAGAAACAGATGCCAATGCGTAAAACAAACCAACTTTAATTGTTTAAAATTAAAACTATCAAAAATAGGCACAAAAACTGCCTATTTTTTTTTATATTTTAATAAAAAAAGTGCATTTAGCGCACTTTAAATGGGGTTGATAGAGGGTGAGCAGCGTTTAAAAAATTGCTCCAATGGGCAAATTTTAGCGTAGTGAAGGGAGCAACTTGTTGCGGCCAGCCCGACAAGGGGTGAACCTTGGTTCAAGTCCCGATATAATATACTAGTATTTATTCATTGGTAACAATAATAAAAAGGGGTCCCCACAAAGCCAAACGAAGTGGTTTTGTGGGGAAACGAGAAAGCCAAGTGTAAACGCGACAATTTGTGTTTTTGAAACAAAAAACACAAGTCGCTAAAACTTGTGCTTTCGAGTGGGGTGGATAGAGGGACTTGAACCCACGACAACCAGATCCACAATCTGGCGCTCTACCAACTGAACTATATCCACCATATAACAAAATATTGCCCGTTAAGGCAATATTGGCTGGGGTAGCTAGATTCGAACTAGCGCGTGCAAGAGTCAAAGTCTTGTGCCTTACCGCTTGGCGATACCCCATTGTGGTGCGGATGAAGGGACTTGAACCCCCACGGTCGCCCACTAGATCCTAAGTCTAGCGCGTCTGCCAATTTCGCCACATCCGCAAAAGGGCGAACAGCCCGCATTTAGAAAAATGGTGGCTCATCCGGGACTTGAACCCGGGACACCATGATTAAAAGTCATGTGCTCTACCAACTGAGCTAATGAACCACAAAGTTAAGATAAAATCGCAAGCTATTATCACTAGCGACTTTTGTATTATACACTATCAAAAATAAAAAAACAAGTGTTTTTTACAAAAAATATAAAAATTTTTAAATTATTTTGAAAAAAATTTTAATTTATTCAAAGCCGAAATTTTTGTTTAGATTATGCTTTATAATAACTTATACTATAATAGTTTTTAATTATATTGTAAATTTTATTAGGTAAAGTGATTGAAATTAATCAACTTTTAATTAAATTTTGTTAGTTTTCTTTAAATTGACTTGACACATTTAATTTATTTGTGTTATTATAACGCTGTTTGATTTGATGCGGGTGTAGCTCAATGGTAGAGCGCTAGCCTTCCAAGCTAGTTACGAGGGTTCGATTCCCTTCACCCGCTCCAGCGCCAATAGCTCAGCTGGATAGAGCATCGCCCTTCTAAGGCGGGGGTCGGGGGTTCGAACCCCTCTTGGCGCACCACTCGAAAGCACAAGTTTTAGCGACTTGTGTTTTTTGTTTCAAAAACACAAATTGTCGCGTTTACACTTGGCTTTCTCGTTTCCCCACAAAACCCACGATGTTTGGCTTTTGTGGGGTCCCCTGTATTTTTTTATTGCAAAGTTTTAGTGACCTGTGCTTTTTTTGCTAAAAAAGAGCAAAGTGTTGCATTTACAATTGGCTTTCTCGTTTCCCCGTGAAAGGCGCTGCGTTAGGCGTTGAGGGGGGTATTAGGTTTTGCACTGATTTTGGCAATTTTTATTTTTAGTATTGAAATTTTATTTTAGGTGTGTTATCATAACAATAATAGGAGAAGAGTATGGGACTTAAAGAGTTTATTGAAAAGCGCAAATTAAAAAACGAAATGGAGCACATATTGTGTGGCTTGTATATTGAATCAACAGAAGATTTTTCTTGGGCAATAACCATTCAAGATTCTGAAATGTTTATGGATAGCAGAAAGTATGCAGGAATGTTGTACAAAATCATTGAAAACGCAAAAAACAACAATGATGTTGACACTTTCAAAGTGTTGCAACAACTAATAGAAAGATATGGCGAATGGAAAGAGAGACCTCGCAGAGGTGCAAGCAGAGGGCCAGGTTGTTATGGTATTCAATTGACAATGCCAAACGAAGTTAAAGAGAAGATAGACAATCTGTATGAAAAATTTTTGCAAAACAAAAAAATGAAAGACCAAAAGTTGATTGAAAATATTGACAATATTGTTATAAAATAACAAATGAAATAGACATCTTAACACAATTTAACATAATAATTAAAAAAATAATTCATTAAAAATTTTAGTGAGTTATTTTTTTAAAAATAAAAACAAATTAAATACTTGTGTGGTATAATATTGCCAGATTATGGAGGTGTTATGAAAACAATTACGGTTAAAGGTATTGGAAAAGTTAGTGCAAAACCCAATTTGATTGTTGTTTCATTAAATTTGGAATCGGAAGACAAAGATTATGAAAAAACAATGAACCTTTCAGCGAAAAAAATAGATTCTCTCAACAAATCACTTGCACAAATAGGCTTTTCAAAAGATGAATTAAAAACAACCAATTTTAATGTTCGCACTCGTTACGAAAATGTTAGAGATGCAAACGGGGTTTACAAAAACGTGTTTAAAGGATATGTGTGCAGTCACAATTTAAAAGTTGAATTTGATTTTGATATGCAACAACTTGCAAAAGTGTTGTCCGCAATCAGTTTGTGTGTTGCAAAACCAGAATTGTCGATTTCATTCACAGTTAAAGACCCAACAAAAATCAGCCAAGAGCTTTTGAAATCTGCTGCAAAAAATGCAAAGGAAAAGGCAAAAATTCTGTGTTCGGCATCCAATGTCAAACTTGGTGACCTAGTGTCGATTGACTACAACTGGGGCGAAATTGATGTTTATTCAAACACTGATTACAAAGTGGAAGCAAAATGCTTGATGAATTCGGGAGCTAGATTGTCAAACATCGACATCCAACCAGATGATATAAGCGTGAGCGATACTGCAACCTTTGTTTGGGAAATTGTTTAAACAAAAATTCACACCAAAAACAAATTTAAAAGTTGAAATGATTTTAATTTAAACAAAACCACAAAAAATAAACAAAAAAGCACTTATCAAACTACAAGTGCTTTTTATTGTGTGTTTAATTAATAAGAAGAATCTTCATTTTCATATTCATCTTCATATTTTAGATTATATTCAAGATCACTTATTTCTCTTTCACATTCATTTATTTTTAATTGTGCGAAATATGATTTACTGTCGCTATAAGAATAATATATTGTTTGTTTAAAACATTCAATAGCATCATTGAGCAAGTCTATGTTTTCGCTATAATAATCTTCATAATTAGATTGGTGGACAACTTTACTTATAAGTTTTTGACCTTTTTTGAAATAACTATCAGCAATCAAATTACTGCACGCAACAATATTATCTTTATAATCAGCCTTTTGGTAATATTCAAGTGCTGTTTTAAGCAGGTCAATTGCTTCGTCAAGGCAAACTCCAACTTCGTATTTGTTATAACCGCGTTCGTAGTAACTGTTGCCAATCAAGTTGTAGCAATTTGCAATTTTTGCGTTGCATTTGTTCACACACGCGTCATTTTCACCTTCGGTGTAGTATTCAATTGCTTGTTCAAAAATTTTAATTGCTTGAAGTGGGGCAGTGTTCATTTCATCACATGCTTGATTGAAAAGTTCATTTCCTTGGCCGACTTTGCATTTATTTATCCTTTCACGGCAAAGATTTATGCAGTTTTGATTGCCTATTTTTTTGTACCATTTTATTGATGCTTCAAAATGTTCAATAGCATTAACAAACCATTCTTTTTCGTAGTAATAGTTGCCGTCATTATATTCTTGCATAGCGTGTTTTTTGCAATTGTCAATGAAACGTTGCTTTTCAACTTTGTTTTTTTCAATCATCTTTAAGCAGTTGTTAACATCTTCAGTTCTGTTAATTTTAAAAAACAAATTTTTTGCACAAACAAAGTAAAATTCAGCGTCATCAAACTCTTCATTTTCCATTTTTGTTTTGCCAATTGCAAATTTTGTTCTTGCTTCGTCTAAAGTTAACAAATAGTTGCATTTTGCAATGTAATCATTTATTTGAGAAATCATTTTTTCATCATCAATGCGTTTGTACAATTTTAATGCACTAACAAAATTGCTTTTGCTGTCAACAATATGATTGTTTTTGAACAAATTTATTGCATTTTCAAATAAGGAATCAGCCTTTGTTTTGATTGCTTTTGTTAACAAAATGTCAACATTTTCAATTGATTTTTGGCATAAATCAAACAAAATTTCGTCATCACAATTGTTAAAATAATTTTTTGCCAATTCAAGATGATTGATAACAAATTCATATCTTTGGATATCACTAATATCTTTCTTTTTTGTTAAAATTTTGTTGGCTTCAATGCACAATTGTTTGCCTTTGATTGTGTTGGAACTTGGTTTTTGTGGTTTAAATGTTGTGGCAAATTTATTTTTCAATTTTGATGTCAGTTTTGTGATAAAATTTTTGTTTGCGTACAAATCAACAAGGGCAGGCGCAATCATTTCATCACCAAAATAATCAATTTCTTTTGGTTTTTGTTCAGTGTCTTGCTTTGCTGATGTGGTTAATTTATTTATTTTAAGGTAAACAACAATAGTTTCATTTTTCAAATTAGAAACATATCTATCGCACCTAGCATTGTAATTAGCCAATTTGTTTAATATTTTTTCCGCATTTCCAAATTGTGGGTTGGCTTTTAAAAACGATATTAATTCATTGATTGACTTTTGTGTGTTTTCAATTTCCGTTACCTTTTGTGTTAATTTTGCCATTACAGTTTTAAGAGTTTCAATTTCGTTTGTTGATTTTGGCTCCAACAATTCAGCAACAGCAACAGAGTGAGATTGCATTTTGCTGTCTATTGTTTTCAAACATTCCAATATTTTCATACTTACCTCTGGTGGCATTCTAACATCAAAAGGGTGAGTTGTCAATATTCAATTTTTTTAAAGATTAAAAACAAATTAATTTTTATAAACTATAAGTTTATTTAATTGACAAATCAAGTTAAATCTTTGTAATATTTTCAAGTAAACAAAAGCGCATTGATTTTTTTAAATTTGCTTTTAAATTTTAGGGGAAAACTATGTTAGAATTGATTAATATCAAAAAAAGTTACCAGTTAAAAGACCAATCAGTTGAGGCATTAAAAGGCATCAATTTGTGTTTTAGGCGCAACGAGTTTGCTTCAATTTTGGGGCCAAGTGGCTGTGGCAAAACAACAATGCTTAACATTATTGGTGGGTTAGATTGCTACACGGACGGCGACCTAATTATCGACGGAGTTTCAACAAAGCAGTTTAAGGATAAAGATTGGGATAACTATCGCAACCACCGAGTTGGATTTGTTTTTCAAAGTTATAACCTAATACCACATCAAACCGTGCTTGAAAATGTTGAACTTGCATTAACTTTAAGCGGGATCAAGAAAAAGGAACGAAGAGAACGTGCCATTGCAGTGCTTGAAAAAGTTGGTTTGGGAGATAAATTGAAATCCAAACCAAATCAACTATCTGGCGGGCAAATGCAAAGGGTTGCCATTGCTCGTGCGTTGGTTAACGACCCAGAGATTATTTTGGCAGACGAACCAACTGGTGCTTTGGACAGCAAAACCAGTGTCCAAATCATGGATTTGCTTAAAGAAGTCAGCAAAGACCGATTGGTTATTATGGTTACACACAATCCAGAACTTGCACTAAAATATTCAACCAGAATTGTGCGTTTTTTGGACGGTGAATTAGTGGAAGATAGCAAACCATACACTCACGCACAATCGCAAAAAGAAATTGAAAAACACAAACAAAAATTGGCTCAACTTAAACAAACACAGTCTTTTCAAAAAACGGAAAAGAAAAAGTCAATGTCGTTTTTCACCGCTCTTGCTTTGAGTTTTAAAAATATGTTAACAAAAAAAGGGCGTACGCTTATGGTGGCTTTTGCTGGCAGCATTGGTATCATTGGCATAGCCTTAATTTTGGCAGCAAGTGCAGGCATGATGGGTTACATCAACCGCATGCAAAGCGAAAGTTTGGCAAGTTATCCAATTTCTGTAACTTCAGTTGCCGTTGATTTAAACAGCCTGCAAAATGGCATAAATTCACGCGATAACAAAAACGGAAACATCGCTGATGATGAACTCTCTTTTTACGACATGAAAGAGATGCTAACAAGTTATGGCAGTTACAACTACATTAGCAGCGAATTTGTTGAGCATGTTAACAATCATTATGCCGAAAAGTCCAAAAAAGATTTGTTAAACGAATTGCAAATCAGTTACGCAGGTTCAATGCACTTTATCACAGATTACACAACCAGCGCGGGTTCAATGCTGTTTCCAATCAACAATGTGCCAACCACAAGCGTTTTAAATGGCACAACATCTTCAACATTTTTTGAGGCATTGTCAAACGAAAATTATGTTCGCAGTCTTTACGATGTGATAGGCTCATATCCAACACAGGTGGACGAATTGGCGTTGGTGTTAAATTCTCGTTCAGTGGCAAACTATCAGTTGCAGTCTTTGGGCATTGCGTTGCCAGCGGAAGGGGATAAAATCAAGTTGGACACAATTATAAACAACAAAACTTACAAAATTTTGTTTAACGATGCGTATTACAATCTGGATGGCAGCCCTGTGCTTAATTTTGGCAGTTTGACGGACAATTCTGCAATCATTTCAAATCAAAGCACTTTGGCGTCGCTTTACTCAAACAGCAACACAAAACAACTTAAAATCACTGGTGTGTTGATTTTAAAGGAAGATGCGTCTGGCAGCATATTTACAAATGGAATAATGTATTCACGCGCCCTTGCAGAAGAATATCGCGCAAACTGCAAAGCGTCCAATGTTGTTGCCAATTTAAAAGCCAATGTGTTAACCGACAAAAATGCAACATTAAGTGTGCCATACAAGGTTAACATAAGCGAATTGTCATATTTCACCGAAGGCACGATTTACGAATTTAACACTCTGCAAGAAATGGTTGATATGTTAACAAGCGATTCCCTTAAAATCAATTTAACCAACGAGCAACTTGTTGATTTGTATCTTCAAATGTACAATGCAAGCGATGTGCCAACGGGCGTGTACTTTTACTGCAAATCGTTTGATGCCAAGGACGATTTAACCGCGATGATAAACGATTGGAACAACAATCACAACACAAAAATTGTGTACAACGACAGTTCCCAAATGCTTACAAACATGCTGGGCAGCATTGTTAACATTATCAGTTATGTTCTTGTTGCGTTTGCGGCAATTTCGCTTGTGGTAAGCAGCATCATGATTTCAATCATCACTTACACATCTGTTATTGAGCGAACAAAGGAAATTGGCGTTTTGCGAAGTGTTGGCGCATCCAAACGAGATGTTTCTCGCGTGTTTAATGCCGAAACAGCAATCATTGGTTTGCTTGCTGGCACAATTGGTGTGCTTGTTGCAGCAGTTTTAAGTGTTGTGTTGCAAGCAGTTTTAAAGCACTTAACTGGGGTGGCGGGGCTTGTAAGTTTGCAACCAGTTGCTTGTTTGATTTTGATTGTAATAAGCGTGCTTTTAACTTTTGTTGCGGGCTTAATTCCAGCCAAAATTGCTTCAAAAAAGGACCCTGTTCTTGCTTTGAGAAGTGAATAAAGGCAAATTTGCAAGCAACAGCCGATTAAAATTGTTAAAATTTTATTAAATTTGTTTACTCGTTGACATTTTAAACTTTATTATGTTAATATTAAAAAAAATATAGGCGGTGCATTATGGAAGAAAGCAAAGAATATACATTAAATAAAGAAAAATTGGAAAAAAAATTAACAAAAGCATATCAAACTAATGATGTTAGAAAAATTGTTGAACTCAAACAAAAGTTGATTAAATTGTGCAGTAGTTATGCTGCAACACAATACAAAAAATATAGCATAGAATATCAATTTGTTGAGGTTAACGGCGTTATGCGTTTAAAAGCCGATGTTCAAGAAACAACATCACCAAAATTGTCCACTGAACAAGTTGTGGAAATTATAACCCACAACAAAAAAAAGGTTATCTACAACGACGATTACCTTTACGAATACAGGGGGAAAGGCAGCACTGTCAACGATGATTATGGCGACGATACGGATTATTGTATATTTTAAAATTTTTGATTTATTGGAGGAATATGCCAAAGCATAAGATTATTGATTTGCCTTTTGGTGGCAAACTTTATTACAAAAAAAATAAATTGACAAAATCAACAATGGTTAAATTGCAATTTTTGTGCGGTGCAAGGGAAGACACAATCCCAGGTTTGGCACATTTCACCGAGCATATGTTTTTTACAGGCACAAAGGAAAAGGACAAACAGCAAATCAGCAAGCAATACTTTGATTTTATCAACACAAATGCTTACACAAACGGCAGGGAAATTTGTTTTACTGGCAATGTGTTTACAAATGAGTTTGACGCCTATCTCAACACAGTTGCAGAGTTAATTGCACTTTCCACTTTCAGCCAAAAAAATGTTGATGCAGAAATTCCAGTTGTTCAACAAGAAATTGCCATAAGCAAGGATAAATATAACCGCCTTGCCAACGAATGCAACAATTACAATTTGTTTAAAAATGATGTGTTTAAAAATCGCGTTGTAGGCAACGAAAATTCTGTGGCAACCATAAAAAGCAAAGATGTTAAAGACTATGTAAAAAAGTACTTTATCGCCAACAACTTGCATGCATATGTTGCAAGCCCAATGAGTGCCGGCAAGGTTAAAAAACTGCTTTCAAAATTTGCAAACAGCATTCCAAGCAAATCCAAATTTGATGGTCTTCCAATGTTGTATATTGATTTGAAAGATGACAAATTTTTCAAAATTCAAACGCAGGAAATCAAAAAAAGTTATTTGTTTTTAAATTTTGCTTTCAATCGCAATTATTTGGAGCAGGATTTTAAAACCAAATGTGGTGTTGTGCAAGCAATGGTCAATAATTTCACCGACGGCATTCAAAAGCAATTGCGCCTTGAAAAAAGTTTGGTTTATGGCTCTGATTTTTCAATGAACTATTATCTCACACAATCCGTTGCAACGCTTTACACCGAGTGTGAAAAAGGCAAAATTAACGATATTTTAAAAACCACAGCAGATTACATCAAAACAAAACTTGCAAATGGTTTTAATCAAGCAGAATTGGATAAATACAAACGAGAGTGGAAGTACGGCGAAGCAGTTAAAGAACCACGCGCTTCAAGATATATGACACAACTTGACAGCCTTGCCATCTATGGCAAACTTCGCAAAAAGAAAGAGATTGACAAAATCATAAAAAATATAACATTGGAAGAGTGTAACGCCATTTTCCGTGAAATATTTGCAAATCCACGTGTTAGTTTAACCACATATGGCGACGCAACCAAAGCCGATGTTATGAGCAAAGCAGAGTTTAACAAATTGTTTAAATTTTAATGTTTTAACAAAAAACAATTCAAAATTCACAAAAATACAACAACTTTTTTTAAAATATGCAAAAAGTTGTTTTTTTGTTTGCTAATTTATTAAAAACGGATTAAAATAATAGTATGAAATTAGGGGCAAAGCACAACTCAAATTCCCGAGGGGTGGGAATTAAGTTTTTGTGTAAAGTTGCAACAATTTTTGTTGCACTTTTTTTGGGCGTAAGTTTAACTTATGCCTATTTTACTGCCCGCGCGGAAGAAAAACAGGAAATTTATTTTGCCAACATATCAGTTGATTTTGTGAATAGCAATGATGTTTACACAACCACTTTGTTTGATGGTCAAACTCTGGGCGGTGTTCAACCGGGGCAAAAAATCAATTTAAACAGTGTTTATGTTAAAAATATTGGCGAGTATGCCGTTTATGCAATTTACAGGCTTAAATTAAACATCACAAAAGTTGGGGCAACGGAAGCCGAAACTTTTGTTTATTGGTATAACCTTGACGGAACAGTGTTGTCAGGGGATGAAACCAGCACAACAGACAAAGCAACTTTGCTTGCAACAGCAGCAAAAAAGCAAACAAATTTGGTTTTGTCAATCTCTGGCGAGTTGGACAATAGTTACAAAAAAGCAACCGCAAACATAGATTTGCAAGTGCTTGCAATTCAAGGTTTGATTAAGGAAGAAACTAATCTAGACAAAGCCATTCAAGCCTGCCAATTGCTCATAAAAAATCAGGACCAAGCAGACATTGAACATACATTGTACATTCGTCCAAATGGCGGAACTTACAACAATTCAAACACAACTCAAACAATCAGCCAAAACAGAGATACAACTCTTTCAATTGGCACACCAACAAGGGAAGGTTACACTTTTAAAGGTTGGGCATTTTCTGGCGACGGCAAATTTGCAAGCAGCACCTACACTTTTGGCAAGTCAGTTGGCACATTAACAGCGCAATGGCAAGCAAATAATTACACAATGTCTTTCGATTACGGCAACAATGCAAATCCAAATATTTTGAAGTTTAATGATTATATTATAACAACAAGAACCAATGGCACTAGTCATGTAAGATTTCCAATTGACAATTTGGAAATAGGCAAAACTTACACATTGTCAAGCGCCAAACCAATTTACTGGATTAAAATATCTAATGAGCCAGATGGGAATGCGTCAGTTCAACAAGGTCCATATACATCAATTACAAGTTTTACATTCACAATGGCAAGGCACAACAATATTTCATCAAGTGCAACGCAATATTTGTTTGTTGGCCTTGAAAGTGGTTTTACATTGCCATCGGATATCTCCGCTTACAATGGATATAACTTAAAACTTGAAGAAGGTTCAAATGCAACCGCATACATTGCACCAAACAAAACAATCAGTTTTGGTTCAACTTATGGCACACTTCCAACTCCAACACGCGATGGCTACACATTCAATGGCTGGAATAAGCAATTGGATATTGCTGACAAAACTGGCGCGTTCTGGGTTGATGAACAAATCAGCAACAGCTATGTTTTGGCAAACTTTAAACCTAGCACAACATATAGGTTGAGTTATGATATAACATTAAATGAAACATTGCCAGACGGCTATCATTGGACGCAACCATATCAATGGGGCAATTTGTTGTATAGGATAACCAGCAATGGTAGTTATAGGTATATTGGAACAGGCACTGGCAATGTGTATGACTTGCTTGGTGGCTCTGACCCAATTGTAGGCAAGACATATCACCTTTCTGGCACATTTACAACCCCAGCAGACATTTCAACAATGAGATTTGTGTTCTACACCTTCCGTTGTGAAAATTCTTCTGGCTCTGGCAAAGTGCTTAACGGCACATTCAGCAATATCGGTTTTGTTGAAACTGACACATATATAACAAGCTCAACAGTGGTTAATGTAACAGAAAATCACACATTGGTGGCAAGTTGGACTGCAAAAACTGCATCAACAAGCGTGCAAGCACAAAACCAAACACACGCGCAAACAAAAGTTGATTTTGTGTTGCCAAACAAACAAAATTTTGCAAATTAAATTGTGGGTGATTAAAAATTAAAAAGATTGTCGAAAAGACAAAAGATTTTGTTTTTGCTTGACAATCCTTTTTTTTGTGGTATAATAAAAATACGATTTATATTTTTTAAAAAACTTAATACACTTGCATTTGTTTGCAAGATATGCTTGTAAGGGGTATAAGCGTTTTTAAGCAATTTAACATAATTAATTGCCATATTTATGTTTTTTTGTGCTTTTACGCTTAAATTTAAGTATAAATCAAATTATTTAACCTAAAAGGCAAAATGATTAAAAATAAAAATCAATCAAAAAATGCGATTGGTTTTTGTGAATACAAAACATCTGTCGATGTAAAAAAACAAAATTTAAGGAGATATTATGGAAAATTTAATGACAAGTGAAGAGTTTGACAAGTCTGTTAAAACCGACAAAAACTTTGCACCAAGAAAAAACAACTTGGGCAAAAGTTTTAATCACACAAACAAAAAGGCTGCAAACAAATCACAACAAAACACAAATCAAAATTTAACACGTGCAAAACAACACAAAGTGGAAAGCCGCGCGCAAGCAAAAAGGGAAACAGACAAATTGATTGATGAATTGCAAAATCAATCAGCGGAAGCTGCACAAACTGCAGAAATTGCATCAGCATTAAACTTGGCACAAGACGGTAATCAAGTTGTGCTTGCTGAAAATGGTGCAAAAATCAAAGGCAAAAAGGGTAACAATTTAAAGGTTATGTTCCTTGGTGGTATTGGTGAAATTGGCAAAAACATGACAGTGCTTGAATATGGCAAGGATATCATTGTTATTGACTGTGGCGTTATGTTCCCATCCACAGATATGTTGGGCATTGACCTTGTTGTGCCAGACATCACTTATCTGGTTGAAAACAAAGAAAAAATTCGCGGTTTTGTTATCACTCACGGCCACGAAGACCACATCGGCAGTGTGCCATATGTGGTTAACGAAATTAAAGCACCAATTTATGCCAGCAAAATGACATGCGGGCTCATTAAAAAGAAAATGGACGAGCACAAAAAGATTGAGTACAAAACCATTGCAGTTAAACCAAAACAAAAGATCACTTTGGGCTGCTTTGAAATTGAGTTTATTCATGTTAACCACGCAATTCCGGGTGCGTTTGCATTGGCAATCAAAACACCAGTTGGCATGGTTGTGCACACTGGCGACTACAAAATTGACTTAACTCCAATTTATGATGAACCTTTTGACTTTTATTCTTTTGCAGAATTGGGGCAAAAAGGCGTGCTTTTGTATATGAGCGACAGCACAAACGCAGAGCGTCCAGGCATGTCGTTGAGTGAACGCGTTGTTGGTCAAACCTTGGACAAATTGTTTAACGAAAACAAGGACCGCCGCATCATTGTGGCAGGTTTTGCTTCCAATGTTGACCGTGTGCAAGAAGTAATCCACTTGGCAGAAACTCACAACCGTAAAGTTGTTTTGGTGGGCAGAAGTATGGTTAATGTAACAGATGTTGCAAGCCAAATTGGTGAAATGCAACTCAATCGCGCAAATCTCATTGAAGTGGAAAAAATTAAAAATTACAAGGATAGTGAAATCCTTATCCTTTCAACTGGCAGCCAAGGTGAGCCAAACAGCGCGCTTCCACGTATGGCTTCTGGCGAATTTAAAGGCATTGAAATTGGCGAAAATGACACTGTTATTTTCTCATCAAGCCCAATCCCAGGCAACGAAAAATCAATCAGCAATGTTATCAACCGCCTTATCATGCTGGGTGCAAAAGTTATTTATAACGAACTTGAACAAGTTCACGCATCTGGTCACGCTTGCAAGGAAGAAATGAAAATTATGCTCAACCTTATCAAACCAAAATATTTCATTCCAGTGCATGGTGAACAAAAACACTTGCTTGCTCAACGCGAAACTGCAATTGCGGTTGGCATGGATAGGCACAACATCATTTTGCCTATGTTGGGCATGAAAGTGGAAGTTAACAAAAACTTCTTCCAAGCAACAGATACTGTTCCATTTGGCAGCCGTTTGGTTGACGGTGCTGGCATTGGTGAACTTGAAAGCAACGTGCTTAAAGAGCGTAAACAATTGAGCGAAGATGGTATGTGTATCGTCATCTTGAATGTTAACGCAAAGCAAGGCAAACTCAACAGCCGTCCAGAAATCGTTTCTCGTGGTTTCACATATATGGGCGAAGCACAAACTTGGTTGGATGATGCAAAATCAACAATCGAAGCCAGCGTTGACGAAAACGCAGTGCGCTCACGCGATTATATGACAGTTAAACAATCTTTGCGCCGTGCTTTAACAAACTACCTTAACAAAAAACTTAAACGCAAACCACTCATCGTGCCGATAATAATCGAGTCTAACGATTAGTTTGTGTCCAACAAAAATAAGAGTAAGACGAAGAATATATGCTAAACTGTTTGAGCATATAATCGAAAGCAATGATTAACTTGTTGGTCAGGGCTTAAAATAATGCCAAACAATATGCAATTTTGTAGCAATTTTGCCAAAAAAATTGAAAGCAATAACTAAAGGAATTAAAATAAAAAATCCTTTTGTCATCCTGAGCGGAGCGTTAGCGCAGTCGAAGGATCTCAGGACTAAAAATTATGTATTATATCTATATTTTAACAAATCAAAACAATACAACTCTTTATGTTGGAGTAACAAATAATCTTTCTCGAAGAATTGATGAACACAAGCAAAAATCAGTTGCTGGTTTTGCAGAAAAATACAATTTAAACAAATTGATTCATGTTGAACAATTTAACGATGTTTATTTAGCAATTTCACGCGAGAAGCAATTGAAGGGCTGGACAAGGAAAAAGAAAGAAGAATTAATATCAAGGCAAAATCCAACTTGGAAAGACTTGTCGTCCATGATTTAGAGATCCTTCGACTACGCTCAGGATGACGGGTCGTGTACTCAAGGTTTAACAAGTCAGAAACAAAACAAAAATAAAAAAATTATGCAATTAGATGAAATAAAACAATTTGGAAAAGAGAATAATGTGCCCATTAGTTTGGACGACACATTATCCTTTTTGCTTTCCACAATGGTCAGCAACAATTGCAAACAGATTTTGGAAATTGGCACAGCAATAGGTTACAGTTCAATTGCAATGGCAACTAACACAAATTGTGAGCATATTGACACAATTGAGATTGATGCCGAGAGATATTCTTTGGCAGTTGAAAACATAAAATCTGCCAATTTAACAAAAAAAATCACACCATATTTGATTGATGCAATGGATTATCTTAAAAATTGCACAAAAAAATATGATTTTATCTATCTAGACGGGGCAAAAAATCAATACATAAATTATCTGCCATATTTGGTTAAAATTTTAAATCCAAATGGTATTATTATGGCGGACAATTTGTATTTTCATGGCATGGTGCTGGGCAAAGTAAAAGTAACCACTGGTTGCCGTGCTATGATAAAATCTTTGCATAAATATATTGCGGAAATCACAACAAACCCTATTTTTGACACTTTAATTTACGACATCGGCGATGGTGTTGGCTTGACAAGAATTAAACAAGCAAATATGAGCGAATTTCCAAAACCAAACAAAAAGATTGAAAAAATCAAAAAAAATTAATATAATTAGTTAAAATAATCAAAAAAATTAAAAAAAATAACAAAATTAAGTTAAATTTTAAAAAAATTTGCACTAAAAAGTAAAAACAAAAGGAAAATTTGTATGGAATTGCTTGCACCCGCTGGGGACAAAGAAAAGTTAATTATGGCAATAGAATATGGGGCTGACGCTGTTTATTTGGCGTCAACTCGTTTTGGGCTGCGCACTTTTGCAGGCAACTTTGATTTGGAAAGCCTTGCGTGGGCGGTTAACTATGCACACGAACGCAATGTTAAGGTATACGTAACCGTAAACATAATTCCACACGAAAGTGATTTGGCAGATTTGCCAGAATATATAAAATATTTGGATAGTATTGGCGTTGACGCAGTTATTTGTGCCGATTTGGGCGTAATTAGTATGGTTAGACGTATTGCTCCAAATTTGGCAGTGCATGTAAGCACACAAGCCAACATAACCAACAGCGAAAGTGCAATGGTTTATGTAAATATGGGGGTTAAGCGTCTTATTTTGGCACGAGAGATGACAATGGAAGAAATTGCTTGTTTGCGTGCAAAAATTCCAGCAGATATTGAACTGGAAGCTTTTTGCCATGGGGCAATGTGTATCAGTTATTCTGGCAGATGTTTGTTAAGCAACTTTTTCACTGGGCGCGACGCCAACCGTGGTGCATGCGTGCAATCTTGCCGTTGGGGTTATGCAATTAGGGAGGTTAGCAGGCAGCAAGAGTATCCTATTGAAGAAGACAGTCACGGCACATATATTTTAAACAGCAAAGATATGTGCATGATTGACTACTTGGACAAACTGCGCGATGCGGGTGTAACTTCAATCAAAATTGAAGGCAGAATGAAAACGGAATACTATGTTGCAAACATTGTAAATGCTTATCGCATGGCACTTGATTATTTGTACACTCACAAAGATTTCAAATTGCCGGAAGAAATTAAAAATGAAGTTTTTAAATGCAGTCATCGTGATTATAGTGAAGGGTTTTATTTTGGCAACCCAAAGCAAACGCTTGAAACCAGCACACCTCAAACAGACTACGAATTTGTGGCAATCGTTGTTGAAAACAGCAAAAATGGCATGGCAAAAGTTGAAATGCGCAACAGATTTAAGGTTGGGGAGCAATTAGAATTGTTGTCTAAACAAAAAAATAATGCTATAATAACAATTGAACAAATTTTGGATGACAAAGGTCAATCTTTGCCAGAATGTAAAATTCCAAAGCAAATTGTGGCGGTAAAAACCAATTTGGATTTGAAAAAATTTGAAATATTAAGAAGGAAAAAATAAAAGTGAAGCAATACTCATCTGTGCTTGTGATTTACAATCCAGACGCTTTAAAAGGCAAAATTGAACAAAAATTGCCATACATAAAACAGCGTCTTTCTTTGCGTTTCACAACAGTTGACGCTATTGCAAGCAAATCACCGGAGCACACTCAAGATGTTGCGTTAAAAAACTCTGGCAAGTATGACATAATTTTGTCAGCAGGTGGGGACGGCACTTTGCACAATGTTATCAACGGCGTGGCAAGGGCAGAGCAAAAAAGCATTGTTGGTGTTTTGCCTTTTGGCACATGCAATGATGTGGCTCGCACTCTTGAAATCCCTCGTGATTTGGATAATTCCATTAACGCGGTTTTGCGATTGCACACAACAAAATACGACATAATGTTTGACGGGGAACAATACATTGCTTACTCTTTGGCAAGTGGATATTTAACAAGTGTGTCGTTCAAAGCAAATCAAAAAACAAAAAGCAAAATTGGGCGCATGGCATATGTTTGGGCAGGTCTTGGAGGTTTGTTCAAACTCAAGGCACTTCCATTTACTTTTGAAGTTGACAATACAAGGATAAACGACAAGTTTGTTTATGTTATGCTTATTAATGGGCGTTCGGCTGGTGGGTTTGAAATCAACAAAAATGAAGACATTGCAAATGGCAAAATCAAATTTGTTGCAATCAAAAAAACCAAGGGGATTGGGTCGTTTTGCACTTTTGTGCGCATGTTCACTCGTGGAGTTGACGCAATTAGAAAAAGCAAATCTGCAATTGTTGTTGAAGCAAAAAAGGTCTCAATTGAAAATCCTTCAAATGAACCATTTTGCTTGGATGGAGAAAAGGTTAAATTTTTAACAAAACAAATTCAAGTTGCAACAACTCTTGAGTTTATTGCAAATTTATTTTAATTTGATGTTTTTATTTATTAATTAAGTGAGTGCAAAAAACACTCATTTTTTTTTAATAGGTTAATATTATATTTTATGAACTTGTCCCAAGCAAAACTTAACACAGAATGTGTTGTGCAAAATGTTGCAGTTAAAGATACAAATTTTAAAATTCGCCTTATGGAGTTGGGCTTGACGCCCGGCACAAAAATTAAAGTTAAACATAAGAGCGCATTAAAAAAAACTTTGCTTGTTGTTTTTGCTTGCACTTGTTTCACTTTAAAAGAAAATATTGCAAAGGAAATTGAAGTGATTTATGCCTAAATTTGATTTGGAAAATTTAAAACCACAAAACAAAATTTTGCTTGTTGGCAATCCCAATGTTGGCAAATCTACACTGTTCAATTCACTCACACGTTCACATGAACACACTGGAAATTTTCATGGTGTTACAGTGAGTGAAGCAAAAAAAATTGTTGATTTTGAAAATGAAAAATTTTGTTTTTATGATCTCCCAGGGTTGTATTCAATGATACCTTTTTCACGAGAAGAGGAGGTTAGCAAAAATTTTATTTTAACAGATTGCGCGCGTTTGGTTGTGGTTGATGCAAATTCTTTAAGACGCAATTTGTATCTTTGCTTGCAACTCAAAGAATTAAATTTAGATTACAAAATTTTGTTGAATAATTATGATTATTTTTGCAAAAAAGGTAATCATATTGATGTTAAAAAATTAAGTCAAAAATTAAATATTGACATTGAAATAGTAAATGCCAAAAAACAAAAATTAACAAAAAATTTATTAAAAGTTAAAAATAATTCAAAAAATATATCAAATTTTGACAATTTTTCAAAAAATAATTTAAATTATTTAAAAAATATTGTTGAAATAATAAAAAATAAGTTAAATTTAAGCGAAAAACAAATTATTTTTGCATTAAATGGCATTTTTGATGGCTTAAATGACACACAAATTGACTATATTAAAGGTTTTTATGCGGAAATAATAAAGCAAAGATATATTTATATTGATAATTTGCTTGTAGATTGTCAAAAATTAAAAAATAATTATATTTATGGCGAAAATAAATTAGATAAATTGATTTTAAACCCATTTTTTATGATTTTTTCGTTTATTTTTGCATTTTTTTTAATTTTTTATTTAATTTTCTTTTCGCTTGGCCCAGCAATTAGTGATTTGTTTATTTATGCAATTAATTTTTTAATTGTTAATCCGTTTTTAAATTTTTTAACTAGCATAACCGATAATATTTGGTTAATTGAATTTTTTAATTCTGGAGTGTTTAGTTCATTCACAACCATATTAAGTTTTTTGCCACAGATTTGTTTGATGTATGTTGTGCTAACAATTTTGGAAGACAGTGGTTTGATTGCAAGATTGTGCTATGTTGTTGATGACTTTTTGTCCACCTTGGGTTTGAATGGAAAAGTGGTGTATATCATGCTTATGGGGTTGGGGTGCAACACTCTTGCGACAATGACCACAAGAAACATGAAAGGAAAAAATTTAAAAACAAAAGCAGCACTATTAAATCCTTATATCAGTTGCATGGCAAGATTGCCAATTTACTCAATCATTGCAAGTGCATTTTTCAAAGCAAAATCTTTTTGGGTGGTTTTGGGTGTTTATCTGTTGGGTATTGTTGTGGCTCTTGTTTTGGCGTTCATTTTAAACAAAACCATTTTGCCAACCGAGCAAGGAGAGTTGTTGCTTGAGTTTCCGCCGCTTAAACACATAGACATCAAACATTGCTTTCAAACAATTTTAACCAGCGCGGTTGATATGTTCCGCAGATTGTTCACAGTTGTGTTGACGGTTGGTATAATTATTTGGATTGCAACTCACACCGAGTTTAATTTGCATTACACACAAGATATAACAAACAGCATAGCGTATCTTGTTGCTGGCAAAATTTGCTTTTTGTTTGCGCCAATTGGTTTAAACTCTGCAGGTGTGGTGTGTGCTTTGTTTGTTGGGGTACTTGCAAAAGAGTTGGTTGTAAGCACAATGTCAATCTGCAACAATGCTCTTACAAGGGGTGAACTGGTTGCCAGTTTGGCGGTTTCAACAAGTGTAATCAACTTTTCGCCAGCAAGTGCAATTTCGTTTTTAATATTTTCGTTGCTTTATTGCCCATGTGCCAGCAATTTGGCAGTTTTAAAAGCGGAAACTGACAAATTTTACGCTGTGTTTGCGGTTTTAAGCCAAATTTCAATTGCTTACATTTTGTCGTTTGTGGCATATCAAACAATAATAGGCAAATTTTGGTTTGCCATAATTGTTTTGGCAATCGTTGCTTTAATCACATTTTCAGTTATGTTTGTTGCAAAAAAAGCAAAAAAAGGCAAATGTTTTGGCTGCAAAAACTGCAAAATTTAAGCAAAAAACAAAAAAACAATTGAAAATATATTGGGCTTGTGTTATACTAACCAAGTATGAAAAAACCACTTGTAGCAATAGTCGGCAAACCAAATGTTGGCAAGTCAACATTTTTTAACAAAATTGCTGGCAGTAAGATTAGTATAGTTGAAGATATCCCTGGTGTAACGAGAGATAGAATTTTTGCCAACGCGGAATGGTGTGGCTATCAATTTCAAATTGTGGACACCGGCGGGTTAGATTTTAACAAAGATGATGAAATTAACAAACGCATAATTGAGCAAGCAAACCTTGCAATTGATTTGGCTGATGTTATCATTTTGTTTGTGGATGGCAAACAGGGCATAACACATGATGATGTTGAGGTTGCCAATTATTTGCGCAGAGCTAAAGCACCAAAAGTGCTTGCTGTTAACAAATTGGATAACAATGAAGTTGAAAAAACTTACGAGTTTTATGAACTTGGACTTGGCGACCCAATTGCCATTTCTGCCGAACAAGGCAAAGGTATTGGCGATTTGCTTGATGAGGTTGTTAAATATCTCCGCCGCACTGAAAAGGAAGAAGATGAGTCCACTGTTAAAATCGCTTTGGTGGGCAAGCCAAACGCTGGCAAATCCAGCATAACAAACCGCTTGCTGGGCGAAGATAGGGTGGTCGTAAGTTCTGTTGCAGGCACAACGCGTGATGCTATCGATAGCCCTTTTAGGTGGAACAACAAAGATTATTGTTTGATTGACACTGCTGGTTTAAGGCGCAAATCAAAAATAGAGCCAGACAGCATTGAGCGTTACAGTGTTATCCGCAGCCTTAACGCAATTGAACGTGCTGATGTGGTGGTTGTTGTGCTTGACGCAAGTGAAGGCATAACCGAACAAGATGTGCGCATTTTGGGCTTGGTGCATGAGCAAGGCAAACCAACAGTTGTGGTTGTTAACAAATGGGATTTGATTGAAAATGCCACCGAACAACGCAAAGCCTTTGAAAAGCAATTTGAAAATGATTTGGCGTTTATGAAATACTATGTAACACTTTATGTTTCTTGTGCCACGGGGCAACGTATCGGGCAGATTATGGAAAAGGTTGATTACGTGCTTACCAATGCAAAAAGAGAAATTCCTATGGCACTTTTCAACAATGTGTTAACAAACGCAATCAGTGCAACCGAACCACCAAGCAAGCATGGCAAACGCTTGAAAATCATCTTTGGCAAACAAGTTGCAACTTGCCCACCAACTTTTGAAATTTATTGCAACAATGCAGAATTGGTTGAAAATTCATATATACGTTATATTGAAAACAACCTTCGCCGTGCTTTTGATTTTAACGGCACACCAATTAAAGTTACTTTTAAAAACAAAAATGAAAATTAAATTTGTAACCTTGTCATTGAGTTTAATAATGGCAAGGTTTTTTGTTGACAAAACATATAAAGTTTTAAAATCAATTGTTGATTTGGCTAATGATTTTTAATTATTTTAATTAATTGCATTTTTATTTTTTTTAGTTTGACAATAGCAACATTAAATTGTTACAATGTAAATGAATATGTTTGGGTCAAAGAGTGTTAAATATAAAAAGATAGTAAGTTTACTCTTGCTTGCTTTTTGCTTTGCCTTGGTTGTTATAACAATTCTTGGTTTGGCGTTTAATTTAACACCAAACAATGTTGCAGTTATCCGCACCACATCTGGCGTTGTTAAATTGGAACTGACAGACACTGTTACGCTAGAAGACAACACAAAAGAAAAGTTGGCAAAAAAAATCAAAATTTCTTCAACTGGCGAAACGGGCGAACTTGGTTATTCTGTTAGGGTAACAGCAAATGATGTTATGTTCAACTATTTGGTTAATGACAATGAATTTTATTTTAAAGCAATTGGCAACAGCCTTAACACAACAAGTGAACATACATTTAGAGCAACAGCAAGCAGCTTTCATGTAACTTCAACAAGCACATGGAATGAATTAGTAAAAAAAGTTTCGCAAAACACGGTTTATTCAATAGTTTATCTTGACGCTGATTTAAATTTTAATAATGCGTTTATAAATCCAGTTGGTTATGGTGGATCTTATCCTGGCACGCCTTTTAAAGGTGTGTTTGATGGCAAAGGACACACAATCAGAAATTTCACTATGGGCAAGGGTATTTATTCTGGAACGGTTGGCTTGTTTGGGCAAACAGAAGGTGCAATAATAAAAAATTTGAATGTTGAAAACGCAACCATCAATTACACAAACGATTATGGCGAATACGATTATGTAAACAAAAATCATGCATTGTATAGTTATAGAGATATCCAAGAAGCATGGAAGCCAAATGTTATTGAACTTTATGTTGGGTTTATTGTTGGCGAAATGAAAGGTGGAGAAGTTTTAAATTGCAGAGTTGATTCAACTTGTTCAATGACGGTTAAAGCCGTTACATTTATAGAAGGTTTTTTTGATAACAATTCAGAAGATAACAACAAACAATTGTCGCAAATGATTGGCGGAGTTGTTGGCGGGGCGTATGGAAAAATCACAAATTGCGAATCACACGCAAACATAACAGCTTACAACAAGAACCAAAGAGAATTTTGCGTAAGTGGAGTGTGTGGCGGCTGGGCAAATTATCAACAATCTTTGAAAGTTAGCAACTGCTTGTTTAAAGGTAGAGTGAAAATTATTGATGAATCTTCAAGTTCATTTAATCCAACTTATTTGTCATATGGTGGCATAGTTGGTGGCGGATTTAGGTGCATGCTTTTTTTCGGCAGCGATTCTGTTAGTAGTGTTGAAATGTCAAGTTGCGTTGCAATTTTGGATAATTTTGAATTGGTTGGTTGCACAAAAAGCAAAGCAAAAACGGATTTTAACAACAATAGTGTTGATAGTATGTTTTCTTGCAGGTATTCGTTCCAACCAATATTTGCTCTTTTCCCAGTTCATCGCACACCTAGTTACGCAAATGGCGTTTTCAATTATTGTGGGTATTCATACAGAAAAGTAAAAGATTACCAGGGCAATGATAAAATAAACATGTATAAATTAACTGATTGCTATTTTACAATAAACAATAATCAAAAAGACAATTTCTTCATGAATTATGCTTATTTGATTAGTAATGGCAAAGTTACTGCCAAATTTTACGAGGGCGCTCGTTTTGGGTATCAAGATTATTATTACAACAAATAAAATTAACACTTGACATTATGCAGTAAATGTATTATTATAATGTCAAGTTTTTTATCTTAATATTTTTGGCAACAAAAAGGAGATTTTTATGGAAGAAAATTTAAATTTGATTGTAAAAGCAGTAAAACGTGTTTCAAACAAATTGCGTGACAGCAAGGTTTGGAAAAAAATTGCCAGCTTGGTTTTGGCTGGTGCGGTTGCAACCACATTTGTTGGTTGTGCAAACAATACTAACAATAACGAAAGCAAAAAACCAGATGACAGCACAACAATCAACACTGATATTGACAAAGTTGACATGACAATGTTCTCTTATTTAACAAACAATTTGTTTGACAGTGAAGAATGTAAAAAATTAAACAAAGCAATTGAGTCCAATTTTGAAAAAGGCTTTTATAAAGACGTTTATGGCAATCCATACACATTTTTAAAAGAACAAGGTTATGATGTGGACAAAATCATGTCTGGCGAACAAGAATGTTTGACAAGTGCTTTTGTTTTAAGCACAGACAACCAAGGGGTTAAACTTGATGCAACATATAGCGTTGTTCCAGATTTGTATATGGGCATAAATGTTGCAGACGACACCAATACATATTACAATCAATACTTAATTAAATATAATCTTACAGAGCAAGAGATGACAGAATACCATGCTTTGCACAATCAAAGATATACTCAAAGTTTGTATTTAAACAACATTTTATCTCAAAACAAAACACCAAAACTTTTGATGACAGGGAAAATTAATATTGAATCATACAATGCAATTCGTGAAAATTTGAATAACCATTTTGTTATTCCAGATTATTGTGATTATGTTATCCAAAAATTGGGCGAAAAAAATGGCAAACCATATTTTAAAGTTGTAGTATATGATTGGGGCTCTGTGTCATTTTATCAACCTAATGAAGGTACTTGCGGAATACCAAAATGCAACACTGGCTCAATGTTTTATGAAAATTTCACTTTTGATGATAGCGTTGCGATCAACACTGATAATGACATTTTGTCAATTGACAAAGCCACTTTAAAAGAAGATGTTGCGTGTGGCGATGGTGATGAAAATGACGGAAATCACGCTTACCATGATGCAATCTCTTATTCACGCCAAGATATGGCTCTTAACCTTTTCCCACAAGTGTTTAAATTTATGACAAAGGACAACATTAAGGTCAAAAATTATTATGAGCAAATCTTTAATGAAGATGGTTCACCAGCTTATGATAAAGATGGCAATTTGCTTTTTGATTACACAAAATTGAGAACCACATTAGTCTTTTTCACAGGGGATAATGAAGAAAATCGCACTATAGTTTACAAAATTGACCCAAAACAAAACACAAAGGAATTGGATTAACATTTCCTTTTGGCAAACAACAAACAAAATTATTTTAAAATTTTGGTTTGCAATCAAATTTAATTTAAAATTTTGGTTTGCAATCAAATTTATTTGCCAAAAATTATAATAGGTGTTAATATAACAATATGAAATATTTGTATTATATTATTTTGGCTGTTGTGTGTTATTTTATTGGCAACATCACTTGGGCAAGAGTGGTTGCAAAAACAAAGCATGACGACATCACAAAACATGGCAGTGGCAATCCTGGCACTTTAAACAGTTGGCGTTTTTATGGCTTTTGGCCAGGCGTTATAACTTTTGTGTTGGATATGCTTAAAGGCTTGGTTAGCGCACTTGCTGGTTATTTAATCTTTAAATATTGTGGTCTTAATGGTGAAATCGCACTATATGTGGGCGGTTTTGCTTGTGTGCTGGGGCATATTTTCCCAGTTGTGTTCAAATTTAAAGGGGGCAAAGGCATTGCAACAAGCATTGGCGTTTTCTTTGTGGCAAACTGGTGGGTTACTCTCATTTGTTTTGTTGCAATGATTGTCAGCATGTTGTTCATCAAATATGCGTCAATTTGCACATTGCTGGAAATTATTGTTTTGTCTGTTGTGGAAATTTGTTTGGTTAATCCAGCAAATTGGGTCAATTACATTTTGATTTGTGGCATTTTGTTCCTTGTTTTGTTTGCTCATCGCGCAAACATCAAACGCTTGTTCACAGGCAAGGAAAACAAAACGGAGTTGCTTGCAATGCTCAAAAAGATGAGCAACAAAAAGCAAACTCAAACCACCACTCCAAATGAAAGCAATCAACAACAATCACAACAAATAAATGAAAATCAAAAAACTCAAAATTAATTTAAAATCCGCAATTTATGCGGATTTTTTGTTGCAGTTTAATAGCAAATAAATTTAATCAAAATTTATTGCCGGCAACAATTAAACCATACTAACAACAAAATGCTTGAAAAATTTCGTTTTGGTCATTAATATAAAACATATAAGGAGCAATTATGATTGATGTACATTGCCATCTTAATGATGAACAATATATTGGGGAAGTGGGGCAAATTATTCAAAACTACTTAAATGCGGGAGTTGCAAAAGTTGTGTGCGCCAGCAGCGATTTAAATTCAAGCAAATTGGCTGCCAAAATTGCCGCTGAAAACAATAGTGTGTTTTACACTGTTGGTGTCCATCCAGATGAATGTGAAAAATATAACGCCGCTGAACTGGAAAAATTGTTAAATTGCAACAACAAAAAATTGGTTGCAGTGGGCGAAATTGGTTTGGATTACTTTGAGCGAGATTTGGTTGACGAAAATGGCAACCCAATCCATAAAAACAGGGAAAAGCAAAAACAAGTTTTTTCTGCTCAAATTGATTTGGCAAACAAATATCATTTGCCAGTTGTCATTCATTGTAGAGATGCTTATGGCGACACTTTGCAAATCTTAAAGCAAAATCCACCAAAATATGGTTTTGATTTTCATTGTTATAGTGGCAGTTTGGAATATGCTCGTGAACTTATCAAACTTGGCGGCAAAATGTCGTTTACTGGCAATGTAACTTTTAAAAATGCAAAAAACATTCAAAATGTGGCACAAAATTTGCCATTGGGCAGTTTTATGTTTGAAACAGACAGCCCATATTTAACCCCAGTGCCAAATCGTGGCAAACGAAACGAACCCGCACATTTGATTGATGTGCTTAATTTTGTGGCAACTTTGCGTGGCATTTCTGCCATAGAACTTGAAAAAATTACCGACGACACCGCTCAAAATTTCTTCCATCTTTAATTGTTTAAATGGTGGAGTGTTAACCAAATCTGGTAAAATCTTACAAGAAAATAACAAAAATTTCAAAATTAGGGGTTGACAGCGTCAAACACTCACTTTTGCGAGTTTGCTTGTCGCAAATGCTCGCTTATTGTTCGGTTTTTCCTTTACACAAGGAACTCTTTTCATTAGGCTTCCTTGTGTTTTTTGTTTGGCAAAACCAAAAAAATTTACATAAAAAGGTAAAGTTTTTCAGTTTTTTGTATTGACAAATTGTATTTATGCGGTATAATGTTGTTGTCAGCTTGGTCAGATGGTCGCAAGTTGGGTATCCAATTTGAGGAAAGTCCGAGCTTCATAGAGCAGGGTGCTTGCTAACGGCAAGTCAAGGCAACTTGAAGGAAAGTGCAACAGAAAATTACCGCTGTACCCCTAAACGGTAAAGTAAGGATGAAAAGGCGAGGCAAGAGCTCACCGCAGGTTTGGCGACAAACTTGGTCCATGCAAACCCCACCCGAAGCAAGGTATATTATCCGTTACGGTTGCTCGCCAGGATAGATACACCGCTTGATGCAATAAGCAATTATTGTACTAGATAGATGACCGTCTAACACAGAACTCGGCTTATAGACCAAACTGCCACCTAAATGCTTTCATCCTTTTGGATGGTGGAGAGTGAACAAAACTCTCCATTTTTTATGCTTTCAATGCCAATTTTTTGTTTGTTAACCAATAAAGGCATAATATGCACACAAAAAACCACCAATTTTTATGGTGGCTTTTTTTAAATCAAATTTTTAAATATTGGCATATATAATGCGCTCTTTTTTTGCAATTTCACAAAGTTTTAACATCGCTTTTGAGTGAATTTTGCTAACATTTGGCAATTTTCTATTCAAAATCTGCGCAACTTCTGCCAAACTATGGCTGTTTCCGTCTGTCAAACCATATTTTAAATCCAAAATTTGAAGTTCAACTTCATTTAGTGCACCACGCTTTTTTGCAAACCCAAGCAATTGCTCAACCAAAATTTTATTTTCGGCGTCAACCAAATTTTTTGCTTGTTTTGGGTCAACCAAAGTTTGTTCCAAATTGATTTTGTTTTGTGATTTTTCATTGTCCACAACATATTCTTCCAAAGAAATTGCGTTGTTGTAATCTTTGTTTTTTCTAAACGACATCAAAATTTCGTTTTCAATGCAACGATAGGCAAAAGTGCTAAATTCAACTGATTTTTCGCAATTAAACCTATCAACTGCTTTAACAAGACCAACCAAACCGATAGAGAACAAATCGTCATAATTGTAAGTTTTGTTTGATGTGTACTTATATGCTATTTTATAAACCAATTTTAAGTTGTTGCAAATAACCAATTCTTTGGCTTTTTCGTCGCCAGATTGAGCCTTTTTTAAGCACTCTATAGTGTTTAATTTGCCTTGCAAAGCAAGTTTTTGTTGCACTTTTGCAATCAAGTTTAGTGAATTTGTTCCATCTTTCATAATAATTTCCTTTTGGCTAAACAAGTTTTGGATAATGTTTGATATTTTAAAATTTAACCTATTTGTTTGAATTATAACACACAAATTTCAATTGTCAAGGATTAACAAAACGCAAATCAAACGTCAATAGGCAAATTTTTTTTAATCAAATCCAATGCTTTTGTTTCGATGCGTGAAATGTAACTACGGCTTATGCCCATAATATCTGCCACTTCTTGTTGGCTGCGTTCAACACCATCAATCAAACCATACCGCAACATAAAAATTCTAAAATCTCGTTTGCTTAAATTGTTTTTCAAAAAGGTTATCACTTCTTGCACAAACACTCGTTTTTCAACAACTTTGTCTGTGTCTTGCTCTTCGCTTTGGGGGATAATGTCGCGCAGGGTTAGGCTGCTGCCGTCTTTACCTTCTGCAATAATTTCGTCAACACTAACACAAACTTTGTGTTTTTTGTTTGCGCGCAAAAGCATTAAAATCTCGTTTTCAATGCACCTGCTGGCATATGTTGAAATTGTTGACCCTTTGTTTGGTTTGTAGCTGTCAATTGCTTTTATCAATCCAATTGAACCAACCGACAACAATTCTTCGCTTTCCGCCGATTGCATATATTTTTTTGCAATATGCACAATAAGGCGCAAGTTGTGTTTTATCAGCAACTCTCGCGCTTTTTTGTCCCCTTGGTGCATCAGCTCAACGTATTTTTCTTCATCTTCTCGTGAAAGTGGGTGCGGAAAATTTTTTTCATCTTCACCATTAACAAAGCCGTGGAAAAACATTAGTTTTGACAAAAATTGACCAATTGTTTCAAAAACCATATAAACCTCTATGGGAATATATGTCGAAAATTATCAAAATTTGACTAAACAAACCATTAAAAACTCAAATTTTAAGCCGGACAAAACCTAATAAAAGCACAAACAAAGGCATAGTTGTTTGACAAAGTTAACATAGTTTGATACCATAAACATTATGGAAAGATTAAGCAAAATACGCAATTTTTGCATTGTGGCGCACATAGACCATGGCAAAAGCACATTGGCAGATAGATTGATGGAAAAAACTGGCACGGTTGCCAAGCGTGATATGGAAGACCAACTTTTGGATAGTATGGACATTGAACGCGAACGCGGCATTACAATCAAACTTACGCCAGCAACAATGAAATACACCCACAATGGGGAAGAATATACATTAAATTTGATTGACACTCCCGGTCATGTGGATTTTTCCTACGAAGTTAGCCGTTCATTGGCAGCGTGCGAAGGTGCTTTGCTTGTTGTTGACGCCAGCCAAGGCGTGCAAGCACAAACTTTGGCAAATGTTTACCTTGCATTGGATGCAAATTTGGAAATAATACCTGTTATCAACAAAGTTGACTTGCCAAGTGCAGATGTTGCTGGCACAAAAAAGGAAATTGAAGATATAATTGGCATACCATGTGATGAAGCATGTGAAATAAGTGCAAAAACTGGATTAAATATTGATAGCGTGCTTGAGGCAATCGTTAAAAACATTCCTGCGCCAAAAGGCAACGCCAACGCAAAACTTAAAGCACTTGTTTTTGATAGTTACTATGATAGTTACAAAGGTGCGGTTAGTATGGTGCGCATTTTTGATGGCAGCGTTAAAATTGGCGATGAAATTTTGTTTATGCAAACTGGCAAATCGTTTGTTGTAACTGAAGTTGGCGTGTTTAAGCCTCAACCAGTTGCGTGTGACATTCTTCAAGCGGGTGATGTGGGCTACATTGCAGCCAGCATAAAAAATGTGTGCGACACAAAAGTGGGCGACACAATCACACTAAAAAACAACCCACTTGAAAAACCTTTGGACGGCTACAAACAAGCAACAAGTGTTGTTTTTTGTGGCATTTTCCCACTTGATGGCGACAAATATCAAGAACTTACTGATGCACTTGAAAAATTGCAACTTAACGATGCCAGCCTGCATTTTTCAAAGGAAACTTCTTTGGCACTCGGGCATGGCTATCGTTGTGGTTTTTTGGGTTTGCTTCATATGGAAATCATCACAGAGCGTTTGGAGCGTGAATTTGGGCTGGACATCATCACAACCGCACCAAGTGTGGAGTACAAGGTTTACGACAACAAGGGCAAAGAGTATGATGTAACAAATCCAAGCGAAATGCCGCCAATGCAAACCATCACAAAAATGGAAGAACCAATTGTTAAAATGGAAATCATCACTCCAAAGGATTATTTGGGCGGAATTATGGATTTGTGCTCGGATAGGCGTGGCATTTTCCACGATATGCAATATATTGATGCCAACCGCACAAAACTTATTTACACTATGCCACTTAACGAAATTGTTTACGACTTTTTTGACAAAATCAAATCAATCAGCAAAGGCTATGCAAGCATGGATTACGAACTTGCTGGCTATCAACCGGGCGAACTTGTTAAACTTGATGTTTTGCTTAATGGAGATGTGTGCGACGCACTTTCACTCATTGTTCACAAAGACAAAGCTTATGCTCGTGGTAGAGCGTTGTGTGAAAGGCTTAAAACAGTTATTCCACGCCATTTGTTTGAAATTCCAATTCAGGCAGTTATTGGTGGCAAAGTTATTGCAAGGGAAACAATCTCTGCAATGCGCAAAGATGTGCTTGCAAAATGCTATGGTGGCGATGTAACCCGCAAACGCAAATTGCTTGAAAAACAAAAGGAAGGCAAAAAGCGTATGCGCCGTTTGGGTAGCGTTGAATTGCCAAGCGAAGCCTTTGTTACAATCTTAAAATTAGACGATTAAATTTGTTGCAATAGTGGGGCAAAATGAAAAAATTAAACAAAACAACCTACACACAAAAACATTGTTTTGCCTTATACCATTGGCAGCAATTCCACTTTTGTTCCGTATTTTAGAGATTTGAATTTTGGCGGCAAAACAACAATTGAAGATTGGAACAAAAAAATGGACAATACATTGAAAATCAACAATATAAACTAATTAAAAAAAACTATAAAAAATATTATGAAAATTTAAACAAATAGGTTATAATATTTTAAATATATCATAAATTTAGGGGAGTTTATGGCAGAAGAAAATTTGGGATTGTATATCCACATTCCATTTTGCTCAAAAAAATGCGATTATTGCGATTTTGTTTCTTATTCTATGGACAAAAAGGCGCAACAAATGTATTTGGAAGGTCTTTTTGTGGAAATTGACCAATTAAAAAGCAACTTTTTTGGCAAAACATTTGACACAATTTACATAGGTGGCGGCACGCCAAGCATTATGTACGAAGGCTTTTTTGCAGCATTGAGCCGCAAACTTTTTTCTAGTTTCCATTTTGCAGATAAAATTGAATTTACAATTGAAGTTAACCCAGCAAGTTTCACCAAGGAAAAGTTTATGGAATATGTTCAAGCAGGGGTTAATCGCATAAGTGTTGGCGTTCAGTGTATAGACAGTCATGTGCTTGCAAACCACGGCAGGGCACAAAAACTTGAAGATGTTAAAGCAACATTCAAATTGCTTAAGGATTCAGAATTTCCAAATATCAGCGGCGATGTTATGTTGGGGCTTCCTGGTCAAACAACAAATATGGTGCTAAAAACCGTAAAGTTTTTAATCAAAAACCGATGCAAACACATTTCAACTTACGCTTTGCAAATTGAAAAACACACTTTGCTTTACGACAAAATGCAACGTGGCAAACTCCGCCCAGTTAATGATGAAAAACAAGTTGCAGTTTACAACAAAGTTGTTGACTTGTTGCAAAAAAATGGGTTTAAGCGTTATGAAGTTAGCAACTTTGCTCGCCCGGGGTTTGAATCTCACCACAATCAAAAGTATTGGAACGAAACCAATTATCTTGGCCTTGGTGTTTCTGCTCACAGTTTTATTGATGGCTATCGCTATTACAACACAAAAAGGCTGGACACATATCTTGATGCAATGCAAGATGGTAGGTCAGCAGTTTACAAACGCGAATATATTGGGCAAACCGAGCGTAGGGAAGAGCGCATTATGTTATCTCTTCGCACTGCACAAGGTTTGGATTTAAATCAATTTAACCAAGATTTTAATGAAGATTTGCTTCATTCTCGTGGCGCTCAAATCAAACAAATGGTTGACGCTGGCATGCTGGAAATTGACAATGGCTTCCTTAAAGTTACTGACCCATTCTTTTATCTATCAAACTCAATCATTTTGCAATTAGTGTAAAATTTATAATCAAGGAGAAAAATGCAAAACAATTCAAACCAAAATTTTAAAAATGCAAAAAGGGAGTGGAATTCTCCACTCAACATCTTTTTGTCATTTGTTTTGGTTGTTAGTTTGCTTTTATCCTTTGTCAACATCACAGGTGCATGGTTTACGGACGACAGCAGCACTGGCAAAACCATTTCAGCAATCATCAAAACAGGCGAAGCCAATTTGAATGTTTATCAGGAAGATAGCACTGGCACACAAACGCTTTTGTCCAAATCTCTTCCAACTGGCTACACTCAACTAGAATATTTGCAAAGTGATGGTAACCAAAAATTTGACACAGGAATTAAACCATCTTCAAATATGAGGTTTGTTGGTAAATCATATTTCCAAAGGACAACCACTGGTGCGGATAATTATCTTTTTGGTTCAGGTTCAAGTTATAGCAACTTTGTTGGTTTAATGGCGACTCGTGGTAATTTTTGGGCGGGAGTTGGTTCGGCATCTGCTGCTATTGTGGATGATTTCCCAACAATAGAAGATTATTATGAATTTAACTTTGATTATTCTTATAACGAAACAACTGCAACTTTAAATTCAAATTTAGGGAATGGGACTTTAACATATTCAGATTCAACATTAACAACAGCTAACATTTATTTGTTTGATAGGTCAACAGCGGGCGGAACTTGGTTGACCAGATTTTATAGTTTTACAATATATAGTGAAAATGTTTTAGTGCGCAATTTTGTGCCAGCAAAAAATAGTTCAAATGTAATTGGCATGTATGACTTGGTTGAAGGCAAGTTTTACACCAATCAAGGCACTGGCACATTCACAGCGGGGGCAGAGCAAAAATCTGGTTCTGGCATTAGCCTTGCATATGACACAACCAACAAAACAAACAACAAAGTTATTGTGCTGCCTGATGGGTATCAAACAATTGGTTATTTATCAGCAAACCAAGGAACAGCCGCAACAAGAACAGCAAGCATAAATATGGGAATTGCGTGGAAAGATGTTGGCAAGTTGGAATGTGATATTGAATTTACATCAACACCAACACACAAACCAATGTTGTTTTCAAGTTATCCAACAAATCCATATATATGTTTTAATGACACTGGCATTGAATTTGTTGGGATTACTGGCACTGTTTTGTCAACAAATTACACCAAAGGTCAAATAATAAACAATGGCATAAAACATATTGAGTTAAATATAGGAGCAAACACTTCAACAAAAATAATTTCGTTTGGTTCATGGCAAGATGCTGCATGGTCAGCAAACTGGAATGCTTCAAGCCTTAAAGCATATGACACAAATGGAGTTTTGATAAGAGATTATGTTCCTTGCGTTAATGGCAGTGGTGTGGCAGGTATGTATGATTTGATTGAAAGCAAATTTTACACCAACGCAGGCACAGGCACATTCACTTCAGGTGGCACATCAGCACAAAACAAACTTAAATTGCTTTTGAAAAATGAAGATTTAGGTTCATCATTTGGTGTGAGATACAAAGTTACATTTTACGCAGCCACGGCAAGCGGAAAAGTGGAATTAAGTTCAAGCATAAGTGGCATGACAGCACCAACAAGTTCAAGCAATGGATTTGTGTTTAATTCAACCGACGGATATTATTACTATCAAAACAGCACAGGCGCAAATGCTATGTTTGAGTCTGCAACAAGCAGTGGAGCAACAAGCAAGTATCTTATGACAGGTTTTAGCATAAATTATACTAATGCAACAAAAACTCTGCTTGGTGGCAATGCAATTTATATGGAAATTTCAGTGGAAAGTGTTAACATAAGTTAGCACTTTTTTTAATAAACAAAATTAACCAATTTTCTGTGTTTTTTATTATGCTTTGGCTATATTCCATTTAACCAGAAAATGGTAATAATTGTGTAATTTTTAAAAAATGCATAAGAATAATGTTTATTAAATTTAAACAAATTTTAAAAAACTGTATAAAATTTTTTAGATAATATGTTATACTACGAATAGAAATTCAATTTTATAGGAGGGAAATAAATTGAAAAAGAAATTATTAAGTTTTGTTTTTGCTTTTAGCTTAATTATTCCTTGCTTATTTTTGTTAAGTGCCTGCGGAAATGATAAAAAGTTAAATTACATTCAAGTATCTTTGGCTGATGGTAAATATTCAACATCAATTTACGAGACCAGAGATTTTGGTAATACTACTGGACTTAACAATATAAAAATAAAAGCATATTATTCAGACAGTTCTGAAGAAAATGTTGAATTGTCTAATGCTCAAATAACCGTAAGTTTTTCAGCTGACGGTTCCGAGCAAAGTAGAGTTGCTAAAACTTTTGAAGAATACACTCAAATGTGTGAGGGTTCAAATCTTACAGCTGGCTTTTGGAGGTTAACTTTAAATTATAAAGACAAATCTTGCGAAGTTAATATCGATGTTCAAAAAGTAAACGATAATAGCAATTACACTTTAAAAGTTATAAGTAAAGTGGGAAGAAATATTGGTGAAAATCAAATTTACTATGGAACAAAGTTTAAAGGTATCGACTATAGTGTTTTTAATGCCACTACTCAATTAGATGATAGTATGATCGAGAAAAAAATTTATATTTTAAATAAAGATGATAATTCATTTTATGACATTTCTTCACTAACACAAGAAGAAATCAAGGCTTTACCAAAACCAAGCGAAATTGTTGATTCTGGAAATTATTCTGTCGGTGAATTATCAAATGAAATATCAAATCTAGAATATATTGAACCAGGCAAATATTTGATTTTTGCTGGAATAAAAGAACAAGAAAATTTCCTTAAATCATATTCCGCTTATCAAACTCTTGTTGTAAAAAAATCACCAATCGTTGCAACTGCAAAGGATTTTAAGATTGATTTCACCTTTAACAAAGATCTTTGTAGAGGTGTCACTCTTGATGAAATGTTACATGGCATATCAAGTGGTGATGGTTATTTATCTTTCGGTAATTCAAAAATAAATGGTGAACTATCATTACTTTTAAGATCTGACCTTGATGACGAAAATAACAATTCAGCAAATGATAACAAATTAACAAGTGAAACATTGATATGGCATAATTTTAAAGATTCCTGGGATGAAAGTGATAATGAAATTTATTATTATGGCACCCTTGCGGAAGTCAATCCTAAAACATATAACTTTGATAGCACTAAAGGTGAAACAAACACAATAACAACTAATGTTAAGTTTGTGCCTAAAGGAGATGAAAATTGGGCTGAAAAAATTTATGCTGAATCTGAAGAATTTGAAATTACAATTATCCTTCACAGAACTGCATATTTAGCACCTACATTAGATGTTTTAAACGATCCAAACAACTTTAAGTATTCAACCGATAGCAATGGTAATCCTGAAAAAATGAAATTTCAACTTAATGCACCAGATTATGCATTGATTCCTTATGACGTAACGCAAATAGAACTTGCACAACGCTTGAAAACAGAATTTGAAGCGAATAAATCTTATTGTATTTATACTGATGCTAAATTTGAACAAGATGAATTTGAATACCTTTATGTTTGTTCTTCAGCTGTTGGTAGTTATTCTATAAAATGTTATATTAATCCAAATTTATATTATAACGATAAATATTTAACTACTCCTCCTCATAGAAATATAACAATCACAAAACACGATAAAACAAGCGAAAATGAAGGATATATTGAATATAGCTGGACAATTTCAAAAGGAGATATTGCTGATCAATCTTGTTATTCTGCAAACGGTGGATCAATTAAATTCAATACAGATAATAAAACTGTTGAATTAAAATTTGGAGAATATGATAATTATAAAGACGTCAATTTTGTTTGGGAAGCAATGCCTGCTGGAACTTATACATATCAAGGTAGCGAACTTACAAGCAATATTACCGGACAATTTAAATCAATTGATGGTAAAGATTCAAGGTATAAAAAGTTTGAATTAACAACTGACTTAACAACCCTTGGAAGCATAGCGAATTATTATAATTTATATATAAAAATTTCTTATTCTGGTGATGACAACTGGGATCCTTTTGAACAATATTTACTTGTTCAAATATATAAGAATAACTAACAATATAACTACTTTTTATTAAAGCAAAAAAAATACAACCGAGCAAGGTTGTATTTTTTGTGTTTTGTTTTCTTATTTAAAGAAAATAGACATTCCACCTAATGCAAAGAATAGCACGCCACCAACTAATGCAATGGTTGGTAAAACATTTGCAAGAATCAATGCTGTAGTGCCTTTCCCATTGATTTTTCTTTGTTGCTTGGCTAAATTGATTGCTTTTATTTGAATTGAAGGTGTAAAAATCAAAACCAAAACTAAAACAAAAATACCCAAGCCAATATTTACCTGCCATGAACTAGCAACCAATATGAATGCAATCAAATAAACAATGGTGCTGACAATAGTTACAACAATAGATAATTTCACTTTTTTGTTATCTTTTAATTCTTCTTCTGTTGGATTGCGATTGATTTCGGTATCTCTTTTTCTTTCTATTTTCCAAAGTTTTCCGATAGCTTCAAACGTTGCCTTTAAACCTCTAAAAAATTTCATAATTACTCCCTTATGTAATATTATGAATAAATTATATCATATTAAATAAAGAATCACAACAAAAATTATTTTCGTAAATACAAATTGTTAAATAATTAAAAATAAAACAATTTTTACTTTAGTTTTGATATTTTTTGTTAAAACATAAACCCCATTTGAACCACGGGGCAATCCTGTGGTTATTTTTTACAAAAAAAGTTAAAAATTTTTTTAATTTTTTGACAAAAACAGTTGACTTTTATTAGCAGTATGCATAAAATAGAGTTAGCAATCAAATAATAAGAGTGCTAAAAAATTAAAAAGAAGGTGAAATGTGAACGCGGACGAAAAAAACAAGCGTAAGCATCAAATCATATTGGTTGCGGTTGACAGTTTTATCAAAAACGCACAGCCGATAACAAGTGGTGGGCTTAACGAACATTTTAAAGATATCAGTTCTGCCACTTTGCGCAACGAACTCAATGCACTTGAAAGCATGGGCTATTTCAAACAACTTCACACCTCTGGCGGGCGAGTGCCAACAGCATTGGCTTACAAAGAGTATGTTGAAAGTATGTTAAGCAACAACAAATTGGATTACGACTCAATCAAAAAGGTGCAATCTAATTACGAAAACAGATCTTTGAGTTTGATAAGCACGTTGTCAACTTTGGCAAAAAGGTTAAGCAAGGCAACAAACTATCCAGCAGTTTTGGTTCAACACGGGTTAAGCAATTTGGAAATTGAAAACATTCAAATTATACCGCTTATTCAAAAGGACGCATTGCTGTTGGTGGAAACAAACGCAGGCATAATTGATGACAACATGGCTTTGGACAGCAACATTGACCGCAGCGCATGTTTGGAAGCGGGCGACTATCTAACCAAGCATTTCAAAGGCAAAACAATCGGTTATATGATTGAAAACATCAATTCCGTTTGCTTGTCGGCTGGCAGTCAAATTTTAAGTTTTAAAGATTTGATTGACGGTGTTGCAAATGCTTTAATTCAAGTTATTCAAACCAAATGTGATGTGTCAAATGAAAATCCAACCAAAATGTTGGATGGCGCAACAAAAACTGACTTGGACGAAGCAAAAGACGTGTTTGAGTTCTTGCAAGATGCGGACAATATCATTGACGTTGTAAAAACCGACACAAACGACCTAAACTTTACGATAGGTGAAAATTCAACCGATAGCAAATTAAAAGGTGGCATGATGATGAGTGCACCAATTGTTATAAATGGTGTGCCGATTGCAAGCCTTGCCTTGGTGGGGCCAAAGCGTGTGGACTACGCAAATGTGGCGGCTGCGTTGAAATTTATTGTAAACCAAATTGATAATATGAAAGGAGGCAATAGTGGCTAAACATAAACACGAACATAACAACACTTGCGGGTGTGAGCAAAATTGCGAATGTGGTGAAAACTGCACTTGCGATGAAAATTGCACATGTGGCGAAAACTGCACTTGTGGGGACGATTGCACATGTGGCGAAAACTGCACTTGCAATAGCCAAGAAAAATGCAATGAAGATTGCACTTGCAATCAAACCAAAGAGTGTGAAACGGAAAATTGCAATTGTTGTGAAGATAAAACCGACTACTTAAATCAACTTCAACGCGTGCAAGCCGAGTTTGACAATTATCGCAAACGAATGGTAACTGCGCTGGGCGATGCAAGGCAGGACGGCTTTATGGACGCAATAACCCAGTTCTTGCCAGCACTTGACAGTTTTAAAATGGCAACTGCCATGATAACCGACAAAAACACACTTATGGGCATTCAGTTTATTGAAAAAGGCATTTTGAACACTCTTCACAAAATGGGTGTTGAAACAATTGATGCAACAGGCAAGTTTAACCCAGAATTGCACCAAGCAATCGACACTGAAGATGCACCAGGTTTTGAGTCTGGCGACATTGTTAAAGAGTGTTACAAAGGCTTTACCTACAAGGGCAAAGTGATAAGATACAGCCAAGTTATTGTAAAAAAATAATTTGATGGAAAAAAGTTAAATTATATGTTGCTCGTGAACTAGCAAACATATAAATTAAAAATAACAAAGTTCACAAATAAATTTATTAGGAGATATATTTATGGGAAAGATAATTGGTATTGACTTGGGCACAACAAACAGTTGTGTTGCAGTTATGGAAGGCGGCCAACCAACCGTTATTCCAAACAGTGAAGGTAGCAGAACCACTCCTTCTGTTGTTGCTTTTAAAGGCGGCGAAAGGTTAGTTGGTCAAGTTGCAAAACGTCAAATGGTTGCAAACCCAGAACACACAATTTATTCAATCAAACGTGAAATGGGCACAGACTACAAAGTAAACATTGACGGCAAACAATATAGCCCAGAAGAAATCAGCGCTATGATTTTAAGCAAACTTAAACAAGACGCCGAAGCATATTTGGGTCAACCAGTAACACAAGCAGTTATCACTGTGCCTGCTTACTTTAACGACAGCCAACGTCAAGCAACAAAAAATGCTGGCAAAATTGCAGGGCTTGATGTTTTGCGTATTATCAACGAACCAACCGCTGCAGCATTGGCATACGGCCTTGACAAACAAGACAGAAAGAACCAAAAAATCTTGGTTTACGACCTTGGTGGCGGCACATTCGATGTTTCCATTTTGGAAATTGGCGATGGCGTGTTTGAAGTTCTTTCAACAAATGGTAACACTCGTCTTGGCGGCGATGACTTTGATAACCGCATTATGAACCTTTTGGTTGAAGAATTTAAAAAGGAAAACAACATTGATTTAAGCACAGACAAACTTGCAATGCAACGTCTTAAAGAAGCAGCAGAAAAGGCAAAAATTGAACTTTCAACATTAAGTTCAACAACAATCAGCTTGCCATTTATCACAGCAGATGCAACAGGTCCAAAACACTTGGAATACACTCTCACTCGTGCTAAATTTGAAAGCATGATTGCAGACCTTGTTGACCAAACTTTGGTTTGCACACGTAATGCTCTTAAAGATGCTGGCTTAAGCAAGTCAGATATTGCAAATGTTGTTTTGGTTGGTGGTTCAACACGTGTTCCTTGCGTTGTTGACGCATTAAGCAAAGAAATCCCTGTAACACCATTTAAAGGCATCAACCCAGATGAATGTGTTGCAATTGGTGCATCAATTCAAGCAGGTGTGCTTGGTGGCGAAGTTAAAGACGTGTTGTTGCTTGATGTAACACCATTGTCACTTGGCATTGAAACATTGGGCGGTGTTTGCACACGTTTGATTGAACGTAACACCACAATCCCAACAAAAAAGAGTCAAATCTTTAGTACTGCACAAGATAATCAACCTGGGGTAGAAATCAACGTGCTTCAAGGTGAACGTCAATTTGCTGCTCAAAATAAATCACTTGGCAGATTCCAACTTACTGGCATTCCACCAGCACCACGTGGCATTCCTCAAATCGAAGTTACATTTGATATTGATGCAAATGGTATCGTAAATGTTAGTGCAAAAGACCTTGGCACTCAAAAAGAACAAAAAATCACAATTACTGCTTCAACAAATTTAAGTGAAGACGAAATTAACAAAGCAGTTAAAGAAGCAGAACAATTTGCAGAAGAAGATAAAAAGAAACGTGAAGTTATCGACACACGTAACAGCCTTGATGCAAGCATTTTGAACATTGAAAAGACTGTTAAAGATAACGCCGATAAATTGAGCGAAGAAGACAAAAAACAACTCACAGACGCTTGTGAAGAAGCAAAGAAACACCTTCAAGCAGAAAGCCTTGACGAACTTAAAAAGGCAAGTGAAGACCTTATGAACGTTGCAAACACAGTGTTCAGCAAGATGTATCAACAAGCCCAAGCGCAAGCTCAAGCACAACAAGCAGGGCAGGCAGGCGCAACACCTAATGGCGACAAACCAAAAGATGACGGCGACCCAAACGTGGTTGTTGAATAATCATTTTGAAAAGATGTTACTCTAAATAGCAAAGAAGAAGGCGCAAAAACCTTCTTCTCTTTGCAGTAAATTTTAAAAGGAAATTAAATGGCAAACAAAGATTATTATGCAACCCTTGGGGTAAGCAAATCTGCCAGTGATGACGAAATCAAGTCGGCTTACCGTCAACTTGCAAAAAAGTATCACCCAGATTTAAACAAAGCCCCAGAAGCAGCAGAAAAATTTAAAGAAATAAACGAAGCATATTCTGTTTTGGGCGACAAGCAAAAACGTGCCAACTACGACCAATTTGGTTCAGCAGACGGCGCGCAAGGTTTTGGCGGCAATGGTGGTTTTTCAGGCTTTGGTGGCGGCGATGGCTCTGGCTTTGGCGGTTTTGAAGATATTTTCAACATTTTTTCAAACTTTGGTGGTCGTGGCGGAGCAAGGCAAATGCAGGAAGAAGGCGAAGACATTGAAACCAGTCTCACTTTAACATTTACCGAAGCTGTTTTTGGTTGTGAAAAGGAAATTCTCATTAACCGCAAAGAGCGTTGTGCAGATTGCGGCGGCACAGGCGCTAAAACAGCAAGCGACTATGTAACTTGCCCAGAATGTAATGGTGCTGGCAGGGTAACCTACACTCAACAAACATTGTTTGGCATGACTCGCACAACTGGTGTTTGCCGCACTTGTGGTGGCAAGGGCAAAGTGGTTAAAGATAAATGCCCAACTTGCAAGGGTAGTGGGCTTAAAACTGTTCAAACAAAAATAAAGGTTAAAATTCCAGCTGGCATTGACAATGAGCAAACAATTCGTTTAAACGGCGAAGGCCATCAAACTGCGTCAAATCAGGGCGTTCCAGGCGATTTGCGTATTGCAATCAAAGTGCTTGCTCACCCATTGCTTGTGCGCAAAGGGTTTGACCTATATGTTGATGTTTACGCTCCAATCACAACCTTGCTTTTGGGTGGCAAAGTTGATGTTCCAACACCAAAAGGCACAACAACAATTGATGTTGCACCACTCACACAATCCAACACAAAGTACACACTCAAAGGCAAAGGTGTAAAATATCTTAAAGGTGTTGGCAGCGGCGACATTATTGTAACCCTTAAAGGCGAAATGCCAAAAGACCTTGACCGCAGTCAAACAAAAGCACTCAAAGAGTGGGCAGAGAATATAAGCGACAAGGCTTATCCAAAAACCAATAATTACAAGAAAAAACTAGGTGACTAGTTTTTTCTTTTTTGTCGCACAAACATGGCAATGTGTGTTTAATAAAAACTTTTAACTAAATAAAGAGATTAAGCATGCACTTTAAGTTTAATTTTGCTTTATTTGATGTAATAAATGCACTTTTTAAAAAGCAATTTAAGTATGGGGCGCAAAATCTTTGGCGCTTTCCAGCAATATATTTTCATATAATATATTTATTAAACACCTTAACAAATTGTTAAAATTGGCAAGAAAAAAGTTTGAGATATACACTCAAACTTATTTGCTTTCTTTTTTCATTATTTGCTAATGCTCATAAATTCGCTATTAGGAAACTAAAAAAAGAAAGACTATTTGCTTTCTTTTACAAAGTTTGTTGGCACTCGTAAACTCGTTGCCAAGCAACAAAAGAAAATTATTTAAATTTCTATTTAGTCGAAAATGCTCGTACCTTGCATTTATCGACAAAAAAAAGAAAGACTATTTGCTTTCTTTTTTCATTGTTTGTTGAAACTCGCTTTGCTCGTAACAGAAACAAGAAAAAAGTTTGAGATATACACTCAAACTTATTTGCTTTCTTTTTTCATTGTTTTCAAACAACTAGCACAGATGTTCTTTTTGCCTTTTTTACCATCTAACTCTACATCAACTTTTTGTATATTAGCATCAAAAGTTCTTTTTGTGTGACGCATGCTATGGCTAACATTGTTACCAGAAGAGCGACCTTTACCACATACTTCGCAAACTTTCATTTGTTACCTCCGTATAAATTTCAATTACTAGCCTATAATAACACACCACAAACAAAAATGCAAGTGTTTTTAACAAAAATACATTTGATTTTAAATGATTTTAAAAATTTGCAGTGTTAAAAGGTTTTGGCAAAATTGCCAAAGTTGTTGTTAAATATTAACTTAAAGCACAAGGGCATATAATATAGGCATATGTTTAATATTTAATTATGTGAGCAAACTAACATTGATTAAACAAAATAAATGTTAACAAACCATTGGCAATAATTGGAAAAAAGTAAATGGAATTTTAAAATGTCAAACAATTTTGGCAAAATTGTCAAAATTTGATTGCAAAATTTTTAATAGTATTGTATACTTAACTACGGAGAGTGTAATGAAACTTACTACGTTTAATACATTTGGCAAAATCAGCATCAGCAAACTCGCAATCAGTAAGGTTGCTGCTGTTTCTGTTTTAGAATGCGTTGGCGTTGTGGGTTTGGTTTCTCAACGTAGTTTTTTTAAGGGAAATGTATTAACAACAGCTCACAAGGGTGTTGTTGTAACCAATATTCAAAATGATAGTATGATTATCGATGTCTATGTGATTATGAAACACTGCGGCGTTTCTGCAAGTGCAGTGGCTTCATCAATCAAACAAAGCGTCAAGTATTCAGTGGAAAGGTTCTCCGGGATGCTGGTGAAAAGCGTTGTTGTTCATATCGTAGACGTTCGTGTATAGGAGTAATTTTTAATGAACAAAACAATAAATGGTTCCGGCTTAAGGAAGATGTTTGCAACGGCATTTTCTTTGGTGGAAGAAAATAGAGAAGGTATAGACGCACTTAACGTTTTTCCAGTGCCAGATGGCGACACAGGCACAAACATGAGTTTGACACTCAAAAGTGCAGCAACAGAAATGAATAATTGCGAAAGCAACACAATCGAAGCAATTTGTGTGGCTTTCAACCGTGGTGCTCTTAAAGGTGCCAGGGGTAATAGCGGTGTTATCACTTCTCAAATCATCAAAGGTATGTGTTCAGCATTGATGTCTTGCGAAAATGAAATAGACATCAAAACTTTTGCGCGTGCAATACAATCTGGTGCTGAAATGGCTTACAAGGCTGTTACTGTTCCAAAAGAAGGCACAATCTTAACTGTAATCAAAGCAATGGCAGAAAAATCAAAGCAAGCAGCAAAAACAAACAAGTGTTTTGAAGATTTTTTAAATGAAATCATTGCTCATGGTGAAGCAACCCTTCAAATGACACCTGATATGCTTCCTGTGCTTAAAAAAGCAGGAGTTGTTGATGCTGGTGGCCGTGGTTTGATGTTCATTTTCAGTGGCTTTTACAAGGCTTTAACTGGCGAATGTGCAGAAGTTGAATTTGTTGACAATGTTGAAAAAGATGTTACCAGTGAAGAAATGCATGTGGCTTACAAATCACTTGCTGATATAAAATTTGCTTATTGCACAGAATTTTTCATCACAAACATTTTTGAAAAAACAACCGACGCAGATATCAACACTTTGCGTTCTCGTTTGATGGAATTGGGTGATAGTGTGCTTTGTATTGGTGATTTGCAACTTATCAAAGTTCATGTTCACACAAATGAACCAAACAGAGCGTTGGGTTACGCGCTTCAACTTGGCGAACTTAATGGCGTTAAAATTGAAAACATGCTTGAACAAAATCGCCAACTTCGCAAACAGGCAGAAAAAGCACCATTAAAAGAATACGGCATGATTGCTGTTGCTGCTGGCGATGGTTTAAGTGGTGTGTTTAAAGATATTGATGTTGATTATATCATCAGCGGTGGTCAAACAATGAACCCAAGCGCAAATGATATTGCAACAGCGGCAGACCAAGTTAATGCAAAAAATATTTTCGTGTTCCCAAACAACAAAAATATTATTATGTCTGCAAATCAAGCAAATGACATTACAGACAAAAATTTGATTGTTATCCCAACTCGCAGCATTCCAGAAGGAGTTAGCGCAGTTGTGGCATTTGATTCACAAGCAAGCATTGATGAAAATATTGAAAATATGAAATCTGCAATTGAATCTGTTTCATCTGGTTCAGTTACTTATGCAGTGCGCACAACAAATGTTGATGGCCTTGATGTTACTGTTGGCGACATAATGGGGTTGGACAATCATTCCGTGCTTACAATCGGCAAAAATGTGGCAGACACAACAATCGATTTAGTTGGCAAAATCGTTAACGAAAATTCAAGTAATATAACACTTTTTTATGGCGATGGCGTAACAGAAGAAGACGCAATGAATATGCAATCTCGTTTGGAAGAAATTTTCCCAGAACAAGATGTTTCAGTCATATTTGGTGGTCAACCTGTTTATTATTACATTGTTTCGGTTGAATAGATATTGTATTTTATATTAAAAAGGGCACAATATGTTGTGTCTTTTTTATTGCTGATAAAATGCAATACAATGCATTAAAAAAATTGTTTTCTTTTTAAGATGATTATTTTGTAAAATTTAAATTGATAAAATGGTTATTGTTTTTAACTCACTTTTATTTAAACCGAAGATGTTTTTTAAGAGTGGCTACTGGCAAATATGCTCTTAAACTTTTTTTGTAATGTATTTTATAAATTTATTTAGGGCATACTATTTGAGTAGAATAACTACAAAAAGGAGATAGTATGTTCGGCAAAAAGAAAAAGGAAAATTGTTTCAAAAGCGAAAAAGCATGCTCAAATTGCTCAAACGAAAAAGCAACAGAAATGAAAAGCAGTGGGGCAAAAGCGTGTTCAAATTGCGTTGGCAAGGATAAAGTTGCTCCACACCCAACAAAATCTTGCAGCAATTGTGGCGGCAAAACAGAAAAATCTTGTTCTGGCACAAAAACAACCAAAAACAGCAAATAAACAAAACAAAAAGGAGCAAAAACATTGCTCCTTTTTAAATTTTAGCTTTTTACTATTAAATAAACGCGCTAAAAATATAAAATACAAAAAATATCAATTTTTTTTGAAAAGTTTAAAAAAATTGTTGACATAAAATTCTCATTGTGTTATATTTATAACGTTGCAATCGCATATGGGAGATTAGCGCAGTTGGTAGAGTACCTGCCTTACAAGCAGAGGGTCACAGGTTCGAGTCCTGTATCTCCCACCATACGATTGCATTTTATGCGGGAGTGGCTCAGTGGTAGAGCGTTGCCTTGCCAAGGCAAATGTCGCGAGTTCGAATCTCGTCTTCCGCTCCATAAAATAAGACCTGTTCTATTCAGGTCTTTTTTTGTTTTTGTAATGTTATTTTAATTGCGTGATATTATATATTTGACTTTTTATGGTCATATAATATATAATAAATATACTAATTTTTAGCATATAAGAGGAATTATGAAATTATACAATTCAACATCAAGGCAAATTGAAGATTTTGTGCCATACAGCGAAAAACAAGTTACCATGTACACATGTGGTCCAACAGTTTATCACTTTGCGCACATTGGCAATTTGCGCTCATATATAATGGAAGATGTGCTTGAAAAAGCGCTTGACTACCTTGGTTATAATGTAAAACGTGCAATGAATATCACAGATGTCGGGCATTTGTCAGGCGACAGCGATAATGGCGAAGATAAAATGCTTATCGGCGCAGAGCGTGAACACAAGTCCGTTATGGATATAGCAAAAGAGTATACCGATGCGTTTAAAGCGGACTTTGCAAGTTTAAATTTGGCTTGGCCAAAATTGGTTGCTCCTGCAACTTCATGCATTGATGAATATATCAAAATTATCACTGTTTTGCTTGAAAAAGGTTATGCTTACATCAGCAATGGCAATGTGTATTTTGACACTTCAAAATTAAAAGAATATTATCGTTTTGGCAATCAAAATCAAGACGAAATGGTTGTTGGTGCGCGTGATAGCGTAACTGAAGATGAAGGCAAACGCAATCAAAATGACTTTGTGCTTTGGTTTACAAAATCTAAATTTGAAAATCATGCATTAAAATGGGATAGCCCTTGGGGTGTTGGGTATCCTGGTTGGCATATTGAGTGTTCTGGCATATCTTACAAATTTTTGGGAGAATATCTTGATATCCATTGCGGAGGAGTTGACAATAAATTTCCACACCATACCAACGAGATTGCTCAAACAGAAAGTTATCTTGGGCACCCATGGTGCAAATATTGGTTCCATGTTGAACATTTAAACACAAAATCTGGCAAAATGAGCAAGTCAACAGGTAACTTTTTAACATTATCCCGTTTAAACGAGCTTGGATATAGTTCAATGGTGTATAAACTCTTTTGCTTGCAATCACACTATCGCAAACAACTTGTTTATTCAATTGAAGGGCTTGAAAGTGCAAAATCCGCTTATACAAAATTGATTAAGCGTATTTCAACATTAAATAGGCAAGATGGCAACGTAAACAATGCAGAGTTTAACAAATTTGATTTACAATTTAAACAAGCGCTTGAAAATGATTTAAACACATCTTTGGCATTGACTGCGCTTTATGATGTGCTTAAAAGTGATATAAACGACGGCACAAAAGTTGCATTGGTGTTGTCTTTTGACAAAGTGCTTGGCTTAAAATTAAATTCAGCTTTTGAACAATCAAACGAACAGCAACCACAAATTGACGAAAATTTAAAACAAACAATAGAAAAGATGATTGAAGAGCGCCGTCAAGCCAAATCAAACAAAGATTGGGCAACTGCCGACGCAATTCGCAACAAATTGGCAGAGATGAATATTGAACTTATAGACACAAAAGAAGGCACAACGTTCAAGTTAAAAGGTTAGGTGTTTATGAAAGATAGCAAAAAGACATTATTAATTTCAGGTATAATTTGCTTGGTTTCAGGCTTGTTTGATATTTTGGCATTATGTTTGGCAATTTTTGATATTAAACCTGACACATACACAATTGTGATAAATTCACTTTATGTGTTTTTGTCAATAACAACGGGCATAATTTACCTTTGTGTTATGGGCAAGTCAACAGATTGGTTAGTTAAAAATCGTATGCTGTTTGTTGTGTTGATGTTTTTAAACATCATCAACGGCTTGGTTGTTTGGCTAGTTTCATTTTGGGTGGAAATTGTTATCACAGAGCAATATCGCATAAAACTTTTCAATCAAAACACCAACAAACCAAACGAAAATGGCGACATAACTTTGCATGACAATGATTACGAAATAACAAGCAAAGTTGATTTTATTAAATCAGAAATAGAAAAACTTGACGAAATGAAACGCAAAAACCAAATAACAGAAGAAGAGTACGAACGTTTGCGTGAAGAAATTATCAACAAAAACTTGTAAAACAAAAAAAATATTAAGATTTTTTAACAATATTTTAGGAAAAACTTTCTACATGGAGTATTAAGTTATAAAGAGAGATATGAATTAACAAATCTTAATTTTTTTTAGCAAAAATTTAATAATTTATTAGGAAAAGTTTTTTTCGTGTTGTATTTTGTAATTGTCAAGGAGAACTAATGATAAAAGGTGGGTTGCCAAGCGAATTTATTGACGAAGTCCGTTCAAAAAACGACATTGTTGACATCGCTTCTAAATATCTAACTCTTAATAGGCGTGGTGGGAATTTTTGGGCTTGTTGTCCGTTCCATAATGAAAAAACGCCTTCTTTTTCCATTAAGCAAGATGCACAGTTCTACAAATGTTTTGGTTGTGGGGAAAGTGGGAATGTTATAACCTTGGTTATGAAAATGGAGAATGTTGATTTTTTAACCGCGGTTGAAATGCTTGCAAAAAACGCTGGGCTTGAAATGCCAACGGATGTTGACAATGCGGAAATGCAAAAACGCAAACGCGAGCGTGATATTGTCTATCAAATTTTGCGTGCAACAACTGATTTTTATCATCAAAATTTGCTTAAAAATCACAATACAGAGCAATACAAATATTTGCGCACTCGTGGCATAAATGATGAAATGATTTCCAAATTTCAAATCGGTGCATCACTTGATTATGACGGCTTGCCAAGGCATTTAAGACAACTTGGTTTTAAAGTGGAAGACATGATTAAAGCAGGTGTTGTGGCTGCGTCGGAAGACGGTGGCAGAGTTTATGACTTTTACGGCAAGCGTTTGATATTTCCAATTTTCAATGGGTTTGGCGATGTCGTTGCTTTTTCTGGCAGGTCAGTTGAGCAAAATGTTGAACATACAAAATATAAAAACACACCACAAACAATAGTGTTTAACAAAAGTGAAATCATGTTTGGTTTTAACTTTGTTAGGGACTTAAAAAAGCAAAACAATATGCTTGACACAATTGTTATTGTTGAAGGTCATATTGATGTTATTGCTTGCCACCAAGTTGGCATAACTAATACAATAGGCTGTATGGGTACGGCATTAACTAGCCAACATACGCGCAAAATCAAACAATTGGTTGAAAATGTTATTTTGTGTTTAGATGGCGATAGTGCTGGTGCAAATGCAACATACAAGGCGATTGACACGCTCAAAGAGGGCGGATTAAATGTTAAAGTTGTTCGCCTTGTTGGTGCAAAAGACCCAGATGAATTTATTAAAAAATATGGCAAAGAAAAGTTCTTGGAAATGCTTACAAACGCCATTGATTGTGTTGATTTTGTGCTAAATGACAGTGCAAAAAAATATGATTTAAACAACAATGCTGACCGCACAAAATACATACAAGAAAGTTTAAATTACATCTCAAAATTTTCAACTCCAGCAGAGCAGGAAATTTATTTGGGCGTTGTGCAAAAACTTGTTCGCGTGCCTATTGATGCATTGCGCAAAAGTTTGATTGCCAAAGAAACTGAAGAAAAACCAGCAACACAAGAAGAAGCAGCGCCAGAGCAAATTGCTGACAATTATTTGCTTGAAAGCAAAATCATGTTGCTAGCTTCGGTTTTGTACAAAAAAATACAAAATTTGGACGATGTTGAAGTGATTTTTAATGCTGATGATGAATTAAAACCTTTGTATACATACATAAAACAAAAATTGGCAGAAAACAAAAATGTAACAGTTTCAAGTTTGTTTGATGAATTTCAGGTTGACGATAATTCGTTGATAGACAAGGTCATAAATTATTCATTTCCAGAAGAAAAAGTGTTTAATGTTTATTTAACGGACACAATCAATCGTGTTAAACAATATGCATTAAAACAAGAATATGAAAAAATCAAACAAAAAATGCTTACAGCCACAACGGAAGGCGAGCAATTGGAATTTTTGGCAAAACTCAACGAGTTGTCAAAAAAGATTAATTAATTTGTAAACTGAAACTGTTAAATTAAAGGAGTTATAGTGATTGAAATAGATAAAACTGACGAATTGTATCGTTATTTAACTGGGCTTGGCGCTCAAGACGTGGACAAGCTGTATTTGGAACTAGCAAATGAAGGACGCTTTAAAAGGAAAGATGTAAGTCATTATTTTCGTTCCACATTTGATTGCAGTTTAACCGAAGATTTAAATGAAAAAGATTTGGAGCTTGTGATTGACTATTTTGCCGATTTGAAAAAGGTTAAAAAATTAAACAAAATCAAATTGAATTCTATGCTAAAAGAGTACGCAGAAAGCCACAATCAAGCACTTAAACAAGAGATTGTTTCAAACAAGTTGTTAGATGTGCTTTATATGTGCATTGATTACAAAACTCTCAACAAAGATGAAGATTTGCAAGATTTGGTTCAAAATGCCAACATCGGGTTGATGGAAGCGGTTGAACATTTTAATCCAAAAGCACACATTGACTTTGATGAATATGTTATTTTCTGGGTTAGAGATAATATTTTGAAAAACAAGGAGAAAAAAAATGATTAATATAGAAGAAATTGAACAAAAATTGCTTCAACAATTTAAAGAAAATCATCAACGCAGCATATCAGAAGATAATTTTGTAAGCAAACTTATCAACAAATATGATGATATGGACGCTGAACAAGTTGAACAAATCAAACAATTTATGGTTGCAAACGGCATAACCATAACCGATTCTGTTAGTGATATTCCAGTTGATGACAAGGAGTTTCAAAACATTATCAGTCAAATTAATGTTAACGATCCAGTTAAAATGTACTTAAAAGAAATTGGCAATATTCCACTTTTAACAGCGGAAGAAGAGCGTGAATTAAGCCGCCAAATTATTGAAGAACATAGCGAATATGCCCGCAACAAACTTTGCGAAAGTAACTTGCGTTTGGTTGTTAGTATTGCAAAAAGATATCAAAACAAACACAATATGCCTTTGCTTGACTTGATTCAAGAAGGCAACCTTGGTTTGTTTAAAGCAGTTGAAAAGTTTGATTACACAAAAGGTTACAAATTTTCAACTTATGGCACATGGTGGATCAGACAAAGTATCACCCGCGCCATTTCAGACCAAGCAAGGCTTATGCGTGTGCCAGTTCATATGGTGGAAACAATATTAAAACACAACAAAGCTGTTAGAGAATTGTTACAAGAATTGGGCAGAGATCCAACATTGGAAGAGATTGCTGCGCGTCTTGGCACCACTGTTGAAAAAGTTGTTGAAGTTCAACGTATTTCACAAGACCCAATTTCTCTTGAAAGCAAAATGGGGCATGAAGAAGATAGCAAGATTGGCGATATTATCCCAGATGATAGTGCACTTTCTCCACAAGAAATTGCTCAACAAAACATGCTTAAAGAACAACTTATGAGCGTGCTTGAAACTTTAACACCAAGGGAACAAAAAGTTATCCGTTTGCGTTATGGCTTGGACGATGCTCACCCACGCACTTTGGAAGAAGTTGGCAGAGAGTTTTCGGTTACCCGTGAACGTATTCGTCAAATTGAAGCAAAAGCATTGCGAAAACTTCGCCATCCATCAAAACTTAAACGCCTGAAAGATGACTTGATGGACGAAGAAGATGATAAAGGGAGAAGATAAATGAAAACAATTTTGGAAATTCAAAAATTAGATAGACAAATAAAAATGTTGGAACGCGAAGTTGCAAAATGCCCAGCAAGTGTTGATTTTCAAAACTACAAAAAGTTCATGGCGGAAGGGCGCACTCGTTTGGAACAACTTGAAAAGCAAGCCAATGGTATAATAAAATCTTATAACACTGCCTCAACAAAATTTGCACGTTTGCAAGGCGATAGTGCAATCGTCCGCAAGGAAAACACTGAAAATATCAGTTTAGAAAATGTTTCAAACCTTATTGGTGAAGCAAATAGTTTGGTTGGCGAATTGAGTGAGGAAAGCCGCCAAATGGAAGAGTTGGTTCGCAGAGCTGAAGAAGTTGTGCGCAAATCACAAGAACTTTCACAAAAATTAACAGAAGCGAAAATGCGTTCTGTTTCAATAAAAGCGCGTATTGATGCAAAACAAAAAGAAGTAGCACCAAAAATTGCTGCAATTCAAAAACAAATTGCGGAATTGGAATCAAAAGTAAAAGATAAAGACCTTTATGAAAAATATAAAACTATGAAAGCAAATGGCATTTTCCCAGTGTATGTTCCTCTTGAAAATGACTTTTGTGGTGGGTGTAAGGTTGAGTTGAGTTTAAATTTTATTGAAAAACTTAAAAATCAAAAGATGCTCACATGTGAACATTGTGGCAGAATTATCATGTTGGATAAGTAATAAATTAAAATTTAATAAAAATAAAAGATGCTGGCAGTTGAACCGGCATTTTTTTGCGTTGGCAACCAACAAACATTGTTAGTTAAAAAATTGTTTGCTGTTGCAATGCTGTTTTTTGTGTTTAAAGTTTAATCATTTTCTGTTTTTAGGTTGATTTTGGACATGCTTGGCATTAAAACGTGCGTTTTTTCATATCATCAAATATGAAGAGTTGCAAATTGTGGTCAACTGTTGTGGACTATTTTTTAATATTGAGCGCAATAATTGGTGTTGGATTTGCATCCGGCAAAGAAATTGGGGTTTTCTTTTTTAATTTTGGCAAGATGTCGATTGTTAGTTTATTGTGCTTTGGACTGCTTTATGTTTATTTGTTTTTTGTTATTTCGTATGTAAAAAACAAATTAAGTTTAAATAGTTATAACGATTTTAATGCCAAGATATTTGGCTCTTTAAGCAAATTTTGCACAATTGTTATGCTTGTCAATTTTGCAATAACAAGTGCGGGGATGTTGGCTGGAGCGGATTATTTGTTTAAAACCTTTTTTGGAGTGGGGTACAAAATTCCATCTATAGTTTTGTCTGTGACAACATTTTGTTTGCTTTTGGGTGGAATTGAAAAAATCAAGTCTGTGGCAAATTTTATTATCCCAGTTATGATTGCAACAATCGTTTTAAATTCAATTGGCAATATAAATCCAACAAATGTACATTTTGATGTTTGTAATCAATCATCGGTGGTTGCTGTGTTTTATGGTTTGCTTTTTGGTGTTAACAACTTTGTTGCGGCATTGCCAATTTTGTTTGAAGTAAAGTTGAAATCCAAAGGCAAATTGCTTGTGATTTTAACCATATGTTTGATTATACTGTTAAATATTTTGATGTTGGCAAGCAACAACTTTTCAACAGATATGCCAATGTTTGAATTAAGTAAAAATATTAGTGTAAGTTTTTACTATATTTATTTTGCAACATTGGTGCTGGCATTGTTTTCAACGCTAATGATTTGCAGTTACAACATGCAAACAATTTTGTTTAAAAATCAATCGGCTTTTGGCGCTGGAGTGGTGGTTCTGTTTAATTTAATTTTGTCCCAAGTTGGTTACAAATTTATTGTGCAATATTTGTACGTTGCGTCTGGAATGATTAGTGCAATTTTTGTTGTTCTTATGATTGTGATGATAGTTGTAAAATTGCTTTGCAAAAACAAAAAAATGATTATTTTAAACATTCCAATTTATGAGTATATGATAAGAAAAAATGATTTAATATCTCGCTCATACAAAAACAAAAATAAATATTTAAAATATAAAAATAATTGAAAAAACACATTAAAAAACAATAAATTTTTAAAATTATTAAAATTTTTTTTAATATATTAATAAATTATAGATTGTAAAAACATATATTCATAAAAAATCATATATATAAATTTATTTTAATATTATTATTTTGTTATTTTGTGTGAAAATATGACATTTTTTTGAAAATTAACAAAAAAATCATATTTTTCATATATTTTAAGTGGTTTTTAGTATGTTTTTTGCAATTTTTATTAATTTTTAATGTTTTTGTTAATATTATTTTATCTATTAAATTGTTGAAAAAAATAATAAAAAATTTAAAAACATACAATAATTTGAGCGGTATTTTGTCGATTTAATTTAAAATTTTAAATTTTTTTATTGATTTTTTAAGTTTATTGTATTTTTGCTTTTTAAATAAATTTTGAATAATGTTTTAAATTTTTATTAACTTTTTTAATATAATTTTCAGTTTCGCTATATGGTATTTTTTTTAACGTTTTTCCATCAGTTGAATATTGATTGTTTTTTAACCAACTGCGAACAATAGTTTCACCAGCGTTGTAACTTGCAAGGGCGGTGTTTGTGTCATCAAATTTGTTGATTAAATATTTCAAATACATGCAACCAAAGTACAAATTTTGTTCAACATCAAACAAATTTTGTTGAGTTAAATTGATGTCCAAATTGTAATAATCAATCATGTATTGAGCAGTTGAAATTTTTATTTGCATCAATCCAATTGCACCTTTGTTTGATTCTGCATTTTTGTTAAAAGAACTTTCTGTGTTTATCACACTTGCAACAAGTGGTGCAGGCAAATTAAATTTGGCTGAATAAATTTTTATTTGCTCCAAATATTTTGTTGGATACATTTTTGCACAAGCAACAAAAAAACCTGCCATAAACAAAACTATGGCAAACAAAATTGCAACAATAACTGCTGCTGGTTTTTTCATATTTTATATTATGCAGGTTTTGAATTTTATAAACATTAACAATTTGGCTAAACAAATATTTTGTTAAAAAGATTTGTAGTCCTTTGCAAAGGAAATAACATCTTCGCCAAATTTGTCTTTAAGTTTATCAATGGCGGAGCATAGGTCTTCATTTTTTTGATTTGTAAAAATGTTAACTTGTTGATTGTCTCCGCTGGTTGTAAGGTTTGTAACAGAAATGCGCAACGCTCGCACGGGTGCAAACTTTGTGCCGGCAAGCGCCAAAAATATTTCATAAGCAAAATTAAAAATATCTTGCTCGTTGCTGAAGCTCACACTTTTTTTGTTTTGCATTGCAGAGTAAGTGAAATCGGCATATTTAATACCCAAATGAATGGTGTTTGCTTTAAAACCATGAACACGCAAACGCTTTGCCACTTTGCTTGCCAAATCTCGCAAAAAATTTTTTATTTCATCAATCGTTGTCATGTCATGCACCGCGGTGGCACCATTGCCCACACTTTTTGTGTCTTCATCTTTTGGAGTTATCAATTTATCGTCATCAATGCCATTAACGGCATTAAAAAGGTATGTGCCCACGACACCAAAATGAGCCTGCAAAAAAGATGGAGTAAGAGAGTACAGGTCAAAAAGAGTGTTAACATTCATTTTTCTCAATTTTTCCGCTGTGTGTTTGCCAATCATAATCATGTCTTCAATTTTGGTTTTTTTCAAAATTTCCAAATGATTTTGGTGATTAATTTCAGTCAATCCCATTGGCTTTTTCATGTCGCTGCCAAGTTTTGCAAGTGTTTTGCCCCAAGAAATGCCAATTGAAACGGAAAGCCCCAATTCGTCTTTAACTTGTTTTTGAATTTTTGTGGCAAGCTCAATTGGTGTGCAGTTAAAAAATTTTAAACTGCCAGTAACATCTAACCAGCATTCATCAATGCCAAATGGCTCAATAAGGTCAGTGTATTGATAATAAATTTCATGGCATTTTTCACTATATTCTTGATATTTTTCATGCTTTGGTGTAACGCAAATTAAAGTAGGGCATTTTTGTTTTGCTTCCCAGATTGCCTCTCCAGTTTTAACACCAAACGCTTTTGCAAGATAATTTTTTGCCAAAATTATGCCCGTGCGCTTGTTTGGGTCGCCAGCAACGGCAATTGCATAGTTTTTTAATGATGGATTTAACAAACACTCAACAGAGGCGTAAAAATTGTTGCAATCAACGTGGAATATGACCCTTTCCATAAAAACTCCTTTGCATCTATTTTAGAACATATGTTCGATATTGTCAACATAATTTTTTAAAAATTTGGATTTTGCTAAAAAAATTTTGTTAATTTATCTTTGTTTTTGCACAATTTAAGCCTTTTTGTTAACAAAAAAACACTAGACAATCAAGGTAAAAATCTGTTATAATACAGCATATGGAAGAAATAAGATTTATTAATGCAAAGTTTATAAAAAGTGCCAGCAAAAAAGCAGAATTTGTTGATGATGAATTACCTCAAATTGCAATTGTTGGGCGCAGCAATGTTGGCAAAAGCAGTTTGATAAATATGCTTACAAACAACAGCAAAATTGCAAAAACAAGTTCAACCCCAGGCAGAACCCGTTTGGTTAACTATTTTAACATTAACAACCAATTTTATTTGGTGGATTTACCCGGCTATGGCTTTAACAAAGCGGGCAAAAACCTTGCTTTGGCATGGGATAGTGTGATGAATGATTATTTTGTTGGCAATCCAAAATTAAAATTGGTTTTGTTGCTTGTTGATTGTAGAATTGGATTAACCGAACTTGACAAGCAAATGATTGACTACCTTGCAACAAATCAATTGCCTTGCGTGATTGTGCTTACAAAAACGGACAAAATCTCTCGCAGTGAATTGAACAATAAAATTGCAAAAACTTGTTTGGAAGTTCGTTTTAACAAAGATTTTGTTGTGCCAACAAGTGCCAGCAAAAAACAAGGGAGAGACAAAATTGCTCACATCATAAAACAACATTTGGAATAAAAAATCCCCAAACAAGGGGACTTTTTTGTTGTGTTTTTACTTCGCATTCTGTGACTGCGGACTAACCGCTGTTGGGTAAAGTGGCAAATAAAGATATAAAATCTTTGCTGTACCGTTGATACCAACTAGCGTTTATTTCGCATTCTGTGACTGCGGACTAACCGCTGTTGGGTACAACGGAAGATCGAACACTCCTGGGCAGACATCGCCACCAGTGTATGGCGTGCATGGTGGGATTGGGCAATAGCCGTAACTTGGCACAAGTACATCAACATCAGCAACAATTTTCAAAATGGTTGTAACACATGCATTGATTGTAAATCCGCCTGTTGTTACGTTGTAAGTGCCAGCAGAAATAACTGTTGTGCCAAAAGCTACCACATTAATTGGAGTGAGAGATGGTTGTGGCACATACAAAACAACATCCTGTGGCAAACTTATTGTGCCTGTTGCAGTGCCGGCAACATTGTTGGCATCGGTGTATGTAACTGTAACTGGAATGTTGATTGTGGCTTGAACCCTCGCAAAGTTTGGTCTGTCATCAAAGCGGGTGATGTTAACGCCAGTTACTGTTGCATTTTGCCCAACAACCGAATTGCCGCTAACAAAAGTTAATGGAGTGGTTGGATTGGCAGGGGTGAAACCAGTGAGAGTAAGGGCGTAATCTTCAAGTTGGCTTTGATTCATACAAGCGTCAAACACTTTTGTTGCTTGAATGCAAATTCTTTCACACAAACCATTTGTTATGTTGTTCGTTTGCCCGGGGAAAATTCCTGGACGCGAATCAGTATAAAATGACATTTTAACCTCCTAAAATACTACTATATTTTATTCAAACTTGCAAAAATATGTTAAAAATAATCAAATCTTGGCATTAGTGATTGACACAAACTCTTTAATTTGATAGTCTTTTAATACAAAGTATTAATCAAAATTTAATATTTTTTAATAGATAAATTAATAAAATTTTTGCATGAGGTTAAAATATGATTTTTGCTATTGTTGCATTTGTTGCAACCATTGTTTCAATAATTTTGGGGTTTACCATAGGTGTTAATTTGCTTGGCTTTACTGATGGATTTATTTTGCGTTCTGTTGCCAACACTTTGCTTTTGCTTGCTGGCATAAACATCATATGTGCATTGTGCTTTCAAAATTTGTTGCTTAAAAAAATCAATCCTTTAAAACCATATTACAAACCACATCCATGGGAAGAAAAACTTTATTTAAAACTCGGCGTTAGAAAGTGGAAAGACAAAATACCAGAACTTGGCAAATTGTTTGCAGGGTTTGATAAATCTCAAATTGGCGACATGAAAGACAATGAACATGTGAAACAATTTATTGCTGAAACGATTACGGCAGAATATATTCATAAATCTAGTGCTTTGTTTGGTTTTATTGCTGTGGTAGGGTGTTTAAAAACTTGGTTTATTGTTGGGATTCCTTTGCTTTTGGCAAATATTATAATAAACATAATGCCAGTGATTGTTCAACGCTATAATCGTCCAAAATTGTATATGCTTTATGCAAGAAATGAAAAATTGAAAAAACAAAATACAAAAAAGGAAGAGCAATGAAAATATATTCAATAAGTGACCTGCATTTAGACATAAACAACACAAAACCAATGGATGTTTTTGGACATGTTTGGAACAATTACATTGAAAAAATTGTGACAGATTGGAACGCAAAAGTTGCTGATGATGACATAGTTGTGCTTGCTGGGGATTTTTCCTGGGCTATGAAACTTGAAGATGTTGTGCCTGATTTTAATTGGCTTAACACCTTAAAAGGCACTAAAATAATTATTCGTGGCAATCACGATTATTGGTGGCACAGTGTGAGCAAAGTGCGCTCAGTGTTGCCTCAAAATGTTTTTGCTTTGCAAAATGACGCAATTAAAATTGGAAATTACATTTTTTGCGGCAATCGTGGTTGGTTGATACCAGAAGGCAAAAATAATAACGATGAAAACAACAAAATCTATGCACGAGAGTTGATTAGGTTAGATTTGTCGCTTAAAAGTGCGCAAGCATTAAAAACCGCTGATGAAAAAATAATTTACATCACACATTATCCACCTTTCAACAACAAAGTTGAGCCTAACGAGTTTACGCGCATGATTGAGCAGGCTGGCGTAGATACTTGCATTTTTGCGCATTTGCATGGCTACATTAACCCAAAAATGATGTATAATGAAATCAATGGCGTAAAATATTATTTAACCAGTTGTGACGCATTGCACAACCAATTGTTGGAAATAGAGTAAAAGGATAGTATGGAATTTAAGCATATATCAGTTTTAAAACAAGAGAGCATAAACGGGCTTAACATTAAGCCTGATGGTGTTTACGTGGACTGCACAACTGGTGGTGGCGGTCATTCACTTGAAATTGCAAAAAAATTAACCACTGGCAGATTGATTTGTATAGACAAGGATACCGATGCACTTGCAGCCGCTCACGAGCGATTGGCGGACTACCTTGACAAAATCACATTTGTAAACAACAATTTTGCAAATATTGATGAAATCTTGGCAGAACTTGGCATTGATGGTGTGGACGGAATTTTGGCAGATTTGGGCGTTAGCAGTTATCAAATTGACACTGCAACACGCGGTTTTAGTTTTATGAAAGATGCAAGGCTTGATATGCGTATGGACAAATCTCAAACTTTGGACGCGGAATATGTGGTAAACCATTATAGTGAAGCAGATTTGGCACGCATTATGTTTGATTATGGGGAAGAGCGCAATTCCCGCCAAATTGCCCGCAAAATTGTAAAACAACGCGAGCAAAAACCAATCACAACAACTTTTGAGCTGCGAGATATTGTTGTTTCAAGTTATCCACCAAAATTTCAAGGCAAACCAAGTTTGTGCAACAAGGTTTTTCAAGCCATTCGCATTGAAGTTAACAACGAACTTAACGATTTGCCAAAGGCAGTTGAAAAAATGTTGCAAGTTTTGAAAAAAAATGGTAGAATTTGTATAATTACATTCCATCCATTGGAAGATAGAATAATAAAAAACACATTCAAATTGCATTCAACTGATTGCATATGCCCACCAAGGTTGCCAAAATGCGTTTGCAATCACAAAGCAGATGTAAAATTAATCACGCGCCACCCAATTGTGCCAACGGACAATGAGTTGCTTTCAAACACTCGCTCTGGCAGCGCAAAATTGCGTATAGCGGAAAAATTGTAAGGTAAAATGGAAGAATTAGAAAAACAAGCACAAACTCAAACATCAACAGCAATCGAGCAGGAAACAAAACAAGAAATATCGCTCGATAATTTTCCAAGCATTCAAGACCTTGTTAAAAGTGAACAAGAAGTTAAATCCGAGCGCAAATTGCAAGGTTTAACCAGCGCAGAACCTGCTCAAACATTGGAAGATAGGCCTTTTGCCCGCAAGGAAGACGAACGCAAAAAATTTGTTAAAAAACGCCTTAAACTTGTTACAGGTGTTTACATTGCAGTTGCAACTTTGTTGCTTGCGTTTGTTGGGGTTAATGTTGGCACTCTTGCAGTGTTAAACAAAAAAATCAACGACCACACAAAAACCATTCAAGCAGAAACAACAGCCATAAATTTGATGAAAGATGCCGACACTCCAGATGCGGACATCACTGGTGAAGACATTGCAATAACATTAAACCCACCACGAGATTACAATGACGACAAGCAAACTTTAACATTTTTGGACAAAATAACCATTTTGTTTAGAAATTTGTTTAATTAAAAAAACAACCACCCAAAATACGGGCGGTTTTTTATTGTAAACAACAAAATAATTTGTTTTTGCAGTATTATTTTTTTAAATAAGATTTTGGTGTATTTATCTTACAACTCTTTTTGCAATTCTTTAATTTCATCTTCCCACATGTCAATATATCTACCGCAGTCAGCCATATATTCTTTAACCACGTAATAATCACTTGCTATTTCAAAATATTCCATTGCTTTATCCATCTTTTCAATTGCATTGTTGTAAGTACTGATGCTTTCATTAAAATATTTGACAGTGCAAACTGCATCGTTGTATAAATCAACCGCTTTGTAGTATGCACTTTTGCAAGCGCTCATTTTTTCTTTTTCAATTTCACCTTGCGAAATATAATCTAAAAGGTTATCACAATCTTCAATTTCTTCGTCAAAAATGTTTGTTTCCAAAATTTTGTTCAATTCTTTATAAAATAATTTGGAACAATCTGCTGAAGTTCTAGCACCAGAATAAAAATTGCTTTTGTAAGAACTCCAAGCAGAAGAATAGTATTTTTCAGCACGCTTCATCAGATATTCTTTTTCAGCTTGAATTTTTGCCTTGCATATTTCAAGTTTTTGATAGGCTTCCGCTTTTTGATACCATTTTTTTGCTTCAACGTAAAAAGCAAGTTTTTCAAAAGGTTCTAGGTCTAAAATGCCAAGATGAGCATGATAGTCTCCTTTATGTAACAATTTATCGCCTTGAGTGATGTATTCTGCATTTTGTCTTAACAATTCATCATTTTGCCTTTGAATTTCATTTTCATTTTCTTTTTCTTTTTGCAATTGTTCAGTGCAACTCACCACAAGGTTTTCAGTGGGTTGAACATCTACTACGTTTTTGTATCTGTTATTCAATTCTTCATAGCGTTGGTTAACACGGATAGACCAATCAGGTTCTTTAAATTGTTCCTTAAGCCAATTTTGAAATTCTTCTTCTGTCATAGAATTTTTAAATTCTTCTGACACTTCAATCGCTTTAAAATAAATTTTTGACATATAGACCTCCAAACTAATTTTAAATTTTTTTATTTACAAATTTATAGCACAGTTAATCATTTTTTAATTCATCAATTTTGTTTTGCCATTCCTCTTCGGCTTCTTTCACAGCGTTAAACAAGTCAGATGTGTCAACACAATTGCTTGCTTCATTCATTAAAGAATAAACTTCGTCAAGGTCGTTCAAGCAAGAAGAGTAATCATTGATAGAGGAGTTGCTATTCAAAGAGTTTTGGTAACAGTTAAATATTTCTTTTGCTCTGCTATAAGCATCTTCACATTCTGCAACTTTTTCATCATAATCCATTTGTTCATACATTGATTGCCTTAAATTTTTGCAGTATTTCAACACATCTTCATGGTTAAAATTAATGTTTAATTTTTTAAGTCTATAAACTCCATTTTCAACGCTGGTTATCCAATTTATTGCGCTGTCATAATCTTTTGAACTGTATGCTGTTTGTGCAAATTTCATTTTGTACCGAAATAAATTGTAAGTGCTGGCTGTCTTTTTTTCGATCATTTTGTCGCATTCCGCGATTTTTTTAGAGCAATCGCAACTTGCTTTAAGATACCAATTTTTTGCTTCAATGTAATTTTCCAACTTTTGCAAAGCGAACGCATCGTAACCAAAAATTGCAAACATCATGCATTCTGCATCCATAAAGCATTTGTCGCCTTTTTTGATATATTCTGCATCGCGTACTGCTTGAGCGGCTTTTTCTTCTGCAACACGCCTTGCGTTTTCTTCCGCCAAACGTCTAGCGTTTTCCTCTGCAATTCGTTTTGCGTTTTCTTCAGCAATAAGGCGTGCTTTTTCTTCAGCGGCACGTTTTGCTTGTTGTTCTTGTTCTCGTTTTTGTTTCCATTCATCAAGAACCTCAGCATAAGTTTTATCTATGGCTGAATTGCTTTGTGTTGAAGAGTTGTTAGCAGCAGACGATTGATATTGACCTGGGGTAGATTGCTCATAGGCTTCAATTTTTGCCTCATAATATCCGTCTATATATTTAACTTCATAAAACATATCGTTGTTGTTTGTTTGATTTGAATTAGAACTTGAATTTGAACTGTAATTTGTGTTTTTTTTGATGTTTAGTGGTTCAGAAACACGTGGGGAATTATTGTAGTGACTTTCTGCTTTGCCTGATATTTTGTCAAATAATTTTTTAAATAAAGACATATTCACCTCCAAAAATTAAAAAAAGTATAACATGTAAAAAGCGGCATTTCAAGATTTAATTTTATTTTTTTAATAAAAAAAACAACTGTTTTTTAAAAAATTTTGCAATATTGCCAATTTTTGTTGTTAAAAAACTGATATTTTGTTAAAATTAAGCAAACAAAAGAGGATTTTATGGAAAATTTTGCAATTTCAACCGATAGTAATTCAGACTTTTATGCTGATGAAATAAAAAAATATGGCATTTATGTTGGAAGATTGAAATTTACAATCTCCAAAGATAAAGAATTTAATGAGTTTACAGACGATTTTACCAGTTACGAACAATACGTTGGTTTTTACAACGCTTTAAGGAAAGGCGCTTTGGCAAAAACCAGCATTTTAAACTTGCAATCACACATTGATTTGTTTACAAAAATGGCAGAAGATGGTGTTGTTAATGCGTTACATATTGCTCAATCAGCAGGTTTGAGCCCAACAATAGACAATGCCAACAAAGCAATTGAAATTGTAAAACAAAAATATCCAAACATCAATTATATTGCAATTGAGTCAAGCACAACCACGATTGGCGAACAAGCGTTGGTGGAAATTGCAATGCAATTGCGTGACCAAGGCAAAACAAATCAGGAAACTGCAAATTACATTAACTCAATCAAAAACAACATTCAACATTTTATCATTGCAGATGATTTAAAATACCTTTGTCGCGGGGGTAGAGTTAGCACCGCAAGTGCAATTTTTGGAAGTTTGTTGCAGATTAAACCAATTATTGAGTTTTCTCGCTCTGGCAAGTTGGTTGTAACTCGTAAAATTGCGGGTTTAAATAAGGCATTAAAATTTGTTGTTGACAATTTTTCCAATTTCACCCTTAATAAAGAATTTCCTATTGCAAAAATCGTTCATACCGACAATTTGCCATTGGCAGAAAAACTTCAATCAATGATTTTTGAAAAATATGGTATTAAGCCAGAAATCCGCATTATGGGGCCAATCATAGGTGCACACGTTGGTCCGGGCTCTGTTGCATTTGGTTTTGTAAGTGAGCAACCTCGCAGTGCTGAGTAACATCAAAATTGATGGGATAAAGTTATAATTAACAAAAAAAACATAAAAACATTATTGCGTTGTCAATAATGTTTTTTGTTGCAAAAACAGGTCTTGTGTTTTGATAAATAAAAATTCTAAAACAAAAACAAAACAAATATATTTTAATATGAAAAAATTTAAAACCTTTTACAACCTATCAAACTTGCAAAAGCGCATTGTTGCAATCATTGTTGTTGTTTGCACTTTGTTTGTGGCGTTGCTTGCCCGCGTTTTTTATTTGCAAATTGTTGCTGGCAAACATCTTCAAACACTGGCGGCAGAGCAGTGGCTTAGAGATTTGCCATTAACAAGCAAGCGTGGAGAGATTTATGATGCCAACGGTGTGAGTTTGGCAACAACAGTTACAACCTATGATATTTATGTGCGCGCACGAAATGTCAAACAACCAGAACTTTTGGCACGAGAACTTTCCACAATGCTGGAAACAGATTACAACAAAACATTAACAAAAGTTACAAATAAACAACAAAGTGAAGTGCTCATCAAAATGCAAGTGGACGAAAAAATTGCGCTCAAACTTGCTCAACTTGATGGTGTATATTTGTCGCAAAATGTGGCAAGAGTGTATCCTTACAACAATCTTATGACGCAAATTTTGGGTTATTGCACAATAGACAATGTTGGGCAAGCGGGGCTTGAAAGTTATTACAACAAGTACTTGCGCGGGGTTAATGGCAAAGCACTCACTCAAACCAATGCGCAAGGCAAAGAGATTGAAAATTCACTTTCTTACTACATTCCAAGTGTGCCAGGCGCAAACTTGAGCACAACCATAGATGTGCAAATGCAATCTATTTTGGAGCAAGAAATGGAAAGTGCGCTAAATGAGCACAAAGCAAAAGGTGTGAGTGGCATAATTTTGGACGCTCAAACAGGCGGGATAAAAGCAATGGGTTGCTTGCCAAGTTTTGACCTTAATGCTCCACCAAGAGATGACTTAAACAAATTGCAACAATTAACAAAAAACAGTGCGGTTGTTGATGTGTATGAACCGGGCAGCACATTCAAACTTATCACACTTGCGGCGGCACTCAATGAAGGGCTAACAAACATTGACGAGCGCTTTTATTGTGGGGGCAGGTGCACTGTAGATGGCGAAACAATCAAATGTTGGCGCAGTGTTGGGCATGGCAGTTTGACCTTGCTGGAAGCGTTTAAAAACAGTTGCAACTGCGTGTTTGTAAACCTTGCTTTGCGCGTGGGGCTTGAAAAATACTATCAATATCTAAATTATTTTGGCATAGGCACAAAAACGGGCGTGGACATTGCAAGCGAATCAAGCGGAATTGTAATGGCAAAGGAAACAGTTAGAACAGTTGATTTGGCGCGTATTGGCTTTGGGCATGCGGTGGCGGTAACTCAACTTCAAATGGCAAGTGTTTACGCAAAAATCACAACTGGCAACGACATAACACCGCATTTAATTGACCACATTTCAACCGAAAAAGGAAAAATATTATACAAGCACAATGCAAGCAAAACAAAAATCAAACTCAAAAATGAAACAATAAAAACAATCAATATGATGCTTTCAAACAATGTAAATTCCGAGCAAAAATTAACTTTTGTTGCTGGCCACAACATTGGTGGCAAAACAGGCACAGCACAAAAATACGATGAAACAGGCAAAATCGCTTCTGGCAAATACATTTCCAGTTTTATTGGCACATATCCAGCGGACAATCCGCAATATGTGTTTATCGTGTGCGTCAACGAGCCAAGCGCTGGGGCGTACTATGGTGGTGTTGTTGCAAAACCTATCGGGGCAAAGGTGTTTAGTAGAATTTTTGAAACAAAAGCAATTCAGCCAACCGACGCCAACGAATTGAATAACAAACCAACAATAGCAATGCCAAATGTTGTTGGATTAACTGTGGCGGAAGCGTGCGCAAAACTCAAAATCATTGGTTTGAACTCAATTTTTGATGGCGAAGGGGAAATTGTGCTGATGCAGCTCCCACCAGAAAACACAATGCTATATTTGGGTGAAATTGTTTACTTAATCACAAATTGACAATTTTGTTGTAATTTGTTATCTATTTCAACATTTTGCCTTATTTTGTAAGGATAGGCGTAAACAAACTTAATTGTGCTAAATTTTAAAATAAGGGGGAAGATATGAAACTTTATGACATCATATCAAATCTTAAATTTATTGGAATAAAAAATTATAAGGACATTGAAATAGACAGCCTTTCTTGTCGTTGTCAAGAGAAATGCTCAAACAGCTTGTTCTTTTGCGTAAACGGCACAAAGGTTGATGGGCACAATTATGCGGAGCAAGCAATAGAAAACGGAGCAGTTTGCCTTGTTGTGGAACGATTTTTGGATATCAAAATAACTCAAATTTTGGTTGATGATGTGCGCAAAGCAATGTCTTACATTAGTTCAGTGTTTTTTAAAACCTATGCTTCCAAAATGAAATTTGTGGGCATAACAGGCACAAACGGAAAGACAACAACAACCTTTATTTTGCGTGAAATTTTGATGTCGTTGGGGCACAGCGTTGGTTTGATAGGCACAGAAGGTACTTACATCAACAACCTTATGTTGCCACCAACCCTAACAACCCCAGATCCAATCGATTTGCACAAGTTGATTGCTGATATGGACAACAACGGCTGTGAGTATTGCGTTATGGAAGTTAGCGCGCATGCAATTGCATTGAATAAAATAGATAACATTTACTATGATGTGGTTGGGCTAACAAACATAACAAAAGACCATTTGGATTTTTTCATCAATATGGAAAATTACATCAAGTGCAAAACAAGTTTGTTTAGTTTTTCGCACGCAAAATGTGGTGTGGCAAATGTTGATTGCAAGTTTAAGGATTTAAAACAAAACAGCTTTGATTTAATCACATATGGCGAAGCGGGTGAAATCAATTTGTTAACCGATACAACCGATTTAAATGGCACTGATTTTAAATTTAGCATAGGGGACAAGGTGTTTTCTGCACACACAAATTTGCTTGGGAAATACAATATATCTAATTTATTGTTGGCAATAGGAGTGCTTTACAAATTGGATTTTGATGTTCAACAGGTTGTTGACACAATTGAAAAAATCAAATTTCAAGTGCCGGGCAGATTTAACTTTCTTGATGTTAAAGCCAACTTTAACGTTGTGGTTGATTATGCCCACACTCCAGACGGAATCAAAAACATCCTCACAACAATTTCCGCATTGCCAATCAATCACTTAATAACAGTGTTTGGTTGTGGCGGCAATCGGGACAAAACAAAGCGCAATGAGATGGGCAAAATTGCCACACAATTAAGCGATTATGTTGTTGTAACAAGCGACAACCCAAGGGACGAAAATCCAAATTTGATTATCAACCAGATTATTGAAGGGCTCAATCCTCAAAAGTTTACAGCGATTGAAAACCGAAAAACTGCAATTGAATACGCTTTAAGCATTGCAAAAAAGGGCGATGTGGTGGCGGTGCTTGGCAAAGGGGCAGAAAATTATCAAGAAATTAAAGGTGTTAAATTGTATTTTAGCGATTATGCAGTTGTTGATGATTATTTTGCAAAACACAACAAAAATTTGGCACAAAAAGGTTAATTTAAAATTTTGAAAAAAGGATTAAAAAGCAAAAACCTTGGCAAAAATTTAAGGGATTTATGACAAAAATTATATTAATTTTTCTTTTCAGTTTTGTTTTTTCTGTGTGTTTAATGCCAATAATTATTAAGATTTTTAAAAAAAATCAAGCAAAACAAACAATACTGGGTTATGTTGAAGAACATAAAAGCAAAAATGGAACATTAACTATGGGTGGTGTGGTTTTTATGGCAACTACACTAATTATGTCGTTAATATTCATCAAATTTGACCTTGACTGGTTTGTTTGCTTGGTTGTTGCTCTGTTTTTTGGCGTGCTGGGTTTTATGGATGACCATTTAAAAATCAAATACAAGCAAAATTTGGGGTTAAGAGCATATCAAAAAATTATTGGACAAGTTGGCATATCAATTATATTTGCTTTTTTTGTGTATTTCAGCCAAACGGGCGGAAACATTTTTTTGCTGTTTGGTTCAAAAACTTTTGACATCAAATGGGTTGTGATACCTTTTGTTGTGCTTGTTATGGTTGCAACAACAAACAGCGTTAATTTAACCGATGGTTTAGACGGCTTGGCGGGCAGTGTAAGTTTTGTTTATTTGCTTATGTTTATTGCTATTTGTTCAATTTTAGGCAACAAATTATATTTAAACGGCGAAACAGGCAAAATACTAACAAACTTTCAAAACATCAATATGTTGTCAGCGTCCTTTATGGGTGCAATTTTGGGCTTTTTGATGTTTAACACAAACAAAGCAAGCATATTTATGGGGGATGTTGGCTCACTTTGTTTGGGGGGCTATATTGGTGCAAGCGCGTGCTTGTTGGGATTAGAGTTTTTGGTGCTTGTTTTGGGTGTGTGCTTTGTGTTTTCTGCAGTTTCTGTTATTTTGCAAGTTATATTTTTCAAACTCACAAAAAAGCGCATTTTCAAAATGGCACCATTTCATCATCATTTGCAAATGTCTGGTTTAACTGAACCAAAAATTGTGGCAATATATTCTGCCGTAACTTTTTGCGTTGGCTTAATTTGTATTATTTTTTACCTTTTGTAATAATCAATTAAATTTAAAATAAATTAGTTTATGGAAAAGGAAATTATGGAACTTAAAAACAAAAAATTGTTTAAAAACCATCATTTTATCACACACAACAAAAAAGTTTTGGTTTATGGTTTAAGCATTTCAGGGGAGTGGGTTAGCAGACTGCTTAAAAAGCACAAAGCAACTGTGTTTTTGTTTGATGATGACAGTGTTCGCTTGCACTCCCGTAGGCTAAAAAACTGCTTTGTTTTGCAAGAATTAAACGAAAATATCATCAAGGATTTGGATTTGATTGTTGTTTCTCCTGCAATTGAAAAGGACAATCGGTTTTTGATTTTGGCACAGCAACTTGGCAAACCAGTTGTTAGTGAACTTGAATTTGCTGCTTCCTATGCCAAAAATCTTGTTGCAGTAACTGGCACAAACGGCAAAACAACCACAGTGGAGCTGATTGCTGCAATTTTAAGCGAAAAGCACAAATCAATTGCATGTGGCAACAATGGATACCCAGTTTCAAAGGCGATTTTGGAAAATAAACATCACATTTTGGTTGCGGAAGTAAGCAGTTTTATGCTTGAGCACGCATCAACTTTTGCACCACATGTTGCAACAATTTTAAACATAGAGCCAGACCATTTGATTAGACACAAAACAATGGCAGAATACACAAAACTTAAATATAACATTTTTGCCAATTTAAAGCCTACCGATTACGCGGTTGTTAATTTGGACAGCAACATTCACCCAATCAGTCGCTGCAATGTGGTTACATATTCCTTGCGTCATTTTGCCGATGTTTATTATCAAAAGGGCAGCATATATTTGCATCAACAAAAAGTGGTGGATATAAACCAATTAAAAATCAAAGGTAAACACAACATTTTAAATGCTATGTGTGCAGTTTGCTATGCGTATATTAACAAAATTCCAGTGGCAAAAATCAAACATGCTCTCATCAACTTTAATGCGGCAAGTTTTAGAAACACACAATTAAATGTTAAAAGTGAAATCAATTTTGTCAACGACAGCAAATCCACCAACATAGCCTCAACTTTGGCAAGCGTGGAAGCAACACAAGGTGCAATAATATTGCTTTTGGGTGGCTCAAAAAAAGGGCTTAATTACAATAAATTGTTTGAAAAATTGCCAAAAAGGGTAAAGCAAATTGTTGCTTTTGGGCAAATTGCAGATGATTTGGAAAAAGCAAACAAAAAATTTAAGTTTGCCAAGTTCCAAAATCTAAAACAGGCGTTTGATTTTGCTGTGTCGGTTGCTTTGCCACTTGACACTGTGCTGTTTTCGCCGTCAAGTGCAAGTTACGATCAATATTCAAGTTACATCGAGCGTGGCAACGATTTTAACAATTTGGTAAAGCAATATGTTGAAACAAAAATGGAATAGAGTAATCATCATTGCTTGCACATTTGCACTTGCTGTTTTTGGTTGTGTTATGGTTTTTTCTGCAAGCAAATATTCTGCCACAGTGCAGTATAACAACCCGTATTTTTACTTAAAAAAGCAAATAATTGGCGTGGTTATTGGGACAATCGGCTTGATTGTTTGCAGTTTTGTCAACCACAAAATTTACAAAAAGTTTTATTGGCTGTTTTACGTCATTGGTTTTGTGTTTTTGTGCCTTGTTTTTGTGCCAGGGCTTAAACGCACAAGTTATGGAGCAACCCGTTGGATAGGCATTGGCTCACTTACAATGCAGCCAAGTGAAATTGCCAAATTTTGCCTAGTTTTCTTTTTGGCGGGATATTTGAGCGATGGCGACAAGCTTGCCAGTTTTAAGCACATAATCATCACGCTTTTGCTTGGCGGACTTTATTGTTTGCTCATCATGTTAGAACCAAACATGTCAATTACAATGTGTGTAGCGTTCACTCTCATATTTATGCTTTTTGTGGGCGGATTAAGGTTTAAAGTGTTTGGCTTGCTCACAATCCCCGCCGTGGCATTGGTGTTTTTGTTGATTATCATTGAACCATACCGCTTAAACCGAATAATTGCCTTTGTAAACCCTTGGCAAAATCCACTTGATGAGGGGTATCAACTTATTCAATCACTTTACGCAATTGGCAGTGGTGGAATGTGGGGCGTGGGGCTTTTTCACAGCCGCCAAGCAGAATTGTTTTTGCCGTTTAGCGAAAGTGACTTTATTTTTTCAATAATAGCGGAAGAACTTGGCTTTGTGGGGTGTTTATGCCTTGTTGCTGTGTTTGCTTTGCTTGTCATTACAATCTTTAAAGTTGGTTTGAGTGCTGACAACAAATTTTCTGCCTTTTTGTGCTTTGGCATTGCCGCAATTATCAGCATTCAAGTTATTTTAAACATTGCCGTTGTGTCTGGAAGCATTCCGCCAACAGGATTGCCGTTGCCATTCATCTCCGCCGGCTCAACCAGTTTGCTTGTGTTTATGAGTGCAATTGGTGTGGTGCTTAATGTTGACCGGCAGCACAACAAAGTTAGCAAAAATCATTGACATTGTGATGATGGTGGTGTAGTATTAATATAATTAAAGGAGAAAATATGTTTAATTCAATTATGTTTTGGCATCATCATGATTAGTCATTCATAAAACGCTTGTATGTTTTGTGAGTGGCTTTTTGTGCGCACAAAACATATAAAATGGATTAAATATTGCTTATATATCTATAATTTTAAACCCGTTGGTATGTTTTGGTAAAATTACAATCAACGGGTTTTTTGTTTAAATTTTGCAAAAAAATTTAAATTTATCATTAAAAATATAAAATTATGGAGAAATTATGGAAAATTTAGAAAAACTTGTTGCAATAAAGTCCGATAAAAATTGCAACCAAATATTAGAATATTTAAAAAATCAATTAACAGGCAAAGTTAAAGAAGTAAAAATTATAGAGAAAGACGCAAAGATTTTAATTGCTGGCATAAACACAAATTTAAAAGATGTTCAACCAATTGTTTTGTCCGGACACATAGACACAGTTTCCGCCAATGTGCAACTATATAAAACAAATCCGTTTGAGTTGACAACAATTGACGGTAAAGCGTATGGTTTGGGCAGCATTGACATGAAAAGTTTTACAGCCGTTGTTTTGGATAAATTGGAAGAAATCAAAAAGTTAAATGCACCAATAATTTTAGCATTAACAACAGATGAAGAAACACAATTGAAATCAATTGAGTTGATGATTGAAACACTCAAAAAGTGCAATATCAAACCAAAATTCACAATTTTGGGTGAACCAACAAAAAATGAATTTAATTTATGTTCAAACGCTTGTTATGAGTACAATGTCAAATTTTTTGGCAAAGCATGCCACAGCAGTAGAATAAGCGAAGGCGTAAATGCTATTTGTGCATGTGCCAAACTTATCAGTTTTATTGAATCCAATCAAAAGAAATACAAATTAACATCAAACTGTGGTGTTGTGTCTGGCGGGGAAGTGGTTAACAAAGTTCCAGATTTTGCAGAACTAGGATTTGACATTAGGTCGATTGAACCACAAGATATTACAAATTTTGTTAAAGACATTAATGATTATATTGAAATTTTAAAAACCGAATATACTGGACTCAAAATTGAAATCAAACAACTTTTGGCAATTCCAGCATTTAACATGCTAAACAACAACAAAATCAAGGAGATTGCTAAAATACTAGACATAAAAATCAATTCCTTTTCAGGTGGTTGTGAAGCAGGCTACTACACAGCATATTCTGGCGATGCCATAATTTTTGGCGTTGGCGATTTGGCTTTGGCTCACAAACCAAACGAATATGTGGTTGTTAAAGAGTATTTTGACTATTCAAATCAATTGATGAAAGTTTTGAATTCTGTAATAAGTGAATATTGTTATATAAAATAAACATTTAATATGAAAATAAAAAAACATTCATATTACATTCATATTATATAAAAACTTATTTATTAATTGTTATTAAAATATTAAGAAGATATTTATTAATATTTTTAATATAATATTAATGTAAAAACATTGTGATGCGTTATATTTATATGGTTTAATAGTCAATATCACTTAAAAAATCATATAAACAAATATGACAAGCAAATTTATTATTCATGGTGGCAAGCCGCTTTTAGGCTCAATTAGGGTGCAAACAAGCAAAAACGCCACTTTGCCAATTTTAGCTGCAAGTTTGATGGCAAAAGGGCAGGTGGTAATAAATGATTATCCGCACATAACAGATTTAAACAATATGCTTTCTATTTTAAAAAAGTTGAAAGTGGACATTGTTCAAACAGACAAAACACTCAAATTAAACGCCGCAAATGCAGACAACAGCCAAATGGATTTTGCTTTGATGAAAACAATGCGTTCATCTATATTTTTGCTGGGCAGCATGCTTGCGCGCTTTAAAATGGCAACAATAACGCAACCGGGCGGCTGCAAGATTGGGGCTCGACCAATTGACATTCATTTAACCAGTTTAAAGAAAATGGGCGTTAAAATTGTTGAATTGGGCGATGCAATATTTTTTGACGCCAACAATGCACATAATGCAAAAATTAAACTTAAAATTCCTAGTGTTGGGGCAACTGAAAACTTGATTGAATTTGCGTGTTTAACCAAAGGCAAAACTATTTTGACAAATGTTGCTCGTGAGCCGGAGATTGTTGACCTTTGCCATTTCCTCAACAAAATGGGTGCAAAAATATCTGGTGCTGGCACAAGCAGAATAACAATATTAGGGGTAGATGAGTTAAATGCTACACAATATACACCAGTGGGCGACCGTATTGTGGCGGGCACATATATGATTGCTGCGGCTATTTGCGGTGGCAAACTAACCTTAACCAACGCAGTGCCAGAGCAAAATGCAAATTTAATTGAAAAATTAAAGCGAATTGGTTGTCAAATTGAAATTGAAAATGATATAATAACCTTGACAAGTGAAAAAAATTTGCATTCCTGTCAGGAAATTGTTACTGGATACTACCCAGATTTTGCAACAGATTTGCAATCACAGATGTTGGTACTTTCTTGTTTTGTTAAAGGGGAAACATTTGTAAAAGAAACTGTTTTTGAAAATCGCTTTTTGATTGTGCCAGAATTACAAAAAATGGGAGCAACTGTGTCGCTTATCAACAACAAGTTAGCAACAGTTGTTGGTGGCAAACTGCATGGAGCAAAGCTTGCCGCATGTGATTTGCGGGGCGGCGCTTCTCTTGTTTTGGCAGGTTTGGGTGCAAATGGTGTTACACAGGTTTCAAACATCGAGTTTGTTGACCGTGGGTATGAAAATTTTGAACAAAATCTTGCTTCACTTGGGGCAGATATCAAGCGCATATGACAAAAAAATCTATAATAATCAGTTCAATATTGCTTTCGATTGTGGCACTGATGGCGATTTTATTCGGTGCAGTTTTTCGTCTGCGCAACGTGAGTGTAGAAGTGCAACCCGGTGCAAACATTACAGTTACAAATGACAAAATTGTTGAGTCCGCCAATCTCAAAAAGGGCAAAAGCATTTTTATGTTGGACAAGCAATCTGCAATCAACAATATTGAGCAAACATATGCAGAAATTAAAGTTGTTCAAATTAAAACAACCAATTTAATGAGTGTTAAAATTATTGTGAGAGAGCGTAAGGAAATGTTTTACGCGGAACACAATAGCGCGTATTATTGTTTAGACGAAGATTTAAAAGTTCTTCGACTAACCGAAGTTGAACCAACAAACTTAATCAAAATAACAACCGATATTGGAATCACCAGCAACACAACAAAGTGCGATTTTATGTCACAAGACTATGCAAAAATAACCTACGATATGTTTGTTGGTATGTACACAAATGTTAAGGTAGAAGGCAGGTACGCCGAACGTGAAGATATGTGCAATTTGGTTGAATCAATTGAAATTAAAACGGCACATGCGTTAACAGAAGATGGGAATGGCGGTTTTGAATATACAAATTTAATTTTAAAAACCAGGGCAGGCGTTGTTATGCAAATTGCCAACCCAAACACAGATTTGGGCAGAAAAATCAACATATGCTTTGCAGCATATTTTAACCCAGCAGTTGACAACACAAAGGGCAGAATTGTGATTAAGTACGACGGAACAAATGTTTATCTTCCAAACGACTAAATTTTAAATATTTCTATATTTTGTGATATATTTAGCCCAATAGCCAAATTTGTTTGTGTATTTAATTTAAACACAACACCATATATTGTGGTGTGGTGTTTTTTTGTTTAAAATTTATTAAACTAGCAATTTAATTTTATTGACTAGTTTTTTTTTATTTTATATAATTATATAAATTTATGGGGGAGTTGTGCGAAACAAATTGAACTTCCTTTTGGAAGTTGGCTCATCTAAATTAGTTTTGATTGCCACCGTCAAAGGCAAACATTCAAGCAAAATTGTTGACAAAGCAACCGTTTTGTATGATGGTTTTATGGACGGTGAATTTTTGTCGCCAGACGATTTGGAAGCAAATATTGGTGAATTGATTTCGCTGGCTAGCACAAAACTCCACACTCGTGTTCATTCTATTGTTGTTGGTGTGCCAAGTGAATTTTGCATGTGCGTTTGTAAGCGTATCTCTCGCAAATTTGTTGAAATGCGCAAAATCACAAACAATGACATTGCCAGTTTGTTTGAAAGCAATTTGTCTTTTGGCTCAAGCAATGATTATCGAGTTATCAATTTTAGCCCTATGCAGTATATGTTGGACGACAACGCAACAACAATGCAACCAGTTGGCAAAAAAACATCAAGCCTTGTGGTTGATGCAAGTTACATATTGGCAAAAACATCATTTATCAATTTGCTCACATCAAAATTAAACAAACTTGGCATTAACAACATTGATTTTATTTGTTCCGCGTTGGGGCAAGCAATTAAATGCAGCCAAGATAATGAAACACATCAACCAATTGCAGTTGTTGATGTTGGGCACATTTCAACAAGTGTGGCAGTGCTTAAAGGTGAAGGTCTGGCGTTGCTCAGTTCATTTTCGCTTGGCGGTGGGCACATTTCAAGCGACATTATGCAGTTGCTTGGCATGAGTTTTAAGGATGCGGAACTTATAAAGCGTAAAATTATTTTGACAATCGAGCCAGAACGAAATGAATATTATGAGGTTGGCGTTAACAATAGTTGCATTAAAGCACCTATTAGCATGACAAACCAAATTGTAAAAAGCAGGATTGAAAGTTTGGCAAAAGTTATTGGCGAAATTTTGTCAATTGACCCAATCTTTAAAAATTACGATTTGTATCTCACAGGCGATGGCATTGCAAACTTTAAAGGGGTTAAAACAATCCTCAAACAAGTTACGGGCATGAATGTGCATATTTACAAAAATCAATTCGACACATCAAAAGATAAGCTTCAAACATCGGTTCAAGGTTTGGTTACTTTGAACGATATGTTGATTTAAATCAACTGAACTACTTTTTGAGAGTTGACAAAAAATTAGTTTATTAAAAGGGGTAAAGTATGGATTTATCAAATAATATTTGCAAAATTAAGGTAGTTGGTGTTGGCGGTGGTGGCAACAACGCAGTCAATCGTATGGTTAACGCTGGCATCACTGGCGCATATTTTGTTGCGGTTAACACTGACCAACAAGATTTGAATATGTCCCGCGCTGATGAAACAATTCAAATTGGCAAAACATTAACAAAAGGGCTTGGTGCTGGTGCAAACCCAGACCGCGGCAGAGAAGCAGCAGAAGAAAGTGAAGAAGAACTTAAAGCAATGTTGCAAGGCACAGACTTGTTGTTTATCACAGCAGGGCTTGGCGGTGGCACAGGCAGTGGCGCAGCTCCAGTTATTGCTCGCCTGGCAAAGGAAATGGGCATTTTAACCATTGGCGTAATCACAAAGCCATTTAAGTTTGAAGCTCCAACAAGAGCAAGAAATGCCGACAAAGCAATTGAAGAACTTCGTAAGTATGTTGACAGTTTGGTTGTTATCCCAAACGAAAAACTTTACACAATTCTCAAAAAGGATGTTTCTTTCCTTGATTCTTTCCGCTATGCAGACGATGTTTTGCGTCAAGCAATTCAAGGTGTTAGTGAACTTATTTCAGTGCCGGGGTTGATTAACTTGGACTTTGCCGATGTTTCCACAATTATGCGTGATAAAGGCATTGCTCACATGGGCATTGGCAAGGGCAGAGGCGCAAACAAAACAATTGAAGCAGTGCGTCAAGCAGTTACCAGCCAACTTTTGGAAACAAGCATTGAAGGGGCAACAGGCATTTTGATTAATATCACTGGTGGGCGTGACCTTACTTTAAGCGAAGTTTATGAAGCAGTTGACCTTGTGCGCGATGTTGCTGATAAAGATTGCAACATCATCTTTGGTGCTCGCATTAACAACGATACAACTGGCGAAACAGAAATAACAGTTATCGCAACTGGTTTTAATGATAAAGACAAATTGCCAGAAGCACCAGAATTTAAGGATAACAGCGCAAATATCCGTGCTTTCACAGAGCCTGTTAACCAACCAGTGCAACAAGAACCACAAACAGAAGAACAAGAACCAATTCAACACACCGACGAAGTTGAAGATATTTCAATCAAAGCAAAAAAACCATTTTTAAGCGATGACGATTTGCCACCTTTCCTTCGCAAACTCAAAAGGTAATAATTAAACATGGAAATAAACCAAAAGTTAAACAAGTTTGCATATCTTTCAACAGTTATCATTAGCATTTTTTCAATGCTGTATTTGTCAAGTGTTATAATCGCTTCCATGGTGAATGGGTTAACAAATTTTGTTGAAAATACTGTTTCTTTAATAGTGTATTTTGTGTTTGTTTTAATACCATTGATTGTAATTGGTGTGATAGCAACAAAAAAAATTAAAGCAAGCAAAACTCAAACCGCAACTAAAACTATAGCGTATATTTGGGGATGTTTAACGTTTGTGTTTTTGGTTGTTGTTTTGTCTGCCAATTTTAAAAGTGGTGACTACACAATATTTTTAAGCAAATGGGTTGATTATTACAAAAATCATTCATTGAAAGATTGTTTATATAACATAATTGAAGTAACAAATTATGCGCCAGCATATAACTACATTCTTATTTTAATAAGCCGTATTCCAATGTTTGATTTGCACCTTATCAAATATGTGTCGTTTTTATTCTCACTGTTTTTGGCTTATATAGTTTGCAAAATTGTAGCCAAGATACAAAATTCAGAATTTAATTTTGCACTTTTTGCAACGATTCTTATTTTGCCTTGCGTTTTGATTGAATTCAGTTCGTGGGGGCAGTGCGATGCAATTTATGCAGCATTTGTTTTAACATCATTTTATTTTGCATTAAACAAAAAAAGCAAATTATCATTTTTGTTTATTGGATTGGCGTTTATCAACAAATTGCAATTTTTGTTTATTGTACCAATTTTGTTTGTGATGTTGATTGTCAAAGATGACAAAGGTGAACATTATCTTAAATGGAAAGATATTTGGATTCCACTTGTAGTTTATTCAATCAATCTTATTCCAGTTTTAGCTGGCAGAAGTTTGATTGATATGCTTTTGGTTTATGTTAACCAATCTGCGTGGGACACACGCCTTGCAGGGCATTGCCCAAATGTTTGTATGATTTTTTACGAATATTTTGGGGTTAAAGAAGTTAACACAACCTACAAAATTTTAATGATTCTTCAAATTGTTATTACATTGGCAGTTTTGGTGTTCTATTTGGTCATTATCTTCAAAAAATCAAAAAATCAATTGATATCAAGTTATGATTTGGCTTTTTGGGCTTTTGCTTTTGCGTTTACAATGGTTTTCTTAATGCCAAAAATGCTTGACAGGTTTTATTATATCGCAAGTTTATTGGTAATTATATTTATGTTTGCTTTCAAAGATAAATATTCTTGTATACTTGGCTTTATAACAACGTTATTCTTTTCAATAATTTTGGTGGACTATATCGAAAATTTGAGTTTTTTACTTATGCTTAGTATACTGCTTGCTGTGGCGGATTTTGGCTTCATGATTTATATGATTATTGAAAAGTATGTTAAACCATTAAAACAGAACAAAGAAAGAGAATATAAGCAGTAACCACTAAAAGAAAAAAGGAGCAATTTATGTACAAAACTGAACTAATTAAGTATACACCGGTGGCAAAAACAATGGCAAAAAAGATAGAAGATAAGTGTAATGAAATGGAAAAAGAAGGCTTTGTGTTGGTGTCAACCACAATCACATTGGGTGCAAAAGCAATTTTGGTGTTTAAAAAATAAAAAAATCACTAGGTTAAATGCCTAGTGATTTTTGATTTTTAGCAATAAAAACATAATTTTTAGCAATTCGTTATTGTTGAATTTAACTTAAAATTCTATTTATTCTCATAAAAGTAAGGTTATTGATACATTTTGTTCATCAGTTTTTCAAATATCGCAACAGCAAAATACATCACTGATGCCAGTACGCACAATATAACCGTTGATGTCATAACAAGGTTTAAATTAAACACTTGCCCGCCATAAATAAGCAGATAGCCAAGCCCAGCTTTGCTCACCAGATATTCACCCATAATTGCGCCAATCCAACTCAAACCAACATTGATTTTGAGTGTGGAAACGATATCTTTAAGTGATGATGGCAAAACCAATTTTAAAAATATTTGCATCTTGCTTGCGCCAAGCGAGCGGGTTAGGGCAATAAGTTGAGCATCGCAACTTGTAAAAGAGTTTAAAATGTTCATAATTGTTACAATGATAACAATCAAAATGCACATAAACACAATTGCCTTGCTGCCTGCACCAAACCAAATGATTATTATTGGTCCAAGCGCGATTTTTGGCAAACTGTTAAGCACCACCAAGTAAGGTTCAAGCACTTTGCGCAAAAATTTGCTGTACCACAAAAGGAATGCAACAACAAACCCCACGCTGGTTGCAATTGCAAAACCTATCAATGTTTCTTTAAGCGTTATTGATGAGTGATGCCACAATTCACCAGAGCGGTGCAGTTCACCAATCATTTTTGCAATCTTGCTTGGGCTGGAAAAGAAAAACGAACTTATTATTTCATATTTTGTGAGTAGCTCCCAACCAACAAGCAAGCACGCCAAAATCAAAATTTGTGTTGCCAAAACTATTGCTTTGTTTGTGCGATTTTTAAGCAAAAACTTTTTGTGTTCGGCACTAAATGTTTGTTTTTTCTTTTTAATGTTGCCTATATTTTGTGTTTGTGTGTTTTTAACACCACCAATTAACCAGTTGGTTAAAATTTTTTTATTTTTGTTTTTCATCTTGAATTTCCTGCCAAATTATGTCAAATAATTCCTTTGCTTTTGTTGTTTTTCGCCTTTCAAACGGCGTTAAATCAGCATCAAAATCAAGCAAATGCACTGCCTTAACTTTGCCAGGGCGAGCGGACAACACCACTATTTTGTCGCTCATGCTTATGGCTTCTTGAATGTCATGCGTAACAAGTATTGCTGTTTTGTTTTCCTTTTTTATTATTTCAAAAATATGGTCGCAAAGTTCAAGCCTAGTTTGATAATCCAACGCACTAAAAGGCTCATCAAGCAACAACAATTCTGGTTTTAGTGCCAGTGTGCGGATAAGGGCAACTCGTTGACGCATTCCGCCGCTCAATTCACTTGGGTGCTTTTTCAAAAATTCGCCAATGCCATATTTTTTTGCAAGTTCAATTGCATATGCCTTGCGCTCAACTGTGTTTTTATGCTTAATTTCAAGGCCAAAATATATGTTTTTTTCAATGGTGCGCCAAGGCAAAAGGTTGTCGCGCTGAAACATATATCCGCACAAATTATCTTTCACATTAGGCATTTTTCCGTCAACAAAAATCTCTCCACTTGTTGATTTAATCAAACCCGCAACCAGCGATAATATAGTTGTTTTTCCACACCCAGATGGGCCAACAATTGCAACAAACTCGTGTTTTTTGATGTCCAAATTTATGTTTTCCAATGCGTGAGTTTCACTTGTCAAACTTTGGTAAATCAAGTTAAGGTTTTTTATCTGCACAAGTGGTTGCACTTTGTCAGATTTTGCGGCAATTTCTGCTTTTGATATAGTTTTGTTTTTTTCTTCCAAACCTGTTTGTTTTTTCATTTATCCTTCAACAGCTTTGGCATGATCCACATTAACTGCAGTTGCCCAGTCAACTCTATTTTTAAGTTCGCCAGCACCATCAATGATGTCAAGCATAAGGTTCCAAGAAGATTGCTTCAAAACAAAACTATCAGCATATGCGCCAATCCTAATGTAGTTTTTAACTGATGCCAAAATTAGGTCATCACTTGTAGAATTAAATGAAGGTTTAAGGGCAGAGATAATGTCCGCTTCACGGTTGGCATTGTTTGCGTCAATAAGATAATTGTAACCTTTTTTGAGTGCGCGCATAAATTTTGCAATTTTTGTTCCGTTGCTTTTCAAATAATCGTTTGTTGCAACAAAACAGGTGTAAGGCACATCTTTAACTTCATCGCCAAGCGCTGCAACAATGTTGCCAGTGCCGTCAAATTCACATTGGCTTGCCACTGGGTCAAACATGGTGCAGTAGTCACCAGTGCCAGCAACAAATGAAGAACTTGTCAAGTTGAATGCAATTGTTGTGTCCAAAATTGTGTCAACATTTTCGCCCAATTCTGCACCCGGTTTCAAACCGTGTTGTTTTAAAATGTATTCAAGTGTCATTGCTGGCATTCCACCTTTACGCCCCGCAATGATATGTTTACCTTTTAAATTGTTCCAATCAAAGTCCGGTTCTGCGTTGCGTCCAACAAGGAAAGAGCCGTCGCAAGCAGTCAATTGAGCAAAAATAACAGGTGCATTTTGCATTCCGTTGTTGCGCACATAAACTGCGCTTTCTGGCCCCATCAAACCAATATCAGCGTTGTTGGAAATCAAACTGGTCATCACAGTGTCGCTTCCGCCAGCGTTGGTCAGTTCAATTTTAAGGCCTTCTTCTTCAAAATAGCCTTTGTTTATTGCCACATACATTGGGGCATAAAACAGCGAATGTGTTACTTCACTGATGCGCAATGTATTGTCGTCCTTCTTTTTGCAGCCAGTGCCAGTAAGCAGCACTGCAAAAATAGACATGATGGCAACAAGCATAATAGTAATTTTTTTCATCAAATCTCCTTTTTGGAAGGTTTTAAGTGGTTTTATGCTTCCATAACTCATATTATGTGAGCACATTTTTTTTGTTAAAAATGGCTTATTTATTTGATAATTTAAAAAAAATTTGTTAAGATACACCCAGAACGGAGTAATTATGAAAAAAGATGCTTATATTAAAATTTTGTTGGCTTTTGAACTTGCACTTTTGCCACTTGCCATTTTTGCAAAAATATTTTTGCCAACATGGAGTTTGAGTTTGTTTGTTTCTGGCATATTGCTTTGCAAAATTTGGAGAGAAGTGTTTAGAGACAAAGCAGAAAAATCTCATTTGATAATGTCGCTTGTTGCAAACATCGCCACAAACTCAACATTGATTGTTTTGTTTATGAATTTAGGGCTTTTAAGCAAGGTGATTGGCATTATTGCAATAATCGCTGTTTGGCTTGAATCTGCTTGCAAATATGTTATGTTTTATGTTGAAGTGCCAGAGTTTGTTGATGCTGTTAGTTACTGCAATTTGCTTTTCCAAATGCTGATGTTGCTTTCAATGACATTTGCCTATGCAAATTCAACATTCCTTGCTGTTGCGTGCATTGCCTGCATTTTAACAAGTGCAGTGTATGTTGGCTACACTGCATATCATTTCATCAAAAATATGCCAAAAAAATCAAGATAAACTCATTTGCGGTATTGACAACAATCAATCGTTGTGTTAATATATTGCCAAGTTTAAATGGCTTTAATTAGCCAAAAGTAGGAGAGAATATGTCAACATTATTATCATTTGTTAGCGTTTGGGAATTTTTGTTAAGATACACTGTTATTTTGGGTATTGTTGTTGCAGCAATTGGTGTTGCAATCTGCATGCTTGCAAAACGCATAACAATGTTTAAAAGAAGAACTGATGAAATCAACAAAAATGACAAGTTGTACCAAGGCCTTTTGATTGCTGGTATTTGTGTTATTTTGCTTGGCTTGATTCTTATTGCTTTGCCAATTGAAAACACTTTCTATAAAGGTTAATATGCAACATTATTTTATCGACAAAGAACATGCTCCAAGCGATTTCTTTGATTTTAACGACCAAGTTTTAGATTTGAATTTATGCTTTCGCAGTTGCGACAGCATTTTTTCTAAAAACAAAATTGATGATGGCACACGCACATTGCTTGAAACAATTGCAAAAAAATGCACTTTAACTGGCAATTGTCTTGACCTAGGCTGCGGCTTGGGGGTGATTGGTATTGCTCTTTGCAAAAAGTATGCATTAAATTTTGATATGGTGGACATCAATGGCACAGCTGTTAAATTAAGCCGCCAAAACACAATAACCAACAATGTTCAACGCCAAACTAATGTGTTTGAAAGTGATGGTTTTTCAGCAGTCAAAAATATGTATAACAACATCATCACAAACCCGCCAATCAAAACTGGCAAAACGCTGCTTTTCAGCCTTATGAATGGGGCATATGAGCACTTGAACCAAAATGGTCAATTGATTTTGGTTATCCGCAAGGACCATGGCATGGAAAGCCTTAAAAAACATTTGCTTGAGCTTTTTGGCAATTGCCAAATTTTGGAACGCAACAAAGGTTATTATATTTTGCATTGCACCAAAAACTAATTGAGGATTTTAAAGATACACTCGAGCACTTTCGTGTTCTCGATATAACACAGCAATTGAAAAATAGATACACTCGATGTTTTCAACATCTCGGTATGACGACGTCGCAGTACATCATTAGGTTAGTTTGCTAGGTAAACCAACGCAAATATAAACCCATAAGCGTCTGCTCCTTAACCCCAACAAACCCACTATGTTTGGCTTTGTTGGGGGACCCTATTGTTGTGTCATACCGAACGAGCGAAAGCGAAGTGAGTGTATCTTTTTTTAATGCCATTATAATTGCCGAGTCAAGGCAATTTAATTCCGAGATATATGAAAGCGAGTTTATACATCGCATTTTAATTTTAGTGTATTTTTTTAGTGTTATTTGTAATTAATTTAGTGTTTAAAGCATATAAATCTATGTACATAACAGCAAACAAAGGGATATTGCTAGCAGTTTAAAATTTTGTTGATTGCTAAATTTGTTTAAAATAATACATAAAAATTAAAAAAATAGTCGAAATTTTTAGCTTTTTAAATAAATTTAAAAAATTTTGACAAAAATTGCTAGACATAAAAATTTGTATTTGTTAAACTGACAATAGGGAGGTATAAATGAAAAAGTTTTTAGGCAAAAAAGCAACTTTCATCACATGTTTGGTGGTTGCAATCGTTATGTTGGCTCTTGTTATCTTTATGTGCGTTCGTCCAGTGTCTGCAGGTTTGACTTATCAAGGCAAGGTAAAAAATGCTGGAGTTGAATCAACCGTAAAATACAAAATTTGGGGCAACACAATGACAGCATCTGAATCAAGCAAAGTTGACGGCAAAAAGAATTATATGTCAATGGATACTTGGGTTTATCGCGATGGCGATGAAGCTGTTATGGTTGGCTACAAAAAAATCAACAAAGTCATTGAAAACGGTGAAAACAAAACCAAAGATTACAAAGAATTGATGGCTGATGGTATGATGGGAAAAGCTGCTTATAAAGATGCTGTTAAAGTTTGGAAAGACCTTAAAAAACAAAACAAGGTAGCTTACACAGCAGCACTTCAAGCTGATGATTCTCACATGGAAATTAGCGCTTTCAAACTTAAAGATGGTGAACAAACTTTCACATGTGTAAGTGCAATCGTTTTGGTTGTTGTATTTGTTCTTGTTGACGCTGCAGCAATCACATTCACTGTGCTTTCAGTTCTTGAAAGAAGAAAAAAAGCGTAAACCTAGACTGCTAGATTTATACACAAAACACCACTGATGTGGTGTTTTTTCATGTTTAAAATTCATTAGTGAGACTGTAATAACCTGCCATACCGAAAACGCAAGCGTTTGAGTGTATCTTTACAATGGTTGCAAAGTGTTGTTTATGGCAGTGCCAATGCGGCAGCGATAAGGAGCACTCCAATCAAAGCAAGTGCAGTTGCAAGCGTTGTAATTGCAATAAATTGTGCTTGAAAGTGGCAAATTTAAATTGCTGGCATTAACACAATCGTAGCAACCTGATCTAAAATAAAAATAGTACATAATTTCTTCCTTAATTCAGCATATGTTGCTTAAAATTTTTTGTTAAATTTTGCAACGCAAATTATGGCATATATTTACAATTTTTTTATGAGTAAATTTTAACTTTGTGCATATGATAGTATAGAGGTATATATGCGAGAGATTGCACTGGCTGCTCAACTTAAAAACAAGGGGATAATTGAGTTTTTGCATGCGAATGTTAAGGCAAAAATAGACTTTTGCAAAACCATTTTAACTTGCTATAATGACGCCAATTTTGCTTATCTTCTTTTTGCGTGCGACGAAAATTTTGTTGCTCCTTGTGAAGAAATTTTGCGCGACATTATTTTGGAATATATTGAATCAGTTTACAAGGTTGAATATCTAACACAAAAAATTAAAAATCCGCTTTGTGATAAGCTTACTTTTTCTGCCTACATCAAAGTGCTTGCACTTTTTGACAAAACCACCGATGAAAACGCATTAAAAAGCATTTTAAACTTTAATCAAACTTTTTATTTGGACTCTTTTTTGTCGTTCCGCCTTGCGCCACTTAAAAAACATTGGGACAACCTTGCGGAACTCAGCAGCGACAATATAATGTTGTTTAATTCTGGCACATTTTTAGATGTTATACGATTTTTAATAAACACAATGGACAATTTAGTTTACAAAATCAAAGTTGTGGTTAATGGCGACCATTATTGCATTTACAACATGAAAAACAAAAATGCAAGGGTTAAAAAGATTGCAGAGTGCGATGATTCTGTTGACTTTATCACAAACGTGTTAAACTCTTGCCCAAACTATATAGATGTTTATTTAAACTCAAACCAAACATGTGAGGCTGTTAGTTTTTTAAGCAATATTTTTTCCAATCGCTTGAAAGTTTACACAAAATGTCAAAATTAGTTTGCAAAAAACCTTGACTTTAAAATAAACGAATAGTAAAATATTGTTAACTCAATAGGTTATTGATTGGACAAGTAGATTAAAAGTCAATGATAGGAGAGAGCGCATGCTGGCTGGAATTTGCGCATCACACTTTTAAACGAAACCACCAATTAGGCCAAACGCAAGTGAATGCTTGCAAATTAAGTGAGTGAATTTAGTTCACTAATTAGGGTGGAACCGCGGTTAAAATCGTCCCTAGCATAACAAAATGCTAGGGTTTTTTGTTTTTAAAATGCTGTAATGAAAAACATATAAAAAACAAAAATTGAGCCGCCCAGCAAAAGGAGAAAATTATATCTAGGCGATATAGAGATCTCCTTTTGCTTGCTGAAATGCAAGCATTCACCAATCAAAAAAGGGAGAAAATTATATCTAGGCGATATAGAAATCTCCTTTTGCTTGCTGAAATGCAAGCTTTCACCAATCAAAAAGGAGAATATTATGGAAAACGAAGAAATTGAAAAACAAAAGGAATTTAACCAAAAGCAAGAAATGTTCCGCCACAGCATGGCACATGTGCTTGCAAAAGCAATTAAGGAATTGTACCCAAATGTAAAATTGGCAATTGGGCCTGCTATTGAAAATGGTTTTTACTATGATTTTGACAATTTAACAATAAACCAAGAAGATTTTGCCAAAATTGAGGACAAAATGAAGGAAATTATTGCCCGCAATGAAGATTTTGTGCGCAGCGAAGTAACCCGCAAACAAGCCCTTGAAATGTTTAAAGACGAACCATATAAAACAGAACTTATCAATGATTTGCCAGAAGATAGCATAATTTCAGTTTATCACACTGGCAGTGATTTTTATGATTTATGTCGTGGTCCACACGTTGAAAACACAAAATTTTTGCGTGGTTTTAGTTTTAAAATCAATCGTGCAAGTGGTGCTTATTGGCGTGGCAGTGAAAAGAACAAAATGCTCACACGTGTTTATGTTTATGGTTTTTTAAACAAAGACGATTTGAAAGAGTGCTTGCGTTTGGAACAAGAAGCTCGTGAGCGCGACCACCGTAAAATAGGCAAGGAATTGGGCATATTTATGTTTGATGACCTTGTTGGACGTGGTCTTCCAATGTGGTTGCCAAAAGGCTTTATTTTGCGCCGAGAGTTGAGTGATTACATCATGAACAAAGAAATTGCTTTGGGCTATCTGCATGTTATGACACCATCTTTAGGCAATGTTAACCTTTACAAAACTTCTGGGCATTGGGATCATTACAAAGACGATATGTTCCCAGCGATGCAAAGAGATGAAGAAGAGTCATTTGTCCTTCGCCCAATGAACTGCCCACACCACATGGTTATGTACAAAAACTTCCAACACTCTTATCGTGATTTGCCTTTGCGTATTGCAGAGATTGCAAACGACTTTAGGTACGAAGCAAGTGGCTCTCTTTGTGGTATTGAACGCACAAGAGCATTCACTCAAAATGACTGCCATATTTTCTGCCGTCCAGACCAAATTAAAAGCGAAATCCAAGGTGTTATTGATTTAATTTTGGACGTATACAAAGATTTTGGTTTTAAAAAGTACAAATTCCGCTTGTCCTTGCGCGACCCTAAAAACACAGAAAAATATTTTGGTAATGATGAACTTTGGGCAAAAAGTGAAGCAGCATTGCGTGATATTTTAAAATCTAGTGGTGCGGAGTATTACGAAGCAGAAGGCGAAGCCGCTTTCTATGGCCCAAAAATTGATGTGCAAGTTGAATCTGCAATCGGTCACGACATCACACTTTCAACCGTTCAATTGGATTATCAATTGCCAGAAAGGTTTGAACTTGAATATATTGACGAAAACAATCAAAAAGTTCGCCCAGTTGTTATTCACCGCGCAATTCTTGGTTCGCTTGACAGATTTGTTGCTTTCGTTTTGGAAGAAACAAAGGGTGTTTTGCCAACTTGGCTTAGCCCAGTTCAAACAAAAATCATCACAGTAAGCGAAAACAACGCTGAATATGCAAAACAAGTAAACCAAAAATTGCATTTGGCAGGCGTTAGAGCAGAAGCAGACTTGGACAATGAGTCTGTTGGCAAAAAAATCCGCAACGCAGTGCTTGAAAAAGTGCCTTACATTTTGGTGCTTGGTGATAAAGAAATGACAGACGGCACAGTTGCAGTGCGTCGCCGCGGCAGCAAAGACACCGAAACTATGTCTTACTCTGAATTTGAAAATTTGATTTTAAACGAAATCAAAAATAGAAGTTTAAATTAGCAGAATTTCTAAATATAGTGTACATTATTAAAATATTGTCAATATATGGTTAAATTAACTGCGCAATTTTGCACTAATATTAATCTAACCAATCATTTGACTTTGACGGTTGTTTTACAATATAATTGTAATAACAAAAGGTTCATAAAAGGGGTATTTATGACAAAATCAATCAAACTTGCAAACATTGTTTTGATGTTTATGATTGCTCTTGGTGATGTAACTTACATTTTAACTGGGCATATCTTGGCAAAATCTGTTACAAGCGTTTTGTTTGTTGTTTTGGGTGCTGTTAACCTGATTTACGCATTTAAGGAGACCACCAAAAATCGCAAATTTATTATTTTGATGTTAATTGGCTTGTTTTTTGCTTGTTTGGGCGACGTAGTTTTGTATTTTCAATTTTGTGTTGGGGCAGGTTTGTTTGCTGTTGGGCATATATTGTTCTTTGCCTCTTACATTTTCCTTGAAAAGTTTGATTGGAAAGATTTGATTCCATCAGGTGTGGTTTTTGTGGCAAGTTTGCTTATTATTTTGCTTGCACCAGTTTTAAAAATGGATATTTTGATGACTGTTGTTGCCATTGTTTATGCTTTGGTTATTTCCACAATGCTTGGCAAGGCAATTTCAAACTTGATTAAAAGCAAAAACGCTTTAAACATTGTTATATTGATTGGCAGTGCTTTGTTTTATTTTTCCGATTTAATGTTGTTGTTTGCTCGTTTTGGTGGGATATATGCTTGCAGTGTTTTGTGCTTGGCAACCTATTATCCAGCCGAAGTTTTGCTTGCGTTCTCAATTTTGTTGGCACGTGACAAACAACAAAAAAATCAAAAATTAAACAAACTTTTAAACAATATTAAACAAAGTAATCCAAACAAACCAAAACAATCATAATTTGTTATTTTAAATCTTGTTTGATGAATCAACTGAATATTAAACAAAAACAGGCTGTTATATGCTTGTTTTTTTTATGCAATTGATGTTTTAAATTAAAATACCGATTTATTTTTTTGTTTGCTATTGACAACTATGTTTGCTGGTGTTAGGATAATGGCGAGGTAGCATATGAAAAAAGACAATTTTCAAGAACTTTCCAATTTTGTTAAGGTTGTGCGTGAAAAATATATTCAATACACCGAGCAAAAAAATGATAAGATGATTGAAAAATGCATAAAAAAAATATCAGATTACCAGATTGCTGATATTGAAGAGATTTTTGGGCTTGATGTTGAAGAATTAACTTTTTTTGTTACATTCAATTCAAACTTAAACCAAGTGGGCGAAGTTTGTGAATCTGTGGCATATAAAATTGCATGTGCGGAAGGCAAGGGCATAAGTGCACACACTTTTTGTGCTTTTATGGCAAAAAGCGTTACTATTGACGAATTGGAACCAGAATGTATTTTTAGTATGATGAAGTTGTTGCAAAATGTTGTTGAAAATTCTTGTTCATACAATTTTGAATATGCTTATTTAAAAACAATTGAAAAAAAGCTTCAAGGCTATATGCTTGAATGCCGTGAAGAATTAGGCGATTTTTACACTTTGGAAGACTACCAAAACGCTCGCGCCATGGTTCAAATGGCAGACAGCATGATTAGGTCATCTGCATTGAAAAAAGCCAAAGCTTTGGGCTGGTATTTGGTTAAATAAAAAACAAAAAAACCATCAAAAAACCATTGACAAGTTTAAATTTATTTGCTACAATCAAAGTGTAAAAGTAGGAGTTACCACTTCTCACCTTGAAGCAAAAGCGACAATGGTTTTGAATTTAACATTATCAATTTGCAAGTTTTTGCAATTGAAGTTGATTTAAATTGTTGATTTGTTATGGGTGCTTTTACATAAAGTAACCCATTTTTTTTGGGTAGGAGGAAATTTGAAAGAATCACTTAAAAATGAACAAATCGTTTTGTCAGAAGTTCGTTTGATTGGTCCAAACAGCGAACAACTTGGGCTTATGTCCAGTGAAAAAGCACTTGAAGTTGCTTCAAACTACGATCTTGACCTTGTGCTTATTGCACCAGATGCCAAACCACCAGTTTGCAAAATTATGGATTATGGCAAGTATCGTTTTGATGAACTTAAAAAGCTTAAAGACCAAAAAAAGGCTCAAAAAGTTGCTCAACTTAAAGAAATGTCTTTGAGCATGACAATTGATGACCATGACCTTGAAATCAAGGCAAAACAAGTTTGCAAATTTTTAGCAGAAGGCAGCAAAGTTAAAGTTAACATCCGCATGTTTGGCAGGCTTCAAGCACGCCCACAAGTTGGTGTTGAAATTATGAGCAGGTTTGCTTCAATGTGCGCAAGTGTTGGTCAAATTGACAAACAACCTGAAATAAATGGCAGAAACATCTTTATGTTCCTTGCACCAATTTCAAAAAAATAATCTAAATTTGTTAGATAACTGCATTTTACAAATATAATTTTAAGGAGAAAATTATGCCAAAAATGAAAACAAGAAAAACTGTTGCAAAGCGTTTTAAACTCACTGGCACAGGCAAAATCAAAATGATGCACGATGGCAAAGGCCACATTTTGACAAAAAAATCTCGCAAGAGAAAAAGAAATTTAAGAAAAACCGGTTATGTTTCAAAACAATATGAAAGAAACATTAAGGAAATGATTTAGGAGGCCAAAGATGAGAATTAAACGTGGAGTTAATGCAACAAAAAAGCGTCGTGCAATTTTAAAAGACGCTAAAGGCTACCGTGGTGCTAAATCAAAATTGTATCGCGTTGCTCGCCAAGCTGTTATGAAGTCTGGTCAATATGCATTCACAGGTCGCAAATTGAAAAAACGTGATATGCGTTCTTTGTGGATCGTTCGTATCAATGCTGCTTGCCGTGAAAATGCTATTTCTTACAGCAAATTTATCGCAGGTTTGAAAAAAGCAAACATCGAACTCAACCGCAAGGTTTTGGCAGACATGGCTGTTTCAGACAAAGCAGCTTTTGCTCAACTTGTTGAAACTGCAAAAAAAGCGTAACAAACATAAAATAGTTGGCTATAAAGCCAGCTTTTTTATTGCTATCAATCAAATCAAAAATTTGCTATTGACAAATTGAAAATTTGTAATATAATTAACATACATTTCAAGGAGAAATATATGGGATTTATTAAAAAACTTATTGGTTTATTTAGCAAAAATAAAGAAGAATCAACTGTTGCAAACGATGTTGAAGATAACAATGCTTTGTTGAACGAAGTTGAAGAAACAACACCAGTGCAGGAAGAAGAAACACCAGCGGTTGAAGGTGTTGTTGAAACAAAAACTGAAGCTAAAGCAGAAAAAGTTGCATCATCAACTGTTGCAAAGCTTGTTGATTTTAAAGCAGTTGCAAAAGAAAAATATAATGACAAACGCAAAAGATTGCAAGTTAAAAAAGACGATTTAACAGAAAAAATTGCAATGGCTGAAGATTCAATTTCAAGAACAGACGATAAATATCTTGTTCATTTGGCAGAAAAAGATATGCAAAACAACACAAAAACAAGAGCAAAAATCAACATATTGCTTGAAACAAGCGAAGAAGATTTTGAAGAAGTTATGCTTCACAAAAGCCACATCGCTTATTTAAACTTGATTCAAAAGAAAATTGTTGAACTTAAAAAAGTTGAAAAAGATTCATTAGCTAAATGCTCAAGCCAAGCACGTGAAATGGCAAAAGGCTGCAGAGCAATCCTTCCTTTTGACACACAAGAAACCGTTAAATCATTGGAAAACAATGTTTCAACAGAAGCAAATTTAAATTTGGCAACAGATTCAGTTAACATTTAACAAAACAAAGTCATCAAAATTTATTGATGGCTTTTTTTGTGCAAAAACCAAAAACAAATGAAGTACATTGAGATAATGATTTTAATTTGAGTTTTGCCAAAACAAAAAAATATGTTATAAAATTTAAAATTTAAGCAATTAATTTATTGACAGAATTATTTAAAATTGGTAGCATTCAAACAGAAAGAGAGGTATACAATGGATTTGGTTATTATGGCAGCGGGCATGGGCAGCCGTTTTGGTGGTTTAAAACAAATTGAACCAGTTAATGAAAATGGAGAATTTATTATTGACTATTCAATTTTTGATGCAATTCGTGCAGGGTTTGACCGTGTTGTGTTTATTATTAAGGAAGAAAATTACAAAATTTTTCATGAAACTGTTGGCAAGCGCATTGAAAACAAAATAAAAGTTGCATATGTTTTTCAAAAATTGGAAAATTTGCCAGAAGGTTACCAAGTGCCAGAAGGCAGGGTAAAGCCTTGGGGCACAGCACATGCAATTTGGTGTTGCAAAGATGTTGTTAAAGGTCAATTTGCTGTGATTAATGCAGACGATTTTTATGGCAAAAACGCATTTGAAAAAGCTGGCGAGTTTATGACAAACAACACAGAAGACTTTGGTTTGATTGCTTACAAAGTAAAAAACACATTAAGCGAAAATGGCTCTGCAAAACGTGGCGTTTGCAAAATCCGCAACAATCAACTTGAAGGAATCACAGAGTGTTCAGTTGAAAAGAAAGATGGCAAAATTTACGCTTCGCCATTAGATTCAGATTGCTTTTTTGAAGTTGATGAAAATCAAGCAGTTTCAATGAACATGTGGTGCTTAACACCAGATATCTTTACTATGCTTGAAAGCAAATTCCCAGAATTTTTAGATGAAAATTTGGATTCAAATCCATTAAAATGTGAGTATTTGTTGCCAACTGTTATTGACGAAATGGTTGAAGAAGGACTTAAACAAGTTGACATTTTAAAAACCAATTCAAAATGGTTGGGCGTAACTTACAAAGAAGATAAACAAAGCGTTGTTGATGGCTTAAAGGCATTGACACGCAAGGGTGATTATCCAAAAAATCTTTGGAACGAATTTGACAAGCAATTGTAAAATCACAAACTTAAAAGCAGTTAAGTTAATTTGCTTAACCGCTTTTTTATTTAATTTTAAACAAGTATTTTAAAAATGTTTTGCCAACACAAAAATTTTGCACAATTGTTTTAAAATTTTTTAACCAAGCAAAAGTTTTGTTTGACTATCAAATTATGTTTTGATATAATCAAAATGTATGATTTTGACAAATGCAGACATCAAAAATTTAAAGGACAAAAAATATAGGGCAGAACAGTCGCTTTTTATTGTTGAAGGCGACAAATTTTGCCATGATGTTGTGCAAAATGGCTTTGAAATTGTTTACACAATCACCACAGATGAAAAATTAAACAATCTTCCCAACGTTTGCATTGTTTCAAAAAAGATGTTTGAAAGTTTGTCTTCAACAAAAACACCACAAACCATCATTTGCGTTTGCAAAATTAAAGAGTATGGCATCGCTTCAATAGGCAATTCTTTGATTTTGGACAATTTGCAAGACCCGGGCAATGTTGGCACACTTATCCGCAGTGCAATGGCGTTTGGTTTTAATGATGTTTATCTTGTTGGAGGAGTTGACCCATACAGCGAAAAAGTTGTGCGCAGCAGTGCAGGCACAATTTTAAAAGCACACGTTCATCGTGTTGATTATGGGGGACTAAAAAGCAATTTAAGCAAAATTGCAGATTGTGTTTTGGTTGCCGATATGCAAGGCACAAACATAAACAAATTTAAATTGCCAAAAGGCAAGGTTGCCGTTATTGTTGGCAACGAAGGCAATGGTGTTAGCACACAAATGATTGAACTTGCAACAGCAAAAGTTTCAATACCAATGATGCCAGGAGTGGAAAGTTTAAACGCAGGTGTTGCTGGCAGTATTGTTATGCAAAAATTAGCCAACTTGGGCTAACTTTATTCAAATTAGCCATAGGCTTTAATAAAAATTTATAAATTTATCAATTATTTTTAAGGAGAAATTATGTCAGGACATAGTAAATGGAACAATATTAAAGGAAGAAAAGAAAAATCAGATGCAGAACGCAGCAAGGTGTTTACAAAAATAGGGCGTGAAATTATGGTTGCCGTTAAAGAAGGCGGGCCAAATATTGACAGCAACTCAAAACTAAAAATGGCAATCGCAAAAGCGCGTCAATATAATATGCCAAACGACCGTATTAACGGCATCATCAAAAAGAACAGTGAAATTGACAACAGCAATTTTGTTGAGCAAACTTACGAAGGCTATGGCGTTGGTGGTGTTGCAGTGGTTGTTAAATGCTACACAGACAACAAAAACCGCACAAGCAGTGATGTTCGTTACGCTTTTGACAAATTTGGTGGAAGTTTGGGCTCAACAGGTTGTGTAAGTTATTTGTTTGACAATCGCGGTGTTGTTGTGGTTGAAAAGAACGACAAATTTGATGGCGACAGTGCCATGGAACTTGCAATCAACATGAATGCAATTGATTGTGAAGATGATGAAGTGTTTACAGTTTACGCAGAACCAAGCGCAACTGCTGTTAACGAACTTGTTAAAGCGTTTGAAGACGCTGGCTACACAATTTTGAGTTCTGGTGTTGAAATGATACCACAAAATTATGTTACACTTGATGAACATAAACGCGAAACATTTGACAAAATGATAGACAAACTTAACGAAAGCGACGATGTAATTGATGTCGTTCACAATTTAGAGGAAGAGTAAAAAATGGAAACTAATGACAAATTGCTTGAAATAGTAAAACAACTTAATGACAATCGCAACAAATTGTCTGCTTTGTTTTCACTTTACAACAGTTCACTTTTGGTTGCAGAAGATAGCAGGGCAAACTTGCCAAGTTATTTTGAACAACTGATTGACCACAAAAATGATTTAAGCACAATCACAAAAGATATTTCTTCCGCTCCAAAAACAGAAAGGAGCAGTGTTTTAAACAAAAGCAAATCAAAAATCAACCGTTTAAACAGCGAAGTTGAACAAGTGAATAAAGATTTTGCTCAAGCCACAAAACAATATCGCGTTGCATTGCAAGAATGTGGCAGCCTTAAAACCGAATATAAGCACGAAGTTAGCAATCTTTGCAAGGATTTTAAGGCCAATGTGGACGAAAACACTCCAGCAATTGTCATTAAGGGGTACAAACAACAAGTTAAAATCATCAAAGCAATTCTGGACAAAATTGAAATGCTTATCAGTGATTATAATGTTAAAAAGAACCAATTGGAGCAAGACAATACTCGCTTTAACGAACTCTATTCAAGCGTAAGCAGTTTGATTGACCAATTGCAAAAAATAGCGTAAAAGGGAAAGAATGAGAATTTTAGGCATAGACCCAGGTTACAACATTGTGGGTTATGGCGTGATTGAAACAAATGGTTGCAAAGTGGTGGACTTTGGCGTTATTACCACGCCAAAATCTATGAGCATAAGTAGCCGATTAAACACAATTTATCAAGCAACTTGCGAGTTGATGGAAACTTTTAAGCCAGACCAAGTTGCTTTTGAAGAATTGTTTTTTAATACCAACAACACAACCGCAATCCCAGTTGCAGAAGCCCGCGGTGTGCTGATTGTAGCGTCAAAGCAATACACAGACAAATTGTTTGAATACACTCCACTTCAAATCAAACAAGCGTTAACAGGCAATGGTAGGGCAGAAAAAAAACAAGTTCAGTTTATGGTTAAAAACATTTTGGGTTTAAGCCAAACTCCAAAACCAGACGACGCAGCGGACGCACTTGCAGTTGCTCTCACACATATGCAAACTAATTCCGTGATGAGCGACAATTCAATCTAATGTTTAGTAATATAGATTTTAATTTAGCGCATATATTTAACCATGTAAATTTGAATAAGTTAAAATAAAAAAGGAGAAAAGTATGATTTTATTTTGGATGAAGGCTTTTAAAAAGCCAAACACAGAGCAAGACGAGGCTCTTAAACAAATGTATTTGTCCTTAACTGGTAAAAACCAAAAAAAGTTGGATAGGCATTACAAAATGGTTTTTTCAATTTACTTAATTATTGCATTACTGTGCTTGATTGCAACCATTGGATACAGTGTGTTTTATTTAATGATCGGTGGTCATAACACAATTAGTTTGATTGCTGATTTTGTTTTTGTTGCACTTTCAATTTACGCAACTTACACTTCATCTTCATGGTTTAGAGCTAAGCCATATCAACGCATTTTAATTAATATGGAATACATGCAAAGATTGTATGAAAACCAAGACAACACTTTGCCAACAGAATCTCAAGTTGTTAACAAAATCGTTGAAGAAGAAAAACAAACAGACGAAACCACAGAAGCAACCAAAACTGAACAATCTAACGAAAATGATAACCAAACAAAATAGTTAATAAGGGAAAATATGATAGGATTTATTAAAGGCATATTAAGGGAAAAAGATATTGATAATGTAACCGTTGAATGCAATGGGGTTGGTTTTCAAATTTACGTAACAAAAAGTTGCATGCTTGCCATGCCTGCAATTGATGAAGAAGTTAAAATTTACACCTATATGCATGTTAGGGAAGATGAAATGAGTCTGTATGGCTTTGTCAGCCCAGAAGAAAAACGTTTGTTTATGCAACTTATCTCCGTGTCTGGTGTGGGCAGCAAAACCGCCATTGCAATTTTGTCAGCAGAAAAAATGAACAAAATTGTTAACAGCATTGTTGCGCAAGATGTTTCTGTTATTGGCTCTTGCAAAGGCATTGGCAAAAAAACTGCAGAGCGCATTATTGTTGAACTTAAGGACAAAATCAAACCTTTTGATTTCTTGTTGCCAGGGGTTAATCCGTTTGAAGCAGAAACAAACAATCAATATTTGGACGATGCTATTGTTGTGCTCACAAGCCTTGGCATGAGCAAAGCAGAAGCCACAAAACGCGCAAAATCAGTTGCAACAGAAACCGACACTGGCGAATCAATTGTTGCAAAAGTTTTGCATTCTATGGGGGAATAAACAATTTTTAAAGGACAATTATGGAAGAAAGAGATAGATTTATTAGCAGCACCAAAAATATGAGCGATGTTGAAGTTGAAAACAAACTTCGACCTATGTCTTTTGACGAATACACTGGGCAAGAAAAAATTAAAGCCAATTTAAAAGTGTATATTGCCGCTGCAAAAAAGCGTAAAGAAGCATTGGATCACGTTTTGCTTTATGGCCCACCGGGGCTTGGCAAAACAACATTAAGCCACATTATCGCCAACGAAATTGGCAGCCAAATCAAAATAACCAGTGGCCCAAGCATTGAAAATGCTGCTGACCTTGCTGCAATTTTAACCAATCTCAACACAAATGATGTGCTTTTTATTGATGAAATTCACCGCATAAGCAAATCAGTTGAAGAAATTTTGTATCCAGCAATGGAAGATTACGCTCTTGATTTTATCGTTGGCAAAGGCCCAAGCGCACGTAGTATGCGCCTTAAAATTCAACCTTTTACATTGATTGGCGCAACAACAAAAGCGGGCAATTTAAGCAGCCCTTTGCGTGATAGGTTTGGCATTTCTTGCCGTTTGGAACTTTACACAGTGGACGAAATTGCGCAAATCATCGCGCGTTCTGCCAGCATTTTGAATGTTAGCATAGATAAAGATGCAACTTATGAACTTGCTCGCCGCAGCCGTGGAACACCACGTATTGCAAACCGCCTTTTAAAGCGTGTGCGCGATTACGTGCAAGTTGAAGATAAAGACAATATTGGCGTGGAAGATGCAAAAAAGGCTCTCACTCTTATGGATATTGATGAACTCGGGCTTGATTATGTTGACAAACGCGTGCTTAAAGCAATGATAGAAAAGTTTGGGGGTGGCCCAGTTGGTTTGGAAACTTTGTCGGCAACCACAAATGAAGAAATTTCAACAATCGAAGATATTGTTGAGCCATATCTGATGCAACTTGGTTTTGTTTTGCGCACAAACAGGGGCAGAATGGTCACACGTTTGGCGTATGAGCACTTTGGCTTGCCAGTGCCAAAATCTTTGCAAGTTGATGTAACTGAAGGGGAAGATAATGAAAGCAAGTAAATTATCTAGTTTAACAACAAAAAAACAACCAGCAAAAAAGCAACCACAAGTGGACTATCAAAAATTGTCGACTTATGATTACTATTTGCCAGAAGAACTTATTGCACAAACTCCACTTGAAAAACGAGATGAAAGCAAACTGCTTGTTTTTAACCGAAAAACAAAGGAAATCAAGCAAAGGCATTTTAAAGATATAACAGAATTTTTGCAAAAAGGTGATGTGCTTGTTGTTAACAACACTCGAGTTTTGCCTGCGCGGTTATATGGCAAAAAAGCAACTGGTGCAAACATTGAAGTGTTGCTTTTAAAACGCATTAATATGGACGAGTGGGAAGTGCTTATCAAACCGGCAAAGCGTGTTCCAGTTGGCACTGTTGTAACTTTTAATGACGAATTAAAGTGCGAAATCATGTCTGTTAAAGAAGACGGAAATCGCATTGTTAAATTTGTTTATGATGGCGTTTTTGAAGATATTTTGTCCCGCGTTGGTCAAATGCCGTTGCCACATTATATCCATGAAAAATTGAAGGATAAAGAACGTTATCAAACAGTTTACAACAAAGTTGAAGGCAGTGCCGCAGCACCAACTGCTGGATTGCACTTTACTAAAGAACTTCTTCAAAAAATTCAAGATATGGGGGTGGAGATAGTTGAACTTACCCTTGATGTTGGGCTTGGCACATTCCGCCCATGCAAGGAAGATGACATAACCAAACACACCATGCACACAGAACATTATCATTTAAGCGAACAAGCAGCAGAAAGAATAAATTTGGCAAAAAAAGAAAACCGCCGTGTTATTGCTGTTGGTACAACCAGTGTGCGCACACTTGAAAGTGTTGCGTTAAAAGGCGTGCCACTTATGGCCGATGATGACAACACTAGCATATTTATTTATCCGCCATACAAATTTAAAATTGTTGACGCCCTCATTACAAATTTTCATTTGCCAAAATCAACTTTAATTATGTTGATTAGCGCATTTGCAGGCTATGAAAACACTATGAATTTGTATGAATTTGCTGTTGAAAATCAATATCGCTTTTTCAGTTTTGGCGATAGCATGTTTATTGAATAATTTAAAATTAAATGCAACAAATTTTTAATATTTTTTTGTGCAAAAAAATTAAAAGTTTAATCAACAAAAAAACAGAAAAAACGTTAAAAAAAATACAACAAAAATAAGGAAAATAATGGAAAAATTTAATTACGAAATCCTGCATGTAGACCCAAACAGTGGAGCGAGAACTGGGGTGTTGCACACACCGCATGGCGATATTTACACGCCAATTTTTATGCCTGTTGGCACACTTGCAACTGTAAAATCACTCACTAGCGATGACTTGTACGACGTGGGGGCGCAAATTATTTTGGCAAACACATATCATTTGCACATTCGCCCAGGTGATGAACTGATAAAAAAGGCTGGCGGCGTGCACAAATTTATGAATTTTAAGCGTCCAATGTTGACCGATAGTGGTGGTTTTCAAGTTTTTTCGTTGGCAGATTTAAGAAAAATCACTGACGAAGGCGTTGAATTTAAAAATCACTTGTCTGGCGCAAAATTGTTTTTCACACCAGAAAAAGTTATGCAGATAGAAAATAATATTGGTGCGGACATAATTATGGCGTTTGACGTCTGCACAGAACCGGGAGTAACTCACGCCGAAGCAGAAAAAGCAATGAATCGCACACTTGATTGGCTTGATAGATGTGTTAAAGCACACAAAAATGACAATCAAATGCTCTTTCCAATTGTTCAAGGCAATTTTTACCCAGATTTGCGCTTAAAAAGTTTAGAAGAAACAAAAAAATATTGCAAATGTGGCATTGCAATTGGCGGACTTTCTGTTGGAGAGCCAAAACAAACAATGATTGAAATGCTTGATGTTATGCAGCCACATTATCCACAAAATATGCCAAGATACATGATGGGCGTAGGCACTCCAGACTACATTTTTGAAGGCGTTCAGCGTGGCATAGATATGTTTGACTGCGTGCTTCAAACTCGTGTTGCTCGCAATGGTTTGGCAATGACAAGCAAGGGCAAAATTGTGCTTAAAAATGCAAAATACAAGGAAGATTTTAGCACACTTGATGATGAATGTGACTGCTATTGTTGCCGCAATCACACAAAAGCATATTTGCACCATCTTGTTATGTGCAACGAAATTTTGGGCGCAAGGTTACTTAGTTTGCACAACATTCGCTTTACACTCAAAATGATGGAAGACATGCGCAACGCAATCAACAACGATAGATTTTTGGAGTTTAAACAAGAATTTTATTCCAAATACGGCATAACCGATTAAAATCTAATTGTTGTGTGATGAAAATTGAATATTAAAATTCACTTTTGATTAATTTAAACAAAATTTTTCATTTTGCAACATAAAAATTTAGATTTTTTAAAGTTTAATTTTATATATTTGTTAAAAAGGTTTGACAGTTTGTTTAATCTTTTGTTAGAATTGTGTCAGTTAAATTAAAGGGGATATTATGGAAATTGTTTTATTGGTAGTTTTACTTGTTTTGGTAGTGGCATTGTTTGTTTTGTCTTATTTCAAGAAAAAGAAATTTAACACAGAGCTTGGCTCAATGCGTGAAGAACTTAAACCAGGCGACAAAGTTATGACAGACACTGGCGTTGTTGGTGAAGTTGTTGAATCTTTCCAAGAAGATGAATACAAATACTTTGTGCTTAAAACTGGTCGTGGTGAGCACACTGGTTACTTCACAGTTCATGCAAATGCAATTTATTATGTTTTTGGCAAGGAAGATCAACAAAATCAAACAAAAAAAGTTGTTGTTGTAAAACCACAACCAAAAGCAGAAGTTAAGGAAGAAAAATCAGAAGTTGAAGCAGAACCAGCAAAGGAAGAAAAAGCTGAAAAACCTGCAAAAACAGAAAAGAAATCTTCAAAATAATTTAAATAAATTAAATGCCAAATTATGGCATTTTTTTTTGTGCAAAACTGCATTAAACAAAGTTAACTAGTTAGTCCAATATGATGAAAGATATTTCAGATTGCCATTCTAAACAAAACAAACGATTTAAAATCTTAAAAAATCCCTTTAATTGTTAGTGTTGTTAAAAATTTTTTAATCATACTGCACGCTAAAAAAATTTAATTTTCCATTTTTTCAAAGCACAGCCAAAATTTGAAAGCGCATATACAATTTCTTCAAAACAAGCCTTTTTACAACATTATTTTTGGTTCTTTAATTTGTGCAAACAAATAAGTTAAAGTAGGAGGGAAATATGGAAAAAGAAAAATCAGGTATTTCACGAGAAATTGTTTCAATAGTTAAAAGTTGTTTGTTGGGGTTGGTTGTAACCTTAATTGGAACAGTTGTTTTGGCTGTTGTGCTTAAATTTGCAGATATTCCAAGCAAAGTTGTTTCTTACATCAATGATATTATAAAAGCGTTGTCCATCTTTTTTGTTGTGCTTGTGCTTAAAAAATCAACAGACGAAAAATTGTTGGTGCGCGCAATTATCGCTGGGGCAGTCTATGGTTTGCTTTCATTTGTAATTTTTTCAATTTTGAATGGCGGTTTCCATTTTAGCTTAAGCATTTTGTTTGATTTGATTTTTGCAGTTGTTGTTGCTATTGTTGCCTCAATAATTTTCAAACTTACAAGCAAAAAAACCGCTTAAGTATATATCAATGCTCACATAATCACGGCAAGCCAATATTTACGTCATTATAGCATATTAATACTCATAAATCATTTCGAGCAAACTTGTTTGCGAGCAAATCTATTATAGATACACTCGAAAGTTAGCACTTTCTCGGTATGACACTGTCATCCTGAGCGTAGTCGAAGGATCTTGCACGTAGTGCTTTTAAACAAATGATTTAATTCTCAAAATCTTGCTATGCTCGAAAGATTCTTCACTGCGTTCAGAATGACATAATTATAACACGACTTTTGTTCCGCTCAACAAAACAAAAGGTACTGATACAAGCACTCAACATGACATCATAAAAAACAATTTTAAAAACATGTTACAAAAACAAACTTTTTGGGCAATAATTTAGTTATTTATTAAATTAATACTAGTTAGTTTTATATTTTGCGTTTGTTTCGTTTGACAATAATGCAAATTTTGTTTATAATCTAACTGATTTAGGAGAATTAAATGACTAAAAAACGCTCAAAAAGTTTATTTGTTATTTTTGCAATAATTTTAGTTATAGGTTTGCTTGCAACGTTTGTTAATTTCACATATCCATTAACAATCAATGGCAAATATTTTTCTTACTCCAATTTTGTTTCAAACTTAAAATTGGGCGAAGATATTGGTCAAACTTATCGCATAATTTATCGTGCAGAATTGCTTGAAAATGAAATTGATTCAAATTACGACAATTTAACAAATTCTGCAATGCAAAAAATACTTAAAATTGTTGAAAATGAAGGTTTTAAAGATGCCACAATCACAAGATATGGCGAAGATAAAGTTGCACTTCAAGTGGCAGTTGATGGGGAAGAAGATATCACAAATTTGACAAGTTTGGTTGGTGAGCCTGCCAGAATTAGTTTTTCTATGGAACAAGACCAAACAAAGGCATTTATCGATGCTTCAAACATCAAAAATGTTAGTTCACAAAGTTATTACAACAGTGAAACAGGCAAAATGCTTTACTATGTTCGCATAGATTTTAACGATGATGTTAAAGATGAAATTGCAACAAAAACCGCCGAGGGTGGCAAACTGTACATCTATTTTGGTGACGAACTTTTCACTCAAATGGATTTAGGTGGCAATGCTATCACAGATGGCATGATTGTTATTCAAAGCGATGCTTTCACAAGTCAAATAGTTGCAAACACATATGCAAACAAAATTCGTTCTGGCATGTTGGATGTTAATTTAACAAAAATTGACGCTGGCAAAATGAGCGCAACATATGGCAGGGGAGCAAGCGTTTATGTTTATGTGCTTTTAGCTGTTTTTGCAATCGCCGTGCTTGCACTTTTGGTTGTTAAATATCGCGATATGGGTTGGCTCAGTGCTTTTGCAATGTTGTTCTTTGTTGTTATTGGTTTGTTCTTGCTTCAATCAATCCCAGCAGTGCATTTAAATTTTGCTGGCGTTATTGGCTTGATGCTTGCATATTTGCTTATGGCAGACAGTTTGGTTTCTGTTTTGGAAAACGCAAAACGCCATTATCAAGCAGACACAAAACTTTATATTGCATTCAAACTTGCTTTCAAAGAAAGTTTGGTTCGCATATTTGTTAACAACACATTGTTTGCATTGCTTGGATTTGCTTGCATGTTTATGCCAAGTTTGGGCATTCAATCTTTTGGTTGGGTTGCATTTGTTTTGCCATTTGTAAGCGTGTTTGTAAGCCTTGCTTTAATGCGCTTGTTTGTTGCAATGTACCTTGCAATCAACAACGAAGATGGCAAAAAGTGTAACTTCCACAAAGGAGGAAAAAATGCTTAATAGAGATTTTACAAAGTCTAATAAAGATTATTTTAACAAAAATAAAATTGTTTTGATTGTTTTGGCGTTATTCCTTGTTGTTGGCATTCTTCTTGCTTGCACAGTTAAATTGCGTGGCAATTTTGAACTTGCCGGTTACAACGAGTTTTCTGTTAAAATAGGCAGCGAAACAAAAGTTAACACCGCATCAAAAAAGGTTGAACAAGTTGTCAAGTCATACAATTCTGGTTTTGACACAATTTTGGTTTATGGTGAAGGCGACGACACTCAATTAGTAGTTCGTTATTTGAAAGATTTGTCCGCTGATGAAAAAACAGAAATTGCAACAAAAGTTGCAGAAAAACTTGGAATTGGCGTTGAAAATGTTAGTGAACACAATCATGTTGCAGCAGTTGTAAAAAACACTGATTACATCTTTGCAAGCGTTGCAATCTTGTTGCTTGTTGCATTGGCTTCATTGTTTGCATTTATTCGTTACAATGGGGCAAGCGCCTTGGCAGTTATCATCAGTTGTTTGATTGGTAGTGCAGGTTTTGTGTCAATTTGTGCAATTTTGAGATTGACAGTTGGAATGAGCATTTTCACAATTATGATTGTTTTGAATTTGCTTATTGTTTATGGCTGCTTGAATGTGTTTGAGTCTATGCGCAAGGATTCATGGTTGGAAGCAGGCGACTACGCAAACGCAATAAAAACAGCAATGAATCAATCCAAATTTAGGATGAACGCTTTGGCAATTGCAGTGTTTGCATTTGGATTGTTGTTTGTGTTCATTGCACCAAGTGCGCTTAAATATGTTGCACTTAACCTTATGTTTGTGGCAGTTGTTGAACTTGCAGTTTGCTTGTTTGTTTTGCCATTTGTTTGGAGTGCGTGCATCACACATTGCAAAAAACGCGTTAAAAAAGTTAAGCAAGCAAAACCAACAGTGGAAGAATAGTAAAATTAGCCTTTCATTTGAAAGGCTTTTTCTTTAAAAAAACGATATGGATAAAAAATGAAATATATTTGTTCGATTGATGAAAATATTAATACGGAATTTGTTAACGAGATGAGCAAAATTTACAACATTGACAAACATCTTGTTGGTCTTTTATATTCTCGTGGTATCAACACGCAGGCAAAATTAAATCAATATCTTTCACCAAGCATTCGCGACCTTTATGACCCATTTTTGTTTGAAGATATGTCTGCCGTGGTTGAAAAAATAGAAAAACATATTGCAAAAGACAGCAAAATTTTGATTTTTGGCGACTACGATGTTGATGGCATAACTGCCAGCGCAATATTAATTAAATATTTCAGGTCAGTTGGTGCAAAAGTAACCAATTATATGCCAAACCGATATGAAGATGGCTATGGTTTGTCCATTCAAACTTTGGACAAAATTTTTGCAAAAAACAAGCCAGATTTGGTTATCACAGTTGACTGCGGCATAACTGCTGTTGATGAAGTAGAGTACTTAAAAGCCAATGGCGTTGATGTTGTTGTAACTGACCACCATGAAAGAGGCGAAACTTTGCCAAATTGTTTGATTATCAACCCAAAAGTTAGCCAAACATATCCGTTTCATTGTCTGTGTGGGGCAGGTGTGGCACTCAAGCTTGTGCAAGCACTTGCTGGAATAACAGTTGCCAAAGAATATTTGCCAATTTGTGCAATTGCAACAATTGCGGATATTGTTGAATTGTTAGATGAAAACCGCGCAATAGTGTCGCTAGGGTTAAAAGATATCGACAAATTGCCAGTTGGTATTTTGCGATTGATGCAGGAATGTGGAGTTAACAAAGCAAATTGCAAAGCAAGTGACATTGCGTTTAAAATTGCTCCAAAAATCAATGCAAGCGGACGTATGGGCAGTGCAGAAACCAGTTTGGAACTTTATATGGAAGAAAATCCAAACAAAGTTAAACCAATCATAAACAAGATCCTTGAATTTAACAACCAACGCCAACAATTGTGTGATAAAGTTTACAATGATGTTGAAAATGAACTTCAAGGCAAAGATATCTTCAAAATCAGTGCGATTGTTATGTCTTCACCAGATTGGGACAGCGGTATTTTGGGCATTGTTTCTGCCCGCATTGCAGAAGAGTATCACCGCCCAACATTTTTGTTTAGTCAGGTGGGGGACGAGTTGACTGGCTCTTGCCGCAGCGTTAATGGGGTTAATGTTCACACACTTTTAAGCAGCATGAGTCAAATTTTAACAAAGTTTGGCGGGCACCCAATGGCGGCAGGTTTAACTCTTAAAGTTGACAAATTTGATGAATTTACAAGGTTAACAAACCAATACGTTGACGAAAATTTGAACAAGGCAGACTTTTTGCCAACAAAAACCTACGATTTTGCGCTTGATTCAAGTGAAATCAACTTAAAAATGATTGAAGATATCGACAAACTTGAACCATGTGGTCATATGAATGCGCGCCCAATTTTTAGTTTAAAACTTAAAAATGCAACAATAAGCAGTTTGCCAAAGCACCCTCAACATTTGGTTTTAAATTATCCAAATTTCAACTTGCTTGCGTTTAATGCCAGCAAAAATTATTTTGTGCTATCTGGCAACACAGAGTGTGGCATTTTGGCAGATTTGAATGTGGACACTTTTAGAAACAGCAAACAAATTTCTGGCATTGTAAAATCAATTGATTACGAAGGTGTTTATCGCCCACAAGATAATGATATTTTGCTTGCAGAGTACATCAAACAAATTATGTATCCAATCCAGGATAGTTACAAGTTCAACAATTACAATCGTGACCAATTGATTCGCATGTTGGTTGATATGGACAAAAATGTTTACGGCACACTTATTGTTGCCAACGATTACAACACATACATCAACTTTAAATCTATTTATGACAGCAACAACATTTTCCGCAATCGCGTGTTTGAAATTGGCGACGCAACAGGGCTTAACACAATCCTTTTGTCCCCAACAAATTTTGATTATTTTAACACTTTTAGTCGCATTATATTTTTAGACCCACTACTAAATATGGGGTATTTGAATGAGTTGCAACACCACACAAAGTCAACAGTTTATTTGCCACATATGCCAGACACAAATGTGAGTTTGCTTAAAAACATTAACCTTTCAAGGGAGATTTTTGGCAAATATTTTAGGTTGTTGCAATTTGCTTGTGAAAACAAAATAACAGGTTATTATTGCTATCATTTTTACAAAAATATTATTAACAAAACCAAACAAAAAGCGGATTTCAATTATCTGCAATTTTATGTTTGTTTGGAAGTGTTTAAAGAGCTTGGCATTGTTGTTACAAACGAAAATAACACTCAAGTTGAGGCAATTTTAAACAAAAAAAATCCGCTTAATGCAAGCAGTTTTTACAATCGTTTAAACAGCATGAAAACCGCAAAATAAATTAAAAAAACTATGCTAAATATAGCGTGGTTTTTTTGTTGCGTTTAACTTTTTGTTTTGGTATAATTAATAAGATTAATGCTTATTTCAATTTTATTAAACAACAATTTAGACCCATTGGATGCAGTAATACAATTTTTGATGATTGTGTTTGTTTTTACATTTTCACTTTCACTGCGAGAGTTTTTTCGTGCTTTTGCTGCTTACAAGATGGGGGACGCCACTGCAAAATCAATGGGAATGATGACAATCAATCCAATAAAACATATCGACCCAGCAGGCTTTTTGTTTTTTGTGTTGCTTGGTGTAGGCTGGTCAAAACCTGTGCCAATCAATCCAACAAATTTCAAAAACTACCGCAAAGGCATTAGGTGGGTGTCCGCTGCCGGCGTGTTGGTCAACTTTGTTTTTGGTTTGCTTGCGTCAATCGTTTATTTGGTGTTTAATCGCACACTGGGTTGTCCAAACGAAGCAATGGGTTACTTTTACTTGCTGCTTCAAATAATCATGCAAATCAACAGTTTTTTGGTGCTTTTCAACATCTTGCCAATTTATCCACTTGCAGGATTTGACTTTATAACAACGTTTATGAAGTCTAACAACAAATTTATTTACTTCAACTACAAAAATGGCGTAAAAATACTTTATGGGATATTGATTGTTAGTGTTGTGTTTGAGTTGCTGTTTGGCTTTGATTTGTTTGCTATTTATTTAAATTTATTATATAATTATATATATTTACCAATCGCTTTAATTTAGGGGTGCTATGGAAGAAATGGAAGAACTGACTGACGAATTTGGCAGTCATTTAACATTTAAGTTGGAAGGCTTTGAAGGGCCTTTGGATCTTTTGCTGCACCTTATCAAAGAAAACAACATGTCCATTCAAACCATTCGCATAAGTGAAATCACAGACCAGTACTTGAAATACATGGACGACATCTCAAGTTTGGATATGGACGAAGCCGTTGCGTTTTTGGACATGACAAGCAGATTGTTGGAACTTAAATCAAAAGCATTGCTTCCTGTTGAACAAACCGATGAAGAAGATGACGAGCAAGATAGTTTGCTTAAACTTCAAATGGACTTGCAAGAATATCAATTGTTTAAAGGCGTTGGGGCAGAATTGCAACAAATTGAAAATGTTAACAGGTTTTACAAGCAGCCAGACAAAATGGCAAACGACACTCGCATTGTGTTCAACGATTTTAATTTGGACAAATTGCTTGATGCTTTTGCATTCATTTTGATGAAAACAAAGGATAGAGAAAACCCAGAAGAAAAGCAAATTAAACGTGATCGCTGGACGGTTGCGGATAAAATTGCCTTTTTAACTGGTGTTTTGAAGGAAAACAAAGAAATCAACTTTTTTAGTTTGTTTGACGACACATATTCAAAAGGCGAAATTATTACAACATTCTTGGCAATTTTGGATATGCTTAAATTTCAAAAAATTGTTGTTGTTCAAACGGACAGATATCAAGATATTTTAATAAAAGCAAGGGAGGAACAATGAAGTACGAAGACATAGCACGCGTTATTGAAGGCGTTTTGTTTGTTGCTGGTGACGGCGTTGAAATAGATGAATTTAAGCGCAAGTTTGACATTAACGACAAAGAATTTAACAAATGCCTTGACTTGCTTAAAGCAAAGTATAACGAAAAAAGCGGAATAAATATTATTACATACAAAAGCAAAGTTCAATTGTGTTCAAACCCACAAATTGTTGAAGACATCAGTGAAATATTAAACCCTATCCGTGAGCGCTCATTAACAAAAGCTGCGTTGGACACTGTTGCCATTATTGCCTACAAACAGCCTATAACTAGAATGGAAATTGAAGGCATTCGCCAAGTTAAAAACTGCGATTATGCCATTGATTTGTTGCTTTCAAACAACCTTATTGAAGTTGTTGGAAGAAAGGATGCAGTGGGCAAACCATTGCTTTATGGCACAACAGATGCATTTTTGAAGCGCTTTGGTTTGTCAAGCATAGAAGCATTGCCAAACTACAACGAGTTGCTTGACCGTATCCGCGTCATTCACAGTGATGGCGATTCATTATATCGCGAGTTCTCAATTCCAGATGAAGAACCAGAAAATTCCGCCACCGAAAAGGCAGAACCACCAACAAAAACTGCCAGTGAACAGCAAGATGAAACACCAGCACAAGCAAGTTAAAGTATAAAATCAAATTAAAGTAAGATACTACCATATGGGGTATCTTATTTTTTTGTTTGTTTGTCTTTTAACATTAATGTTGATTGTGTTTCCGTTTCTCATCAGTTATGAAATTAAAATCAATCTGTTGCGCCTTAAAGGTGTGTTTACGTTAATCATATTTGGCAAAATAAAATTGCAGTTTAAATTGCGCGTAAAAAATGGCTATATTTACATTTATCACAACCGCAAAGAAAAGCGTTATAAATTAACTGACAAAAATTTTAATGTTATATTTTTTGTCAATTTAATCAAACAGTTATATTTCCGCCACCAACTTTGCGTTTTGGATATATTTTCTAACTTTGGCTATATGAATGATGCTTGCGTTTCTGCAGTGGGCGTGGGGTATATAGACGTGATTAGCAAGTGTGTTTTAAGCAAAATCAAAAACAATAAAAAATCTGCACATATTTTTGTGAATGTTGATGCAAAATATAATCAAGATATATGCTCAATTAGAGTTAAAAGTTCGGTGCGTGTGTCAATTTGGGACTTGCTGTTTTCGATTGTCTACACACTGCTTAACACATGGAGATATTATGAAAAACACCCAAACAATAAACTTAAACAAAAACAATAAAATAGAATCATTAATTGATGTTTCATTGGACAAAGTGCGTTCACTTATTGATGTTAACTGCGTGGTTGGCAATGCAATTTCCATGCCAGACAATTCAGTTATTATTCCAATTTCAAAAGTGAGTGTCGGCTTTGTTTCTGGTGGTGGAGAGTATAGCGATTTAAATGCAAAACGCAATTCAGCGGATTTTCCAATGGCTGGCGGCACTGGTGGTGGCTTTACTGTTACACCAATTGGATTTTTTGTGGTTAACAACAACAAATTTAAAATCATTCATGCAGACAAATCAACTGCGTATTTAGGGTTAATCAAAAATGCCACAGAAGTGCTTAAAAAATTTGTGGGGAACATGAAATGAAGCAGTTAAACAGTCAATTTAAACAATTCAAAACAACAACAGCAATTACAAGGTTATTAGCCTTGTGTTTTGCTTTAATCAGCTCAATTTGTTGCTTTAATTTTGCAAGCATAAAACAGCTTTCAAATCCTATTTTTGCCGCCAGCAGTTCAGCAAAGGCGATGTGTGTGCTGGATAAGGACAGCAAACGTGTATTATATTGCAAAAACCAAAACCAGAGTTTGCCAATGGCATCCACAACAAAAGTGGTTACAGCAATCACAGTGCTTGAAAATTGCAAAGATTTAAATCAAGTGATAACAATCAACAAACACGCAGTTGGTGTGGAAGGCACATCAATTTATTTGAGACAAGACGAGCATATTTCAGTTATGGATTTATTGTATGGTTTAATGCTTCGCAGTGGCAATGACAGTGCAACATCGTTGGCTTATCATGTTGGTGGTAGTGTTGACGGGTTTGCTTCTCTCATGAACAATTTTGCAAAAAAAGTTGGGGCAAAAAATTCTCATTTTGCAAACCCACATGGGTTAGATAATCCAAATCATTACACAACTGCATATGATTTGGCTCTTATCACTTGCCACGCATTAAACAATCCAACTTTTAAGCAAATTGTTTCAACAAAAAATCACATTATTCCAGCAACAAACAAATCAGACAAACGCTATTTGACAAACAAAAACAGATTGCTTTCAAGCTTAACTGGCTGTTGTGGTGTTAAAACTGGCTTTACATCAAAAGCGGGGAGATGTTTGGTTAGTGCATGCGAAAGGGACAACAGAACAACCGTTTGTGTTGTGCTTAATTGTGGGCCTATGTTTGAAGAAAGTGTTGATTTGATTGAATCAAGCTTTGAAGATTATTCAAACAAAAAAGTTGTTGACAAAAACAAGGAAATTTACAATGAATATTTGCTTGATAACAAGGCTGGACGCCTATATTTGTACGCAGAAAAAGATGTTTACTGCCCAATAAAACAAGGGGAAGAAAACAAAATACAAATTAAATATTCCGTTAAACTAGACGACGCTCATCAAGGCAGCGAAGTTGGGAAAATTGATGTTTTTTTGGATAATCAGTTGATTAATTCTGCAAAATTATATACAATGAATAAGATTGAAAAGTTTTTGGACAACAAAACTCTTCAAATAAAAGAAATACTATGGGAAGAAGAAATAAATGAGAATTAATAAATATATCGCAAGTTCAGGTGTTACAAGCAGGCGCAAGGCAGAAGAATTGGTGCTTGCTGGCAAAGTTAAAATAAATGGCAAAGTTGTTTCTAATTTGGCAACAGATGTTAAGGAAACAGATCAAGTTACAATAGAAGGCAAACCAATCCACACAGCGGAAAATTTTGTTTATTACAAATTGCACAAACCAAAAGGCTATGTTTCAACAGTTAATGACGATAAGGGCAGAAAAACTGTTATGGAATTGATGCGCGGTGTTCACACACGTGTTTTTCCTGTTGGCAGATTGGATTACGACACTGAAGGGCTTTTGCTTTTAACAAACGACGGCGATTTGTCAAATATATTAACACGTCCCAAAAGTGAAGTGGAAAAGGTTTACTATGTCACAATAGAAGGCACAATAAGCAAGGACGAAGTTAAAACATTGTCATCTGGCATTGAAATTGATGGCTACAAAACCAAACCATGCAGCGTTGTGGTTATGAGTGAAAACCAAAATCAAACCAAACTTGCAATAACAATCACAGAAGGCAAAAACAGACAAATCCGCAAAATGCTTGAAGCAGTTAACAAAACTGTTACATTTTTAAAACGCGTTCAAATTGGCGAAATCCGTTTGGGCGGGTTATCTCGCGGGGAATATGCTCAACTTAATGCAAAAGAAGTTAGATATTTGCAAAATTTAAAAAAATAATTTAATTTTGTTTTGTTATTTTAAAATAATATGGCAGTTTTGCAAAATTTTTTGCGCAACTGCTTTTTTCTTTGCAAAAATCTATCAATTATGCTACAATATCGCCAATGGAAACAAATTTTGATGTTGTTGTTATCGGTGGCGGAGCATCGGGCATGATGTCCGCAATTTTTGCATCTCGCAAAGGCAAAAAAACTTTAATTCTTGACCATAATGAAAAGCTGGGCAAAAAGTTATACATTACAGGCAAAGGTAAGTGCAATTTAACTAACAACAGCAGTGTGGAAACACATTTGGAAAACATTATGCACAACAGCAAATTTATGTATTCTGCTCTCAACGCGTTCACTCCGCAAGATACTATGGCGTTTTTTGAGGAAAACGGATTAAAATTGCGCACAGAACGTGGCAAAAGGGTTTTTCCAGAAAGTGATAAGTCAAGTGACGTTATCAAAACATTGGAAAAATGCTTGCATAGATATGAAGTTAAAATTTCATTAAACAACGAAATTTTGTCAGTTCAAAAACAAGGAGATTTGTTCCATATTAAGTGTGATAATGGTGTTGAATACACATCATATAGTTTAATTTTAGCAACTGGTGGTTTATCGTATGCTGGCACAGGCGCTTCAGATTTTGGCTGCAAAATTGCCACTCAATTTGGTCATAAACTTATTAAAGCAAAAAGTGCACTATGCCCAATTGTTTTGTATGACGATGTTAGTTCTCTTAATGGTTTAAGTTTAAAAAATGTAAGTTTGGAACTGGAAGTGAACGGCAAAAAGTTTAAGGAATTTGGCGAAATGATGTTCACTTTTAACTCAATCACTGGTCCAATTGCGCTGACGCTCTCCAGCAAAATCAATGAATATCAAATCAACAAAACAAAACTGATTTTAGATTTAAAACCTGCTTTAACCATAACTCAACTTGACCAAAAACTTAAACGAGAAAGTCTTGAGTATGCAAAAACAGATTTAAAAAATTATCTTTACACTGTTTTGCCACATTCATTTGTTGACTATTTTATGCACCACACCAAATTAACCAACAAAAAAATGGCAGATTTAAGCAAAACAGAAAGAAACACAATTATTTCCAACCTTAAACAATTTGACTTTTTAATTAAATCATTAGATAATATTAATGTTAGTATAGTAACCGCAGGTGGGGTTGATGTTAAACAAATCAATTCAAAAACATGCGAAAGCAAACTTGTTCCAAACCTTTATATTGTTGGGGAACTGCTTGATGTGGATGCGCTAACTGGCGGCTTTAATTTGCAAATTGCTTGGTCAACAGGTTTTGTTGCTGGCAATTCAGTGAGATAAAAGGACAATTATGTTATTTTGGTTTTTATTTGTTTTGGCGTTTATTCCTTGTTTGATTTTGTTTCCAATCAAAAAGGTTGGCAAAAAGAACTTAAAGGAATTAAAAGGCAAAAACTATATTATTTCATGCAATCATATGTCAAATAACGACGCACCAATGTTGGACATTAGGTTTTGCAGAAAACATTATTTTTTGGCAAAAAAAGAGTTGTTTAACGGCAAAATTAAGTCTGCTTTCATTAAAAGCCTTGGTGGCGTTAAAGTTGACAGGCAAAAGGTTGAACCAAGTTCTATTAAAGAAGTTTTGCGCTTAATTGGCAAAAACAAGCATATTTGCATTTTTCCACAGGGCACAAGGGCAAAAACTCCATATATTGAAGATGGTTCAGCAAAAGAAGGTGTTGCAATGTTTTCCATTCGCACCAACACGCCAGTTGTGCCAATGATGTACAACAAAAAAATAAAGCCTTTTAGAAGAGTTAAATTGTATATTGGCAAGCCAATTTACCCAGACGAAACAAGAAAAGGTGACAAAACATATTTGGCAGAATTTGCTGATTTAATCGTCAGCAAAATGAATGCCTTGCTTGAAGGAGAAAATAAACAATGAAAATGAAAGATTTTAATATTAGCATGACACAATACAATCGCGGGGACATCATCACTGGCACAATTGTTATGATAGGCGAAAAGGAAGTTGTTGTTGCCATCGGTGGGCTTAAGGAAGGAGTTTTTCCACGTGAAGAACTTGAACCAAACTTTAAAATTGGCGATGCTGTTTTGGTTATGGTTACTGGCAAAATTGATGACAAAGGTTGCTTGATTGTTAATCACACAGGCGTAAACAAAGCCATCGAGGACAAGGAAAAGTTAAAGGCGCTTAAAGTTGGCAGCGAATTTAGTTTTGTTGCCTCTGCAATCAACACAGCAGGTATTTTGGGCGAATTTATGGGTTTTCGCGTGTTTTTGCCATTCAGCCAATGCGCTCCACAAGATTTTATGAATAAAGATAGTTTGGTAAATCGTGAAATTTCAGCGATTGTTATTGAACTTAACAATATAAAAAAATCAATTGTTTGCAGCACAAAACTTTTAACAAACACCGAAGTTCAACCTGTTGAAATTGGCGAAACCATTGCCGGCACAGTGATTAAATTGGAAGATAAATATGCTGTTGTTCTTTTGGAAAATGGGGCAAAAGCAAAACTTTCAATTTCTGACGCAAGTTACGAGCACATCAGCAGTTTGAAAGATGTTGTTGAAGAAAATCAAAAATATGATTTTAAAATTTTGGATGCAAACACAGATTTTTCAAGAATAACAGTGGGACTTAAACAATTAAAACAAGACCCACGCGATCAAGCGTTTAATGAATTAAAGATTGGAGATGAAGTTGAAGGCGTAGTTGTCAAAATTTTGCCAGTTGGGGCTGTTATCAAACTTGACAACGGCTTTACAGCAATGGCAGTTACCAAAGACAACACTGACAAATCAAATGTTGCAACTCATTATTTGTACAAACTTAATTCTCGTGTAAAAGGTTATATTTCACATCTCAACGCGGAAAGGCACAAAATTAATATAATAACCAACAAAAAAGTAGAAAATATTTAATTTTTGCTAAAAAAATCATTATTTTTGCAAAAAATTTCAAAATTCACGATATTTTTTCGTTAAAATTGTTAAAAATCGACATTTTTATTGCAAAAGCAACAAACAAAGTGTAAAATTGCCTTATAATGAAGTTTAAGGCAATTTTTTATCCACTGATTTGTGTGGCTATTGTTTTTGCAATTGCCAGTTTTTTGGTGGTTAAAAACAACATAGACAAATCACACTCACAAAAACATCAAACACAACTGGTTCAACAAATTAATGATGAAAATTTGCCACCAAAAACAGATAACAACACTCAGCACAAAAACTCTGGGGAAACAACCATAAATGATTCTGACAAAAATCAAAGAATCATTTCAGACAACGATGATAAGGACAACACAACAGATAGCAATAAATTAGAAAACCCATTTAACGAAGATAATGCAGATGACGATGATAAAGTTCTGCCAACCGAACCAAAGCAAGAGTTTGTAAAAGATTTAAAATTGAATTGCAACTCAACAATTGAAATGGCGATTAACGAAACTGTGGTTTTAAAGGATTATTTAATAGTTGAACCTAAAAAATTTTTTAACGCCACAAAAATCAAAATTACAAATGGCAACGAGCCAACAAATGACTTAACTTTTAAAAATGGAACAATCTCTGCAACAAAAATTGGGTGTTACAAAATTAGTTTTAGCATCAACGTAGGCAAAACAGAAATTAAAACAGAAGTTTTAACAATTATTGTAAAAGAAAAGTGCTCATACATCGAATTAAAAACAAACAAACTTGAACTTGGCAAAACTTATAGCATTGATGATATAATTAACAACAAAACAGCAGGCGAAGTCAGCCTTAATTTTGACAAAAAATATCTACGTTTTAAAAACAACAAATTAACAACATTAAAGGCGGGCAGCACAATTATTGAAATTTGTGTAACAAATGAAAATATGTTTTGTTATTTTGACTTTGACATTATTATCTTTAAACCAACTGTTTGCAATATTGTGTTGCCAGATTATGCCAACAAAAACAAAATTGAAACCAACAAAAATATGCTGGGCATAAATTATCAAATAATGTATGGCGACGCAGAATATGTTGACCAAACAATACTTGCAGAATTAAGTGATGAGTCAGTTGCAAGAATAATGTTTTCAGATGCTCCAATGATTTACATCAAAAAACTTTCAAAGGGCAGTGTAACCTTAAAATTAACAAGTGTGGCAGATCCAACAATCACAAAAACGATAGTGATTGTGTTTAACTAAAAACTGATAAATATTCATTTTTAAAACTCAATCAAAAAAATGCCTAATAGTTAGGCATTTTTTGTAAAGTGATATTCAGCCATTGCAACACTGATTGCCAAGTTGAAGGAATCAACATCTTTTGATTGCTTAATCTTGATTTTTGTGCCCATGTTGGCAACTTTGTCTGGCAAACCTGTTGCTTCGTTGCCAAAAACAAGGGTAAATGGCTTTTCGTTGTCAACTTGTGTTTGTTGCAAATATTGTTTTCCGTCAAGGCAAAAAGTAAAAATTTGGTTGTTTTTAAACTTTGCAACATAACTTTCAAAATCGTCAAACAATTCAATATTCAACTTAAAAATTGCCCCCATTGACGCACGCACCACTTTTGGATTGAATATATCTGCACAAGGGGTAACAAGTGCTATATTTTTAATGCCTAGTCCAAGTGATGTTCTAAAAATAGTGCCCAAATTGCCCATGTCGCTTGGGTTTACCAAAGCAAGATGATTGCCAGCATTAAGTGTTTGAATATATTTGTTGAACTCACACACAATATGCACATTTTCCTTGCCGGACAAACTTTCCACAAACTTTGTGCGTTCAAGCAATTCAATATTATTCTTTTTGCAAAAATCAAAAAGAGCAACAACATCTTCTGTCATTTTAATGTTTTTTGTGTAATATACGCCAACAACATGGTTTGGCATGGTGTTAACAATCTCGTATGTTGCAAACATACCGATTGCAAAACTTGTTTTGTCATTTTTATCATATTTCATAAAATGATAATACACCAAATCAAAATATTTTTCAACTGTAAGCTGTTAAAAAAGCAAAAAAAATGGAGCTGATGGCCGGACTTGAACCGGCGACCTATTGATTACGAATCAATTGCACTACCGACTGTGCTACATCAGCATAAATATTAAGATGTTAATGGGGCGTCGGTAGTGCAAGCACTTCCATCGCTTACGCTCACTCGTTGCCATGCGGCACCGCTACAACATGCCAATTGTGGCATATTGCTTAACGCTACTCGCCAACTGTGCTACATCAGCATAATCTACTTTGATATATTAACAAATTAGCGCCAATTTTACAATAATTTTAATTAACTTTTGCAAATTTTTTGTTTAAAACAGCAATTTGTGCCCATTTAGTTGCGATAATTTTGCAGTTTTGCTAAAATAAAAATATGCTAATTAAAATTATATTAATTTTATTGCTGATGTTTGTGTTGATCACAATGTCTGCAGCAATGATTATTTTTGAGCGTGATAAACCACGCTCAATTGTTTTGTGGTTGGCATTGTTTGTTTGCACATCTCTTGTTGGTGGGGCAATATATTTAACATCAAAAGTTATTTATTACAAAAAGCGCAATTCTCTCAATGTTAAAGATAAAGAAGACCAAATTTATGAGTCACTTGTTAGCAAACAACTTTTGCCACAAAACAACAAATTTAATGATGATTACTTTATGTTTAACCAATTGGGTTACAATGCAAATGTTTATCAAAACAATTGTTGTGAATTTTTTCATACCTATGCCAAATTTAAAGAAAACTTGTTGCGTGAAATTGCTGGGGCAAAGGACTACATAATTTTTGAAGTTACTCAACTTAAAGTACGCGATTTGGAGTGGATTAAAGAGCCATTAACAAAAAAATTGGCTGCTGGTGTTGTTGTTAAAATTATTTACGACAAAAACATCAACAAAAAGATTAAAAAAGAACTTATTGCCGCAGGAGCAAAGGTTTACAGATTCAACAAATTGCAAACATTGGACAATAAATTTGTTAACAGGCGAAATGTTGTGATTGTTGACGGAACAACTGCATACATTGGCAAAATTGATTTAAAACCTTGCCAGGAAAAAGAAAAGTGCATTGTTTCCAATATGATTGTTAAATTTAAGGGCGAAATTGTGCAAGCAATTGATTTGTCGGCTCACAAAGATGTTGTTTTTGCCAGTGGCAAATATATGGAATACAAAGCACCCAAATTTGAGCAAACAAAAGCACAAGTTCAAATGCAATATATAAGTAATTCAACTGCTCAAGGTTTGGACTTGGCACTTATCAAAGCAATTTGCATGGCAAAAGAGTCAATTCAAATTCAAGTTGAAGAATTTATTCCAACTGAAAGTATTATGTCGCTTTTAAAATTCGCGCTTAATTCAAACATCGATGTTAGATTGATGATACCAATGAAGTCAGAAGATAGCAGCCGCTATTATGCTTCTCGTGCATATGCAAAAGAACTTGCCTTATATGGTGCAAATTGCTATCTTTATGACGGATATATTAGGTTTAATTCAATTGTCATAGACTCCCAATACGGGCTATATGGTTCATTTACACTCAATCAAGGCTTGATAAACGAAAGTTTGCAAGATGTTGTTATAATCAACGATGAAAAGGCAATAACGCACTTAAACAGAACATTTGATGTTAGCGTGGACAATAGTTATCGCATTAATGATGCAAAATTTTTGTTGTTAAGGGAAAAATTCTTTAAAAACTTTGTGTAAACAATTAAAAGGGTAGATATGGAACAAAATCAACCAATTTTTGGCGTTGCTGGCACACCAACCAACTTTAAAGGCAAATTTAAAGATTTGTTTGCATGGCTGCGCGATATGGGGCTTAATGCGTACGAAATTCAATGTGTGTATGGCTTTAAAGCAAGTGACGCCAACAAGGAAATATATTTAAAAGAACGCCAAAACGGCATGCATTTTTCCATTCACGCACCTTATTATGTAAATTTGGGCAGCAAAAATGCTCCAAGTGTTGAAAAAAGCAAAGAGTATATGCGTCAAGGCATTGAATTTGCAAAATCAATTAATGTCAACCGCATAATTTTTCACCCGGGCGGTGGGCACGACAACACACCAGAAGGCAGGCGCGTGGCAATCAAACAACTTATTGACGCAATCAACGAAATCGCATCGTCAACAGACATGGGAGATGTTCGTTTTTACCCAGAAATTGGCGGCAAAACAGCAAACCTTGGCTCTCTTGATGAAATTATTGAAATATGCAAACAATGCCCATATTGTTATCCTTGCATTGATATTGCACATTTGCATGCCCGCGAAGTTGGCAGTTTAACAGACAAACAAGCAATCCGCGATAGATTGCAAAAAATCAAAGAAGAAATACCAGAAAAATTTGAGCATATTCATTTTCACGCTTACACAATTCAATATAACGACAAGGGAGAAATGCATCATTTGGTTCATGGGCAAAACATGGCAGACGGCAGCGTTGGCAAGCCAGATTTAAAGGAGTTTGTTGAAGTGTTGCACGAGATGAACATTACTCCTTGGGTTATCAGTGAAGCAAGCGATAGCCAAGAGATTGGTGCAAAATATATGCGCGATTTGTATTTTGGCAAGTAAAAATAATATAAAAATCAATATCCATATGCAAAAAATTGAATTTGAAGTTAAAACAGACAAAAAGTTAGTTAAGGCAATTATTGATGAATTGCCTTTTCTTTCTCGCTTTGATGTTGCAAAAATTTTGGCAAACAAAGATGTTAAAGTTAACAATGTGCGCACAAAAGAAGACATAGATTTGCATTCTGGCGACAAATTGGTTGTTTTTTACACAGAAAAACAGCAAAAAGAGTGGTACACTTTGGTTTATGCAGATGACAATGTGCTTGTTGTAAACAAACGCGCAGGCATTGAAGTTGTGAGTGAAACCGAACGCGACCTTGTGTCAGTTTTAAATCAAACATATGCCACAGTTTTACCCGTTCATCGCATAGACCGCAACACAGAAGGACTTGTTGTTTTTGCTTTAAACAAAACAGCAGAACGCTCACTTTTGTCCGCTTTCAAAACGCGCAAGGGCATCATAAAAAAATATGCTTTGTTGGTGCATGGCAGGGTTGACTTAACAAAAATCAAACGCACAGTCTATTTAAAAAAAGTTGACACTTTAAGCAAAGTTTGGATAAGTGAACTTAAAACAACTGGGTATGAGCCCATTGTAACAGAATTTGATGTGGTTGAATACCGTGGAGAAAACACCCTTATGACTGCTAACCTTATAACAGGCAAAACACACCAAATCCGTGCGCATATAGCATATTATGGTTATCCAATAGTGGGGGACAATAAATATGGTAAGGACGGCGAAAAACAACTGCATTTAACAGCCAATTATCTGGCTTTTAAGTTTGACAAATGTTCGCCACTTGCATATTTAAACACAAAAACTTTTGAAATTATACCAAGTTGGTTATAAACAAATTTTTGCTTTAACTTTTGTAAAACAATTGCAAATTAATAATATTTCTAGGGTTTTAAATTCAAACAAAAATTTTGTTTAACCCAGATTATTGCATAAAATTTAAAATAAAAGATAAAACTTTAAACAAACATTAAAATTTTAAAAAAATACAAAAAAGTTAACTAAAACCATTGACATTAATTTTAGAATATTGTAATATTAAAAAGTAATCGTCGGGGTGTAGCGCAGTTGGTAGCGCACGTGATTTGGGATCATGGGGCCGGGGGTTCGAGTCCCTTCACCCCGACCATTATCTGCATTGTGACGAGTGCAGATCACCTTGCTAGTTGTTTTAAGCAACGCACAAGGGCCTTTAGCTCAGTTGGTTAGAGCAACCGGCTCATAACCGGTCGGTCCGCGGTTCAAGTCCGTGAAGGCCCACCAGCCCTAAAGGCAAACATCTTAATTTTAATTTGGCCCGGTAGCTCAGCTGGTTAGAGCGCCAGCCTGTCACGCTGGAGGTCGAGGGTTCGAGCCCCTTCCGGGTCGCCAAATTAAGGCTCGATAGCTCAGTCGGTAGAGCAAAGGACTGAAAATCCTTGTGTCACTGGTTCGATTCCGGTTCGAGCCACCACACTTGTTAATTCAAGTGCGTATGGAAGGGTTGCAGAGCGGCCAAATGCAACGGACTGTAAATCCGTCGACTTCGTCTTCGATGGTTCGAATCCATCCCCTTCCACCACTCCTAGTGGAAAGTGCAACAAATTTGTTTGACAAGCAAATTTAATTATGATATCATACAATCATCTAAATATGCTAGTGTGGCTCAATGGCAGAGCAGCTGACTTGTAATCAGCAGGTTGATGGTTCGACTCCATTCACTAGCTCCAAAAACTTCCAATAATGGGAGTTTTTTTGTTATCCAGTTGATTATCAATTTAAATATAGCTCAAATATTTGATTATTGAAAAAAAATCTGCTACACTAAAGTTATGAGTAAATGTGTTAGATGTGGTGGGGTTTTGTATTTTGACCCCAAAAGAAAAAGTAATGTGTGCGAAAGTTGTGGTGCAGCAGACCCTGTTAAATATAATTATGTTTTTAACAAAAAAGATTTTGACAAAGCACAACAAATGGAATCAGACCCTTTAGCAAAGGAATTGCAAACAGTTAAATGCAAATCGTGTGGTGCAAACATTTTGGTTAACAAGCAGGAAATGGTCAGCAAATGCATGTATTGTGGAAGTGAAACAATTTCGGCATCAAGCAAAAAAACTATGATGTATATTGATTCAATTGTGCCATTCACTTTTGGCAAGGCTGATGCAGTTAACAAGTTTAAAAGGGCAGTAGCCACTCGTTTTTATGCCAACAAAAAGGTGTTTAAGGGTGTTTCATCACAAGATGTAACTGGTTTGTATGTTAATACTTTTGTTTTTGATTTTAACACAAATTCACATTACAACGGCACGTTGTCCTACCAAAAATCAGTTAAAGATAGTGAAGGCAACACGCATTACGAAACAGTAACAAAAAATGTTTCTGGCAGTTTGGACAAGCTTTTTAAAAACCTTACTATTGAAGCAAATCCAAATTTAAACCAACGCGAATTATTGCAAATTATGCCTTTTGAATACACATCGGCAGTTGATTTCCAACAAGATTTTATTAATGGCTATGTGATTGAATATCAAGACAAATTGTTTAACGAGTGTGTTGCAAATGCTGAACGTGTTGTTAAACGTGAGTTAGAGCGTGAAATTTTGAATAGATATGGCTGCGACACAATTGTTAGTTTGGATATAGACACAGAATATTTGGATAGGAAATATAATTACTGTCTGTTGCCTGTTTATATGTTTAACAAAGAATATAAAGGGCAAAGATACAAAGCACTTATGAATGGGCAATCTGGCAAAGTTGGAGAATTGCCAACAGACAAACTGCGTGTGTTCTTAACCATATTATTTGCAGCAGTGATTGTGGTTGGAATAATTTTTTTGGTTATATTTTTGTCAAAATAACAGACTTTACAATTCAACATAAATCAACAATAAATGATGACATTATTACAAATGTTATCATTTTTTTTATGCTGCAATTTGTTAGTATGCTTTCAAGGAGGAAGCGTATGCAAATTAAGTCGAGGATTATGAACAAAACCTTGTACATTTTGCTTTCAGGGGAATTGGACGAATGCACTGCAAAAACCGTCCGCAAGGAAATGGACACATTGCTGGACACGGAAAAAGGATATGTCCAAATTGTGTTGGATTTAAGCGAATTGAGTTTTATGGACAGCACAGGCGTTGGCGTGCTTATTGGGAGATATAAAAAAATGAGAGAATACAACAAACCGATATTCATCTCAAACCCAAGCAGAAACGCAGAACGAATTTTTAAAATGTCTGGATTGTATGAGATTATGCCAAAGATAGTGTGATATGGGGGAAAATATGAAAAATATGATGGAATTAAAATTTAAGGCTTTGCCAGAAAATGAAAGTTTTGCGCGTTCAGTTGCTGCTGGTTTTTTGATGCAAATGAATCCTACATTGGAAGAAATTGAAGATGTTAAAACAGCAGTTAGCGAAGCGGTTACAAACTCAATTGTACACGCCTATCCAACAAAACCGGGATTTGTAACATTAAAAATGAGCATTAAGGACAACACGGTTCAAATTTCGGTTATCGACAACGGAATAGGCATTGTTGATATCAAAAAGGCATTAAGTCCATTTTACACATCAAAACCAGAGCAAGAACGCAGCGGCATGGGATTTACTGTTATTGAGGCGTTTATGGACGCTTTGGAGGTTAAAAACAGCAAAGAAGGTCTTGTTGTTAATATGACAAAAAAAATATTGTCTGCCGAGGCGTGTTAGATGCTAACAGGCAGTCAAACTGCGGAATTGTTGGTTTTGGCAAAGCAGGGCGACAATTCTGCCAAAGAAAAACTTATAACATTTAACTCTCCACTTATCAAAAGCGTGATAAAAAGGTATCTTAACAGGGGTATAGAGTATGACGACTTGTATCAACTAGGGTCAATGGGCTTTGTTAAGGCAATAAACAATTACGACCCAAGTTTTAATGTTAAATTTACCACATATGCTGTGCCAATGATAGCAGGAGAGATAAAGCGCTTTTTGCGTGATGATGGCAGCGTTAAAGTTTCCAGAAGTGTTAAGCGTAACGCGGTGCTAATTAAAAACTATATTGCAGAATATCAGCGCAAATATGGCGAAAGTCCGTCAATGGAGCATCTTGCAAAAGAATTTAACATGGACAAAGTTGATTTGGTGTTTACAATGGAAGCAAACACAAATCCGCTTTCTTTAAACGAAAAATTTGACGATGGAGAAGACAGCGTAACCTTGTTTGATAAGGTGGCGGATAATTTTTCTTACGACAATTATATCGACAAACTTGCCTTGCGTGAAATGATTGAAAAACTTGACGCGCGTGAAAAACAAGTTATTTTAATGCGTTATTATTTTGACAAAACGCAAAGCGAAATTGCCGCCGAACTTGGGGTCAGCCAAGTGCAAGTTAGCCGCATAGAAAACAAAGTATTAAAAGAGATGAGAGAAAACATAAATATTTAATTCTATTATTAAAAAAACTTGGTTTGGTGCCAAGTTTTTTCGTTTAAAATCTATTTGTTTTTGATTATATCGCTTTGATGAAATATGTCAAAATTTTAGTTTTGCTTGTTTGCTTGTTTGCTTTTGAATTTTGAAAAGAAACCATTTACAGAACTTTTTATTTTTGCAAATTTTTGCTTTGGGGTTAATGTTTCATCGGTTTTATAGGTGTCGATGTTTTTTTTAAAATTAATTTTTTTTCGTGTCTTTTTTTGCGCTGTTGTTTGGTTATTTTGTGTGTTTGTGTTGTTTTGCACACCATTTGTTGTGTTGCCGTTGTTGTAATTAAAATTGGCGTTGTTAAAATTTTGATTGTAGTCATATCCGTAATTTGCAGGATAGCCGTACATATTTGGTGCGTAATAACCATAGCCATTTCCCATATAATTTCTTCCATAAGCGTCAGCAAATCTATCTAATAAAGCAGTGTTGTAAAAAGTGTCGATATTAGAGTGAAAATTGCCGTAACTATCAATGTTTGGTGTCAACCAAGTCCTTTTGTTGTCTTTTGTTTGTTCATTTTGAACGTTATCGTGATTTTCAGTGGTTGTGTTTTGATTTTCAGTGGTTGTGTTTTGATTGTCTGTGCTGTCTTTTTCTTGATTGTTTTGCGCATTTTCAATTATTTTGCCATCTTTATCAATCATGTAGTCATAAACAACTGGTGGCTTGCCATTTTGCGTAAATCCGTACAAAATTCTGCCTTGATTGTTGCCATCAATCGGTGCAGACATGCGCAACATCTGATTAATCATATTCATTGAATATAATCCGTCTTCAAGCATGGAATTGCCAGCATTTAAATTGTTTAAAAGCAACAGATATTTGAAAGTTAAATCGTCCAAATCGCCATTGGAATTGATTAATTTGCTCAAGTCATTAACGCTAAAATTCAATTCGTTTGTTACAACAGACAATCGTTTGCCAAGGTTTTTAAGTTGAGATGATTGTTCAGTTAAAAATATTCTTTGTTCATTGCTTAAATCAATTTCGTTTTTGTTAACTTTATCAATCAAATTTTGTGTTTCAACAATTGCGTTAACAAGTTGTTTTTTCAATTCGCAAAAATTATCACACTCGTTGTCAACATCGTCAGTTAAAGAGTATAGAGTAGAAATCTTAATATTTGTGTCATTATCTTGTTTAGTTGTATCTTGTGTTGAGTTTTGGCTTTTGTCTGTTGGAATTTCGGCAACAATAGGCTTGCTTTTGTCGGTGCTTGGCAAAATTGTTGGTTGTTGTTCATCCAAAACATCATTATTTTGCTCATTTTCGCTTTCTGGAGTGCCGTTGCCAATATCTGTGGTTGTGTCAATAGGTTTGTTGTCATTAATGTCTTTTGTTGGTAAGTTGCTTGTGTCTGTTTTTGGCTCTGTTTCTGCCACATCAGCATCTTCAAGATTTGCCACATCTATGCTCAAACGATATTTGTTAAGGTTAACTTTGTTCAAATATTGGTCGTTTAAATTGCTATATTCTTTAAACTGCTTTTGAAATTGGTTTATATTTGATTTGTAATTTGAAAAGGATAAATTTGCTTTTTCCTTGTCGTCATTGCAAGCAGAAAGCATAAAAGGCAAAGTTAAAATTGATAAAACTGGTAATATTTTTTTCATATTCGCTCCTTAATCTAGTTTGGATAAAATGCCAAAAATTATTTATAAAAAGCATTATATATTTGCAAAATTTTAATTAACCTTTGTTTTAAAGCACATAATTTTGGCAATTATCGTTTTCAGAGGTGGATATGGACAAAAACAAAAGGAACACAAATTACAATTTGTATGTGGAATCAAAATTGCCAAAAACAAAAGCGTGGCCATCACTTTTAAAAGCATTTTTTTTGGGTGGTTTGATTTGTGCTATTGGGCAGGGGCTGTTTGATATGTATAGTTACTTTTTTCCAAATCTTGCGGAAAGTGAAGTTACAACTTGCATGTTGATGACAATCATCTTTATAACATGTTTGTTAACAGGAATTGGCGTTTACGATGTTATTGGCGCTTGGGGTGGCGCTGGTTCGGTTATTCCAATCACTGGGTTTAGCAACTCAATTTCAAGCCCAGCAATTGAATTTAAAAAGGAAGGCATTATTTACGGCATTTGCGTAAAAATGTTTACAATTGCAGGCCCTGTTATCGTTTGTGGTGTGGTTGGCTCAATTGTGTGTGGCTTTGTGGCGTTGTTTGTTTAGGTGGTGGGATATGCAAACAATCACATTAAAAGGCAATGCTTATTTGATGGAAGGCTATAGCATGGTTGGACCATTGGAAGGCAAAGGCCCATTGAAAGATTATTTTGACTTTTGCTTTGCTGATGACACATTAAAGGAAAAAACATTTGAAAAGGCAGAAAGGAAATTGCTTAAAAACATCATTAAAGGAGCAATGCAAAAAGCGGGAACAGATATTGGGCAAATTGATTTTTTGTTTGGCGGTGATTTGCTTAATCAAATTGTTAGTTCCTCATATGCAGCACGCGATTTGGAATTGCCATTTGTAGGGCTTTATTCAGCGTGCGCCACAATGGCAGAAAGTTTGGCTCTTGGTGCAATTTTTGTAGACAATAATTTGGCAAAAAATGTTATAGCGGCAACATGTACGCATTTTAGCAGTGCGGAAAGGCAATATCGTTTTCCGTTGGAATTGGGCAATCAGCGCCCACCAACAGCACAATGGACGATTACTGGTGGCGGAGCAAGTGTTATAACCAGCAAGCAAAGCAAAATAAAAATCAAAGCAGTAACATTTGGCAAGGTTGTTGATTTTGGCATTGCCGATGTTAACAATATGGGTGCGGCAATGGCACCTGCGGCAGCGGATACAATTGAGCAGCACTTAATCAATCGTAATTTGAAAGTTGGCGATTTTGATTTTATTGCAACTGGAGATTTGGGTAAACTTGGAAGTGAGATTTTGATTGATATAATGGAGCGCAAAGGTTTTGTTATGGGCAAAAATTATGCAGATTGTGGGTGCATGATGTTTGACAAAACCGAGCGAGTGTTTATGGGTGGCAGTGGTGCTGGTTGCAGTGCCAGCATTTTAAATTCTTACATTTTAAACAAATTAAAAACAGGAGAATTTAAGCGTGTTTTGCTTGTTTCCTCTGGTGCATTGATGAGCACAACAACATCACAACAAGGCGATACAATCCCCGGCATTGCCCACGCTGTGGAATTTGAATATTGCGGTAATTTGCCATCTAACGAACCCAAAAAGGAGACAAAAAATGTTTAATGTAATGGACTATATAATTTCATTTTTGGTTGGTGGATTTATTTGCTTTTTGGGGCAAATTTTGGTGATAAGAACAAAGATAACAACCGCACGCATATTGGTTTTGTTTTTAATCATTGGCATGATTTTGGAAGTGTTTAACATCTACGCACCATTTAAAGAATTTGCAAAGGCAGGTGCTAGCGTGCCAATCATAGGCTTTGGTGCAAGTTTGGCAAGAGGTGCAATAACAGCAACAAGGCAATTTGGCGTTTTGGGCATATTTACAGGTGGACTAACTGCTGCAGCGGGCGGAATATCTATGGCGATATTTGCGTCTTTTGTGTTTGCGTTAATTTTCAGCAGCAAAACAAAGCGCGGTGGTCATTGACGAAAATTGCAATAATTTGTTAAAAACAAATATCTTTAAATTTTTATTAATAATTTAATATATGAAAAAAGGCAGGTCAAAAAGAAAAATTAAAATTATTGTGGCTGTCTTTTTTGTTTTGATTATTACAAATTGTTATTTCTTTTTTATTTGTAGCCCGGTTATCAAAACATATTGCAAGGCAGAAACGCGCGCATTAACAGAAAAAGCAATCAATTTGGCTGTGAGCAATGTGATAAACAGAACTATAAGTTACGACACGTTAATTGATATCAATTATGACTCAAATGGCGAGATTATTTCATTTTCTGCCAATCAATACGAAATAAACAGCATAACAAGAGAAATTGTTAAAGAAGCACAACTTCAAATGCAAACGCTTGGCAATAATGGTTTAAAATTAAATTTTGGCACTTTAACAGGGATCCCAGTTTTAATAGGGCGCGGCCCATTAATCAATTTTAGGCTTGTGCCAATAGGTGCTGTTAGCAGCAAATTTGACAGCGAGTTTGATTCAGTTGGTATAAACATAACCAAACATACATTGTTTTTGTACATAAACACACATGTAAGCATAGTTATGCCAGTTAAGTCATATGATTTTTATTCAACAAACCAAGTGATGTTGGCAGAGAGTATTATTGTGGGCAAAGTGCCAGAAGTGTACTTAAACGGTGGCAGTTTAGGAAAATCTTTAAATCTTGTGCCATAGAGATTGTTTTAAATTTAAACATGTGATATAATATCCAGTATGTTATATTTCGACAACGCAGCCACAACAAAAATAAGCAAATCATCACTTGAAGCATATGTTAAAGCAAGTGAATTGTTTTTTAATCCAAGTGCGCTATATGCAAATGCAGGAGAAGCAAAAAAGCAATTGGAAAATGCAAGGGCATATTTTGTTAAAAAATTTAATGGAGCACCTAAATCAACATTTATATTTACAGGTTCTGCCACAGAAGCAAACAATTCAGTTTTAAATGCACATATCACTCGTGCAGACAAAAAGTATATATTTAGTGCAGGGGAACATAGTTCAATATATGAAACTGCTAAAGCATATAAGGAAAAGGGATTTAATATTGTTTTTGTCCCACTAAACAAAGATGGTAGTGTTGATACAAATCAATTGTTTAAAGAGATAGATAATTCAACAGTGTTGGTTTCAGTAATACATGTTAGCAATGAAACTGGTGCAGTTAATGATATCAAGGCAATAACAAAAAGAATTAAAGAAATTAATCCAAATGTATTTGTCCATTCAGACGGAGTGCAAGCAGTTGGCAAGTTGAACATTAATTTAGCAGATTTAGGCGTGGATTACTACACTATGAGTGCCCACAAGATAAATGGACCTAAAGGCGTGGCAGCGTTGTATATAAGCAAGCCTAATAGATTTAAACCATTCATTTGTGGTGGCGGGCAAGAAATGAATTTGCGCTCTGGAACAGAAAATCTGCCGGGCATTTTGGCGTTTAAGCAAGCAGTTGAAGATTTAGTGTTGCATAACTATGCAGAATATAAGCAAGCAATTTTGCAAAACATCAAACAAGACCATATTTTGGTTTCAACCAACAAAAGCGTTGATAATATTATATCAATATGTTTTAAAGGCGTTAGGGGAGAAACGATTTTGCATATGCTGGAATCTCTTGGATTTTTGATTGGCACTGGCAGTGCGTGTAACAGCAAAGCAGGGTTAAACAGGGTGCTTGCTCCTATTGTGCCAAAAGATTACATAGAAGGAGCAATAAGGTTGTCTTTCGGCGATGATATTACGCTTAAAGACTGCTTAAATTTGGGTTTGGCCATTGACAATGCGGTGGCGGAATATAAAGCAAGGATAAAAAGATGATAAACAATATTATTTTGATTAGATTTAATGAAATTCATTTGAAAGGTGGCAACAAAAAGTATTTTACACACCTTCTTTTTGAAAATATAAAGCATGCATTAAAAGGTTATGAGTGCAAGATTGAAAACATTCAAAATCGCTTGTTGGTGCGCAATTACACAGATGAAAATGGCATTATTGATGAATTAAAATGCGTTTTTGGCGTTCATTCCATTTCAAAAGCGGTTGAAATTGACAATTCTGTTGAACTAATAAACAACTATGTTGCTGGTTTGAAAATCGATGGCAGTTTTAAATGCGAAGTTAATAGGGCAGAAAAATCATTTCCAATCAAATCAAATGAATATGCCGCAGACCTTGGCGAGATTGTGTTAAAAAACAATGCAAATGCTTATGTTGACATTCACAAGCCAAACACAGTTGTTCATGTTGATATTCGTGAAAATGGCAAAACTTACATTTTTAATGAAATAATTTATGCATATTCTGGTTTACCATTGGGAGAATATCGCGATGGTTTGCTGATGTTGAGCGGTGGTATCGATAGCCCTGTTGCTGGATTTTGCATGGCAAAACGCGGTTTAAGGCAAGACATTTTGCATTTTGACAGTTTTCCATACACAAGCCCACAAGCAAAGCAAAAAGTTATTGACATTGCAAAACGAGTTAAAAAGTTTATTGGTGCAAAATATATGTATATTTGCAGCATGACAAAAATGCAAGAAGAATTTCATATTCAATGCAAAACAGAATTTGCAATCAATTTGTTGCGTAGGGCAATGATCAGAGTTGCAAATGCTGTTTGCGACAAATTTAATTACAAAACAATAGTAACAGGCGAAAGTTTGGGGCAAGTTGCAAGCCAAACAATTGAAAGTTTAACAAGCACAAATGCAGTGGCAAAATATCCTGTTTTGCGTCCATTAATCAGTTTTAACAAGCAAGACATCATCGAAATTGCTCAAGATATCAACACATACGATTTGTCAATTTTGCCATATGAAGATTGCTGCACAGTGTTTTTGCCACGCAATCCAGTTATAAAACCCAAAATTAGTGAAAGTGAAAAGGAAGAGGCAAAAGTGATCAACTATAACAGTTTGCTCAATGCAGTTTTGGAAAATATGGAAATTATTGATTTGGATAAAGTTTAAAACACAACATATAGTGTTTGTTATATTTTAAATACACAATTATAAGTCAAGTTTATTTTATTAGTTAAGCACAAATTGCTTCAAACTTTAAGATATGCTTGACTTGTTTTTTTATTTAATATATAATTATTATATCGTTGAATGCGATTATATTTAGCCGAAGTTGAATAAATTTTGTATTAGTGGTTTAATCAACTTCGTTTTGCAATAATTCAATTTTAATTTATTGTTGCGCAAAACTAAACCTATATAAAGCAAATTAGGAGTAGTTTAAGCAACAAAACATCGAAATATTTTGATAAATAATCAATTTTGAATTTTTTGATATATTAAATATTTTAGTATTACGATTTAAAGGGTGGAATTATGAATTTAACAAATATGTTACTTTCTGTTAGTCCGGCTCTTACAATTATTTTATCAATTATTATGCTTGCCATTGGTGGTGGAGCAGGTTTTGGCATCACTTCAGTTGTTGTAAACAAAAAAACAAAATCAGCACGTGCAAATGCAGATAAAATATTGGAAGAAGCACGCGTTCAAGCAGAAAAAATTAAAAAAGATCAAGTTGAACAAACAAACAAAGAAATTGACTTGCTTAAATCAACTTTTGAGCGTGAAAACAAGGAAAGAAGAGAAGAAGCTAAACGCAGTGAAGAGCGTTTGTACGCTCGTGAAGAATTGCTTTCTAAACGCGAAACAGCACTTGACAAAAAAGTTGATGAACTTGAAGCAAATAAAGAGCGTGTTCGCAATCAAATTGAAGCACTCAACAGCAAGGAAAGTGCTCTTGACGATTTGCAAGAAAGCATTGTTAAAGAACTTGAAAAAGTTAGCGGCATGACAAAGGACGAAGCTAAACAAGTTATCATTGACCGCTACACTGATGAAGCAAAGGTTGACGCTGTTAAACTTGCAAAAGAAATTGAAGATAAAGCCAAGGAAGAAGCAGACAAAAAAGCAAGAAACATTATCACTTTGGCAATTCAAAAATGTGCAGTTGACAACACAAGTGAAGTTACAACAAGTGTTGTTACATTGCCAAGTGAAGAGATGAAAGGTCGCATTATTGGTCGTGAAGGGCGCAATATTCGTGCATTGGAAGCAGCAACAGGCATCGACTTTATTGTTGATGACACTCCAGAAGCAATCACATTGTCTGGCTTTGACCCTGTGCGCCGTGAAATTGCGCGTATTGCTCTTGAAAAATTGATTTTAGATGGTCGCATTCACCCAGCACGTATTGAAGAGTTGGTGCAAAAAGTTCAACGCGATGTTGAAGAAACAATTAAGGAAGCGGGTGAAAATGCTTGCTTTGATGCCGACATTCACAACATTCATCCAGAAATTGTAAAAGTTTTGGGCAGATTGAAATACCGCACAAGTTATGGTCAAAATGTGCTTAATCATTCTTTGGAAGTTTCGTACATTGCTGGCATGTTGGCTGCGGAAGTTGGAGCAAATGAAAAGGTTGCTCGCCGTGCTGGCTTGTTGCACGATTTGGGCAAAGCAGTTGACCACGAAGTTGAAGGCACACACGTTAGTATTGGTGTTGAACTTGCTCGTAAATACAAGGAAAGCGAAGCAGTTATTCATTGTATTGAAGCACATCACAACGATGTTGAACCTCGCACTCTTGAAGCCGTTATCGTGCAAGCAGCAGATGCAATTTCAAGTTCTCGTCCGGGTGCAAGGCGCGAAAGTTTGGAAAATTACATCAAGCGTTTGCAAGAGTTGGAAGCAATAGCAAACAAACACACTGGCGTTGAAAAAACTTATGCAATTCAAGCGGGTCGTGAAATTCGTGTGATGGTTAAACCAGAACAAATCAGTGATGATGAAGCACAAGTTTTGGCTCATGATATTGCCAAAGAAATTGAAGCACAACTTGAATATCCTGGGCATATCAAAGTTAATGTAATTCGAGAATCTCGTTTTACAGACACTGCAAAATAAGTTAAATATTAAAGGAAGAATTAAATTCTTCCTTTTTTGTTTCAAATCAACACAAATCGTTGACAATGATTTTGTTATATGCTATTATAAAATAGCGTAAAGGGGAGTGGCTCAACGGTAGAGTAGTGGTCTCCAAAACCATTGGTTGCGTGTTCGAATCGCGTCTCCCCTGCCAAAATTAATTTTGCTTATTACCTGAATATTTTGGGTGATTTAAGCAATTTTTTTTAATAAATTGGAATTTTATTAATGCGAAAAATATTTTAAATTCGTATATCAATTTGTTTATTGAACAAACAAAAAAACCACAATAAGTTTTTGTTTACAACTTTTGCATTTTGTGGTATCATATTAACAATGAAAGAAGTTCATTATTATCAAGCATTAATGAAAATGGGGCATATGGGTGCTGGTAATCATTTGCAAGTTAACATTTTTATTAAATCTCACAATTTAATTTCGGCAATAACAAAGGCACAAAAAATTCCAGCAATCAAGCACAATGAAATGCCAATTTCAATCAAAGAAATTAGCTACGAAGAATATTTAATAGGTATTGAAAAAGGCGAATATTATACAAGAATGAGCGCAATTTCAAATGCCAAGGAGAAGCATGAAAAAAGTTACAATTTATACTGATGGCGCGTGCAGTGGCAATCCGGGTGCCGGTGGATGGGGCGCAGTTTTGTTTTATAAAGATAGTATGAAGGAAATCAGCGGTTTTGAAGCATCAACGACAAACAACAAAATGGAATTGACTGCTGCTATCAACGCAATTGAATTGCTTAAAGAACCTTGCGAGATTGATTTGTATAGCGACAGTGCTTATCTTGTCAATGGATTTTTGCAAAATTGGGTTACTAATTGGCAGATGAATGGTTTTAAAAACGCCAAAAAGAAGCCAGTGGAAAATGCCGATTTGTGGCGTAAGTTGATTGAATTAAATTCAACACACAAAATCACATGGATTAAGGTTAAAGGCCATGCAGACAACAAATACAACAATCGTTGCGATGAATTGGCAACGGGAGAAATTGCAAAACATAGCAATTAAAATAAAATTTTTGACTTTTGAACAAACAAAAAAAACACCAGATTTACTGGTGGTTTTTTGTTATATTTCCTTGCGTTTGAATATCTTTGCAGAAACAATATTGCACACAACAATAATAACAGCAATTGTAAGCAAGGTTAAAGCCAAATTTGTGGTTGGATAAACTTTTGCCCCCATAAGCATGTTAAATGCATTTTGGGAGTTAGCAACCAAAGAACTGCCGAACAATGAATACAACGAAATGTGGCTAAATGGGTAATAAGCAAGCCAGCCAATTGAAGAACTTGAGAAAATTGGCAAAAGCACATTGATTAAGTACACAACCATTAAAATTGTTACAGCAAGGATATCTGATTTAATGAATGTTGAAAGCAACAATGCGATAGACAAGTAAACAAGCAACTCAAAAATCAAACTAATTAAATAAATCAAAATCATAACAATTGGGTGGAGTGTTATGGCATATTTGCCAGCAAAAACTGTCAAAATCATTTGAGATTTAAGACCATAAATAAAGCCACCAACAACAATTGAAATCACGCCACTAAAAGCAATCAAAATGATAGACATAAGGGCAATGGCAATAAATTTGCCAAACAAAATTGATGTGCGTTTAACTGGCCTTATTGCCAAATATCTCATTGTGCCTTCTTTAATTTCGCCAGCGATTGTGTGTGCGCCCGCCATGATTGCATAAGCAATAATAACAAAAGAGAACATCTTCATAATAAAGTAAGCATAATCATAACCATTTGTTTCGTTGTTGGAAGTAATGCCAATTGTCAAAGGAAGGGCAAAATCAGCAAGATTTTTGTTTTTGTTGAAAAGGTAATTGTATTTAATCAACCAAGATTGGGATTCCATTAAGGTTTCATTTTCCAAATACAACAAACTGCCTTTATCTTTTGTTTTTACAGTTGTAAGAGCGTTTGTCAACAAATCATATTTAATTAAGTTTGCATATGTTTGGCTGCAACTATAATAATTTGTAATCAAATTTTTGATTTTGTTAATTTTTTCTTCATTAAGATTTTCGTCGGCAGAAGTTTGAGCTTCGGTTTTTAATGCTTCAATTTGTTGCAGAATTTCGTTTTTGTTTTCAGTAAAAGCACTATATTTTGAATTGTTGCCATCAACTGTGTAATCGTTAACTTTTTCTGCTGAAATGGTAGGGTAGTAAAGTGTTGCCAAGCAATTTTCAATTTGTGATTTGTAATTGGTGCTAAATTCATCACAAATTTCTGCAATCTTTGATGTTTTTGTTTTTAAGAGATTGTACGCTTCGCCATAAAGTGAAGTAAGATTGTCATAATTTGTCTTTGTTGAAATAACTGGATAACTGCTTTGATTGTTCAAGTTTAAACCATTGTTTACAGTGTCGTAAAGAGATTTTAAACTATCCAACATTTTTGTGCGCTTTTCATTTGTGTATTCTTCGTTGGAAACAGGCAAAAATGCACATTGATTGTATAAATTAAAGTTATATTCAAAATCTTGTTTTAAATCATCAACCTTTTGGGCATATGTTTTGCCATCAATATAATAATTGTTTAAAGAAGCAATTGATGAAGCAACAATGTCATCTGCTTCAAGTTTTAATCCATAACTTGCGCCATCGCCAAAATCCGTGGAGTAAATATCCAAAATTGTGTTGCCAGCAAATTCGATTGAATTTGTTTTTTGATGTTCTGGCTTGTAAATTAACACCCCCAAAACCATAATTATGGCAAGCAAAAGTGCCAAGATGTAAATCCCTGGCTTTGAAACTGTTTTTTTAAGTTCTGCTTGAATAACTTTGTTCATATTTATCCTCATTAAAAAATGCTTGTTGATGGCCTATTTGATTGGAGAATTTCAAAATACAATTGTTCCAATGTTTTTGTTATCTTTTTCACACCATAAATTTTAACTCTTTTGCTGGTTAAGTAGGAGATAACAACAGCAATATTTGCTTCTCTCACTGGCAAAATTAATGAGTTGCCAATCACTTGACCTACAATGTTATATTTTTGTTTAACAACAAGGGCTGCATAGTTAGGGTAATTGCACAGCAATTGCAATTGTTGATTGCTTGCAACTTGCTCTTTTATGTCGTGCATAGTGCGTTGTTGCAACATTTTGCCGTTGTTGATTATGCCAATCACATCACACAACTGTTCAAGTTCTGCCAAATTATGGCTTGAAATAAGGATTGCAATTTTTTCTTTTTCTGCCAAAACACGCAAAATGTTGCGCATTTCAACAATTCCGTTTGGGTCTAAGCCATTTGTTGGTTCGTCCAAGATCAACAAACTAGGGTGGTTTAACAATGCTTGTGCAATGCCAAGGCGTTGCTTCATGCCAAGAGAGTAAGTTGAAACTTTGTCTTTAATGCGTTGTTCCATGCCAACAAGTTTAACAATTTGAGGAATACGCTCAACTGCTTTTTTGCCGTAAAATTTTGCAAACAATTGCAAGTTTTTAAGCCCAGATAAGTAAGGGTACAATTGTGGTGTTTCAATAACTGCACCAATAAGCGAAAGTGCATGATTGTGTGATTTTTCAACGCTGTAACCAGATATCTTTATATTGCCTTCGTTAGCGTCAATCAAACCTGTTATCATACGGATTGTTGTTGATTTGCCAGCGCCATTTGGGCCAACAAAGCCATAGATTTGACCAGGATAAATGGAGAATGAAACATTATCAACAACTTTTTTGTTGCCGTAAATTTTTGTTACATTTGAAACTTGAAGAGCAGGTATCATAAAACTCCTAAATTATTTTGTGGTTTTGTTAACCATATAAACAGCCAACAAATCAATCCAGATTGGTGTAACTAGCAAAATTGGTGCATACAAATTTGCAAAATTACTACCACTAAACATACTAGATATTGTGTTGTTGCCAATTGATATACTCGAAATAATGCTTATAACTACAACCAATAGGGTAATGGCTGCTGCTAAAATAATGCGTAATTTCAATTTAACCGAATAATTCCCATTTTGAACTTTTAATCGCAGATCATCATTTTTGGCAATTCCAAAATATAGATAAATCAAAGTGCAAACAACACCCAAAATGAATGCTACGTAATAAAATGCACTTATATTGTTGTTTTTTACACCAACAAGGCAGATAAACAGCATAATAAAAGAGTAAAAAGCAGTTAAAATTGTTTTTATCAAACAGCCTTTGGCAAAGCGTTTTGCTTTTATGTATTCCTTTTTTGTTTTAAAATCAACATAATCAACATACTTGACGTTGCCAAATGTCAAATCAGCATTAGATATTTTAGGAGTAACAGCATTTAAATTGTCAAATTGTTGTTCAAAATCTTTAAGTTCTGCTTTTGGTGCAGGGGATTTTTCAACAAATTTGGCAACATTTTTGTTTTCTGCAAACTGTTCAACATTTTGTTTTGTTTCATCTTTCAAAAAACTGCTGTTCAATTTGTTCATTTCAACTGTTGTTTTGTTGTCAATATCATTAGACGCAAAAACATCGGTTGTATTAACAACAGAAGCAATAGGTGTTTGTTGTTCTGCAGCGTTGTCCGCAATCAAGTCCATAATTGAAAATGATTTTTCTTCTTCTGCTGGTTGTTTTTCTTCAAATGTTGGTTCAACTTTTGGTTGATTTTCATCAAAAAGTGGGGCAGCATTGTTTGTTTGATTGTCTATTAATAAATCAGTTGATTGGCTGGTTTGTTTTTGAGCAAAGTTTGTTTCCTCAATTATGTTGTTGGTTTGCACTGGTTCAAAATTGGTATTTTCATGATTAGTTTCAATGTTTTCATCTGCAATTGGCAAATCTTCATTTTCTTCTTGTTCAGACATCAAAATATTTTTAACACATACATCAAAAGAAGGCAAAGTTGAAAGTTGAGCTTTGCCATTTTCTGTTATTTTGTAATAATGTCGTTTGCCACCAATTTCACTATCTTCCCAGTACGATGAAATAAATTTTGATTTTTCCAACTTTTTCAAAACAGTGTAAAGGGTAGGCTGTTTTATTTGAATTTTTTGATTTGATTTGTCCTCAATTGCTTTTGTAAGTTCAAACCCATATTTGTTGCCAGTAGACAATTCAATTAAAATCAAAGGTATTAAATCTGCAGTTTTCATAACACCCCTTATTGCGTTAATCACAACAAACAACATCATCAAGCATGTGTGGCAATCATGTTTATTGCAAAAAACAACAAAACATCTAATCTACGAGATATTTTCCTTTAATTATTATAAATAATTAAGTTAGGATAGTCAAACAAAAAGCATTTATTATTAAATTTTGGCTTTTACAAAGCTCTAAATCAAGCAAAAAAACGCAAAAAATTAAAACTTTGTGCGAATTAAGCCAACAACTTTGCCCAAAATTTGCAAATGGTCTGTGATAATAGGACGCATAAAAGAGTTTTCTGGTTGAAGCCTAAAATAGCCATTTTCCTTATAATATCTTTTTACTGTTGCTTCATTGTCAATCAAACAAGCAACAATTTCGCCATTATTTGCAACTGATTGTTGAGAAATAACAACAAAATCTCCATCATAAATTCCAACATTAATCATGCTGTCACCTTTAACTTTTAAAACAAACATATTATTGCCAGAAAACATATTTTCAGATATAATTATTTTTTCAGTTAAATTTTCTTCTGCTAAAATTGGTTGACCTGCAGCAATTGTGCCAAGCAAGGGCAGAGTGATGCTTGGTATGGTAGGCTCGTTTAATTCAATTGCTCTATTTTTGTTTTCATTTCTGGATATTTTGCCAAGTTTTTCAAGCTTTTTCAAATGATAAAAAGCTGTTGAAGTAGAATCAAAATTCAAACTTGCGCAAATTTCCCTTACAGTTGGCGGATATTTGTTTTTTTCTATATAATCGCAAATAAATTGGTAAGTTTTTTCGGTCATATTCATAAATTTCACCTCAATTTTATTGTATAATAACAAAAAAATACAATTCTGTCAAACATTTGTTCGATAAAATTGTATTAAAATTAAATTTTTGTTTGATTATACTTCATCATTTTTTAGTTTAACTTTGCCGGCAACTGCTTTTCTAATGTCATCACTGATTGCTGCATAGTGCTTTTTGGTTGTGTTAACATCTTTGTGACCCAAAACTTCTGCAACGATGTAAATGTCTTTTGTTTCCTTGTAAAGGTTTGTGCCATAGGTGGAGCGGAGTTTGTGAGGGGTAATGTTTTTTAAAGGTGTGGCAACTTTTGCATATTTTTTAACTAAATATTCCATGGTTCTAACCATCATTCGTTTGCCTTGGCTGGAAATAAACAAAGCGCGTTCTTCCTTTGGAATTTGCAAAGTTTCACGATATTGCAGATAGCTTTTTAAGGCTTCAGCTGTGTCCTCGCCAAAATATAGGATAACTTGATTGCCACCTTTGCGCGTTACACGGAAAGAGTTTAAGTTAAAGTTTAAATCATCAATATTGAGCCCAACACATTCACTAACACGAATGCCTGTGGTTAAAAACAAGGATAAAATCGCATTATCTCTAACTTTAAATTTTTCGTTGTATTTGCGTTGATGCTCGCCGAAGCCAGTCAAAGTATCGCAAGAATACATTAATTCTTCAGTTTCTTGTTGTTCCAAACGAATGATAGGTTTATCATGCAATTTTGGAGATTTAACCTTGCTGGCGACATTTGCTTTTAACATGTCTTTGTAAAAAAAGTACTTAAAAAATGCTCGAAGGGTAGACAATTTGCGAAGTTTGCCACGCTCGCCATTGGTTAAAATTTCGCCATCTTCTTTGTCATAATATGACAAATATGCTAAAAATCTTTCAATAAGTTGAGCATCAATTCCATCAATATCGCTTAAAGTGATATCTGTAACTTTTTTGTTAAAAAATCCAGTTTCATAGGTAATCAAATAATTAAAAAAGGTTTTTAAGTCAACAGCGTAATTTAAACGCGTTAGTGGGGTGGTGGTGTCCTGAATGCCAATAAAGAAAATGCTGCAAAAACTTGGCAAATCAGTCAACATCTCATTCAATTTGCGCATATTGTTGCGATTTCTATCTAAATAATAGTTATTTGACATACAACATCCTTAATATTTAATAATTTTTAAATAGGTATATAAATATTTTAACATCTTTGCGTAAAAAGTCAAAACAAATTTGGGATTTTTAAAAAAATTTTATTATAAAATTGGTTGACAAAATTAAATTGATTGGTTTATACTAAAAATAGTTTAATTTGTCGTTTGAAAGGGACTAATGCAGGCTGGAAGTGTTAGAGAGTATCGCGGTTGGTGAAAGCGATTCATGAAAGGTTTGTGTGTCTACCCCTTGAGACACCTGGCAATGCGGGGCCGAAATGCACGGCAAAACAATGCATTTAAGAGTGGAACATTTTTGTTAATGTTCAAATAGAGTGGCACAGTGGTTAATATCACCTCTAGTTTTAGTGGTGATTTTTTTATACTTTGTATAGTGTAAATTTAAAAACAATCACACAATATATAGATATAGGAGAAATTATGATTGATATCAATTTAATTAGAAACACACCAGATTTGGTTAAAGAAAACATTAAAAAGAAATTTCAAGATCAAAAATTGCACTTGGTTGATGAAGTTTTGGAGTGGGACAAAGATGTTCGCCTTTTAAAGCAAGAAGGCGATGATTTGCGCGCAAAACGTAACAGTTTGTCTCAACAAATTGGTTTGTTGATGCGTGAAAAACGCGTTGAAGAAGCAAACGAAATTAAGGCGACAGTTGTTAAAAATAATGAGCGCATTGCTGAAATTGAGCAACAAGTTGCTGAATACAACGACAAAATTAAGCAAAACATGATGGCAATACCAAATATTATTGACCCATCAGTTCCAATTGGTAAGGACGATAGTCAAAATGTTGAAGTTCAACGCTTTGGTGAAGCAAAAGTTCCAGATTATGAAATTCCTTACAATGCAGATATTTTAAATGCTGTTGGTGGGTTGGACAAGGAAAGTGCTGGCAGAACATCTGGCGCAGGTTTTTACTATTTAATTGGCGATATTGCAAGGTTGCATGAAGCAATGATTGCTTACGCCAGAGATTTTATGATTAATCAAGGATTTGTTTACTGCATTCCACCTTTTATGATTCACGGAGATGTTGTTAATGGCGTTATGAGTTTTGCCGAGATGGACGCTATGATGTACAAAATTGAAGGCGAAGATTTATATTTGATTGGCACAAGTGAACACAGCATGATTGGTAGATTTAAAGACCAAATAATCAAGGAAGAAGAATTGCCAATTAGAATGACATCATACAGCCCTTGTTTTAGAAAAGAGGGCGGAGCACATGGCTTGGAAGAACGTGGCATTTATCGTGTTCATCAATTTGAAAAGCAAGAAATGATTGTGCTTTGCAAGGCAGAAGAAGCAATGGATTGGTACAACAAAATGTGGCAATATACTGTTGATGTGTTTAGAAATCTTGAAATTCCTGTGCGTCAACTTGATTGTTGTTCAGGCGATTTGGCAGATTTAAAAGTTAAATCTTGCGACATCGAAGCATGGAGCCCAAGGCAACAAAAGTATTTTGAAGTTGGCTCTTGCTCAACATTAGGCGATGCTCAAGCAAGGAGATTGAACATTCGTGCAAAGGGCAAAGATGGCACATATCTTGTTAACACATTAAACAATACAGTGCTTGCAAGCCCAAGAGCAATTATTGCGTTTATTGAAAATCATTATCAAAAAGATGGCTCAATAACAATCCCAGAATGCTTGCAAAGTTATATGGGTGGCAAAAAAATTATTATGCCAAAAAAATAATCAAAATTTAAAATTTTAATTAAACAATAAAGAACCAATCACACAAAAAATCTGTGGTTGGTTTTTTACGCAAAGATATTGTTTTTGACAATAACTATCTTATTAAGTCAAAAATTATTGAATATAACAAATCTGCAATTAATATGATTTTTTGTAACTCAAAATGTTAAACATATAAAATGTCGCTTGCAAAACAATTTTTGATAAAAATTGGATTTTAAATTTAAAATAGTCTTTTCAAATGTTTATCTTAAAATCATCAAAAAATAGGATAGTGCTAAAATGCTCTCAGAGCGATTTTGGATAAAAAAGATGAAGGATTGGTCATCTAAAATTTTGTAGATTGATTTTAAACTAGGTAAAATTTTTTTCTTTATTAAAATTTTGCAATTTTAGGTTGAAACATTCAAACACACAATTAATCAAAACAAAGAAATGTTACACACAGACTTAAAAGAATTTTTAATAAAATAAAGTGTTTTGATAAAATTGTTTAAGAAGAAATATTAAAAAACTATCCACACAATAGTTAGTCGAAATTTGGTGCAAATTATAATAAACAAAACTAAATGTGGAAAAAATTAGGGTTATCCACGCAAAATATTGTCTATTTTATATTATCTTTGCGCAAAAGAAGAGTTTTGCGCAAAGATATGTATGCAACTTTGTGCACTACTCTGTATTTATACACATTCAAGTTTTTGTGATTTTGTTTGTAAATTTATAATAACTTTCTTTGATTATATTACTTTTCTGCCCTATTAAGAGATTGATTATATTGCAAAGATTTTGTTGATTGTTGATTGGTGTTGGCTCACCAATAATTTTTTATGATAATGCAATAGCATAAAAAATGCCCAATTGAAATAATTGGACATTCCTACTATTGTTCAAATAATAAAACGTAATTATAAACTCGTTTTAAGTTATTTATGTTAGTGTTGATAATTTTTAGATTAAACTTGCAATTGCATTTGTTAAACCAATTTTGCCATGAGCATAACTTAATGAGCCTTGCAAATATCCTGCATATGGTGGACGGATTGGACCATCGCAACTCAATTCAATTGTGCTGCCTTGGTTAAAACTGCCACTTGCCATAATTATTTGGTCTGCATAACCTTCCATATCGCATGGAACTGGCACTGTGTTGCTGTCTATTGCGCTGCCCTGTTGAATGCCTTTTACAAAGTTGATTAATTTGTTTGGTTCTTCAAATTTGATTACACACACAATGTCACTGATCGGTTGTGTTATGCTTGGTATTGTTTGGTAACCTAATGAAGAAATTGCCATGCTTGCCAAACGCACAATTTTAACACTTTGCGCCACAACGTGCGGTGCAGTAAAAATTCCTTGGAAAAACGCTTTGTAACCCAATTCATAGCCGCCAGCATCAAACCCCACTGCCGGGCTTGAAATTTGATAAGAAATCAATTCAAGTAAATCACTTTTGCCTGCTACATAGCCACCACATGGAGCAATGCCTGCCCCCAGATTTTTGATTAAAGACCCAACAACAACATCTGCTCCAACATCAGTTGGTTCACGAGTTTCAGTAAACTCACCATAGCAATTGTCAACAAGGATTGTTGCATTTGTTAAAGTTTTAACTTCTTTAAGAACCTTTTCAATTTGTGAAATGGTTAAAGCGTTTCTCAATTCATATCCACGAGAGCGTTGAATATAAATCAAATCTGGATTATGCTTTAATATAGCTTGTTTAACAGCTGGGATATCAAAGTCGTTATCCTTTAATTCAACTTGGTTATATTCAATGTTATAATCCTTTAAAGACCCTACATTTTTGCCTTCTACGCCCCAAATAACATCGTGAAGAGTGTCATAAGGTGTGCCAGACAAACAAAGCATGTTTTGCCCTGGACGCAAAAGCCCCAACAAACATTTTGTTATTGCTTCTGTTCCGCAAGAAATCAATGGGCTAACCAATGCCCTTTCTGTGTGAAAAACGCTTGCAAAAACTTGGCAAAGTTTTTCTTTGCCCAAGTCGTTGTGCCCGTAGCCGTTGCTACCAGCAAAATGGTATGCTTGCACATTATTTGTGCCAAAAGCGTTTAGCACTTTTAATTGGTTTTCAAATTCTATTTGTTCAATCTCAGCAAAAAGTGGTTTGCACTTTTCTTCTGCTGCATTGACTATTTCTATTGCTTTTTTGTTTAAATTAATCATATATAAACCTTTTAATTTCTTCTTCTGCTTGCTGTTTGTTCAGCAAGAGAATGTTTGGTATTGTTTTTAAAAATGTAAGTTGTCTTTTACAATAATTTCTGTTGTGTTGTTTAATCAATTCGATTGTTTTTTCTTTTGTTGTTTTGCCTTCAAAATAATCAAACCATTCTTTGTAACCAATTGAATTGAACGCTTGCATATCCCTTGTTGCTCCATCAGCAATCAATGTTTTTACTTCATTTTCCAAGCCGTCTGCAAGCATCTGTTCCACTCTCAAATTAAGTTTTGAATATATTTGTTCTCTTTCAGCAACCAAGCCCACACACAACACATCAAAATCCTTTAAAGGACTTTCTGCTTTGTCTGCTTTAACTGTGCTTGTTGCCAATTCCAGATACCTGATAACGCGCTTGATGTTGTTTGGATGCACTTGTTCTGCTTTGCTTGGGTCAACATTGTTTAAACATTCCCAAACATATTGATTGCCCTTTTCTTTTGCAAGTTCTTCATACTTTTTTCTAAATTCAAGATTGGCACTATTGCCCAAAGTGTATCCCTCCATAAGGGCTTTTATATACAACCCTGTGCCACCACAGATGATTGGCAATTTGCCGTGTTTTTGCACTGTTTTGATAACATTGCAGCAATCTTGAACAAATTCACCAACATTGTAATTTTGATTAAAATCTTTGATATCAATCAAATAATGCGGAATATTTTGCATTTCTTGTTTAGTTACTTTTGCGCTGCCGATGTTTAATCGTTTGTAAATTTGCACACTATCAGCAGAGATAATTTCTCCATTAAATTCTTTTGCAATTTCAACTGCCAAGCTAGATTTTCCAGTGCCGGTTAATCCTGTTATAATAGCTATTTTATTTTTCATATTAAACAATTCTTTTAAACCATTTTTCTATTTCTGTTCTGTTGATAATTGTTAAAACTGGACGCCCATGTGGGCACAACAAAACTGGATTTTTTTCGTCCAAATCTTTGAGCAAGGTGTTGATTTCCATTTCATTTAATGTCATGCCTGATTTAACACTGCTTTTGCATGCTTTTTGCATCAAATAATGACGTATTTCATTATTCATTTTTGGTTTTAAATTGCCCATATCATGCAATAAGTCGTCAACAAATGCCTTGATATTTATATCTTTAAGTTGCATTGGAATTGAAGTGATTTCAATTGTATTATCGTCAACTTTTAAAAGATTAAAGCCAAGTTCTTTCAAATCTCCTTGCAAAGTGAGCAAATATTCAACTTCATTTGCTGTTAATTTAACCTCAAATGGCACCAACAAATCTTGAATGACAATTTGCCTATTGTTAACCATTTTTGTAAATTTGTCGTAATTTAAGCGCTCATGTCCAGCATGAAAATCAAGCAGAATCATTTTGTCATTTTTTTCAATAACCAAAAATTCATTAAACAATTGCCCTATCACTTTAAAATCAACAATCTGGTTGACATCTTTGTAGTCATTATTTTGCTCTATTTTTTCTTCAAAGTTGTTTTGCAATGGTTTGTCATCATAACTAAAGTTGGTTTGAGATTGTTGCTTAATTGAGCTTTCTTCTGGCATGTCAAATATGCTAAAAGGCTTAAAATTTGTTTGCTTTAATGTGTTTGTACTGTTTAAAATTGGGTTTACTATTGGCTCAATTTCAATTTCTTTCATGCTGTCAAGGTCAACCTTAATTAAAGGCTGTTCAACAGGCGTTTGCGACAATGGTTTTTGGCTGTTGTTTTGTGATTCATATATTGCCGAACGCACAGCACTGTAAACCAAATCATATATAGTGCTTGGATTTGCAAATTTGATGTTGATTTTGCTTGGGTGCACATTTACATCAACATCAATTGCTGGCATGGTTAAATTTAACACATAAAATGGGAATTGCCTTGTCATTAAATATTCTTCAAAAGCCATGTAACAAGCTTTTGAAACAATTTCATCAACAACATATCTGCCGTTTACCATAAGAGTTTGATATGTTGTGTTTGGTTTGCTGTAACCAATTTTTGAAACATAACCGGTGAGTGTGATATTTCCAACAGTTTTTTCAACTTGTATAATATTTTGTGCTGTTTCTGCACCATACACACAATATATAGCGTCAAGCAAAGTTTTGCCAGTTGTTTTAAAGATTGTTTTGCCGTCTGCAATATAAGTGAAATCAACTGATGGGTGTGCCATAATGTAGCGAGAAATGATGTTTGTTATTTGACTTTCTTCTTGCTTTGGTTTGTGCAAAAACTTTCTTCTTGCTGGAGTGTTAAAAAACAAATTGTTAACTTGAATTTTTGTGCCAGACACGCTTTCTGTTGGCTCTATTTCTCCAAATTTGCCGCCATTAACTTCCATTTGGTAAGCCAATTCATCTGCTTCAGTTTTTGTTACAATTTTTGTTTGTGTAACATTGGAAATGCTTGCCAAAGCTTCCCCACGGAAGCCAAGAGTTGAAATTGCATCCAAATCTTCTATTTTTGAAATTTTGCTGGTGGCATGTGGCAAAAATGCTTTGACGATATCTTCCCTTTCTATGCCTTTGCCGTTGTCTTTAATAGTAATTGAATCAATGCCACCATTTTTGATTTCAACCAAAATTTTATCTGCCCCAGCGTCCAGAGAATTGTCAACCAATTCTTTAACAATTGAAAAAGGGCTTTCAACAACTTCGCCTGCTGAAATTCGGTTGATAATCATGCTGTCCAAAATGTTGATTGACATAATTTCTCCTTTTAAATGACTATTTTGCAAGTTCGATTAATCTAACAAGTGTGTCAAACGCTACGAGTGGTGTTAAACTATTTGGGTCAATTGATTTGAGTGTGTCAACAATTTCACTTTCCTTTTGTGCTTCGTTTGTAACTTTTGTTGACTCAAACTCTTTAATTAACTCTTTTGCCCTATTAATTATTTCTTTTGGCAAACCTGCCAAACTTGCAACTTCAATGCCGTAACTTTTTGTTGCACTTCCACGCATTATTTTGCGCATAAACACAAGTTGCCCGCCAATTTCTTTAATTGATATGCAAAAGTTTTTCACGCCGTCGTAAAGACCTTCCAATTGCATCAATTCATGATAATGAGTGGCAAACAAAGTTTTTGCATTAAGGTGTTTTGAAAGATATTCAACAACAGCCCAAGCAATTGACAAGCCGTCAAAAGTAGATGTTCCCCTACCCACTTCATCCAAAATAATCAAACTATTGTTTGTTGCATAATGCAAGATATTTGCAACTTCAATCATTTCAACCATGAATGTTGATTGGCCAATGGACAAGTCATCACTTGCACCGATACGCGTAAAAATACGGTCAACAATGCAAATATCTGCTTTCCTTGCTGGCACAAAACTGCCAATATGTGCCATGTAAGTGATAAGTGCCACTTGGCGCATATATGTTGATTTACCAGCCATATTAGGACCAGTTAAAATCATGGTGCGTTGGTCTGATTCGTTCAATCTGCAGTCGTTGGCAATAAAATCTGTGTCGCGTTGCATTTTTTCAACAACTGGGTGTCGCCCCGCCACGATATCAATATCTTTCCCATTTGTGATGTTTGGACGATGATAATCGTTTGTGATTGCAACTGTTGCCAGTGAGTAAATGCAATCTATTTGAGCAATAACACGAGCAATTTGTTGCAAAACAGAAGCATTTGCAAGTATTTGTTCCTTAACTTGAGCAAAAATTGCTTCTTCCATGTTTAAAGCAGTTTCATGTGAAGAAAAAACTTGTTCCTCAAACTGTTTTAATTCTTCTGTAATGTAGCGTTCGCCATTTGCTGTTGTTTGCTTTCTAACATATCTAAAAGGCACTTGGTCAGCATATTGTTTGCCAACTTCAATGTAATAGCCAAACACTCGATTGTGCCCTATCCTTAAAGTTTTTATGCCTGTGGTTTCGCGCTCTTGCGCTTCCATTTGAGAAATATAATTTTCTGCCTCATCTCTAATTGATTTGATGTGGTCAAGGTTGGCATTAAAACCGGGTTTGATATAATTGCCATTTTTAAACAAAAGTGGCGGTTCATCAACAATTGTTGCATTAATCATGTCTGCAATTTCATGCACATCAACAAGTTGATTTGCCAAATTAAGCAAATCTTGATTGTTGTTGCTTAAAAGCACTTTTTTTATCATTGGCACTTGATAAAGTGATGTTTTTAACGCAACGCAATCTTTTGGCGAAAAACTGCCATAGCCCACCTTGCCAACAATACGCTCAATGTCTTGCACTTGTTGCAAAGTTATCTTTAAATTGGCACGCAAAACGGTGTCGTTAACCAAACTTTCAACCATATTCAAGCGTTTGTCAATTTCTTGCTTGTTTTGAAGTGGTTGCCTAACCCAATTGCGCAACATACGAGAGCCAATATTTGTGCAAGTGTTGTCCAACACCCAAAGCAATGTGCCTTTCCTTTCGCCATCTTTTGTTTGTTCAATTTCCAAATTTCGCCTTGTGTTTGTGTCCAAGTACATAAATTCTTGGTCAAAAATCTTTTTGGGAAAATTTAAATGTTTTAAATCTCTTTTTTGTGTTTCTTGGAAATATGCAAGCAAAGCTCCAATTGCTTTAACACTTGGCTTGGAGTCAATGTCAAAGCCAGCCAAAGATTTTATGTTGTATTGTGTTAAAATTTGTTTTTCTGCATCAGCATAGTTAAATGCCCAATCAAAGTACTCTGAAAAACGATAACCATCACGCAAAGAACAAACCAAATCCTTGCTTAATGTCATCATAAGTTTGTTGCATATGATTTCACTAGGCATAATCCTAACAATTTGGTCATTAATATATTCCGCGATGTTTGCGCCAGAATATTCTGCAACTTTAATTTCGCCAGTTGACAAATCACTATAAGCGTAAGATATTGTGCTCTTTTCTGCATATATACACATTATGTACGAATTTTTACGCTCGTTTAGCATAGAACTTTCAACAACTGTACCGGGAGTTATAATGCGCACAATTTCACGCTGAACAAGCCCATTTCTTATTTCATCAGTTTGCTCACAAATGGCAACTTTGTAGCCACGTTCAATCAAGCGTTGAGCATACGATTCATATGCGTGAAAAGGGATGCCACACATAGGTGCGCGCTCACCAACGCCACAATCTTTGCCTGTTAGGGTCAAATCCAAAATTCTGCTGCCAACAACAGCATCGTCTAAAAACAACTCATAAAAGTCGCCCAAACGATAAAATATAATGCAATCTTCGTTATTTTCTTTAATTGAAAGGTATTGTTTGATAACTGGAGATAACTTTTTGTTGTTTGAATTAAATATTTCTTTATTTACGTAACTTTCAATCATCTACAACCACCCCAGACAATTTATGGTTTCTTATCCCTTCAACTCTAACGTTTGCAAAATAGTTTTCGTTGTTAAATTTGTAACTTGGCAAATAAATTTCTCTTCCGCCGTCTGTCAACCCCATCGCCACGCCATTGTGTGTTTTGATGAGGCAATTATAGGTTTTGTTTATTGTTTTAACCATCAAATCTTTTTGAATAAGCCTTTGTTTTTTAAGCAAGTTGTTCACTCTTCTGTTTTTTGTTTCTTCATCAATTTGGTCAACAAAACTTGCAGCTGGTGTTCCAGCCCTTGGAGAATACATAAACGCAAACACTTGGTCATATTTAACCTTTTTGAGTAATTTTAAGGTTTGATTGTAGTCCTTTTCTGTTTCACCAGGGAAGCCAACAATAATATCAGTTGAAAGTGAAATATTTGGCATTGCATGTTTAACTTTTTTGATAATTTTGTAATAGTGCTTGATGTCGTAATGCCTATTCATCCTTTTAAGCACTTTTGTGCTGCCAGATTGCACTGGCAAATGAAGTGCCTTTGCAACTTTATCTTGCTCTTTCATCACCTTAATCAAATCCAAATCAAAATCCATTGGGTGTGAGGTCATAAACTTGATTTTAAAGTCCCCTTCAATTTTGCAAAGTTCATTAAGCAAAGTTGCAAAATTGGTTTGAGGAGTTAAATCCTTGCCATAAGAGTTAACATTTTGCCCTAACAATGTTATATACTTGTAATTTTGCTTTTGAACAAGGTTTTTAACTTCATTGTAAATGTCAGCCATAGGTCTGCTTGTTTCACGCCCACGAACATATGGCACAATGCAATAAGTGCAAAATTTGTTGCAACCATAAATGATGTTAACATAGGCATTAACTTTGTCATCACGCACGCAAGTTTCAGTTTCCATGCCATTGATTGGTGCATCAACAATTTCAACAATGCGTTTGCGGTCAGCAAGCAAGCGTTTTAAATATTCTCCCAGCATATTGATGTTGTGTGTGCCAATAACAATATCAACAAAAGTTAAGCGCTTTTTAAAGTCATATTTGCCATTTTTTTGTTGAGGCATGCAACCACAAACAACAATAATTCTGTTTGGGTCTTGTTGTTTCCACTTTTTTAATGCAGCGATGTTGCTATATGCTTTGTCTTCTGCCCCTTCTCTAATGCAGCAGGTGTTAAAAAGAACCATTGATGCTTGATTAACATCATCGGTTTCCGCCATTCCAAAAGTGGACAAAATGCCACGAAGTTTTTCACTTTCGTGCACGTTCATTTGACAACCATATGTTTCGATATGGTAAAATTTTCCATTTAATTCTTTCATATCATACATTATAAACAAAATCGGCAATATTTTCAACTAAAATATTACAATTTAAATTATTTTTCTACATTTTGCAAATAATACATTGATGACAAAAACTGCCACAAAACCAATTGACAAGCACAACAAAAAAGGCAAAAATATTGCGTTAAAAATTTTGTTGGTTTTTTCAATTTTAATTGTTTCAATCCTTTTGGCAGGCTTAACTTATTTCTCCATTCTTTACAATAAATATAATTTGAATATAGAAAAGTTAACCAGCGTAAATAATGGCATAAAAGTTTATTCAGCAAGCGGACAGGACAACAGTTTGTACAACTCAAATCGAACAATCGTTGAAATTGAAAAGTTGCCAGATTATGTTGTAAACGCCTTTGTTAACATAGAAGATAAACGATTTTACAAGCATAATGGTTATGATTTAAAACGAATTGTTAAGGCTGGAATTGTAAATTTTTCGTCAAAATCAAAATCTCAAGGTGCCTCAACAATAAGTCAACAGTTGATTAAAAACGCATTGCTAACCAACGAAAAAACTTACGAACGCAAAATTAAGGAAATAGTGCTTGCAATAAAAATGGAAAAAAAGTTTTCAAAACAACAGATTTTGGAGATGTATTTAAACACAATTTATTTTGGACAAAATGCGTATGGAATTGAAAACGCAAGTCAAATCTATTTTGGCAAATCCGCAAAAGATTTAACATTAAACGAAGCATGTTTTTTGGCGGGAATAATTAAATCTCCTGCAAAATACTCTCCAAAAAACAATTATGAACTGGCAAAAACAAGGCGTAATGTGGTTGCAAAAGCGATGCTTGAGCAAAAAAGCATAACAGAAGAACAATACAAGCAAGTTGTTGAAAGTGAAATTAAAACTACCACTACCCCAACTTTGGACGCAAGTTATGAGCGTGAAGCAATTTACGAAGCATGCAGTTTGTTAAATATCAGCGAACGAGAGTTAATCAATAATGATTATCAAATAATAACAAACAAAGATGAAAATTTGCAAAAACATGTTGTTGAAATAAATCAAACAAACCTGCAAAATGCCAAAACTCAATTTAATTGCGAACTAGACAGCATATCAATATTGGCAGATAATTCTGGCAAAATTTTGGCATATTATGTGAACAGCAATTACAATTTGCACAACATGAAGCGTCAGCCAGCATCTCTTTTAAAACCTTTGGCTGTTTATTTGCCATGCTTTAAACAAAATATCTTGTCGCCTGCCACATTAATTTTAGACGAGCCCATCAATTACAATGGATTTTCACCCCAAAATGCAGGTGGAGATTATTATGGATATGTGCCAACAAAATACGCAATTGCAAATTCATTAAATATCCCAGCAGTTAAAGCCTTGGATTATGTTGGGCTTGAAAATGCTTGTTCAACTTTGGCTGATTTAGGCATAAATATTGCAAATGATGACATAAATTTGTCGCTAGCACTTGGTGCAGTTAAAAATGGTGTTGAGTTGATTCAAATTTTAAATGCTTACTCCACCATTGCAAACTATGGCATGTTTAAACCATTGTCGTTCATCAATAAAATAATAGACAAAGATAACAAAACAATTTACTCATCATCTGATTTTTGCCAAAATGTGGCTGATGAACAATCATGCTTTTTATTAACTGATTGCTTAAAACAAACTGGCAAAACTGGCACAGCAAAGCGTTTTAATGATTTAGGCTTTGATGTGGCATCTAAAACTGGCACAGCGTTTAATGGCGAGCATAACACAGACACTTACAATCTGGCTTTTACCACAAACCACACGCTTTTAACATGGATAGCAAATGTCAAAGACAATGCTTTAAATGACAATATTCACAGTTCAAATCAGCCAACAGAAATCAACAAACAGATTTTATCACAACTATACTTAAACAACAAACCAGCAACTTTTAGCGTGCCAGATGGTGTTGAATTGGCTGGCTATGATGTAACAGAATATGAAAAAAATCACATTATTGTTGCCCCAAATTCAAATTTGGATAGATTTGTTGCCTATGACTATTTTAAAACAGAAAACAAACCAGAGCCAAGGCAAATTGACCAACAAAATATGACTGTGGATTTGGATAAATATGGCAGTAAAATAACCTTTAATGTGTTAAAAAACATGCATTATGACTTGTTTAAAAGCACAACAAACAACCAAGTTAAATTGGCAACTATCAGCGAAAAAACAGACACAATAACAATCAATGATGCCGATATCTTTAAATTTGATGAAATAACTTACATTTTAAAATGCAACAATCAAATTGTTTCAACTGTAAAGATTATGCCAAAAAAATACTTGCTAAATTTGCTGGAAAGTCAAATGTTAAATGGCAAATCGCGCTGGTTTGTTTAAATGCTCGGTTTGTTGATAAGTTTTAAAATTGTTTGTTGGTAGTTTTCATCTTTTTTTGAAAACAGCAATTTTATGGTCAAAAATGCTTGCTTTGGCTCAAAACTGATTGACTCAACAAGATTTTTGCTGTTTAACTTGAAAATTGTGTTTGGGCAAAAACTTTCAAACAATTTTTTGGTTAATTCGTAATGAGTGCACCCTAATGTTATGCTTTTATATTGACTTAAATTGTGCAATTTAACTTTGTTTTTTATGATTTGCTTCATTTTGTTTTTATCGTCAATATATTTCTCAATTAAGTTAGCCAAATTTTTGTCAGCAATCACATGAAAACCTGCCAACTGCTTTGATGTTAAGTTTGTTGCCAAAATTGGGTTGGATTTGTTAAATTCAATGGTTAAAACATTGTTATATTTTGCTTTGTCTATTACACTTGACGCTGTGTTGCAAGCAACAATTATATAGTCCGGCTGATAATTTTTGTTTAAAGATTCTATTATCTCTTCAACTCTAGTTTTAACAAATTTTGCACTTTTGTTGCCATAAGGCATAAACAGATTGTCGGCAAAATAGATATAATTGCCAGTTTTAAATTTTAACAACAATTGATTTAATACACTAATTCCCCCAATTCCGCTATCAATAACAGCAATCGTTGGCTTTAATTTGTTTAACATAATATTAGTTACGCTGATTAATAAATAATTGTGATTTTTGCCAAAATCTTTTCAAAATTCCAATGATTTTGTTTGTTAGAGCACATTTTTAAGTTAATATGCAAAATTTTGCAAAAACTACTTGCCAAAACTTTGTCAATTTGATATACTAAACAAGAATTGGAGGTTTTAAATGGCTAATATTAAATCAGCAAAGAAACGCATTGATGTTATCAACAGACAAACTGAAGAAAACAAATCATATAGATCAAAAATTGCAACTTATGTTAAAAAATACAAGGTTGCTGTTGACAATAAGGACGAAAATGCAAGCAAAATTTTAAGTGAAACATTTTCTTTGATTGACTCTGCTGTTTCTAAAGGCATTTTGCAAAAAGCAACTGCAAACAGAAAAAAAGCAAGATTAAGCGCTTACAAAACCCAAGCGTAGTTTATTAAAAAAGTGAGATTATTTCTCACTTTTTTTTGTTGCCTTAACACACTTTTTGTTTAGCAAAAATACGCCATATTTAAAACAAAATTGTATTTTACAAATAGTTTATTACACCCTTATTTTCTTTGAGCCATTGTTCTGCAAGTTTGTAATTTGGCATACAATTTTTAACTAATTGGTAAAATTTTGCACTATGATTTTTAATTTTTGTGTGCGACAATTCGTGTATTATAATATAATCTACCACAAAATATGGTGTAAACATCAATTTGTAAGTAAAATTCAAATCGTTCCTGCCACTGCAAGACCCCCACACAGTTTTTGCGCTTCCAACCTTTATGTTGCCATATTTAAAATTAAATTTAAAACTTAATTGCGGAACTCTTTCTTGCAAATAGTTTAAAGCAATTTTTTTAATTAAGTTAATCAGGTGTTTTTTGCTGTTTAAACTTGGCAAAACAATATTGTCATCAACAATTTTTGTTTTAATATTTGGCTTTAAATTGATTGTGTAATTTTTTTCCAAAATGGTTAAAACTGCCCTATCTTCAACTTTAAATGGTGCGTATTTTAGTTTGCCGGCTTCAACTTCTTTAAGATGTTTAACAATCCATTTAGATTTTTCTTTTATAAAGGCGTCTAGTTTTGCCTTATCGTAATTGTATGGCACACGAGCAACAAGTTCTGCATCGTTGTTGATTGAAAGTGAAATTGTGCGCCTTTTGCTTTTGATGATTTTTAATTTAACCTGCATTTTTAAAATACCAATTCATACAAGGCATTTTCAGCACTGATTTTGCCAGATTTGATTTTGTAATCTAAATCAACATATTTTTGATAAAGGGAAATATAAAACTTTGTTCCATTTTTTGCAATGTTTTGCCTAGACATTTTTATGGCATATGGTTTTATTGCCAAAATGCTTGATAGTTTTGCGTCGTCTTTGTTTAAAGCGATGTATTGCATACGCTTAAAATATTTGCCCAAAAAAGCAAAAATATCGCCGGCTGTTTGTGATTTTGACATTGTGTTTAATATTTTTTGATAGTCAGTGTATGATTTTGTGTCGATTGCATTTGTAAGCATGTAACTAACATATTCACTGCTGTTGGCAATCAAATTTGTTGCAACATTTATGCTAACAACTGTTTGTCCTTGCAAATAACTTACAATTTTTAGCAATTCATTGTTTATTTTGGACATATTGCCACCAGTTGCATCAATAATGTAATCCAAAGCCTGCTCTTCAATTGTCATTTGGCGTTTGGTTAAAAAGTTGATTATATATTTGCAGATATCCGTCCTATCCAATTTTGTGCAATCAACTTGCTCGCCTGCATTTAATTTTGCATTTTTAACAACAACCACTTGAAAATCTTCAAACTGATATTTTTGCAAATATAAACAAACTTCATTTGAGGGAGCATCTATAACAATCATTCTATAATCGTTGCCGATTGGCAAAGTTTCAAGTTGTGCCGCAAATTCACTTTTGGTTATTGCCGTGCCATCAAGTTTGGCAAAATTAAATTCTTCAAGGTCATTTATAGTTGCAGCTTTAATCAAATTAACGGCAGAATTAAGCAAAAAAACATCATCACCTGTTAAAACATATAGGTGCTTGATTTCATTTTTAAGTGATTTGTTAAGTTCAATAAATTTCATAAAATCATTATAGCATAATTGCAAACAAAATTGCAACAACTGGAAGAATAACTGCCATTTTATGTTCTGGTTTTGCAACAGTGATTCTTGACATCAACATAAGCAAAATAAAGTATACAACAATAGTTATGTATGGCACACTGATTGTGCTGAAATTGGCAAAAGGCAACGACCCCAACACTTGTGCCACAAGCCTGATAAAATCAAATAAGTAATTAGCTGGCAACAAAACATGCCCTATTATTGGGCAAATAATGCCAGCAAAACCAACCACAAAACAAACAATAAATCCAATTGTAAAAAGCGGAATTAAAATAACATTTGCCAACAGTGAAATTATGTTTAAAGTCCTGTAACTATACGCCAAAATTATCAAGATGCTAATCATTGTTGATGCACTTATTGAAAAACTGCTTGCAAGAGTGCCTGGCATTCTTGTTTTTAACAATGCTTTGCTTATTGTTGAATTAAAAAATGTAATCCCAACCACACAAGAAAAACTCATGATTGCGCCAATATCAAACACAAACAAAGGCTCAAACAAAAAGCATATAATACCCGCCAAACCAATTGCAGAAAGTGAATCATATTTGCGCATAACTATTGGAGCAATTAACACTACAATTGACATTATTGCCGCCCTAACAATTGATGATGAAAAATCACACAAATACATGTAAAACAACAAAATCATTGCAACAAGTGCAACTTTATACCACTTTTTGATATGCAACAATTTGCAAACAAAATTTAATATTGCCACAATTATGCCAACATGCAAGCCAGAAACAGCAAGCAAATGTGCAACACCAGAAAGTTGAAATGCTTCCTTGCTGTTTTGCTGAAGTGAAGTTTTGTCGCCAAACAATGCAGAATAAGTTAGTTCCGCATTTTCATTGCTTAACCCTTTATATAAAACTTTTTTAACCTGCGCTCTAACCTTTTCTGCCAAAGTTGATTTTGTGTTGCCAAATTCAATGTTATTAATCTTAACAAAAGCCTTATATTTAACATCTTTTTTATAATAGTAAGATGAAGGAGTGTCGTATTCAAACAAATTGGTTGTTGTTATTTTTTCTGGAGAAAATTTGATTTCTTTGCCAATTTCAACACCATTAAAAATTTGGGAATAATCGTAAATACTGATTGAAATAACCCCTTTTGTTTTTATTCCGTCAAAATAAAGACTATCGGCATAAACAGTTTTAAATGTTCCATGGTCTTCAATTGTTTTTATTCGTGCAGAAATTGAGTATGGTGCAACAAATTGTTTGTTAACAAAAGTTGACACACTCAAGCAAAAAACGCCAATACCAATTGCAAGTGAAATTAATGGAATCAACAACAATTTTAGGCTTTTATTCCTTATTGCAAAAAACAAAATTAAAGCAACGCCAAACAGCAAAACAATCAAACTTAAAATGCAATTAAGATTGTTGTTAACCAAATTAGTTTTGTCGTAAAAGCAATAAAAGGCAAAAACACTGCCTAGCATTAAAAACACAAAAACTAGGCATAAAGGTCTATAATTAAACCAGCGTTCTTTCTTCATCTGCAATCTATTAGTTTTATTTTTGTAAATATCCCAAAATAAAAACAATACTTTTTGTTTTAAATGGTTGAAAATATCAAAATTTTATGTTATCATATAACAGCATAAATCATATGGCCTTATAGTCTAGCGGTTAGGACACGGCCCTCTCAAGGCTGGGACACGGGTTCGATTCCCGTTAAGGCTACCAAGAAAATGCTGCGTAAGCAGTGTTTTTTATTTGGTAGACTTATAAGGGAACAATAATTCCATTATTATTCTTCGATTAGGCTACCAAGAAAATGCTGCGTAAGCAGTGTTTTTTTATTTGGTAGACTTACAAGGGAACAATAATTCCTATTATTATTCCTCGACTAGGCTACCAAGAAAATGCTGCGTGAGCAGTGTTTTTTAATGTCAAAAAGCACACTGCTTACGTGTGCTTAAAATGAATTATTTTAAATTTTTAATGCAATAATCAACAAATTCATCAATCTTAATTTCAGTTTTTTCACCAGTTTTGTTGTTTTCAAGTTCCAACAAACCATTGTCAACTGATTTGCCACAAACAACAACAAAAGGTGTGCCAGTTATTTTGGAATCCTTGATTTTTGCACCAATTGAAAGGTCTAATCTATCATCAATTAAAACATCAACTCCATTTTCAATGAGAGTATCATGCAATTTGTTTGCAAGTGCTAATTTTGCACTGTCATCTGTTTTTGGAACAATATACAATTTGTAAGGTGCAACATTGAGTGGAAGAGCCACGCCTTCAACTTTGCCATTGTTAACGATTGCATTTGCTTCATAAAGCATTGCCAAAGTTCTGCTTACGCCAATGCCATAGCAGCCCATAACATAGTTGCTTACACCATTGTCTTTGTTAACAAATGTGCCGTTCATAGATTTTGAATACTTGTCGCCAAGTTGGAAAATATGCCCCAATTCAACTGCCCTTTTTGTGGTCAAAGTATCTGTATCTTTAACGCCATAAACATCAAGCAAATATTGTTTGTGGTCTGGCCTTTCCAACAACTCTTGGTTGAATGCTTGCCCTGTTACAGTGTCAAACAAAATAGTGTCTTCACCAATTTCGGAAAGGCACATAAATTCTTCCGATTTGCTACCGCCAATTGCGCCACTATCAGCACCCACTGGTTGAACATTAAGCCCAAGTTGATTAAATATTTCAATATATGCTTTTTTCATATTGTCATATTCAATATCCAAATCGCTTTTATCTCTGCCAAAACTATAAGCATCCATCATATCGAACGCTTTTCCGCGCAACAAATAACCACGAGTGCGGATCTCGTTTCTAAATTTAGGTCCAATTTGGAAATATGTAACAGGCAATTGTTTGTAAGATGTCAAACGGGATTTTGCATAAGCAACAACTGCTTCTTCTGCGGTTGGAGCAAGGCAAAAATTGCCATTTTTGTTTAATGACCTAAACATAACTCCATCATCAACGTAATGGGACAATCTGCCAGAATCAATCCAAATTTTTTCTGGTTGCAAAATTGGCAAGGAAAGTTCAGAACAGCCATATTTTGTTAAAACATTGCAAATAATGGTGTCAATTTTCTTTTTAACCAAATAAGGAATGTGCCCAAAAGCAAAAATTCCGCTTGTATATTGCTCTATTTGCCCTGTTTGCAACAAAATATCTTGCACTGGAAACTGTTGGTCTATATTAGTTAATTTTTTTGAAATAAGTCCTATTTGTGAAACTTTCATTATTCTTCGTCCCTTTTATCTTTTTCGTTAAATTCTTTCTTTATCATTATAATCTTACCTTTGGCTTTTTCCAAATCATTTAAGCAGGTTTTTGCAAGTTTGCACCCTTCTTCATACAATTTTAGGCTTTCATCTAATGTTGTGCCTTTTTCAAGTTTTTCGGCAATTTCTTCAAGTCTTTTGATGTTTTGTTCTAACATATTTTCTCCTTTTTTGTTACAACTGCATTCAATTTTACATCTGTTGCAACAATTTCAAGTTCATCTCCAATTTTAACATTTTTGTTGTTGATTGGTTGATTTTTAACACTAACATAAGAATATCCTTTGCTCATCAATTTTGCAGGATTTAGTTTATCTAGTGTGTTAATAACTATATCAACCCTATGTGTTGTGTTGTTAATTGTTTTATCAATCGCAGCATCGCAATCATTAAGCAAATCATTAATGTGCAAAATTTCATCATTAACAAGTGAATTAATTTGTTTGTCAATGCTTAAAATCGCCATTTGATTTTGGCTTTCAAGCATTGAAAATTGATTTAAAGTTGCAGCTTCTATTGCTTGCAAATTATCATTAACATACTTAATCATGTCTTTAACATCGTAAGTTACAAGTTCCGCTGCTGCACTTGGTGTCGGTGCACGCAAATCTGCAACAAAATCTAAAATGCTAAAATCTGTTTCATGCCCCACTGCACTTATTAATGGTTTGTTGCAAATATATGCAATGCGTGCCAGTTTTTCATCATTAAATGGTGCCAAATCTTCAATACTTCCACCACCACGAGCAACAATAATAACATCAACATCGGTATAATTGTCAAAATACATTATACCTTCAATAACTTGGTCAACAGCAAATTTGCCTTGCACTTGCGCATCGTACACATAAATATCCAAATTTGGATTGCGCCTGCTTGTGATGTTGCGAATATCTTGCAAAACTGCCCCAGTTGCGCTTGTTACAACGCCAATGGAATTTACAAAACGCGGCAGAGGAATTTTGTGCATTTCATCAAACAAACCTTCTTTGCTTAACTTGTCTTTTAATGCCAAAAATTGTTGATACAATTCACCTTGCCCACACAATTCCATTTTGCTGACATTAAGCGACAATTTTCCACCTTTTGGATAATATTTTATATTGCCACGGCATTCAACCATATCACCTATTTTAAACTCTTGTTTTGCCCCAAATTGAACGCAAGAAAGCATGTTTTCATTGTCTTTTAATGTAAAATATGCAATCCCTCTAGTTACAGAAAAACTAGACAACTCGCCTGTTACAGCAATATCTTCCAAAATGATTTCGTTGTCTATTAAATCCTTAATTATCTTGTTGATTTGGGAAACGGAAAAAACTTTCATTTTAACTAGGCTTTTTGTTGTTTTAATTATTTTGTCAACTTGTTGTGTTTGTAACTACATAATGCAAAATCTTCTCAAAATTAATTATACATTGTTGCAAGCACGCCATTGATGAACTTTGGGCTTTTGTCGGTTGAATATTTTTTTGCAAGTTCAACACATTCATTTATAACCACTTGTTTTGGGTTTTGTTTGACATAATCCAATTCAATAACTGCCAATGTTAAAATTGACAAATCAATTTTGTAAAGTCTTTCAATTGTGTAACCTTTAAGATTTGCTGAAATTTTGGCGTTGATTTCTTGATAATGTTCTGCAAAATTGGTTAAAACTGTGTTCACAAACTGCAAACATTCGCTATCAGCATTTTCAAGCACATCATTTTCATCTGCATCTGGATTAAAAAATTTGGAATATATTGTTTTAAATGCAAGTTCACGCATCTCTGTTCTTTTCATAATTTCTCCTGTAAAAATCAATGGTTTGCATTCACCATAAAACGCAAAAAATCTCTCAATTTAGAGAGAATTTTTTTCGGCATCTTCAATATGCACATTAATTGAAACTATTTTTAAAGGCAACAATGAATTTATGCTGTTTTTAACATTTTGTTGCACACGATAAACAATATCGCTAATTTCAACATCTGTGTCCACCACCACATAGATATCAATTACAACGCCGGATTTGGTGTACTTAACTCTAACACCTTTGCCGATATTGGAATCGAACAACTTTTTAAAGAAAAACCCCTTTGGTTGATACAAATCAATAACCCCAGAAATTTCTTTTGTTGCAAGACTGATGATTGACACAACCATATTTTTGTTGATTAATGCTTCACTTTCACCATTAAAATTTTTAATTTGTGCCATAAAAACCTCTATGGTTAGTATAACACAACAAACAGCAAATTAGCAACAATTTTAAGGTTAAATTTTAAGCGGAAGGAATAATAATAACTTTGTCCAACTCACAACCCAATTGACGAGTTACAACACTTGCAATTTGAGCAACTTCTGCTGTTGTGAGTTCAGCTGATTGCACAAACACATTAACATTTGAACTTGAAGAAGAAACAATTGCATCACTAAAACCTTTGCCACGGATAATGCCCTCTGTAACCAATTCCTTTTCCATCATGCTGATAAGTTGTTGTTTATTGGCTTCTGCCTCCTTTTTGGCACTGTCACTTGATGATGCACTGGTTAAAATTGAATCATAAAATTGAATTTCTTGTGCGCGTGTGGCTTCGCGTTCGGTGCGATAAGTTACATAAAAATTTGCACTTGTTGTGCTTGTTTGTTGGCTTGTTTTTGTTGAAAGTGAACTATTTAATGCAACATTTACATAACCAGTTACAAGCAACAATGCAATCATAACCGACAAAATTATAATCTTTTTCTTTTTGCTTAATGTTTTTTTCATAAATCCTCCTATTCACTTGATAAAATTTCGATATTACCATTTGTAACATCAACAACTGCTTCAACCGCGTGTAGCACTTTGAGTCGCCTTGCTGTGTCATTTAGCCCTTTGGCTGTAATAATGATTCCTTTTATTGGTGGAAATGTGTTGATATTTATCTTTGAGTTTTCAACGCTCACATCGCTCATGTCAAGAGTTATCATAACCTTAACATTTTCCACCCCATTGATGTTTGACAACACATCTTGCAAGTTTGATTCCAAGTTTGCAACATATGATGTTATTGTCATTTCGTCTTGATAGGTTGATTTTGTTAAGGACTTTGATTTTGAACTTGACCCAGAGTTTGATAAATATATCAACAACAAAACAACAACAAATATAACAGCGATGTAAATTTCAATGTGTTTGATATTTTTGAGTTTTTCCAACCATTTAAATTTGATTTTCTTTTCATTTTCACTCATCGAAAATTATCACCTCATCATTTAAATTTGTGTGTTGTTTCACCACTTCAGTTATCAACTCATATTTACTAATATGCTTGTCCGTTGGGTTATAGACTATGTTTTTTATATTAACAAAACACGAATTATAAACTATTTCGTTGTTTTCAAGCGCAAAATTTAAGGTTATGTCGATGTTGCTTATTCCTTGATTGTTTAAATCAAATATGATTATATTTTTTGTTTGTTCAACTTTTTGATTTGCAATGTAGTTAATCAATTTTTGGTTAACTTCAATGCTGTTATAGTTTATTTCTAGATTTTTTGTTTTTGCAAAAAAATTAATAACAGGGTTTAATATCACAGCCACCACAAAAATTGAAAATATGCTTTTAATGTATTTGCTTGTTGAACCTGATGGCATAATTGCATCAATTAACACCCCACAAAGCGCTATGCCTAAAATACTTAACACATATCCTTTCATCACACCACCACATTTGCTGTTGTCATAATAAGGCCAACCGACAACAAGTACATAAACCCAACCGCAATAATTGCCGTTGAAAGCATTGTTATTGATTTTGACACTCCTGTTAAAAAACTTGAAGTTTTTGCCTCGCCCATTGCTTGCAAAATTGCTGCAACAAGTTTTAACATCAAGCTGAACAATGCAATTTGAATTATTGGAGAGATGATTGTTGACAAGCAAAGCAAAACGCCAACAAAACCAACAGCATTTTTAATGAGCATTGTGCTGGACAAAATTATATCCATTCCGTCTGACAAATACCCACCCATAACTGGCACAGAACTTTTGATTGTAAACTTTGTTGTGCGTATGCCAAGGCTATCAAATTTGCCCGCCGTTATCCCTTGCAATGTGAACACTGCAAAGAATATTGTAAATATCAACCCCACACTCCACTTAAAAAACCCAGATATAAATGAATTAAATTTGTCCAACTTAACTGTATCCGTCAAGTTTGAGATGATTGAAAACACAAAACTTAACGTAAACATTGGCACAATAAAAAAACTGAAAAAGTCTGCAATGTATGTTGACATTATTGAAACCACTGGCTGAAATGTTGAAACGCTTGCCGTTGCTCCCAAACCAATCATTAAAGTGAGCAAAATTGGGAATGTTGCGTTCATCTGTTTTGACATGTTTTGCACTGCCGCAGTTGATGTTGAAACCAAAGTTTTTATCATTGTCACAACTAACACACTAACAGCCATAAAACAAACAAGTTGAATTAAGCTGGAACTGGATTTTTCATTGAACTTGCTTTTAAACCCAGACAACAAGTTGCCCACAACACCAATTGCAACAATTATTGCAAGCAATGGCATGTATTTTAACGCCGAGCCGCCGATTAATGCCAACACACTTGTAAACATGTTTGAATAATTTACTGCGTTTTCTCCAGTGATAATTGAGTATACTTTTGATTTTACACTTTTGATTGTAAAGATGTTGGAACTGTTCTGTTCAAACTCTTCAACCAAGCCATTAAAAGAAGAAAAATCAATTTCATCAAGTTCTTTAACAACGGAATTGTTAAGTTCTTCGCTTACTTCTGCCAAAGTTGTTGTGGCACAATAAACTGGTTTTGGGGTTGCAAGCGCACATATAACAATAACAACACACAAAAGCATAACAATTTGCTGCCGATATTTTGATGTGTTTAAAAGTTTTGGCGGTATATATCTTTTTGTTTTCATAATAGCCCCACAACCATGTTTACAACTGCCTTAACAATAGGCAGCGATACCAACAAAATAACAACTTTTGCGGCAAACAAAATTTTGTCTGCAATGCTGCTTGCCCCAGCATCAACACATATGTTTGAAGCAAATTCAGCAATATAACCGATTGCAATAATTTTAAACAGTGGCGACAAAAGGTTGTTGTTGATGCCAGTTATTTCAAATATAGAAAAAAAGTTTGACATCACTTGTTTTAAGCTGTCAATTGTCATAATAATGATTAAAATACTGCCAACAAGTGAAATTATCAAAGCAATTTCTGGGCGCGTTTGCTTAACCAGAATATTTGCCAAAATTGTTACAAAAGCGATGGCAATTATCTTAAAGAGCACCGACATAATCACCTAAAAAACAAAAAGTGTTTTAACCGTTGAAAACAATTGTTGCACCAAATCCACCACAACAAGCAAACTTATAATTAAGCCTGCCAAAGTTGTTATTGATGCAATTTCTTCTTTGCCACAATACTTTAAAATTTGGTTTACGATTGAAGTAATCAAACCAATACCTGCCAATTTAAAAATAATTTCCATATGCACCACCTTATTTAATTTGGTTGTTCTTTTGTGTTAAATCAGCAAAATTGCCACTGCCAACGCAAACAAAAGCGATAATTTGATTATCATTGGGCACATTTTTGCTTTGTTTTCTTGTGCTATTTTAAGTTTTTCGTTAATTGACAAAATATAGCCTTCCAACTGATTGATTTCATTGTCTTTGTCAAATTTGCCGATGTTTTTAACGATGTTTTCAAGCTCAACTCTTTCATCTGTTTCCAAAATTTTTAAATTAGATAAATCAATTTTGCCAGTTTTTAAGTAATTTTGATAGTCCAAAACAAAGATTTTAAAGTTCTTTTTGCAGTTTAATTCTTTCAAAAATTTGTTCAATTTTTCTTGTTTAAATGCAACATTAATTTTAAATTGATTTAAAAATTGTTTTAGATTAAAATAAAAATCAAATTTATCTTTATACTGCTCGCTCAAAGATATTGCAATCAACATAATCACAGCAATCAAAACGCCAATCAATATCCATTTCATAATCACCTACAATACAAAGCATTGAGTTTGTCGTTAAACACAGCATTAAGTGTGCCCGGGCCTTGTGATGACCCCAAAACCACAAAACGATTAAAATATTTTTCTTCCAAAACTTTTTCAAAACTGGCTTTTCTGCGCAACTCATTTACATCTTTTGCATGAATTGTTGCCACAACTTTAACCCCACAATTTAAGGCTTCTTTTACTATGTCCAAATCCTTTTCCAAATCCAACTCATCTGTAACAATCACATCTGGGCTCATGCTGCGTATTCCATTTTTAAAGGCAATGCGTTTGTTACAATTTGCAATAATATCACAAAAACCACCCAAAGATAATGCTGGTTCTCCATCAACACACGAACATATCTCATTGCGTTCATCAACAATTAATATATTTTTGGAAATATTGTGCTCACACAATTGAAAAACAAAATCCCGCAAAAATGTTGTCTTGCCCGCCCCCGGTGGCGAAACTATCAATGTGTTTTCAATTTCATCACCATTAACTAGATACTCATATGCATTTAAACTGCAATTTTTAATTTGGTGTGGTATTCTAATGTTGACTGATTGAAAATCTTTAATTGTAACCAATTTGTTGCCGTCAAAAACGTAGCTGCCACAAATGCCAACTCTAATCCCTTTTGGCAAGCTTATGTAACCTTGAATTAAACTTTCATTGTAAGCATAAAGTGAGTTTTCACTTATTCTTCTCATAAAATTGTCCAACATTGCTTTGTCAACCACAACCAACTGCTGCTTTTCATTTTTTAGGTAATATTTTTTGTTTTTAACACAAACAATCAAGTTTTGCCCTAAACGCATTCTAATTTCGGTTATGTCGGCAAAATTAAAATATTTTTTAATCAATGCGTAGGTTTCGCAATCCAAATAATCTTTTAACATAAATAAAAGTATTAAATAAATTTTGGCTAAATTTGTAACAAATTACAAAAGTTTTAGTTTGTTTTGTCTTAACTTGTAAAAACCATAAAAATAAAAAAACAACACCGAAATGGTGTTGCTTGTTTGATGTTAAATTGCAAATCTTACAATCTTTCCATATATTCGCCAGTACGAGTGTCCACGCGGATACGGTCACCTTCATTGATGAACATAGGAACTTGAAGTGTGTAACCAGTTTCAAGTGTAACTGGCTTGCCACCTGTTTTAACAGTATCGCCACGAACTGCTGGGTCACATTTTGTAACTGTAAGTTCAACAAAAATAGGTGCTTCAACATTGATTGGTTGACCATTGTAGAATTGAACGTTGCAGTTTGTGTTTTCAACAACAAAGTTCAAAACATCTTTAACGCTTTCATAGTTGAATGGGATTTGGTCATAAGTTTGATTGTCCATAAAGTAGTACAAATCGCCTTCCTTGTAAAGATAAACCATTTCCTTACGTTCAATTGAAATGTCGTTAATTTTTTCACTAGGGTTGTAAGTACGTTCCAAAACCTTGCCAGTGATAACATTTTTAAGTGTTGTTCTAACAAATGCAGCGCCTTTGCCTGGTTTTACATGTTGGAAATCAACAACCAAGAACAAACTTGGTTTTTTAGGGTCAGTAGATGTGCCATCATCAAAGATAACACCTTTTCTAATATCGCCTGCTGTAATCATAAATTTTTCCTTTTAATTATATTTGCTAATAAGCATTATTTTAACTATTCAATTTTAGCACATTTTGGCAGTTTTGCCAACCATTTATGCCAAAAAAATTGACATTTTTGCTTTAAAATCATTAATTTCTACTATTGCAATTGTGTCAATAGCATCATTCAACAGGTACAAACCATTGTTTTTGTTAACATTTAATGTTTGCCCATTTAATATTTTTGCAGTTTGTTTTTCATCAAAATTGATTTCAGGCAAACTTAAAACTGCCTTTATTTTAACAATGTTTTGTAACACATTTTGGCTATCTATTTGGCCAATTTCTTTGCATTTTTCAATTGAAAATTCATCAATATTTGTTCTAACAAGGCTTGTCATAGTGGCAAAACTGCCAAGTGAATAAGCAATATCACGCCCTAATGCGCGAATATAAGTGCCGCTGCCGCAAACAATTTGCAAAGTTAAAACATTGTTAAAATAATCAATCAACCTCAAACTTTTAATTTCAACTTTACAAGGTTTAAGTTCAAAATCCTTATTTTCCCTTGCCAAATCATAAGCACGTTTGCCGTTTACTGATTTTGCACTATATTTTGGTGGAATTTGCTGAATTTTTCCAACAAACTTTGGCAAAACTGCCTCAATTTGCTCTTTTGTAGGCAAAACATCAGTTTGATTTGTTTGTTCTCCAGTAGAATCTAATGTGTCTGTTTCAAAGCCAAACTCAAAAGTTGCCAAATAGGTTTTTGTTTTTTGTTGCATTATATCAAACAACTTTGTTGCCTTGCCAATTGTAACAAGCAAAACACCAGTGGCCATTGGGTCAAGTGTGCCCAAATGCCCTATTTTAAGCCCTCGCACACCGATGATGTGTTTAATTTTGTTAACAACATCAAAACTTGTCCAACCTTGCGGCTTGTTGATTGGCAAAATGCCTTTGAGTGTTTGATTATTCATCTTCTTCCTTTGTTGCATAAGTTATGTGGCTAAAAATATCATCAATTTTTTTGCCATATTCTTCACTGTTGTCCAAATAAAATTCCAATCTTGGCATAATGCGAAGCTTGATTTTTTTTGCAACTGCGCCACGAATAAAACCACCAGCACCCTTAATACGCGCCAAAACTTCATTTTGTGGGGTTTCTCCAATTGATGAGATGTAAACTCGGGCATACGCTAAATCTGGTGTAATATCAACACTATGCACACAAATCATAGCGTTTATTTGTGGGTCACGCAATTGATTGTCAATCACATCAGCAATTTGATTTCTTAGTTCTGCATTAATGCGCTCTAACCTAACATTTTTCATTATTCTTCAATCCTCTTTAATGTGTAACATTCAATTCTATCGCCAACAGCAATATCGTCGAAAGTTGTTTTAATACCACATTCACGGTCTTTGCCTGCTTCTTTAACATCGTCTTTAACAATTTTCAAAGACTTAATTTCAGTTGTTGCAACAATGTTATCACCACGATAAATCTTTGCATGTTCGCCACGCACAATTTTACCATCACGAACAAATGAACCTGCAACGATGCCAGAACTTGAAAGTTTAAACACTGCCCTAACTTCTGCCATACCAAGGTAAACTTCTTCATATTTAGGTTCTTTCATGCCTTTAATTACGCGCTCAATTTCATCAAGCAATTCGTAAATAATTTTGTAAGAATAAATTTTAACCTTCATGCGTTCTGCGGTTGTTTTAACTTTGCTGTCTTGACCAACATTAAATGCTATAAGCATTGCGTTTGAAGCGTTTGCAAGGATTAAATCGCTTTCGCTGATTGCACCAACGCCGCTGTGAAGAATGTTGATTTTAACTTCATCGTTCACAAGTTTCATGATTGATGATTTGATTGCTTCAAGCGAACCATTAACATCAGTTTTAAGCACAATATTAAGGATTTTAACATCTTTTTCGCTTGTTTTTTGCAACAAATCTTCAAGAGTGTTGCCGCCACTACCTTTAAGCAATTCTTCTTTTTGTTTTGCTTTGCGTTCTTCAACAATTTGTTTTGAAAGTTTTTCATCAACAACTGTGAATGTTTCACCAGCTTGAGGCACTTCGTTAAAGCCTAAAACAGTAACTGGCATTGAAGGAGTTGCAACTTTAACAACACGATTATTTTCATCCATCATTGCTTTAACCTTACAAATTGATGTGCCGGAAACGATTGTATCTCCAACATGCAAAGAACCATCACGCACAATAAGAGAAGCAATAGCACCGCGACCTTTTTCCAACTTTGCTTCCATAATTGTGCCCAAAGCTGGGATATTTGGATTTGCTTTTAGGTCTTGCATGTCTGCAACCAAAAGGATTGTTTCAAGCAATTTGTCAATGCCTTCACCAGTGTGAGCGGAAATTTTGCAAATAATCGCGTCCCCGCCCCATGCTTCTGGCAAAACATTATGCTCTGCAAGTTGTTGCATAACCCTATCAGGATCTGCTTGCGGTTTATCCATTTTGTTGATTGCAACAATCATAGGTATATTGGCAGATTTAATGTGATTAATTGCTTCAATAGTTTGTGGCATAATACCATCATCTGCTGCAACAATTAAGATTGCGATATCTGTTACAGACGCACCGCGCGCACGCATTGCTGTAAAGGCTTCGTGCCCCGGAGTGTCAATGAATGTGATATATTTGTTGTTTACATTAACACGATAAGCACCAATGGCTTGAGTAATGCCACCTGCTTCGCCCAAAGTTACTTTTGTTTTGCGGATATAATCCAACAAACTTGTTTTACCATGGTCAACATGTCCCATAACAGTTACAATTGGTGGACGAGTAACTGCTTCTTCATCGCTATATGAACGAATGTTCTTTTGCAAATCAAGCAACTTTTCTTCACCAGTTTTGTCAAGTTTTTGTTGAAGCTCAACCCCCATATCGCTCATAACAAGTTCTGCAGTTGCAAAATCAACAGTTGAGTTAATGGTAACCATCATACCAAGCAACATAAATTTTTTGATAATTTCGCTAACTGGACGACCAGAAACTTCACTCAACAATTTGATTGTAATATTGTCAGTTGTAATAACTACTGGACCAGTTGGGCGTTCAATAGTTTCAACAGCCATATCCTTTTTCTTTGTGCGAAGTTTGCGGGTCACGCTTCTATCTTCATCAATGCCATCATCAATCATGCCGCGTTTAAGCAAATCATATTTTGTATAACCGCGTTTTTCTTCAAAATGAGTGTTGTCTTTCTTTTTGTTTGCAAAATTACGTGTTTGGCTTTGAGTGATAACTGGTTGAGCATAGTTGATAGCTGGGCGCTTATTTTCACTGTTAAAGCCAGGTTTTTGTCCCGGTTTAAAGTTAGGGTTTGGTCTGTTGCCAAATGGACGTTGTTGTTGACCATTTGCTGCCCCTTGCCTAAAGTTGTTGTTATAAGGACGGTTTTGACCATATTGCCCTTGTTGTGGGCGATTGTAACCTTGACCATTTTGATTGTTGTATCCGTTGTTGTAACCATTACGATTATAATTGCCATTTTGGTTGTAAGGACGATTGTTGTTGTACCTTTGACCATTTTGGTTGTTGTATTGATTGTTATAATTATTGCGATTAAAATTATTTTGATTGTTTTGCCCAAAATTGCGTCTGTTATCTTGCCTAAAATCCTGCCTTGTGTTTTCTTGACGATTTTCAATTTTTGGCGCAGAAACAACTGGTTGAGTGGTTTTCTCAACAACTGGTTCTTGTTTTTGTTCAACTTTTGGTTCTGGTTTAATCTCTTTCTTTTCTTCAACAGGTTCTGGTTTCTTTTCAGTTGCTTTCAAAATCAAACTTGCTTCTTTGTCTTTAACTGAACGCATAACACCAGACATTTCAAGTTTAAGCGTATAATATTTTTCGCTTAAATTAACCAACAACTTATCTTTAACCATTGATTGAAGTTGTTTGATTGCTCTGTTAAATTCTTGTGGTTTATTGTTTTCTGCCAATCTAATTTTCTCCTTATAACAAATCTTACGCTTTACTAAAATTTTCAACTATTGCTTTGCTCAATTCTTGATGTGTTAAACCAAGAATTTTTATATCTTTTTCATTAATCAAGTTTTGCAAATCTTCTTGCACCTCAATAACTGGACAATTATGTTTAACACCAAGGTTTTTTGCAAGGTTTTTTAAATTATTGCTTGCAGTGTGGCAAACAATAATCAAAAATAACTTTTTTTTGCAAATTTTTAATGATGTTTGCCCCGTTATCACATTCCCAGACTTTTTTGCAAAACCCAGATAACTAATTATTTTGTTCATATTCACCTAACTTTAAATAAATTTCTTCTCCAAGGTTGGTTTTATATGCTCTATTAAGCAAACGCTTTTTTATGGTTAAGGCAATGCAATTTTTGTCGTTGCAAATATAAGCTCCCCTTCCATTTAATTTATGATTTTTGTCAATCATAAATTCATTGTTTAAGCGTACAACACGCAACATCTCACTTTTGTTTTTTGTTTGTTTGCACGCCACACAACGTCTTTCAAATTTTGTGTGCATTCAGCACCGCCTTATTCGTCGATGTCGCTAAAAATGTCATCGTCAAGCACAATGCTTGCGCCAGTTGTTTCAACAACATCATTTGTTTTCTTTTCTTGTGCGCTAACTGCTGGTTTTACATCAATTTTGTAACCAGTAAGCTTTGCTGCCAAACGCACATTGTGTCCACCCTTACCAATTGCAAGTGACAACTTGTTTTCTGGCACTTGAACATTTGCAACACCTGCAACAGTGTCAACCGTAATTTCGCTAACTTCGGCTGGGCTTAATGCTGCAACAATGTAATCTGCTGGGTTTTCACTATAATTGATGATATCAATTTTTTCGCCATTAAGTTCATTAATAACGCTGTTAATTCTTGCCCCCTTGTTGCCTATGCATGCGCCAACTGGGTCAAGATTTGGAACTGTTGTTGAAACAGCAATTTTTGTGCGCATACCTGCTTCACGAGCGATTGCAACAATGTTAACTTCACCATTTGTGAGTTCTGGCACTTCCATTTCAAGCAAAAGTTTAACAAAATTTGCATGAGTACGAGTAACTTGCACAACAGCACCACGGAAATCGTCTTTAATATATCGAACATAAACTTTAATACGGTCGCCAATTTTAAAGTGATCAGTTGGCAACATATCACGTTTTGTAAGCAAACCTTCAAGTGTAGTGCCACCAATTTCAAGGTAAACATTTTCGCCATCAATGCGCTTTACATTGGCAACAATCAATTTGCCTTCTTTTTCGGCAATGTCTTTGTAAATTGATTGTTTTTCAATTTCTTTGATTTTTTGTGTTATAACTTGTTTTGCGGTTTGAACTGCAATACGGTTAAAGTCTTTTGTGCTTTCTTCTTGCATAACCAAATCACCAATTTTGTAGGCGTGTTTAATTTGCTTTGCTTCCTCCAAAGAAATTTCCTTTTCTGGGTCTTCAACTTGGTCAACAACTGTGCGGTAAGAGTAAATTTTGATTGTGTTCTTTTCAGGAACCAATTTTACTTGGGCATTTTTTGCCATGCCACTGTTCTTTTTATATGCTGCTGTAAGTGCTTGTTCTAAAGCTGAAATAAAAACTTCTTCATTAATGCCTTTTTCAGCTTCCAAATCTTTTAATGCTTCAAAAAAATCTTTATTAATCATTATCTCTCGTTCTCCTTAAAACTCTATATATGGTGTGATATATGCAATATCCGTGTTAGATATAGTAATAACTTTGTCTTCCAGTTCAAATTGCGTGTTCTTGTCATCTCTTGCAATCAGTGTTGCAACAAATTCCTTAACTCCATCAATTTTGCGATAAAGTTTTGTTTCAACCTTTTTGCCTGTGTAGTTTTTAAACTGCCAATCAAATTTAAGTGGTTTGTCCAACCCGTAGCTTGAAACGTCTAATGAATACTTTTCATCATTTGTTGGATTAAGTTCGTCCAAAACTGGGTCAATCATGCGGCTGACTTCAACGCAGTCGTCAATCATAACTCCATTTGGTTTGTCAATGTACACAACCAAGTGCATACCATCATTGCGCTTTTCGTACTCAACATCAACAAGGCGAACATCGCCAGTGAACATTGGAGCGATTTTTTCTTTTACAATATCACTAACTTTCATATATCTCCTTAACTTTTTTTATGCTTGCCCCTATTCAAACAAGCAGGGGTGGCACCCGGCCACCCCTAGAAATCATTTTTAGTATAACACAATAAAATTATTTAATCAATAGTTTTTTTGATGTTTTTGCTTAAAATACAAGATATTTTTAAGAGTTTTTTGAATTTTTGGCTTTATTTTAACAAGCAAAAACCATCACATCAATTTTATAAAAACCTTTGCAGTGGCAGTTGCGTCGTTAATTGCGCGGTGAGCATTGTCCAAAACAATTTTCAAACGTTCAACAACTGTGCCAAGTTTGTAGTTTTTTAAACCCGGCAATTTTTTGCGAGCCATTTCAATTGTATCCATAAGAGGATTGTCAAAATTATAAGACAATTTTTTTGCAGCAGCATAAATAAAGCCAATATCAAACGAAACATTGTGCCCCACCATGGTTGCACCATAGCAGAATTTGTAAAAGTCTGGCAAAACATAATTTATGCTTGGCGCATCTGCAACCATTGCGTCTGTTATGCTTGTAAGTTCCGTAATCTCGCGTGGAATATGTTTGCTTGGCTTAACAAAAGTAGAAAATGTTTGTGTTATTTTGCCATCTTCAATTTTGCAAGCACCAATTTCAATAATTTCATCTTTGTTTGATTCCAAACCAGTTGTTTCCAAGTCAAAAACAACATATGTGCCTTCAAACACTTTGTCGTCTTCATCAAACAAGCCTTTTTGCTCGTAATCAACGTATTCTTGAGGGAAAACAGTGTGATACTCATCATTAACTTGCTTCATTGCCCCTTTTATTTCATTGCGAGTGTAATTGCACCTTGCAATTGTGTTGGCAGTAAAATTCAATTTGCCATTATATTCACGGAACGAGCCATACATACAAACTTTCATTCCAACTTCAATCAAATCGCCTTTGCTTTCGTCTGATTGTTTTGGAAATATTGAGCAATACATCATTTTGCCGTCATTTCGGATTGCTATGCTATAAAATGCCTTTTCAATGTTTTGAGTCTCCCCACCTCTTGTAAATTTGCGATTGTAAGTTCTGCGTTGAACATTTGTAACTTCTCCACAAATGGCAACATTTTCCATTGCAGTGGTGATTTTGCTGTAATCCATTGCAGTTGAGTAATCATTTTTGCCAATAATGTCAGTTATCTCGCTTAAATGATAAACAGTTTTATCTTCGTTTACTTTTATGCTTTGCATAAGTTCGGCGTTGTTTTCAATGTAACTTTTTGTTGATTGATTTTGAACATCTTTCTTTTCAAAAATCACATTAAAGTCTGCAAAAAAACTTTCACTCAACTTTTGCGCAACTAATTCTGCCCTATTAAGTTCAGTGGCATATTCATATGTTGAAGGTGTCAATTTTAAATAAACATCAACTTTCATGTGATTAATTTCAACAGTAATATCATCAAAACTAAACTCTTTGTTCATTGCTGGAAAGTTGTTTGTTATTGTTGTGTAGGTATAATTTGCAATTGTACGTTTGTCAAGCGGACAAGACGTTAATCTCAATTCATACTTTACAAAACTGCCAATTTCCTCATTCAGGGTTTGCAAAATTTTAGTTTTTGCTTCGTCTGTTGGTTTAAAAGAATCTGGATTATACAAAAAATCAACAGTGCAGACATTGTTTTTTTCACTGTAAGTTGCATCTTTAAATTTAAGGCCATCGTAAATGGCATCTAAAACTTTTAATTTATCCATAATTTGTGTTAAATTATATCACAAAAAAAATAGTGTGTCAATATTTGTCAATTGCACACTATTTAAATTAATTTTTACAAAACAAACTGAAGCAAGTCCACCACAATAACAAAGGCAAACAAAAGTATTAAACCAATGTTGTTAATTAGGTTAATCACTTCTCTTTTAACTGGTTTTTTGCGTATCCATTCAATGATAACAAATATCATTTGAAATCCGTCCAAAGCTGGAATTGGCAACAAGTTGAACACCGCCAAATTTACTGCAATAAGTGGCAAAAGCAAAAACAAAAAGTTGAAACTTTGCATTGTGGTTTTTGCCATGCTGTTTATTGTTGTAATTGGCCCACCAAGTGCTTTGATTGACAATTGTCCAGTGATTAGTTGCCCAAATATAACAAGCACTTTCCACGCCCAACGGCAAGTAAATGGTATTGCTTGCAAGGCTGCTTCCCCAAATGTATATTGATAATACTTTATTGAGATATCACCGTTATCATTGTTTGTTGCAAACATAGACCAACCTTGTGCTTTGCCTTTTGTGTCATAAACCACATTGATTTTGCCTGCCTGTGTTAATTTTTGACCATCACGCCTAATCATAAAATCAATATCGCGAGTAACCATGTAATAAGTTTTTCCATTGCTTTCAAATTTGTACTCAACAGTCAAATCTTCGCCATCATATTTTGCATAGTTTTTGTCTACATATTCACTAATAAGATTGTTAAACATATCGTCTTTAACAAAATCAAATTTTGTGCCTTCTATGCCATAAATAACATCATTTTGTTGCAAATACGTGTAGTTAATTGAGGTGCTGTCAATATGTTTAACTTGCAATTGTTCATAACCACATGCCAAAAGTGCCACAAATGAAAATATGATTGCACTCAAAAAGTTAAAAAATGCACCACAAAACAACACAATAAGGCGTTTCCAAGGCTTTTGATTGTTGAATGCTTTCGGATTGTCCGTTCCGTCTTCATTTTCGCCAGCAAATGCGCAATAACCACCTAATGGGATAAGGCGTAAAGTAAAAAGTTCTCCATTCTTTTTCTTTTTTTGCAAAAGTTTTGGCCCAAAACCAACGCTAAATTCTGTTATCTCAAACTTTAATATTTTGCCAGCTATATAGTGTCCAAATTCATGGATAAGCACCATAAGCAGCAAAACAACTATGGCAAGCATTATGTAGCCAATATAAGAAAAAACCGAAGATACACTCAATAAATTAAACATATTTTATTCTATTTTAATAATTTAAAATTAATACTAACCAAGCCAACAATATAATTGCCTTTTAATAAAATTAAGGAAACAAATTGTTCCCTTAAAAATTATATCAAAACACAAATCAAAATCAAGCAAATGAAAGGTGCAACAAAACTCATTGCATCAACTCTATCCATCATGCCACCATGCCCTGGAAAGATTGTGCCGCTATCTTTTATAACAGCTTTTCGTTTTAGCCAACTTTCAAACAAATCGCCTGCTTGTCCAACTGCTGAACCAACAAAACCAATGAGCATAAAGTGCCACCAATCAAGTTTAAATAAATCCAAAATTGGTTGCCAGCCTGCGTAAAAACGCACAACAACAAACACAATCATAGCACCCAAAACGCCACCAAACAAGCCGCCAACTGCCCCACTCACTGTTTTGTTAGGGCTGATTTTTGGTGCAAGTTTTGGGCCTTTAAATGCCGAACCAATAAGATATGCAAAAGTATCTGTAAGCATTGTGATTGCAAACACCATAATGATAAATGGAACTGCAAATCTTTCAATTGATGAATATTCACCGGTGCGGTTAATCAAAAGCAATGTTCCAAACAAAAATGTTGGATAAGCACAGTTGATTAATGTGTAAAGAGCGGTTTTAAATGCAACTTTAAAGCCCGCTTTAATGTTTGACAAAAATTCAAACAAACAAACCATTAATGCGTAAACAAGCAAAGCACAAATTTCAATCAATGCAACAAAACCAATATTTATTTTGCCATTGCAAATAAGCAAAATTATATAATTTAATATTATATAAAATGTGCTAAAAAGTCTATTTGGCTCTTTGCCTTGTTTTGAAAGAATATTTGACATTTCACTGCTTGCGATAAAGCAAATGAAAATAACAAATATATCAAAAATGTAATCTCCAATATTGTTTGGCAAAAATTTGCTTGCAATTGCCAAAACCGTTGCCAAAACTATAAAAATACTAGTAATAAATCTCTTTTTCATCTTATTTTTCTTCCTTTATTGCCCCAAATCTGCGTTCACGGGACATATAACTTTTAAGCGCCTTTATTAAATCGTGTTTTGTAAATGCTGGCCAAAAAGTTTTTGGAAAATACCATTCACTATACGCTGATTGCCAAACTTGAAAATTGCTTGTGCGGTTTTCGCCAGATGTGCGAATAATAAAATCCAACGGCAAAAGATCAGCTGAATACAAGTGATTTACAACATCTTGCTCTGTGATTGCAGTAATTCCTTCTTTAATGCAATTGTTAACCGCACGCAAAATTTCTTGTTTGCCACCATAATTTATGCAAGGATTTAAAACAAAACCGGTTTTTTGCTTTGTCTTTTCCATTAACGCAATTGCTTTTTTTCTCACACACTTTGGAATCCGTTCGTCAGTCATATCACCAGAAATTATTATCCTAACATCTTTGTCCAAATAATCGCGCTCGTAGTCGTCCATCATTTTGTCAAACAATTCCATAAGATATTCAACTTCTTGTTTTGGGCGGTTCCAATTTTCTGCTGAAAAGCAATAAACGGATAAGTTCTTGATGCCTAAATCACGAATAAATTCAATTTGTTTTTTAAGGTTTTCAAATCCAAACTTATGCCCAACTGTACGAACAAAACCTCGTTTTTTTGCCCATCTGCCATTTCCATCAATAATCAAGGCAATATGCTTTGGCATGCGAGGGTCGTTCTTTAGTTTTTCGATATCCATTAAACCTCCATAATTTCAGCAATCTTTCTTTCACACGCAAGATCTGATTTTTCAGTGTAATTATCCAAAGATTTTTGAACATCTTTTTCAAGCCCAGCCAAATCATCTTCACTGATTGTACTATTTTTCTTCATATCTTTAAAAACATCCAAACAATCACGACGAGAATTGCGCATTGCAATTTTGGTTTCTTCAAGCAATTTCTTTGCATCTTTACTATATTCACGTCTGCGCTCTTCTGTCAACATTGGAAAGCCCACACGGATAATTTTTCCATCATCGCTTACAGAAACGCCCAAATTTGCTTGTTCAATGCCAGTTTTAATAGCTTTAAGTGTGCTTGCGTCCCAAGGGGAAACAACCAACATGCGTGCGTCTTGCACAATAATATTTGATGTTTGATTGATTGGTGTGCGAGTACCATAATAATCAACTTTAATACCTTCAATAAGTTTTGGGTTTGCTCTGCCCACACGGATAAGCATCAATTCATCAATAAAATGGTTAAATTGTTTGTCCAATTTTTCTTCGTAGTCCATCATTGTCATTTCAACATCTTCGTTTAACATAAATCTCCTTAAAATACGCTGCCTATCACTAGACAGCAACAATCTGAAAGTATATTACATTAAACACAAAAAAATAGCAAGTGATTTGCTTGCTATCTTTTTAACTTTAAAGTTGAATTTATTGCATTTGAGATTGTTTTGCAACTTCTGCTGCAAAGTCTTCATTGCGTTTTTCAAGGCCTTCACCCATAACCATAAGCACAAATCTACGAATTGTGATTTTTTCACCAATTTTTGCAATAAGGTCTGTCAAAACATCTTTAACTTTCTTTTTGCCATCAGGGTCTTTGATGTAAACTTGTTCCATCAAAACAACTTCTTCATAGTATTTGTTGATTTTGCCTTCAACAATTTTGCCAACAATTGCTTCTGGTTTGCCTTCATTGATAAGTTGAACACGATAAATTTCTTTTTCTTTTTCAACCATATCTTGTGGTACTTCGTTGATATTTACACAAATTGGACGAGATGCAACAACTTGCATTGCAAGGTTGTGAGCAAATTCACGCAATTCTTCATTTTTTGCTGCGAAGTCTGTTTCTGTGTTGATTTCGATAAGTGAAGCAAAACTGCCATTGCCGTGAACATAACTGTCAATAAAACCTTCAGCTGCAATTCTGCCTTCTTTTTTTGCTGCTTTTGCAACACCACGTTCACGCAAAATTTCAACTGCTTTTTCCATATTGCCGTCAGCTTCTGTTAAAGCCTTTTTGCAGTCCATCATGCCTGCACCTGTCATTTCTCTTAAATTAGCAACATCTTTTGCTGTAATCATATAAATCCCCCTTATTATTCTTGAACTGGTTGTTCTTTTTCTTCAACTTTTTTAGCACGTTTGCGAGCTGGTTTTTCTGCTGATTTTTCTTCGTCTTTAACGATATCACCACTAACCATTGCTTCCATGCTAACATCTTCATCTTCAGCGTTAAGGTCGTGCAAAATTTCGCCACCCTTTGCTTCCAAAATAGCGTCTGTTAAAGCGCTTAAAATAAGTTTAACTGAACCGATTGCATCATCATTTGCAGGAATGCAAACTGTAACATCGTCTGGGTCGCTGTTTGTATCCACAATGCCAACTGTTGGGATGCCAAGGCGTTTAGCTTCTTTAACAGCAATGTGTTCCATGTGTGGATCAACCAAAATGATAAGACCTGGAATTGATGTCATATCTTTGATACCGCTAAGGTTTGCAGCAAGTTTGTCGCGTTCTGCTTTAAGTTTGATAACTTCTTTTTTAGGCAACAAATCGAAATCACCAAGAGTTTCCATATTGTTGAGTTTGTTCATGCGGTCAATACGTTTACGGATTGTTGTGAAGTTTGTAAGTGTACCACCCAACCAACGTGTGTTAACGTAGAACATGCCACAACGTTCAGCTTCTTGTTTAACTGTTTCGCTAGCTTGTTTTTTTGTGCCTACAAACAAAACGTTTGCACCAGCAAGCACTTTTTCTTTGACGAAAACATAAGCTTCATCAACTTGTTTTGAAGTATCTTCAAGGTTAAGAATGTGAATATCATTCCTGCTTGTGTAGATGTACTTCTTCATCTTTGGGTTCCATTTGCGTGTTTGATGACCAAAATGGCAACCAGCTTCTAATAATTGTTTCATTGAAATAACTGACATAATTAATTAAACCTCCTGTTTGTCTCTTCCCCAGCATTCATTTTGCTTTAAAACCCAATTTAGGCAACAGATAAGCAATCGTGTTGGGTGCTTTTTCATTGAACGGGTTAATACTAACAAAAAAACAAGAAAAAGTCAACAATATATTGATAATTTCTTGTTAATAGTGTGTTAAAAGATTAATTTTTTGATTTATTATTTTTTACTATCCTTATCGCTTTCGTCAATTAATGCTTGATAGAGTTCCAACACTTCATCAATGATTTTTTCATCGTTAACAACTTCAAGTGATTGATTTTCTTCATCAAGTTCAAACAAAACACCTTCCCCTTCATTTACGCCTTGCATCGGTGTTACTGGGATTAAAATTGCGTACAATCCATTTGTGCGGTCAAGTGGGATTAAAGCAACTTGTTCAAACTCAATTGGATTGTTTTGGTCATCATATAAAATAACATTTTCTGAGTTTTTTTCGTCCAAAATTTGTGCAACTGGATTTTTTGCAACAACTTTTTTTGTCTTTTTGTTTTCCATTAAAATCTCCTTAAATTATCCAAATAATCTTGCAATATGATTGATGCGGCAACTGCGTCAAGTTTTTGTTTGCGTTTTTTCCAATCTTTTTCTGATTGTTTAAGCACATCTTCTGCCAAAACTGATGACAAACGCTCGTCAACAAAACTAATTTTAACAGCAACTTTTGCTTGCAATTCATCCATAAATGAGCGCGTAAGTTCTGCAATTTCCTGCTCGTTGCCTTGCATATTCATCGGCAAACCACACACAATTTCATCAACTTTGTTTTTTTCAATCAAATCAACAAAATGTTGTATATCTTGTGTGCTGTTTTGTCTAACATACACTTCATATGGTGTTGCCAAAAATTTTGTTTCATCACTAAATGCCACACCAATACGCTTTAAACCAAAATCAATTCCCATTGCTTTCATATATTATATTTTAACATATTTAATTTTTTATGTAAAGAAAAGACCATATACAAATTTAGCAAAATAAAGATTTTTATAATATTATTTTTTTAAAAATTGTTCCAAATAACAATAAATCCATAAAAAAAAGGACACAAATGCCCTTTATTGTTCTTGATTGTTTTGTTGTTTTGCTTTTTTTGTTTGAGTTTTAATTTCATCAGCTACATCAGAAATAATTTCTTTGCCTTTTTCAACCCCTTTTTCAACTGTGTCTGCAACTGGTTTGTTGCATTTGCATGTGATTGCCCCAACAACAAAACCAATGCCCATGCCAACTAATAAATCTTTCATAAATCCTCCTACCCTTATTTTTTGCTGATAGTTGAAAATTATGTAAAATTTTGCAAAAAAAAGATGAGTTTTTTTACTCACCTTTTGGAATATGATTAAAGAAATTCACAAACACTGGGTTGTTGAAAATGCTGCCTTCAAATGCCTTTGTAATATGTGTTGCAGCTTGTTTTGTTTGTTCTGCTTTTTCATCTTCAACTTGACCATCTTTTGCCATGTAATCTGCGCCAAAATCGTCATCATTTTCTTCTTCAACTTCTGGTGCTGACGAAGATTTTTGTTCATTTACAACTGCCACAGCGTCGCTTATTGCTTTTGATGTTTGTTCATCAATTATTGGCTCAACAACCTTTTTCTTTCTGCCACGAGTTGATTTTGGCTTGCCTTCTTTTTCGCGTGTTTGAATGTAGTCTTCAATTGCCAAATACAAGCACTCAATGCAAAATGAAATGTCTGTTTCACTGTCGTCACCAAGTTTATTTTTAACGCTCAATTGGTCAAGCATAACGCTATCAATATTTTTGCCAATAACCATTTGAGTTATAGTTGAGCAAATTGCAATTATGTATGGGTTTGCTTGTGCCCTAAAATTGCATTGTGTGATTACATCATCAACAATACGAAGTGAAAATTCAACATTTGCAGTTTCTTCAAAATTTGACAAACTTGCAATACCATCTGGTTTCATAATTCTGCCAGCGTTAATTGGGTTTGCAAACAAATTTAAAATAGTTTTGCTATACATTAGTTATCCCCCTTTCTTTTGCGTATTTTTAAGCCATAAGTAGAAGAATATTCACGTAAATCTTCAACTGATTTTTTAATTATTGCAACAGCTTCATCAAGTTCTTCATATGAATTGTTTTTGCCTATACTAAAACGAATTGTGCTTTTTGCATCGTCAGTTTTAAGCCCGATTGCAGATATAACATGAGAAACTGCCAAACTATTGCTTGTGCATGCACTGCCTGTTGAAACTGCCACGCCAGCCAAATCAAGTTTTGTAAGCAAACTTTCGCCATCAACACCAACAAAGCAAATAGAAATGATGTTTGGAAGTTTTTGTTTTGTTTCTGCATTAATAATAATGTTTTCAATAGACGCTGTGATTTTTGAAACAAAATACTCACTTAAAGCACGAATTTTGTGGTTGTTGATTGCCATATCACGCATAGCAATTTCTGTTGCTTTTGCAAAGCCTACAATGCCAGCAGTGTTGCAAGTGCCACCACGACGAGAGCGCTCTTGGTTACCACCAAAAATGATTGGGTCAATTGCCACATTGTTTGAAAGGTAAAGAGCACCAACACCTTTTGGACCATAAATTTTGTGAGCGCTGATTGTCATTGCGTCAATACCCAAATCTTTAACGTCAAGGTTCATGTGCCCAAAAAGTTGAACGCAGTCTGTGTGAAAAACAATGTTTTTGTCATGCGCAACATGGGAAATTGCTTTTATGTTTTGAATTGTGCCAATTTCGTTGTTTGCTGCCATGATTGAAATCAAAATTGTTTTGTCTGTTATTGCGCGAAGCAATGCTGCAAAGTTGATAAAACCATTTTTATCAACATCCAAATAGGTTACTTTAAAACCATTCTTTTCCAAATATTTGCATGCTTGCAAAACTGATTCATGCTCAATTTTGCTTGTTATAATATGGTTGCCTTTTGCTTTGTTAGCATAAGCAATGCCAATAATTGCCCATGAATTTGCTTCACTGCCGCTTGATGTAAAATAAATTTCATTGCGTTTTGCATTGATTGCATTTGCAATTGTATCACGACTGTCATCAATTAAACTACTTGCTTCTCTACCAAAAGAATGAAGTGAACTTGAATTGCCAAAAGTGTTGGTGTAAACCTTGTTCATTTCATTAAGAACTTCTGCATTTATTCTTGTTGTGGAAGCATTGTCCAAATAAATCTTTTCTGTCATTTTTCCTTCTCCGTGTTTTAATATATCACTTAATGCAATTTTTGTCAATATTATATTTTTATTATTATCAAAAATTAAGGGCATAAAACAATGATAAATCAGTTAATTTTGATATATTATTAACAAATTTTTGTTGTTGTGTTTAACTTTTTAAAACAAAAAAGATAGGAGATTTTCTCCTATCCTTTTTTGCAATCTATGCTTTGCTGATTGTCAAAACATATGTGCCAGACTTTTCAGTTACTGTGAACTTGTAGCCTTTGCTGTCTGTCCATGTCGTTGTGCTCTTGCCAAATGCTATGCTTGCCGCTTCACTTGCATTGCTTGGCTTGTTGTTGCCTGCAAAGGTTAATGT